>CAJTVY010000001.1 GCA_910579925.1 uncultured Dorea sp.
AGCGGTGTAATGATATCCGGCATTGTTCTTTTTCTTAAGTTAATGACATTGCGAATTGTATTGCCGTACAGTCCGGGGATTCTTCCTTTTTTATCTTATAGGAAAGACCTTGTCACGCTAATGCGTGAAAGTATCTTTCCTATAAGATAAAAATAATATGCGCACTCGCACAAGAGGTAAAATATTGCTTCGCAATTGTGCTCGGCGCACAAAGTGTCCAGGCCCCTCATGAGTGAGGGGTTAGGGGAGTTGAAGTGGGCCTGCCCACTTTGTTCTACTGGAAAAGCGCCCAGTAGGTTATTTGTTGTCCTTATGACCGCCATCTAACCATTTTGACGATGTAGTGACAAGCTACACCAGCCGCCGCAGCGCTCTCCTGCTTTGAACATGTTCAATGACACATCCGTTAATTCATCTTCAGTTCCTCCACAATATTATTCTTCTTAATCACCCTCATGGTATACATCATCGTCAGGAACACCACCAGGAACACCCCGACGGCCGCTGCGGCCAGATATCCCCAGGGAATCAGAAATTCAACATCCGCCCCGGCTCCAAGGATCCAGTATAACGCTGCGCTTATCAATCCGGTAAATAGAAAGCCATAGATCAGAGAGCGTATCCCGTAGATCAGACACTCATAATTCATCATCTTACGGAATCCCTTCGGCGACATACCCATGGACCGAAGCATGGCGAATTCCTTCCGCCTCAGCATCAGATTGGTGGAAATGGTATGGAACACATTTGCCACTGCAATGAGAGAAATCAGCGCCACGAATCCATATGTCAGTACTTTGACCGCAATAATCGTATTCCGATCCGTCTCAAATTCTTCCCTTACATTTTCCAGATAACCGACGTCAGACAGAGACTGTTCAGAAAAAACGGTTTCCAGTTCCCGGAACGTATCAGATGCATTCTCACATCGAAGTGAATACACCGCATTCAGCAGGACGGTCTGGAAGCTGTCGATAAATTTCAGATACATACTTTCCGGTAGAAACATGACAATACGGTCCGAGTATTCTGCAAATGCTTCGGGGGGAGCGCTGACGGCGTCGGCCAGTTCAAACTGCATGGTCTGGTGGAAGTCCTGGATCCCTCCCTCCTCGTCATATTCCATATAGCCGGCAGGCAGCAGTTCCTTTGTCTCTTCCGGGAAAATATCCTGTTTCTCATATCGTTCCGTTTCTGGGTTAAAATATTTCGTATGATTCAGATATATCACTTTTATATGATCACTGTTCTGATAGGAGGACGCTTTCACATTCTGCTCCCTGGCAAATGCTTTGAAATCCTCATCCCCAAGAATAATCATGGTGCCATTTATCCAGGCTGTTTCTGTATCCGTCCCGCTGTTTCCGGCTGGAGACGTCTGATCTTTAGCCGGAGTGTCACTCGAAGATTCCTCTATGTTGTTTTTCGCAGGCAGTTCCTGGTAATAGGCGCCGAGAAGCCCTGTCTGCGCCCATTCCATAGGAAATTCGAAATCAAAAGACGCCGCGTAATGTTTCGTGACAGAGTGTATCCCTTCCGTCCGCTTCAGAACCTGTTCCACATCCGCTTCCCGCTCCTGCACGTCTGTATAGAGCGTATACCGTACGTCTGTATCCGGCGCCTCCAGGACGAACGCCCCGGTCTGCAGCAGATATAGATTGAACAGCCCCGCCGCCGTAAACAGTCCGATACTCATGGTAAGAGAGATGACGGTTGCCCGATATTTCCGGCGGTCCCGCTTATAATTCTTCTGCGCCATCATACCTTCAAGGCCGAACAAGGATAAGATCCATGTTCCTGTCCTGACTTCATTAGGTCTGATTCGGATATCCGTGCTGGAACGTATTGCTTCCATGGGCGTAATCTTTTGGATTCTCCTGGATGGAAGCCACACAGACACCATGATTGTCACAAATGCAATCCCTCCGGCAATCGCCGCTGCCCAAAGGGGAATATACAGCGGAATCCCCATTTTTGTGCCGTGGATCCAGTTCGTCAGTCCGCTGCCGATATAGTGGAGGGTTATGCCGATCCCCCCGACTCCGGCCAGTATACCTAAGGGGATTCCTACTGCGCTCACAAAAAATGCCTCATAACGCATGGCTTTCCGAAGCTGTTTTTTCGTTGCCCCGATAGAGGACAGCAGACCGAACTGTACCGTCCTTTCCCGCAGAGAGATGGAAAACGCATTGTAGATCAGCGTGATAGAGCCAGCCATGATTACAATAATCAGGATAACCAGAAGTCCCGTCAGGACAACAATGAGATTGGAGTTATCCGCAATGCCAAGCCAGCGCAGAAGAGAATCGTTATATAGGATTCCTGCGTTCTCATCCGTAATATTCTCTTTTGCGAAATCATAGACCTTCCGCGGCTGTTTTAATTCGATAAATATATCCTGGTACGCGGTTTCCCGGTCAGTGGGCCCTGCCAGCACATCATATCCCGGAGCCCAGAAAGCAACGTCCGGCCAGGTAGAATAGATTCCGACTACCGTAAAAGTCCGGGTTTCCATGGGGGTAAAGGTCTCGTCGTCTTCGAATTCATCATCCATGTATTCATTGTTCTGCCCCAGGCGTACTCCCTGGTACGACCGCTCGCCCAGTTCAAGCGTCAGCGTGTCGCCGATCTTGGTCTGATTACCTTCGGCTTCATTAGCCAGAAGAAACGCAGGGATTGCAATCTCATCCTCTGTTTCTGGCATCCTTCCTTCCTGCATTTTTGCGGGAAGCATTGCAAGGGCTTCCTGGGAAAGGGACCGTACATACAGATAAGGCATGGACGGCGACTGCTGGGTCACTGGCTCGAACCAGGCGTATCCCAGCGTTTTTAAGATTGCCGCATTCTCCACATCCTTCCGTTCTGCCAGAGCGCCGGCCTGTGCCGCGTTTGTTCCTGTGGCGGCCAGGTGCCAGTTTCCGTTTGTGGAAATACTGTAGTCCACGAGAAACCTTTGGAAGCTGGTGCCAAAAGTGGCCACGGCCGTAATCATAGAAGTTGATAAAATGACGCCAATAATGGTCACGATGGTGCGGCCACGGTTTGCCCGCATAGTTTTTGCCGTAATCTTTGAGAAAATGTTCATCGCCGGACCACCTCGTCTTTCACAATCCGCCCGTCTTCCAGGGCCAGAATCCGGTCGGCCTGGAGAGCGATATTTTCATCATGGGTGATTACGATGACGGTCTGATGGTAAACCTCGTTGGAATAGCGCAGAAGCTTCATGATCTCACGGCTGTTTTCACTGTCCAGGTTTCCTGTAGGCTCATCGGCAAGGAGAAGAGCCGGTGCGTTCAGAAGAGCCCTTCCGATAGAAACCCGTTGCTGCTGCCCGCCGGAGAGCTGGTTGGGAAGATGTTTTTCCCTCTTAGAAAGCTTCAGCAGTTCCAGAAGTTCTTCCATCCGCTTCTCATTAATTTCCCGGCCGTCCATCAGCACGGGAAGAGACATGTTCTCACGCACGTTCAGCACGGGAATCAGATTGTAGAACTGATAGATCAGCCCTACCTGGCGTCGGCGGAAGATGGCCAGTTCCTCCTCATCCTGCTCATACACGTCCACGCCGCCCACGATCACCTTGCCGGAAGTGGGGCGGTCCACGCCGCCGATCATGTGCAGCAGGGTGGACTTTCCCGAACCAGAGGAGCCGACGATGGAGATAAATTCTCCCCGGTTCGCAGAGAATGACACACCGTCCAGTGCGCGCACCGCATTCTCTCCTTCCCCATAGACCTTACAAAGATCCGTAATCTTTAATATTTCCATACGATTCACCTTCTTAAAACAAACTCTCAGAATAATACCGATGATCCTGATGTGATTTCAAGTATAAGCCATTCATATGACTCATCCGTGACTATTTTATAACAAATCTGTCACTTAACCTTTTATACCATCGTCTTATAAAACCGTATGCGAAACTGTCCCCCGCCTTCCGGTGCATTCTGGGCCTGGATGACCGCATTTTCACGTGAAAGAATCATCTGTGCCAGCGCCAGTCCGATACCGAAACTGTCCTTTCCCGCATTCTTACCCCGGTAAAACCGCTCAAAAAGATGGGGCAGATCCTCTCTGGGGATTCCAGGGCCAGAGTCCGTAATCTTAAGTTCCGTGTAAAGAGGATTCTCCTCACAGCAGATTGTCATCCAGCCGCCGTCCGGCGTATATTCCAGCCCGTTCTTAATGACGTTTCGCACCGCTTCCAGGGTCCAGGCGTAGTCTCCTGTAAATGAGATCCCTTCTGCGCCTCTGACGGTACAGGTCTTACTGTGAATGTCCATGGCAAGGGCGAAGGGCGAGAGTGCGTCTGCCAGAAATGTTGACAAAGAAACCGTCTCTTTTTGCAGGGCAATGCTTCCGGCCTCCAGCTTGGACATCTTAAGGAGAGCCGTGACCAGCCATTCGATTCTGGCCAGAAGCGTTCCGGCCTCACGCAGAAGATGCCTTCTGGCATGTATATCGAGTTCCGGGCTTTTCAGACGCTCCAGAAGAATGTTAAGAGCGGTAAGGGGTGTGCGGATCTGGTGGGAAATATCTGCGAGTGCGTCTGCGAGAGAGGATTTCTCCTTTTGCAGAAGAGCCGCCTGTTCTTTTAAACGGATCGTCATCTTATAGATCTCATCCCGCAGGATTTCCAGATCCCCTTCATGAAAATGTTTGAATTCCGGGATGTCGCTGCCGTGCAGCAGTTCGTCAATCTGTCCGGCAAGAAGCCGCATACCCTGGAAACGTCTGATTTCCCGGCGAAGGTGCGCAATACACCAGAACAGGCTGGAAAGCAGAGCCGCCGCAAAAGCCTCCCTGCCCCATAAGATGCCGGCCGACAGTCCGGCAAGAAGCGTCCCGGCTGCGGATAATCCGATCTGTTTTACAAATTCACCGTTGCGAAACAACCACATAAAATTCTCCTCCATTCTGAGATTACAGGGGTCACACTTCCATACGATACCCAAGTCCCCGTACAGTCTTAATAATCTCAGGATTCTGAGGGTTACGCTCAACCTTTTCACGAAGCCGTTTGATATATACGGTCAGCGTATTGTCGTTGACATACTCCCCCGCCACGTCCCAGATCTCTTCCAGAAGCTGTCCGCGGGAAAGGATCTTCCCCCGGTGATTCAGAAACACCAGGAAAAGACGGTATTCCAGAGCAGAAAGAAACAATTCTTCCCCGGACCGCGTCAAGATGCCTTTCTCTGTATCCACCTTCAGGTCCCCCGCATATACGACCCCGCAGGATTTCCCCGCCCGTCTCAGAACAGAACGCATTCGGGAGACCAGTTCGCGAGGACGGAACGGTTTGCTGATGTAATCGTCCGCTCCCATGTCAAGTCCGGTTACGACGGAGAACTCATCTCCAAGAGCAGTAAGAAAGATAATGGGAATCTCATATCTCGCCTTGATGGCAGTACATGCGCTGTAACCGTTTCCTTCCGCAAGAGTCACGTCCAGAAGAATCAGCTGGGGTCGGTAGATTTCCAGCTGCTCCATAGCCTTCTGCTGTCCGTTTACGGAAATGACTTCAAAGCCTTCCTCCTTTAAGAAGGCCGACAGATTCTCCACAATGGCCGGGTCGTCCTCGATTAATAATACTTTCGTTTCTAGCATGTTCATTCTCCATAATCAATGATTTACCAATCGTAAAACTTAGTTTGTTGAAACAATAACATAAAAATATGATACCATCAAGAGAGAAATTTGCGTTTACACTCAGGTGAAAAATGACTATAATGAAGATAACGCTGCAGGATAACACAGAGGAGGCAGTATATGAGTAAAAGCTTCAATGTGGATGAAGACCGTGAAGAAAGAAGTCCACTGTAGTGGTAAGACGATGATAGAAGCTGTGGTATAAGAAGAGGAGCGTTATGATTGAGGTACAGCATGTAACAAAAACATTTGACAACTTAACCGCCTTGAATGATGTGTCCTTTACCATCCCGGAAGGCAGCCTGTTCGGGCTTCTGGGAACGAACGGCGCGGGAAAGAGCACTCTGCTTCGCGTGATGGCGGGGATCCTTGCATGTGAAGCCGGCAGGATTCTCATAGACAAAGAACCCTGCTGCGATCATCCGGAGGGGAAAGAGCGTTTCTTTTACCTGCCGGACGATCCGTACTATTTTCCCAATGCAAGTATGGAGGTGATGACGGAATTTTACCGTCGGCAGTATCAAGGAATGGACCCGGAATCAGTGGCCTACATGGCAGACCGGCTGGAACTGGATACCAGAAGACCCATGCGCACATTTTCTAAAGGGATGAAACGGCAGGCGTTTCTGATCATGGCATTGTGTGCGAACACGGAATATCTTCTGTGCGACGAAGTGTTTGACGGGCTGGATCCTGTGGTGACGGAAGTGATGAAGGATTTGTTTCGCAGGGAAATGAAAGAGAGAAATCTTACGGTGGTGGTTGCCGCCCACAAGCTTAAGGATCTGGAAGAATTCTGTAAGGATATCGCCATCCTGCACAAGGGCGGGATACTGCTTGCAGGGGACATGCGAAGGAAGGCCGCAGAGGTGTTTAAGATCCAGTGTGTGTTTGACGGAGAAGGGAATGAGCGGGCAGCGGATGATCTGCGTGCATGTCTGAATGTGGTCCGGTTCCGGCAGGAGGGATATTTTACCACGCTGATCGTAAGGGGCGTAAAAGAAGAGATCTTAGAGCAGGTACAGGCGAAAGGCCCGGTGTTCTGTCGGGAGGTGCCAATGACGCTTCAAGAGATCTTTCTTGCGGAAATGGAGGGGAACGGTTATGACGTCGGCAAAGTATTTCGGTAGATGGCTGCGAGAAGCAGAGCGTTCCCATCTTGCAGGGGCTCTTTCCTGGGGATTATTCATACTCTATATGGTCATGACAATCGTGGATCTTTCTGCAGATATGGAATCTGTTTTCTTCGGGATTGGGAGCATGGAGCTTTGTATCCTTAGCGCCGGGCTTGGACTTGCATTTTCAATGATTGAATTCTTCTATCTGTTTCAGGGCAGGAGGCAGGATTTCTATTACAGTCTTCCGGTGAAGAAAAGTACTATATTCTTAAGCAGATATGTGCATGGGCTTTGCCAGTTTTCTGCCCCCCTTCTGCTGACCCAGATTGTCCTTGGGGTATACGGGGCGGTGAACGGCCGGAATTTTGCAGCATATGCGGGGACTTATCTGGGAAGAAGCATATGCGCGGCCCTGCTGGTGTTTCTTGTCTTTTACCATACCGGAATCTTTGCGGCGGTGATATCGGGGAAGATGATTACGGCTGTGGCGGCGGCAGTGTTGTTTCTGCTGTATTTTCACGTAGTGATACAGAGTATCTTCTATGGATATGTCCGGGAATTCTATCGGTATTTCTACCGGATTCCGCTTCTGGAAGAGGCGGAAGAACTGCTGGTTCCCCTGAACCTTTCAAAAAAATTGATGGGGACGGATCTTTATGAATGGCAGGAGGCGTGGGAGTATGTTCCAGAAGGAAAGGCGGTCTTTGCGGCGGTTCTCTGGGCGGGAATATTTCTGGCCCTGGCGGCTCTTACGCACAAAAGCCGGAAAACCGAGCTGACGGGGCGGGCGTTTACCTGTGTTCCGGCAGAGCGCGCCATCCAGGCGGCGGTTTCCCTGCTTGGGGGAATGGGGCTTGGAATGCTTCTGATAGATGTGACAGGGGGCCTGGAATATGGAACGGCGGCGCTTGTGCTGCTGCTTGGCGCAAGCGGTATGGCGGGCGCCTGCGGGATCCATCTGTTGACGGAGTGTCTGGTGCGGATGCCGGGAACGGCCTTTGGCCGGAGAAGACGGCAGATGTGTGCGGCGGGTGTGTGCGCGTTTGCCGCAGGATGCATGTTTCTGGCAAGTGAGGCTGGCTTTGACGGATATGTGCCAGAGAGAACCCATGTGGCAGAGGTAGCGGTCAGTGTAAGCGGTCTTGACATGAGACACAGACAGTTTGTAAGCGGGGAAGACGGGGATGATTCTGTGACAGAAGAAAGGCTGCTTTCGTATTCCCTGGCACAGGAGGAGAGCATTGAGGCAGGGATGGCATGGATTGAAGAATTGGCCGCAGAGATAGGGAAGGATCCGGCAGAGGATAAACTTACGTCAGCAACGGTCTGCTATCAGTTCAAAGATGGAAGCAGACGTTACAGGCGTTACCCATTAAATCAGAAGTCTCTGGATTCCTTTGCCCAGGTATATGAGACGAAAGAATATAAGAAACGGGCATATCCCCTGGTGGAAGTGGAAGACTTGAAAAAAGGTCAGATTATATGGTCGGACGGGGTGACAGAGACGGCGGTGAGGCTGTCCGCAAAGGAGAAAGAAACCTTCCTTGCCGCATATAAGGAAGACGTAGAGGATCTTAAGATGGATATGCTCAAAACCGCGTTTCCTGTCGGGTGTATGGAGATTACGTCAGAGGTGGACGGAATCTATCTGGAGGCAATGGTTTATCCCTTCTTTCAGCGGACGTGCAGTGTGCTTGAAAATGCAGGGACTGACGTTGGAAAATCCCTTGCGGATTACCGGATTGCAGCGCTGAAAGTACAGACCTCCCATTCGGTACCCAAAGGATTTTCCGGCGGTGTAACAATGCAGTTCTTTGATGAGGAAAGGGATATTGCCAAATGGAATGGAAAGCTGATTGCCGAGAAACTGGCGGTACAGCCGGTACTGTGTCCTGTGGATCCTGATCTGAGGGCAGAGGCAGAGGTTGAGGAGGAAGGGACAGGCTCGTCTGTGATTGTGGACTGCTTCATTCGGCAGCGGCATGGAATCAGAGGTTCATAAAGAGTCTGGCCAGGGAATCCATATCAGAGAGGGAGAGGGAAATGACAGGAACACACAGGAATGGCAGTGGGAATGACAGGAAGACAAAAGAAGCGGAAATCCTCATTATAGGGGCGGCGATTATCGACGTTCTTGTGCGGCCGGCAGGAGAAGAAGTATTTCGGACAGGCTCTTTTCCGGCAGAGGATATCTGCATGTCTGTGGGTGCGGATGCGTTGAATGAGGCCACCGTACTCGCCCGTCTCGGGAAGACGGTACGGCTTGTGACGGTGATCGGAGACGACCGGGCAGGAGAGTATCTTCTGGCGCACTGCAGACGGGAAGGAATTCTCCTTATGGACGACTGTATTCAGAAAGATCTGGCGACGGGGATCAATGTGGTGCTGGTGGCGGAGGATGGGAAACGCAGTTTCCTTACTAACGCCAGAGGGAGCCTTCGCAGGCTGTGTCTTAAGGATATTCCTCTGCCGTTCCCAGACCCTGTGAAGATTGTCTGTTTTGCCAGCATCTTCGTATTCCCGCAGATTGGAGCCAGAGAACTTCAAAGTATTTTCGCACAGGCAAAGAGCCAGAATAAGATTGTGTGCGCAGATATGACCAAATGCAAGAATAGAGAGACCTTAGAAGAGATGGCGGAGGCATTTTCTTATATCGACTACTTACTGCCAAACGATGAGGAAGCGATGCTGCTTACCGGGAAGGAGACGGCCGCCCTGGCCGCAGAAGCGATTCTTGAAACAGGCGTGGGCAATGTTGTGGTCAAGTGCGGCAAGTCGGGATGCCTGGTTATGAACCGGAAAGAGTCCTATATGGTGCCTGCCAGGGAAGGGGTCATGTGTGTGGATACAACGGGGGCAGGCGACAGTTTTGCGGCTGGATTTATTTTCGCATTGTCCAAAGGATGTACCCTTCGGGAATGTGCGGAGTATGGGAATGAATGCGGCGCAAAGGCCGTCTCTGTGATGGGGGCGGCGCAATGGCTTTAGCCAGACTTCTGACCGTATGAAAATGGAAGGAGCAAGGATTGTGGAGTGGAGATGAAATTATTGATCGTGGAAGATGATACGGATCTGAGAGAAGGATTATCCTTCTCTTTTTCCGGCGACGGATATGACGTGACAGAGACGGGAACGAAAAAAGATGGTCTGAGAGCGCTCGCAAAAGGGGGCTATGATCTTGTTCTTCTCGACTGTAATCTCCCGGATGGAACGGGTTTTGAACTTTGTAAAGAGGTGCGCAGTTACAGTCATATTCCGATTATTATGCTGACTGCCCGGGATACGGAGATGGACGAGATCAAGGCGCTTGAATTAGGGGTAAACGATTACTTGTCAAAGCCGTTTTCCCTTGGCGTATTAAAGGCAAGAATGAAGCGGATTCTACAGGAAAAATCAGAAACCCCAAAGATTGCTTCCGGTCCCCTGACGATAGATCAGAGCGCATGTAAGGTGTATAAACATGGAGAGGAAATACAGCTTAGCAGATTAGAATACCGCCTGCTTGTGTATCTGGTTGAAAACAGGAACCACATTCTTTCAAAGGAACAGATTCTAGAGAAGATATGGGACAGCGACGGAAAGTATGTGGATCACAATACCGTATCCGTAAATATCAGCAGACTTCGGGCGAAAATAGAAGAGGATATCTCTAAGCCCGCACGGATCAGAACCGTACATGGTATCGGATATATCTGGAAGGAATAGAATGATGTGGATTCCTATTATTTTATTCATATTTTTATGTCTGGCGGCGGGCTATGGTATTCACCAGAAGAGAAAGACTTACCGTATGATTGACCGTCTGCTGGACAGCGTATTAAGTCAGGAAATGATCGTATATTCTGATGTGGAGGAGGGGGAATACTCCGCCCTCATCGGTAAGATCAGGCAGATACAGGAAGTGCTTGGCAGCCATGTAAAGAGCGCCGGGAAGGAAAAAGAACAGGTAAAGAGCCTGGTGTCCAATATGTCTCATCAACTGAAAACACCCCTTGCAAACCTTTCGCTTTATGCGGATATTTTTGAAAAAGGGGAGATTGGGCCAGAACAAAGAAAAGAATTTGCGGATAAAATGCACAGACAGATCGAAAAGCTGGACTGGATTGTGGAATCGCTGTCTAAGATGGTGAAACTGGAGCAGAATATTGATGAATTTGAAGTAACAGGAACAAAGATCCGGCAGACAATTCTGGATGCGGTCGATACGGTTTATGAAAAACTGGAGAAAAAAGAGATTAGCCTGAGCATGGAACCGTTTGAAGACCGGCTGTTATACCATAACCGCAGGTGGACGGCAGAAGTGTTTGTAAATCTATTGGAAAATGCAGTCAAATACACTGAAAAAGGCGGTTTTATTTCTATTGGTGTAAGAACCTATGAAATCTATACAAAGATCCAGTTTTCGGACAATGGCCGGGGAATCCGGCAGGAAGAACTGACGGATATTTTTCAACGGTTTTACAGGAGTCCGGAAGTGGAGAACCTGGAAGGTTCCGGCATTGGCCTGTATCTGTCGAATCTGATACTGGAAAAAGAGAAAGGGTATATGACGGTAGATTCTGAATACCAGAAGGGCAGCAGCTTCTCCGTGTTCTTACAAAACTGTAAGAACTGACCATCCGTTTGTAAAGAAATTGCAAGATACAGAAGTTATACTAAACGTATCAAGAAAAAAGGAGCGACGACGGATGAGTATATTAGAACTACAACATGTTGAAAAAATATACGGAGAGAAAGCAAATCAGGTGAATGCGCTGCGGGATATCAGCCTTCAGGTGGAAGAAGGGGAGTTTGCGGCCATTGTAGGCACGTCCGGTTCTGGTAAGTCTACGCTGCTCAATTTAATCGGCGGCCTGGACAATCCCACGAAAGGGAAGATTTTCGTGAAAAACAGAGAGATTGGTTCTCTGTCAAGAAAGGAACTTACCATATTCCGCAGAAGAAACATTGGTTTTGTATTTCAGAATTACAGTCTGATGCCGGTACTGAATGTGTATGATAACGTGGCCCTGCCTGTAACCTTTGACCGGGGACGGCATCTTAACCGGAAATACATCGAAGAACTGCTTCGGGAGCTGGGGATTTGGGAGAAACGCAAAAAATACCCCAATGAATTGTCCGGAGGCCAGCAGCAGAGAGTAGCCATTGCAAGGGCGCTGGTAAATAAACCTCAACTGCTTCTTGGCGATGAACCTACAGGCAATCTCGATTCAGCCACAACCATAGAGGTGATGGGCTTATTAAAATCAAGCTGCCGAAAGTATAAACAGACGATTCTCATGGTCACCCATAACGAAGCCATTGCACAGACCTGCGACAGGGTGATTCACATTGAAGACGGGCGTATCGTCAATGGAAAAAGAAGGTTTCCGGGAAAAGGCGGTGATGCCTTATGTTAAAACTTGCATGGAAATATATGCTTTATTATAAAAGCCAGACCCTGGCGATCTTTACAAGTATCGTATTGACAGCCTCGCTGCTTGCCGGAATCAGTTCTCTGATATACAGCAGCCAGAAAAGCGACCTGGCAAACAGCAAGACTATCTACGGCGACTGGCATTATTATGTGGAAACAGACCGGGAAATGTATGAATCCATACAGAGCGGTGAGAAGGGGGAAGGATATGAGCTGAAACGCTGCGGAAAGCTGGAAATCCGGGATGTGGTTTTAGATGAATTCGTCCTCTGTTTTATCCATACCGACGAGACTTACCGTCAGATGGCCCACAGAGATCTCCTTAAAGGGAATTACCCGGAGAAGGAAAATGAGATTGCAGCGGATGGATTTGTTCTTGGCAGTCTGGGATTTTCCGGCAATCTCGGCGATTCCATTCATATCGGGGAACAGGATTATGTTGTGACAGGAGTTCTGAAAAGTAAGTGGGCCGCAAGTGCAGACGAGATGGAAATCTTTGTAAGCGATGGTTTTTCAGGGCGAGGAAGGCAGAGGTTTTTATACCTTGGATTCGATGAAGAGGAGAAGTTATATAGACAGCTTGACTCTTTTTTGAAGACCTATGGGCTGAATGCAGAGTCTGTCGTCGGCAATGATGAAGTAACCAGATATCTTAGCAAAGAAGCGCCTGCCGGTATTTATGAAACGATAAAATTTGGCCTCACAGAAGAGGAAGGGAATTTCACCTATATCGTATTGAAACTGCAGAGCGACTATAATCTGACTTATCACGGAATGATAGCTCTGCTGTGCCTGTTCAGCCTTTTTGTAGTATACAGTGTATTCAATATCTCTGTGTCGAAGAGAACTTCTGAGTATGGAATGCTGCAGACCTTGGGAGTCAGCGGAAAGCAGATTGGAGGGACACTGATTCTGGAACTCTTTATGCTGCTTTTTATCGGATACCCTCTGGGATGTTTATTAGGAAACGGAATTCTGAGTCTGGTCTTTCAGAAAGTTGGCGGTGTATTCAAAGGAAGCTTGTCTGGGGCAGACCAGACATTAGCGGAAGGAACGAATGCAGTACCGTTCTATCTATCGTGGGACGCCATGATATCTGGCTTTGCATTTCTGCTGATCTCACTGGCGGTCGTAGCGTTCATCCTAGTCTGCTCCCTAAAAAAGCAGTCTTTGAAAGACGTAATGAGCGGGGATACTTCATTTACAAAAAGAAGAAAAATATATGCGGTGGGTCCGATCAATATGGCAGGGGTTGTGGTTCGGAAATTTATGTTTGCCAATAAAAAGAAGGTGTTTGGAATTCTGATATCCTTATCAATGGGCGGATGTATCTTCCTATGTACGACTTACATGGTAGAAAATCTAAAGATTCATGCAGAACTTTCGTTGAAATCGGATGACGGACTTGGCTCTGAATACCGTATTTCACTGAAGTCCCGTTCGCTCATTGACACCATCCCGGAAGCGGCGGCGGATAAGATTAAGGGTATGCCGGAAACGGAGCGCGTCTATGCCACAAAGTATACGTTAAGTGAGATGATTCATATTGAAGAATTAGAGTGGGAACACTATTTTGATGAGAGGAATCAGGATTTATCCTTTCAACAAAGATTTGGCGGTATCTGTGTCCGGCAGGACGATGGAACATACAGGATTAAATACGATATGTACGGTTATGATCAGGAACTTCTGGAACAGCTTAGAGATTTTATTCTGGAAGGAGAGATTGACCCGGAAGAAATTAAGAACAGGAACCAGATTGTTGCAGTGGCCAATATGGACGGTCAGGGTAATTATTACTTTTACGGAAAGAAACCGGGGGATACCGTTACTCTGCGGGTTCCCAGAACAGACGGATATACCGACGAGCTGCTAAGTTTTCAGAGTAATGAAGAATGTTATATTCAACAGGAATTTGAGATTGCCGCAATCGTAAGCCGTTCGCTGGCCAGAGAGCAGGAGTTCTTAAATTCTGACAAGTGGGAGGATAGCCCGGGCGTCATCATGACCAATGAACAGATGAAAGAAAATTTTGGTATCGCCGATTATAGCTTTATCAATGCGTCGCCGGCAGAAGGTATGGAGGCGGAACAGGCGAGCGGCCAGTTACGACAGGTGATTAAGGATGTGCCCAAAGCTGTATTACAGGATTATACGACTGCCATCGAGACGCAGAAAAACTACTTAAGACAGCAGCAGATATTTTTTTCCGGTATTGCTGTGATTCTATTGGTCATCAGCCTGTTCCATATCGTAAACAGCATGAACCACACCATTTTTGCAAGAAGAAGGGAATACGGAATTATCCGGGCAATGGGGATTACGGACGGCGGATTTTATCGGATGATCTTACAGACCGGGATTCTGTATGGAGTATTGGCGGATGTGTTTATTTTCTTGATTTACAATCTGGTTCTTCGCAGAGTGATGGATTATTACATGGCGCATGTACTGCAGTTTTTACACCTGACAGCGAACATTCCGAATCTGGTTTTGATGGGAATCATGATTCTAAATGTGGTGATTGCAGTTGCGGCGGTGATGTTCCCGGCATGGAAGATGGTGAGAGAAACGATTATCAGTGAGATTACACGGTAAAAAAAGGAGAAACATTTCATGGCATATTCACACGAAATCATCCTGCCCAATGACGATATCCCGTTCAAGATGTTCATCTTCGAGGGTAAGGACGGCAATTATGTACGGGAGAAACACTGGCACAGATCGATCGAGATCTTTGCCGTGTTTGAGGGAGGCCTGGAATTTTATATAGACGAGGCGCGGTATCCGCTGAAACCAGGGGAATTCATGCTGGTCAATTCGAATGAGATTCATTCCGTCTTTTCGCCGAACCCTAACCGCACGGTAGTATTGCAGATTCCGCTGGCTACTTTTGAAAAATATTATACGGATGAAAAATTCATCTATTTTTCCCACAGTTCCAGGCTCCATGATGAAGAGGTCATGCGTCTGATCCGGGAGATGTACTATGTATACAGCGAGAAGCCGTGGGGATATGAGCTGAAGGTACAGAGCCAGTTTTATATGTTTCTTTATATCCTTGTGACAAAGTATCGGAAAACGGATGTAAACGAGAAAGTGATCCGAAATAACCGGAAATTAGACCGGCTTTCCCAGATTACGGCTTACATGAAAGAGAACTACCAGGAGGATATTTCGCTGGATAGCCTGGCGGAGATCTTCGGATATTCGCCGACCTATCTGTCCAGGATGTTCCAGAAGTATGCGAAGACCAACTACAAGGTATGTTTAGACGATATCCGGCTTGAACATGCGGTGAAAGATCTTGCGGATACCAGGATTCCCATCGGAGAGATTGTGCAGAGAAACGGGTTTTCGAACAGTAAGGCATTTGTGAAGGTATTCAGAAAAAGATATGGCATGCTGCCTAATGAATATCGCAAAACCATCCATTCATAGGGGGATGATGTCAGAAGAAGTATTATTTCTTCGAGACATCATCCCTTTTCTGATATATTCTGCCGTTCAGCCTGCAACTGCGCACTTGCTGTGCAGTTAGCAGCCAATGAATTGGAACAGCCGGAAGGCTTAACTGTTACAATATTAGACAGTTAAAGTTACGATTCGGAACTAAACGACACAGAAAATTGACAAAAATATAGGGGGGGGGGGTAAAATGAAAACGGTAAAATTATTTTATCGAAAATAATAATAGTGAGGAGGAAAAAATGAAGCAAATGAGAAAAATCCTGCTGTCATTTTTGCTATGTGCCGGTATGTTTATAGGTAATGGATTTATGGTATCGGCGGCAGTGCAAGATGGTCTTGATGTTCAGATGACAGCAGACAAAGAAATCTATCAAAAAGATGAGGAAGCAAAGCTTACAGTAAAACTGCATAACACGAATTCAACAGATATGGAGGGTGTTACAGTGAAAGTTGATCTTCCGGAAGGCTTACAGATTTCTGAGGATAGTTCGGCGCTGATTTCATTGAATCAGTTAAAGGCTGACGAAACGAAAGAAATAGTAGTCAAGATCAAAGAAGGTAAGGCTGTTGTAACCGGACCGGAAGCGGATCAGAGTAAAGTTGTATCATCCCCTAAAGCACAAACCAGTAAAAGTGCAAAGACAGGAGATACGGCACGACCGGTTGCGGCATTAGGAATTTTATTAGTTGCGCTGGGAATCATGCTATACATTCTGCGAAAGAAAAAAAGTATGTTCATGCTTGGAGCGGCCCTTTTAGTGGGAACTCTGACAATCGGAGGAATCAATGTCCAGGCTGCTGGCGTAAAAAAAAGTTTTAGCGTAGAGCATACGCTGAATTTTGATAAGAAAGATTATAAAATCAAGGTTAATCTTATATACGATTCTTTGGGAGATGCAGATCAGCCAGATCTTGATGATACGGATAAGGTTAAAAGAAATGAATGGATTCTGTCTCTTATGGATGCCGTAAATTTGGCTGCCGGAGAGTACGATGTGTATTCGTTTGATGATTATAGTCTGACAGAGTCAGCCGACCGGATTGAGTGTGCAATAAGAAACGGAATGCTTGAACTGGCTGCAGATGAAGACAATATGGTCTATTTCAAACCAGACGGTTATGTAACCAGGGAATTTGCAGCATATACGGCAGTACGGGCATTGAATTATACTTTAGAAGAAGCTGCAGTTTCATGGAATGATAAAGATATGCTGTTGTATCCCAGGGAAGATAGCGCAGCAGTAAAGCTAGGTCTGTTTGAACTGATAGACAATAACTTTATGCCGGATCAGAAACTTACACATGCAGAGTTGGAGCAGATTATTACTGTTATAAAGAATATAGTGGAGTCTGCGAAGGTAGATCCAGACCATGAGGACAATATCGAGTATGTACAAGGAGTAGAAGAGACAACTCTCAGATATGAATTGTACGAAGAAGAATCAAAAATCATAGTCTTAGAGCCAGAAAAAGTTATAGGATGGAAAGCCGGAGAGGTTCATGCTCTGATTAGTTCGGATGTGAGTGTCCCTGATATAGCAATTAAGATTACAGAGATTACTCCCGGGGATGACAGAACAGTGATTTATTACGGAGAACCAGAGATCGGTGAAGTGGTAGAGTCTTTTGAGGTTGAAGGAGTCAACGATTATGAGGGAGACTTTATTCCGGCAGAAGATATTGTGGTTGAAAATGCAGCGCAGTCAAGGGCAAGTGCAAGCGGAGCGGTACCACTATTTGATCCAATGGAGTTAAAAGTGGACTTACCAGGAGGAGGTGAAGCGAAAGCAAGCCTTCATATTAAAGAGATTGAATATAAATTTGACGCTGATCCGACTCTCTTTGATCTTAACTTAAATGAAGTATATCTGGCAGTGAATTCAGAAGTGAAACTGGGAGCAAAATACGAGAGAGAACTGTATAAAAAAATACATCTTGGAACGATGAAAGTACCTCTTGCGTATGGCTTTAATCTCAGTGGTCAGCTTTATTTGAATGTTAATGGAGAAGGGAAAGCTTCAGTTGGTTTTGAAGTGAGTAATTCTACAGGAATACAGTATACAAAATCAACAGGTATACGTCCTGTATTCAGTTTAGAGTATACTCCGAAAGAATTGGTACTTGAGGGAAGTATTAAAGGTGGAATCAGCGTAGAGCCTGGAGTTCAATTCTTAGGAATTGATATTGTGCGTTTAGCGGGCGAGTTTGGAGGAGCTTCGGATGCAGTCATGGATCATATCAGTGCGACTCCGCTCCAGTTTTGTCTGGATGGGAAATTATATGATTATCTGACGATAGCAGCGCAGGTGGGCCCCGATATTCTGAATATTAAGTATAATAATGATGTAATAACCGCAAGAAATGCAAATTTCAAACTGCCATTCCATTTTGAGGAAACTGGAATAAAAGAGGAATGTACCCGTAATATGGGAGATTATGCGGGAAGTGTAAAGCGTGTCAACAGCCAGGATCCTGTTGCAAATGCCAAAGTCCAGGTTTATAGAGACGGGAATCTGGTTGATACCGTGTATGCAGGTGAAGACGGGAACTTTAAGGGGAACAGACTACGGAAAGGGACGTATAAACTTAGAGTATCTGCAGCAGGTTATATTCCTCATGAGCAGGAATTTTCGATTGTCAGCGGTCAGACCAATCAGATTGAAACACAGCTGATGATTTTACGCAGTGATGTATCAGGTTCGGCAGTCTGTTCGGGAACTGTAACTAATGCGTATACAGGAGAGCCGGTTCCACAGGTAAAAATTGATGTTTATTCTCAGGAATTGAATCATGGTAATGATATCATTCAGACGATATATTCAGGAGAAGACGGCAAATATACATTCCAGGCTAATGCAGGGAAATACAGGCTTGTAGCTGAGAAAGATGGATTTGTGACAAACACGGTATACACAACGCTGGTTGAGGAACAGACGGATTTACAGATTGTGCTGAATCCGACTAATCTGCCTTCCGTAGATGGCAACATGCGCGTAGTATTAACATGGGGAGAATATCCTTATGATCTGGATTCCCATATGGTACAGATTTCAGATGAGGGAAATTACCATACTTATTTTTCAGATATGAGTGAGGGGAATATGAGTCTGGATGTCGATGACATAAATAGCTACGGACCGGAGACAATCACTGTCACCAATGCCGAGAATGAAAAGTATGAGTATTATATACATGATTACACTAATAAGGATTCCAGTAGTTCTGGTGAACTGGCAGGATCTTCAGCGAAGGTACAGATTTATGCAGGCGACAGACTGATGTATACAATTAATGTTCCACAAAACCGGGAAGGAACGCTTTGGCATGTGTTTGATTATGATGCGGCTACAGGGGCTATTTCACTTATAAATGAAATATCATATGAGTCAAGTCCTTCTAATGTTGGAAATCATCTGAGAGCCCGGATTGTTAGTCCGGAATCTGATATCAAAAAGGAAGATTCTGGTTCGGATCAGCAGGAAAATACGGACGAGATTGAGAATACGGACGTTAAGGCTGAAGATCAATCGGCGCAAGAAGGCGATGATTCCACCGAGATTCAAACAGAGGTAATTGAAGAGCAGGAAGAAACAATTGAAGAATAGTAATTGATGTAAGAAAGAAAAGCTAATAGACTCCGGGAAATATTCTCGGAGTCTATTGGAATAATTATAATTAAGTGGGGGAAGAGGAATGTACTGTCCAAGATGTGGAGCGGATAATAGCAAAAACGGGGTATTTTGTTGTGAATGCGGTATGAAGATGAGTGTTCCCCAAAAAGTGTTGCCAATTTCCCGAAAAAAGAAAAAGTGGAAATGGATCATTGTAATCATGTCCGTCCTGGGCGTATTGCTCCTGGGAGTAACAATATTTATCAATTTAGGAAAAAGAAGTGAAAATGTAGGCGTTGTAAAACAGCAGTTTCTGTCTTATCTGGAAAAACACAAGTATGAGAAGGCCTATCAGATGCTTGACATTGAGGAAAACGAGTGGCTGACAGAGCCGCGGTTCGAAGAAATGATAAAAGACCGCCGTATCTCGAAGCGTGACCTGCAGGTGGAACTCCAGAATGATAAGAAATGGCTGTTTTTCCGTAAGTGGAAGATTTCAACGGAAGGGTTTACCGCCCAACAGGTAGGTATTGCCGTTCCCGCAGGGGCAGTCATTACACTTGGCGGAATAGAGATATCAGAAAAATATCAGGACAATACCTATACGGAGAAACTGAAAGATTATTATGTAATACCAGAACTATTTACCGGTACATATCAGTTGGTGATAACTTCGGACTTTTATGAAGAAATCCAGAAAGATATTGAACTTGAAACCTATAACTCTTATATAGAAGTCAGCGAGGACATGCTGGTCTTTCAGGAAGAAATGCTGACGGAAATGAGAGAAAAAGGGAAAAAAGCGCTGGAGGAACTGTGTACATCTGCGGTCAATAACAGAGAACTATCGTCTCTGGGTCTATCTTATCAGATTTCAGCCTCTGTCAGAGAAGATTATGAAGCCATGCGGTGGTGGGACTATTATGTGATCAACCAGATTACGTTTTCTGATTTTGAAATAGTTCCTGAAAGGCCGTATGAGGAAAATGGACGGATCTATATGGAAACAAGTTTAAAGTATAGTGGAGTATCACAATACTCGCCTGCGGATGGTTCTGGACCGATGAGAAGTAATTCCTGGACCGGTCAGTCCAGAATCAAGTTTGTGTGGAATGAAGAAGCCTGGGAGATTGACATTTACGAAGAAATATAGAAAAGATTAATGAGGAGCGGGAATACGAAGAAAAAGAAGGGATGGGAAAAATAGTGGCGAAATATTGCGGTATGTGCGGGAAAGAACTGGAACCAGGAGGCAGGTTCTGCGTTTCATGCGGAAACCCGGTAGAAGGTACGAAGAGAGAAAATGCGCCGGATGTTGGGAAGGGTCGGGGCGGAAATGAGGCTCTGTCAATGTATCCTGTAAGCAGAAAGAAAAGAGAGAAGGGACTGAATAAAAAGGCTGCTGTGATGATATCGGCCGTTCTTGTGATTTTAATAATCGTGGCGGCAGGTATCAGATTCATCAATACCAAGGTAAGTGGATACAAAATGCCGGTTAAATATTTTTGCGAGTATATGAATACCGGTGATACGGATTATATAGAGAAGATGGTTCCTAAAAAAGCGCAAAAGAAATTAAGCAAAGATTTTTTTTATGGAGATTGGATTAGTCCTGACGTAGTAGCTTCCTATGACAGCGTCGATGAATATGTAGAGGAATCCGGTGATAAATTTTTAGAATATGCTTATCTTGAGCCAATGGAAGAGCTGCGGGATGATTTTATGGAACAATTTGGAACAGATTTTCAGATAGAATATGAAATATCAGAAAAAGAAGAGATAGGCGAGGAAGACATTTTGGGAAACTGGAAAAGCGAAATATTCTTTTATCAGGAATACGGAATTGATGTGAAATTTTATAGAGTAGAAACAAAATTGAAAGTAAAAGGATCAGAAGGCAGGGATACACAAAAAGTTGATTTCAGAGTGGCTGACTTTGAGGGAGAGTGGACGATACTCTGTAATTATTAAGGAGTAAGGGAAGGAGAGGCATATGGATGATGGGAGTAACAGAGAAAACTGCAAGTCAAACCTTAGATTTTGCCCTAACTGTGGAAAAGCGATAAAACAAGGCGGCAGATTCTGTCCTGCGTGCGGAGCATCTCTTGGGGAAAGAAGAATGACTCATACGGCGAAGTCCAATATACCTGCAGGAAGCGCGGAAGCAGGGAGACAAAAGCCGGTGGAGCAGGCGAAGGCAGAGAACCAGGTCGGTATCATGAAAAAAATATTAATACTGTTGCTGGCAGTCCTGGTTTGTGCTGTAGTTTACAAACATTTTTTTACAAACCAGCAGGAAAAGCTGATCGGTACATGGGAAGCGGCACAAGGGCAGATATTAGAAATACAAACGGAAAGACTGAGTTTTAATTACAGGGCATTTGATTATACTGTGGAGGGTGGCGTTTTAATCATTGAGGAGGTATATCCAGGGAATTCAATCAGCGGCAAAGTGCCATTTAAATTAAAAGGGGATACCTTAACGATTGATTTGGGGGATCTGGTTTCTGGAATTTTTTATGGACGAAGCGGAATGGTAGAATTAGAAAGAGCAGATACAGATGAGTAAAGGAGATGAGGAATATGCACTGTCAGAATTGTGGAAAGAAGATCAGAGAGGGGATCCAATTCTGTCCAAACTGCGGCGCGCCTGTCAGGAATAAGCAGGAAACAGAGCCGGAATGGAAAGAATACGAGGATGATTATTCTGAGGAGGAAAATGCGGCGCCAAAGAAAAGAAAATGGAAATGGATTGCCGCTGTTATTGCAGGCGTATGTATTGCGGCAGGCGCATCGGGGCTTTTCGTAAATGCAAAGATTAAGGATAATAAATATGATCAGAAAATAGAAGAGGCAAGAGACTGTGTACAGCAGGAAAAATACGATGACGCCATTACGATCTACAGAGATTCCATTACGATCAGACCCAGGCGGGATACGGCGTATCTGGAACTTGCGGATGTATACACCACACAGGGACAGCCGGAAATGGCGTTAGAAGTTCTGAAGGAAGCCAAAACTAAGACAAAGAGTAAGGAAGTAAAGAAGAAGTACCAGAAAGTGGAAGAAACGGTGAATCAGAACACTACGGCAGGAAATGGAAATGAGGAGGAGAAAGAAGACTCAAAGCCCCAATCCGATCCGGCATTTAAGGCCTACATAGAGCAGACGCTGATCCCCTCTTATGGAAGTTCGAAAGGCGGGCGGTTTGGGCTTGCCTTTGATTATTCTCTGGATGGGGATGGGGGATTATATGGTATACAGAAACCACCGGGGGCATTTGGGCTTCTTTCGGCGATGGAGACGGATCTGGATGGAGACGGAGTTTCAGAACTGATTACGGTCAGGATTACAGCAGATGGTCAACCGGACAGACATATGTATTATGATCATCTTTATGTACAGGTTTTTAAGAAAGATGGAGATCAGGTGATTGAACTGGATCAGCCGAAAAGGAATATGAAGTATGGGATTATGCAAATGAAAGAGTCTGGCAGTCTGAATGTCTTTGTAAAAGAAGAAAATGGTGCAAAATTTCTGTGCATACTGAATTGTGCAAGAAGTTCTATACATGAGTTTGAATATGAGATGTATATGGATCTCATGCAGCTAGAGGGAAATGCCATCGTCTGTAGAAAATCAGTTACAATGGGGGGGAATGAGATTTATGATACCACGGAGTTGTCACTGGAAGAAGCGTTTGTGCAGGGAGTTGCGCAAGGTAGTGTGCTTTATCAGACAGATCCATCTAATTTGAACGATGCAGACACATGGTATAGCGGACTGATCGAGCCGTTTGAAAATGAGATAAAACAATATGTGGATTTGAGAGATATTTTATCTGTTTATTTCAATTCTGATTTGGTTAATATGGAGTCATGGTCACGCCGAAAAAGCCTTCCACTCCCCTATGATTTTGGCTTTTCGGAGTATTTTAAAGGAGTTTCCGATGTGTTTCGCCTAAGATCCGTATGGGCAGAAAATGAAGGAATGCAGTACTGGGACTGTCTGGATTATACAAAAAAACAGGAAACAGATGCCCAGACGGTTCGCGACGCATACAATGGGATTATTAACGAATACCGGGAAGCGATTGCGGCGGGCGCAGGAGCCTCAGAAACTCAGTTCCTTGACGTGAACAGACTGGGAGTTGAACTTAGCGGATATTCCAGTGATAAAATCTTTTATGGATTTTATGATATTAATTCAGACGGAACGGAGGAACTGCTGATCGGGTATGATTACAGCGGTTCTGATATGACGGTCATGGATATCTATGCCTATGACGGGAGTATTGCAAGGAAACTGATGTATGACGATACTATGGCAGAACGTTCTCCCACTAAAATATATGGGGACGGAACGATTTATAAATATTCCTCGGGCGGCGCACAGTATGGCGGAGCATATTTCTATAAGCTGAACCAGCCGGAGTATGCGGCGGTGTTGTATGAATTCTACAGGCAGGACGGTGCGGCTTACCCGGCGACCCCTTATTATAATGAAACTGAGCAGCTGACGCAGGAACAGTTTGACGCAAAGATCGCAGCATTAGGCGAGCCGATTAATATCGTATGGAATAATATTGCAACAGACGTTGGAACTGACGAGCAGGCAGGACAAGAAACAGAACCCCAGAATGAAGCGGTGGATATGACAGGAGATTATATAGGTAGCATTCCCTGTCCCGCCCCGCCTATAAAAGATTATTCATTTACAGCATACAATAAAGATAATTCTTATGAATGTATTGTCATATACGTTGAGAACATTGATAATGCTAATTTTAAATTTCATCTAACAAGAGCGGTACAGGATGATGTGACCGGAAATATCAGTGAGGAAACTATTTTTAACGAGCATATTGCACATTATAATGGGGAAGGATACTATGAATATATCGGCACGGATTGTCATCTTTATTTTAAATACAGGGATGAAGGTGAACTTTATGCAGATAAACTATTAGACGTATATGGATGTGGAGGACTTTATAATACGGGGCAGTATGGATGGTTCGATGAGATCTTTTATAATAACATTTCCGGTACTACGTTTATGATGAATTATCCTTTTGCAGGGTAGGCTGCCTGTTTAAATGTTTTTAAGTAAAGAAAAAGAGATTTACCGTTAGGGAGGGACAACCGTTTCCAGCAGAATTTGAGTGGATGACAGAGGTATGTTTCCTTCCGCCTGCGGTAAAGTATATAAAGAAACTGAAGGATAAAAATCTCAAACGCCTGTATTAAGAGGTCAAAATAAGGGAAAATCGGCTAATGCCGATTTCTTCCAATTGTGTGCCGAACATGGCGCTCATCTTGCCGGTGCAAGTTCGGTCGTGGGTATTTACCGCCAAGCGTAGCGAACCACAAGCCGGTATCAGTAATGGTCTGGATAGAGGAAGTGGGGGTAGAAAAATAAAAGCCTTAATTCTGTCAAAGGCGGGTTTTTGCAGAATTTCTTTAATTTCTTTCAGCTTAAATCCTAATTCCTTAAAAAACAGGATTTGTTGTAGTTTTTGCAAGGCTTCATCATCATATAGGCGATAGCCGGATTCGATCAATTCACTTGGCTTTAACAATCCAATCTCGTCATAGTATTGTAACGTTCGTGTGCTTATGCCTGTTAATTCTGCAACTTGGCTTATGGTCCGCATTCTTATCAGCTCCTTAAATTTATGAAGAATCAAGACAGAGATTGCCGGGAGGGAGTGCGGGCGCAGTTTTAGCGCATGAAAGAACTCTGCAAAGAGCGAAATAATCTGTATGAAAAGCAGAATGATTTGAAAGGGCAGAAACGGAAGATTGAGAAGTCGTTGGAATGATATGAGATATGGGGCATGGCGGTTGCTATGCCCCATAGGTAGTGATATAATTTGACTATATATTTTTATGGTTGTAAGTATTTTGTAGCAGGTTGATATGAAATAAACAGGGGAGGATATACAATGATAAAACTGGGGTATGCGGAAACAGATATAACCCCCAAAATGCCAATGCAATTGGTTGGTTTCAATAGAAAGGATAATACGTCCAGAGGGGTATTGAAACCATTATATGCACAGGTAGCGGTATGGGAAAGCAAAGACCGCTGTTGTCTGATTACGATTGATAGTATCGGATTTAAGAGGGAACTGGCTGACGAACTGCGGTCTAAAGTGAGAAGTATTTTGAAAGTTTCAAGCGACAAAGTAATGCTATGTTTTTCACATTGCCATTCAGCACCAAATATAGACGATTCGGAAGAATACTTTAAAATGGTATGCGAAAATATTGTAATAGCCGTGCAGCGTGCAGAAGCTGATATGCACCTGGTTTTAGTCGGGTGGGATAACGCAGAAGTTACTATTGGAGTTAATAGACGGGAGAATAATACAAAACTGGATCAAAGAGCCGGCATATTAAAAGTATGCGGTTTAGACAAAGAAGAAAGAAAGCTGCTTTTGGTTCGGGTGACGGCTCATTGCAATGTATTAAAGCGTGACAATTATTTGATATCGCCGGATTACTTTGGGAATATTAGGGAACTATTGCAGGAGAAATTTGGCTGTCCGGTCATGGTGGTTCAAGGTTCGGCAGGGAATATAGCGCCTAAGTATTTCTGTTCTGCAGAAACTCCGATAGATGCAAGAGGAGAGCAGTATATCAGGTCGGATACCGCTTTGGAAGATATGGCAGCTGCTGTCTATGAAAAATTATCGCAGAGGATAGCGCTGATCGAAGTGGCAGATAAATCAGTGATTGATATGTATTCAAGAGAAATGAGTTTATATGCTGACGTACCATCTCTTGCGGTGGCGGAAAACATTGCGGAAGAAGCAAAGCGTTATTGTGGAATAGACGGTACGGCATGGCTGGAGGAAATAGAGACGTTGCGTAATGCTGGGGTGTATCGACAGAAAGAAACGGTAGAAGTGCAATATTTTGCCATCGGGAGATGGTGTATCTGCGGAGTTCCATATGAGTTAATGGTGGAATTTGCTCTCGAAGCAATGGAACAATTGAAAAATCAGTTTTTTTATGTGAATGGGTATACAAACGGGTGTTTGTCCTATTTCCCTACAGAAGATGAGTACGATAGAGGCGGCTATGAAGTTTATTGGTCTATATTAATATACTACAAATATTTCAATAGAGTTTTTCCTTTTGAAAGAGATTCGGCAAGTAAACTTATTGAGTTTATTATCGGGAATGCACCGATAACTTGCTTGCTCTGAAACTGTAAATATGGCGTAAAATAAGAATATTATAGCTATGAAAACCTTTAGCTTCCTCAGACTGTTGAAAGGGAAGTTAGAGAAGAAGCAGGAATAGAGGTTAAATGTAAAGATTTGCTTTTTGTTATAGGGGGGGGGCACGGCGAGAGTTTTCACAGAATGGATTTAGTATTTTTATGTGATTATCTGGGAAATGACCCTAATGCAGCACTTCATGGTGATACGAATCAAATTGGAGTTGATTGGCTGGATTTGTCTATATTGAATAAATTGCCATTATTTCCGTCAAGACTTCGCCGCCCGATAATGAATTTTTATGAGGGGAAAGAATATATGAAATATCTTGGAAATGAGGAGATCGGTGATTTGGAATGCGTAGAATATATGAATCTATTGATGAGTTAATAATTATATTAAAAATTTTTGGGCGAAAGGCTGGGGATGGAAATGAATATAAAAGAAATCATTGATGTAAATTTTAGGGGAAATATATATATTGTGCAGAATGGAAACGTTTTATTTGAAAGAGAAAATGGGTTTGCAGATTTATCAAATGAAATTTCAAACACAATAGAAACGAAATTTGCAAGTGCTTCATCAGGGAAAGTATTTGTTGCAGTAGGAATATTACAGTTGATTGAACGTGGAAGAATAAAGTTAGATGATACATTAGGCATGTTACTTGACATGCCGTTAAACGATATTGATAAGGACGTGACAGTGAAACAACTTTTAAACCATACGTCGGGTGTTCCGGATTATTTTGATGAGAATGTTATGGATGAATATGAAGAATTGTGGATTGACTATCCTAATTATAAAATCAGACATAACAGTGATTTGCTCCCACTATTTATAAATAAGCCTATGATGTATCCAAAGGGAGAAAAATTTCAGTATAATAATTCAGGGTATGTATTGCTTGCAATGATTATAGAAAAAGTTACAGGGATGTATTTTGACCGATACCTAGAAGAGAATGTTTTTGATATATGTGGTATGAAATCAACAGGTTATTATGAGCTGGATCGGCTGCCGGCAAAATGTGCCAATAACTATATTTATTGTAATGATACAAAAGACTACCGTACAAATATATTTTCTGTTGATGCAAAAGGCACTGGCGCAGGAGGTGCTTTCATAACGGTAAAAGACATTATTCGTTTTTGGATTAATTTACTGGAGGGAAAATTAATCTCAAAAGATCTTGTTTCAGATATGATTAGTAAGCAGAGTGGAGACGGCGCTGACGCAGAAGAGGGGTATTATGGCTATGGGACGTGGATCATTGATAATCCTAATGGTAAAGATTTGGCATATTTTCAAGGCTGTGATCCGGGAGTAAGCTTTATATCCGAATATAATCCGAATAATGGGATTATTTCTGTATTAGTAAGCAATTATGGAGATAACGTTTGGCGAGAAATGAGAAAAATTCGAGAGGTTCTCTACTAATATAAAAGCAGTCCCGTAAGAAATGGAGCAACAGCAGAAGTAGTTAAAATAGTTACGGAGTGCCTGGAAAAGAGATATGACGTTAAAAACAGATGTATTGAAGATTATCATATTAACTTTTGTAAAGGCTGCAGAACATGTCATAATACAGCAAAATGCGTTCAAAATGACGATGTTGATAGGATCATAGAGCAATATGAATGGGCTGATATTATTATTTCTGTGTCTCCGTCATACTGGGCAGATATACCGGGACAGTTTAAAGCTTTTAGCAGCGGAATTGATGTAAACCTCCGGTTGACAATTCTTGTTGAAGTTGCGTTTTTTGGTTGATGTTTTTTTCTTAGTGGGTATGGTAATATAAAGCTACAGTTTCAGTAATATATGAGCTTAGGAGGAAAATTCTATGAGTTTAGGAAAAAATATTCAATATTTGAGAAAACAAAAAAAGATTACACAAGAACAGTTGGCGGAGATGATGTCTGTTTCACGTCAGACAATATCTAAATGGGAAGCGGATGAAATTACCCCGGAATTGAATAAGCTCATTGTTTTAAGCGATGTCTTTTCTTGTAAATTAGATGCTTTGGTAAAAGAAGAAATGAATGTTTGTGACGAAGCTTATTCAGAAATTATAGTAAAAAAAGTGAAAGCATTTACGATGGCACGATATGTTATGCTCACTCCAAATCCAGAAGACGATGTAAATTATTATATGGAAAACTGGGCCAGACGATCAGGACTGCTGAAATTTCAGCCAGATGCAATGAGAATCGGATGGGATTTTCCGTTTTCTATATCCGAAATGCAGAATCGGTTTGGCCTTCGCGGGTATGTAGCTGCTTATATCTTGCCGGAAGGTTTTGAAACAAGCTGTCCGGGAGTGGAGTTCGCAGAGCAGAAAGAGGCAGATTATGCAGTGCTTACAATACGGGATCCTTTTGCGGCGGCATTAGGCCGTATTCCTAAAGCGTATAAAAAAATATTGGATTTTTTGAATGCAAACGGGTTTTGCGAAAAGCCGAAGGAGGATATTTTATCATGTTTTGAGCATGTGTATGAAAAAGAGGGAACTACCTACATGGATGTGTATATTCATGTAGACAGCGTTTTAAGAACAGATAGCTTCACAAATTTTTCGTAACAATAATAGAAATGAGGGGGCTGTCATGATTGAGTGTATTATTGTTGGGACCGGCGGATTTATAGGCGCAGTCTGTAGATATTTAATAGGAATGATCCCGTTGAAAGAAGGATGTGCATTTCCGATAAAGACGTTAATGATAAATATAATAGGTTCTTTTATAATTGGAATGGTGGTTTCGCTGGCAATGAAAACAGACTTTGTGGATCCAGGAATCGTATTATTTCTGAAGGTAGGGATATGTGGGGGATTTACTACATTTTCTTCCTTTGCATTGGAGACGGCAGACTTGGTGAAAGATGGTAAAATACATCTGGCGATTGTTTATATAATACTCAGTGTTACGCTTGGAGTACTGGCCGTATTCGCAGGCCAGGGATTCACCATCTTTAAATGAGGGGTGATCTGCTGCGTTGGATTTTCTCGCCGTAGCCACCGCTGCGCCGTCGAAAATCCGCCTTGCTGATGAGTAGGTGATGATAATGAAAAATGTAATACATATTTATGGAGCATCCGGTTCAGGAACGACTACGCTGGGCAGAAAAATCTGTGAAGAGTCAGGCTATACCCAGGGGCACGCCGAGAGGCATACCCTTCGTCCGTCAATGTTTCAGTTCATAGACACGGATGATTATTTCTGGTTGCCGACTAATCCTCAATATACCTTAAAAAGAAGTAAAGAGGAACGGATTGCTTTGATCAAAAAAGACATTTCTAAAGCCCAAAATGTAGTAATTTCCGGTTCCTTGACAGATTGGGGAGATGAATTAATTCCTCTATTTACATTGGCAATAAGACTTGTTACAGATACTGAAATAAGAATTGAAAGGTTAAAGATTAGAGAAAAGAAAAAGTTTGGCGACCGAATTATGCCCAAGGGTGATATGTATACACAGCATATGCAATTCATCGAATGGGCAAGAAAATATGATACTGGCAGCGTCAATATGAGAAGTAAGGCTAAACATGACGAATGGCAGAAATTGTTACTATGCAGGCAGATTGTTTTAGACGGCGCCGAGCCGTTGGAAGCAAATCTTAGGAAGGTGCAAATAGCAATGAATTCAGTTGTCGGTATGAAATAATACTATTTGTTTTCTCTCATCACCCGACAGGGATTACCATACGCTATGAAATTGTCTGGAATATCTCTTGTAACAACGCTGCCGGCGCCGATTACGACGTTATCTCCGATGGTTACTCCTGGCATGATAATGGCTCCGCCGCCAATCCATACATTATTCCCTATAGTAACCGGCGCTGTCTGAGTTTTGCAGAATTCGAACGAACCGTCTTCTTTTGGTTCGCCAAAACGTTCAATCGCTTTTGTTGGATGAAAAGCCGTATAGATCTGCACATTTGGAGCAATAAGAGCGTTATCTCCAATACGAATGATATTATCATCCAGAAATGTACAATTCATATTAACTTCACAATTATTTCCAAAATAAATATTATTGCCATAATCAACAAAAAATGGCGCTGTTATCCAAAGGTTTTTACCTTTGCCGCCCAGTAATTCATTCAATATCTTTTCTTTCTCTTTCTGATCGGCAGAATTGATCATATTGTAATTTCTCGCTAAATCTTTTGCCTTATGCCATTGCGCTAATAATTCGGCATCTCCACAGTCATAAAGCTGTCCTGCTAACATTTTTTCTCTTTCTGTCATAATTTTACTCCTAAGATCCCGTATTCTGCTAAATGCATGATAGGGGGCAAAAATCCTTTTGATTCCAACGTCATTATATCGCATTTATCCGTTAAAAACAATAACTATTATTCTTTAAGATTTGCTTAAGAAGTCTAAAAGGCTTATTTTTATAGAAAATACAGGAAAGAAGTGGTATAATAAAGTTGTTGACTGAATATAGAAGGAAATGATTTGCGGCGGTGAAGCATATTGTTTTTCAGAATATGACAAATAATGTGTTTTTCAATTTTATAGTGGGAAAATGTAAATAAGAGGAATAAGAGTTATGGGAAAGTTAATTTTATATGGCAGGTGGTGAGTACACTGCCTGCTCTTTATTTTATTCCAGAGATTTTACCAGTACAATGAGGAGGCTTACAGCATATGGAAAATCTGATATTCAGCCTGAACGCGACAGTCCCTGTATTTTTAATGATGATTCTTGGCGTTCTGCTTCACAAAATCGGATGGATTGACGATGCATTCGCATCAAAGATGAATCAGTTTGTATTCAGAGTCCCCCTGCCGCTGCTTCTGTTCGGGGATCTTGCGAAAGTCGATTTTGTGAAAGTATGGAATCCCAGATTCGTACTCTTCTGTTTTGTTGTAACTATAATTAGTATCTTTATCTCGGCAATGCTGTCATTTCTTTGGAAGGACAAGACCATAAGGGGAGAATTTATCCAGGCATCCTACCGCAGCAGCGCGGCGATTCTTGGGATTGCATTTATCCAGAATATCTACGGTACCTCTGGGATGGCGCCGCTGATGATTATTGGAAGCGTACCTCTGTATAATGTCATGGCGGTGCTTGTACTTTCCCTGTTCCGACCAGGACAGAGCGGGCTGGACCGCACGGTGCTTATGAAAACCATGAAGGGAATCGTAACAAATCCCATTATTCTTGGGATTGCGGCAGGACTATTATGGTCTGCGTTTGGGATTCCCATGCCCCGGGTTGTAGACAAACTGGTAACGAGTGTGGCAGGGATGACGACGCCCATGGGTCTGATTGCAATGGGGGCTGCCTTTGACATCCGAAAGGCATTTGCGAAAATGAAACCTGCGGTCACCGCTTCGCTGATCAAGCTGACAGGTTTTTGCGGAATCTTTCTTCCGGCTGCGGTGCAGTTAGGATTCCGCAGGGAAGAACTGGTGGCAATTCTGGTTATGCTTGGTTCAGCTACAACGGTGAGCTGCTACGTCATGGCAAAGAATATGGGACATGAAGGAGTACTCTCTTCTAGTGTGGTCATGCTGACGACATTGTTCAGTGCGTTTACACTGACGGGGTGGCTGTATGTGCTTCGCAGTCTGAATTTTATATAAACTGTTATATATGACAAATATTCCATAGTGTGGTAAAATAAGATGATACGAAAGCGTAGTGTCATCCTTTGGGGGATCAGGGGGTAGGAGATAAAGTATGAGAAAATGGGTTGAGTATGCTGTAGAGAATTATAAGGGGAAGAATACATTTGGATTTCAACTTGCAAAGGATTTAAAGGAGAGACAGATTGAGCGGGCAATAGAAAGGTATGCAAAGGGTGTGCGGCCAGACGAAGTGGCGGCGATTCTTGATACGTCTGCGTTCAGATCCGGCAAGACGGGATTTCTGCTGACAGACCGTTATCTGTACAGCGATAAATGTAAGGAAGAAGGGCCCATTGGCCTTATGTTTCTAAAAAGTGTATCTATAAAGCCGGAGAATAACAGCTGCTGTGTACTTACATTTGACGATGGCAGTATAAGAGAGATAGATGTATCTGTGTTTCTGGATGTGGCGGATGTGCTGAAGCTGATTATTGAACAGAGGCAGAAAGCCGAAGCAGAAGAGAAGGAACAGATGTCGCCTTCTGCACAGAAAGGAACAGACGGAGCAGATCAGGGGAGCGAAGCCGACAGTGCAAAAGAACTCATGGATTTCATGAATCAAGGCGGATCGGAGTCGAGAGTAGATTTTGAAGATTCAGACGGAACGGAGGCGCTTAAGCCTGGGGCTGATACAGTAAATCAGCCGTCCTTTAAAGAACTGGAGAACTCCCATGAACCAGGGACGACCGGAATGGCTATAGAGATTGTCGGAATTGAAGATCTTGCAGATCAAAAGGAGTCCGAGGAAGCGCGTAAGATGCGCTGGCTGGCAGATTTTATCCAGTCCGAAGAAGGGGACTGGGGAGACGATACAGGGACATTCCAGGCAGGACGGCCGGAGAAGGACTGGATTGACGAGATGGATGAGAAGCCTGCAGAATTACCGAAAGAGCAGTCCGGGCCGGAGAGTGAAGAGGATGTAATGGAAGAGGCCGCAAGGCAAGCCGCAGAGTATGAGGAACTGCTCGAAAAGGCAGAGGCCGGTGATAGGGCGGCGATGTTTCAGGTGGCAGAACTTAGCTATGCGGGAGAGAAGACGGTGAAGGATCATAAGCAGGCTCTTCGATGGTTCCGGGAATCGGCGAAAGCAGAGTATGTACCTGCCATGCTGCAGATGATGCGGTTTTACGAAAAAGGGGAACTGGTGAAGCGGAACTTAAAACTTAGTATGAGCTGGGTGAAGAAAGCGGCGGCGACAGGACGGGCAGAAGGACGGTACGCCCTGGCCGAGGCATATATTTTCGGAAGTACGGGAAAACAGGATGTAGAGGAGGGGTTACGGATTCTGGATGAGATGGCGGCAGACGGCGACGAGACGGCTTTAGGAAAAGCTGAAGAGATCCGACGGAAGGTAAAGCGGGCAAAAGAGCGGTTTGACGAGGGAATCCGTCAGCCGAGTACAGCCTCTGGCAATTATGAGATGGGGGTGTACTGCCAGACAGGAGACGGTTTCTATACATATCCCAAAGAAGCGGTTCAGTATTTCCGGAAAGCGGCCGAAAAGGAGCATGTTCATGCGCAGTATCAGCTTGCCCTCGCATACTATACCGGTGAAGGAACGAAGAAGAGCGAGGACGAGTGTGTAAAATGGCTTAAGAAAGCAGCGGCAAAAAGCCATAAGGAGGCAACGGAACTGCTGAATGAGATCCTGGAAAGGCAGAGGATTAAGCAGGAGAAGACAGAGTTCAAGAACCATCTCAGACAGGCGGAAAAGGGCGATGCCTATGCCCAGGCGAAGGTTGCAGAATTATATCTGAACGGAATCGGAGTAAAAGCCGATATCGAGAAAGGAATCGAGTGGTACGAGAAAGCCAGTGAGACGGATGAGGGATATGCGGCCCGTCAGCTTGCAAAGATCTACAGCGAAGGGAAATATGTACCGGAGGACGGCGAAAAGGCGGCCTATTGGAGAATGATCGGCGGCGTGCTGGACGAATTATAATCGTTACGGTAAGTCCTTAAGACTTTCTGAAAATTCCCTAAACTCCTTGACAAACGACTTGTGTGTGTCTATAATCCTGTTTAAAGTTTATAGAACTAAAAAGTTTATACCATAAAGGCGTTGAAGAAGAGGAGTACGCATAAGTTCGTTCTGACAGAGAGAGTGCCCGAAAAGGACTTAAAGTGGAGTCTGGTATGTCAATTTTGTTTATGAAAGACTGGCAGGAGACACGAGGGTTTCTGGGCTGAGAGGCACTTAAGGACTGAGATGCGGAAGGTAGCTTTGGAGCCGGATGACTGAACCTTTGTCCATATCGTATGCATAGGTCATCCCGGAGTCGTTCCCGTTAAAGAATAAGATGAGATATAGGAGAGTTTCTTCTATATAGAATAAAGGTGGTACCGCGATTAGAAGTGTTTAATCGCCCTTTACACTGTAAAGGGCGATTTTTTAGTACTTGAAAAGATAATAATATGTATATACGCCCTTGGAGGTATCTTGTTATTTCAGTAGAATCGACAGATACAGATACAAAAAGGAAAGAGAGGAAACGTACATGAGCCAGAATCTGGAGACAACCTACAATCCGAAAGAGATTGAACCGAAGTTATATGAGAAGTGGTGTGCGAATAAGTATTTCCATGCCGAGGTGGATCGAAGCAGGAAACCGTTCACAACGGTGATGCCGCCGCCGAATATTACGGGAAAGCTGCACATGGGCCACGCCCTTGATAATACCATGCAGGATATCATCATCCGTTATAAAAGAATGCAGGGATTTAACGCTTTGTGGGTGCCGGGAACGGATCACGCAGCCATTTCCACGGAAGTGAAGGTTACCAGCCAGCTTAAGGAAGAGGGACTTGACAAGAAAGAAATGGGTCGGGAGAAATTTCTTGAGAGAGCATGGCAGTGGAAGGAAGAGTATGCAGGCACTATTGAGGGACAGCTTAAGAAACTGGGCGTTTCCTGCGACTGGGACAGAGAACGGTTTACCATGGACGAGGGCTGTTCGAAAGCGGTGGAAGAGGTATTCATAAGCCTTTACGAGAAGGGATATATTTATAAAGGATCCAGGATTATCAACTGGTGTCCGGTCTGTAAGACTGCCCTCTCGGATGCCGAGGTTGATCATGAAGAACAGGATGGCTTCTTCTGGCATATCAAGTATCCGATTGCAGGCTCTAAGGAGTTTCTGGAGATTGCAACTACCCGTCCGGAGACTATGCTTGGGGATACTGCCATCGCCGTACATCCGGACGACGACAGGTACAAGGACATTGTAGGGAAGAAGGCGATTCTGCCGCTTTTGAACCGGGAGATTCCGATTGTGGCAGATTATTATGTAGATAAGGAATTTGGAACCGGAGCGGTAAAGATTACGCCAGCACATGATCCCAACGATTTCGAGGTGGGGAAGCGTCATGATCTGCCGGAGATCAATATTATGAATGACGATGCCACCATTAATGAGCTGGGCGGTAAGTATGCCGGTATGGAGCGTTATGAGGCGAGGAAAGCTATTGTAAAAGATCTGGAAGAGCAGGGATATCTTGTGAAAGTCGTTCCCCACTCTCATAACGTGGGAACCCATGAGCGCTGCGGGACAACAGTGGAGCCGCTGATCAAGCAGCAGTGGTTTGTACGGATGGAAGAACTGGCCAGGCCGGCTATAGAGGCGATCCATAAAGGCGAGCTTAAGTTTGTGCCAGAACGGTTTGACAAGGTGTACTTAAGGTGGCTTGAGAATATCCGCGACTGGTGTATTTCCCGGCAGATCTGGTGGGGGCACAGGATTCCGGCCTATTATTGTGAAGAGTGCGGGGAAATCGTGGTGTCAAGAGGGATGCCGCAGGTATGTCCGAAATGTGGATGTAAGCATTTTACCCAGGACGAAGATACGCTGGATACCTGGTTTTCTTCCGCTTTATGGCCGTTTTCTACCCTTGGGTGGCCGGAAAATACGGAAGATCTGGATTACTTTTATCCAACGGATGTGCTGGTTACAGGATATGATATTATTTTCTTCTGGGTTGTGCGGATGGTATTTTCCGGGTTTGCCCATACCGGTAAGTCTCCGTTCCACACGGTGTTTATTCACGGACTGATCCGGGATTCTAAAGGTCGTAAGATGAGTAAGTCTCTTGGAAATGGGATTGATCCGCTGGAAATCATCGACCAGTATGGCGCAGACGCCCTTCGCATGACGGTGATGACAGGGAATGCTCCTGGAAATGACATGCGTTTCTATTATGAGAGGGTGGAGGCAAGCCGGAATTTTGCAAACAAGGTGTGGAATGCGTCTAGGTTTATTCTGATGAACCTGGGAGACAAAGAATTGACGGAGCCGGAAGATTTCATGCTTCGTCCAGGTGACCGGTGGATTCTGTCTAAGTGTAACAATCTGATCCGGGAAGTAACCGAGAACATGGATAAGTTTGAACTGGGAATTGCGCTGTCAAAGATATACGATTTCATGTGGGATGAATTTTGTGACTGGTATATCGAGATTGCCAAGTACCGTATTTATCACGCCCAGGAGGATGCAAAGAGCGCCAATGATGCCCTCTGGACTCTGCGGGAAGTGCTTAAAAAATCTCTGAAACTGTTACACCCGTATATGCCATTTGTATCGGAGGAGATTTACAGTAAGCTGGTGCCGGAGGAGGAATCTCTGATGATGTCCCAGTGGCCGGTATATGAAGAGAAGTATTACTTCCCAATTGCGGAAAATATTGTGGAGCATTACAAGGAGATCATCCGCGGCGTGCGTAATGTACGAGCCGAGATGAATGTCCCCAATTCCCGGAAGGCAACGATTTATGTGGTATGCGAGGATCAGCAGCTGTGTTCTGGGCTTGTGTATCTCAATAATGCGACAATTGCTATGGCTTCGGCCACCCAGTTTATTGTCCAGAAGGATAAGAAGGGAATTGCAGAGGATGCCGTGTCTATCGTCGTTCCGGATGTAACAGTGTATGTTCCATTAGAGGAACTGGTTGATTTTGCACAGGAGACGGAACGTCTGACGAAGGAAGAAGCAAGGCTTCAGAAAGAAATTGCCCGTGCAGAGGGAATGCTTGGCAACGAGAAGTTTGTTAGCAAGGCGCCAGAAGCCAAGGTTCAGGAAGAGCGGGAGAAGCTTGAGAAGTACCGGCAGATGAAAGAGCAGGTAAGCGAACGGTTAGAGAGTCTGAAAGCGAAACAGGCGTAGAGGTAAATCGGAATGTATTCAGTCCGTGTATTCGTGTAAAATATAACGGCAGTCTGGCCAGTAGTGGCCAGGCTGATTGCAGAATTCTAAGGGGAAAATATGAAAAAGTTTCAAGTTAAGAAGCCAGACATGAAAGGATCATTTCACAAACTGAAAACTATCAAAAAAGAAGATGTGAAGGCATACTGGAAAGCCAGGAAAGAGCGGCGGGAGAGGATTCTTGAGGAGAGACGTAACAGCGCATTTGCCAGGAAGATGAAGCCGGTGTATCAGTTTATGAACCGGATTTCGCTGCTCCTCCATGGCGTTCTGGCGTGTATCATTAATTTTGTGATTGAGGCGATCTCCCGGCATTCAGCCGTGGAGGCATGGGAGTATATGACAGGGACGCCGATGGTGTTCCTGTACAATGCGTTTATGATATTTATAACTTTTTCCGTGGTCTACCTGGTCAGACGGAGAATGTTTGTGCGTATAATCATCAGTGTGCTGTGGCTTGCCCTGGGCGTGGCCAATGGCTATATGCTGATGAAGCGGGTAACGCCTTTTAATGCTCAGGATTTTAAGGTTGCCAAAGACGGTATTACGCTGATCAATAATTACTTTAACGGTGCGGAACTTGTGGGACTTGCCATCGGGATCGGCGCCGTGGTGATCTGGATCATCTCGATGTGGAGGCGAGGCGGACAGTATAGCGGAAAGATCCGCCGGCTTTGGGCGCTGGCCGGCGTTGCCGCCTGTTTCATTCTGTACGGGTTTGTTTCCGACCTGGCGGTTGAAAAAAGAGTGGTTTCCACTTACTTTGGAAATATTGCGTTTGCATATGAGGATTATGGGCTCCCCTACTGTTTTATGGCCAGTGTATTCAATACTGGGATCACTGAACCAAATGACTATAATGAGAAGACCATTACAGAGATCAGTAATAACAGAGAGATTACGAAGAGTGAGACGGGGCGGTCTCGTGAGGAACTTCCGAATATTATCTTTATCCAGTTAGAATCTTATTTTGACGTGGCGGAGGCAGAATTTTTCACGACCTCAGAGGACGCCTGCCCGAACCTTCATGCCATGTATGAGAACTATTCTTCCGGGTATTTTAAGGTTCCGTCCATCGGCGCAGGAACTGCCAATACGGAGTTTGAGGTGCTCACCGGCATGAATCTCAGATATTTTGGGCCGGGGGAATATCCGTATAAGACGGTGCTTAAGAACCAGGTAAGCGAGAGTGCGGCGACGGCTCTGGCCGAACTGGGGTATGGAACCCATGCGCTTCACAATAATGGAGGGAATTTCTACAGCCGGTCAAGAGTGTTCAATAATGTGGGATTTGACAGCTATACCAGTAAGGAGTTTATGAACATTCTGCAGACGACAGAAAATGGCTGGGCCAAGGATGATATTCTGGTGGAGCATATTTTAGAGGCAATGGATACCACCGAAGGGCAGGATTTCGTGTTCGGAATCAGCGTTCAGGGACACGGGGATTATCCGGAGGAAAAAGTGATTGAGAATCCGAAGATCCTGGTAGAAGGGATTGCGGATGAAGGAACGAAGAATAAATGGGAATATTATGTCAATCAGGTCTATGAGATGGATCAGTTTGCCGGAAATCTGGTAAAGGCCATGGAAGAGCGGGGAGAACCTACGGTGGTCGTGTTCTATGGCGATCATCTGCCGACCATGGGATTAAAAGCAGAGGATCTGAAAGGGCGTTATTTGTATAATACGAATTATGTAATCTGGGACAATATCGGGCTTCCCAAGGAGGACCGTAACATTCCTTCTTATCAGATCATGGCGGATGTGCTGGGAAGGCTTGATATTCATTCCGGTACGATATTCAATTATCACCAGGAGAGACGAAAGACGAAGAACTATCTGGCGGATCTGGAAATCCTGCAGTACGATATCCTGTATGGAGATCAGTACGTGTATGACGGGAAACCGCCCATTGAAGAAGGTCATATGATGATGGGGGTCCGGGATGTGACGCTTCAGAATATGATTCCTCATCTGGGAGAGGGATACAGCCTTTATGGGGAGAATTTTACCAAGTCCAGCAAGGTGTTTGTCAATGGTGAGAGACAGAAGAGTACGTTTCTGAATAATACCAGGATTGACCTGCCGGAGACAGAATTTGGCGAGGCGGATGAGATCGTGGTGGTACAGATGGGATCCAGCAACACGGTGTTTCGGAAGTCGGATACCTATCTTTATGAGAACGGGGAACTTGTAGTACAGGAAGGCACGGCAACGGATAAGAAGAAGTCCTGGGTCGAGCAGTTGGAAGAGGAAGAGTAGAAATGACGTATCAGGAGGCGGCGGCTTATATAGAACAGATTCCCCGGTTTACTAAAAAGCATGGACTGGACCATACAAAGGAGTTTCTAAGAAGGCTTGGAAATCCTGCCGCAGACAGGAAGATCGTTCATGTGGCAGGAACCAATGGAAAAGGTTCTGTCTGTGTATATTTGGAGACTATTCTGATGGCGGAGGGGAAAAGAGTGGGATTTTTTACCTCTCCCCATCTGGTGTCGGTCAATGAACGGATAAGGGTGAATCATGTTCCCATTGATGATGAAGGATTTACCAGAGTTTTTCATGCAGCTTATGAGGCGGCGGAGCAGATGGAGGAAGAGGGATGGGGACATCCTTCTTATTTTGAGTTTCTGTTTGGAATGGGGATGAAAGCATTTGCGGAAACGGATGTGGAATATATCATCCTGGAGACAGGGCTTGGGGGGCGGCTGGACTCCACGAATTCGGTGGAACGGCCGGAACTTGTCATCATTACGTCTATCAGTCTTGACCATACAGAGATCCTTGGCGATACCATAGAGCAGATTGCCGCAGAGAAAGCGGGAATCATGAAAGGCAGGGTCCCGGTGATCTATGACGGGAACTGTGAGGCGGCCTCGGCGGTGATTCGCAGGATTGCCAGTGAAAATGAAGCACCCTGTAGAGAAATATCGAATCATGCGTACGAAATTCAAGAAGTTACCAGAAAATATATTGCATTTTCACGGGTGAATGCGTATGATAAAGATGTTATCTTTCAGATACCAATCTGTGGGTGTTACCAGGCGATGAATGCAGAACTTGCCCTTTGCGCCGCGGAGTATCTGCTGAGAGGGGAAACAATTCATGAAGAACGCTGGCAGTCAGCTTTATCCACTCTTAAGTGGGAGGGAAGGATGGAACGGATCAGGCCTCATCTGGTAATTGACGGAGCGCATAATCCGGGAGCTGTCAAGGCGTTTACAGAGAGTGTGAAGGCTCTTTCGGCAAATGGGGAAACAGATTCGGTTATTCTGTTTTCAGCGGTTAATGATAAAAATTATGAGCAGATGATTCAGTATTTGTGTAAGAATCTGAACGTGAGGGCGTATGTCGTCACAGAGGTGGAGGGAGCAAGGAAAGTCCCGGCAAAGGAACTGGCGCGGTTATTCGCTAAGTTTACCGAAAAGGAAGTCATCGGCAAAGAGAACCTTAAGGACGCTCTTTGTGAGGCAGAAGCCAGGAGGCGCGGGGATGGAGACGTCTATTGTCTTGGATCCTTATATCTGGCAGGAATGATAAAAACCGTAATGGAAGATAAAAGTGTTAATTTAGAAGGAGGCATATCATATGCTTGACTTTGAGGAAGAACTGAAAAAGTTCCAGCCAAGCCTGGAAGTGGAAGATATAGAGAAAGCGATCTATCAGGAAGACTTGACGGATATGACGGATATCCTGAGAGAAGTGATGGAGAAGGCAAAGTAGAAGAAGGATAGAGGATCGCATATGGATTATACAACAAAGCTTTCCTACCAGTCTATGTACTGGTATAACGACGGATTGAAGAAAGCGAAAATCCGGGATTTGTCCGGTGCAATCACGTCTTTGAGGAAGAGTTTACAATATAATAGAGGGAACATTGCTTCCAGGAATCTGCTGGGTCTTGTCTATTATGGCAGAGGAGACGTAATGGAGGCGCTGGTGGAGTGGATTTTAAGCAAGAATTTCCAGTCCCATGATAATATTGCAAATTATTATATCCAGAAGGTACGGGAGACGGCAGGAGAGTTAGAGGCGATCAACCAGGCGGTAAAGAGGTACAACCAGTCGCTGGACTACTGCAGGCAGAACGGTGAAGACCTGGCAATTATTCAGCTTAAGAAGGCTGTGACGGTTCATCCGTCCTATGTGAAGGCGCACCAGCTTCTGGCGCTGATCTATATGCATACAGAACAGTATACATTTGCCAGACAGTCCATCCGTACAGCGTACAAGCTGGACACCACTGACGAATTTTCCCTGCGCTGCATGCATGATCTGAACCAGATACGCAGGGCAAGGAACGTCAAGATCAAGGAGAAAGAGAAGAAGGACAAGCACACCGTTACATATAATCTTGGGAATGAGACGATCATACAGCCTGTATCCACCAGTATTAAGGATAACGCAGGGCTGCATACGGTCTTAAACATCGCCCTTGGCCTGGTAGTAGGCGTGGCCGTCATGTGGTTTCTGATCATGCCTGCCATCAACGTGTCCAGACAGGCGCGTTCCAACCGGCAGACCGTAGAATTCAGCGATCAGATTGCTACCCAGAACGCCCAGATCAGCGCACTGAAAAAGGAACTGGAAGAGTACCGTTCCACCAGCGAGGAGACGGAGAACGTACAGGCCACGGCGGCCTCAACCCAGGAAAGCTACGAGATCGTACTCAATATGGCAGAGCATTTCCGTGCAGACGACATGGGTGATGCGGCGATGGTGGAGGAACTTCTGAAAGTGAATCCGGATTCTCTTGGAATCGTGGGAAGACAGAGTTACGATGAGATAGCAGGCGAACTTTTTCCAAGGGTATGCGCTTCTCTCTATAGCACATCCCAGGAAAATTATGAAGTTGCCAATTATACATCCGCAATAGAAAACCTTGAGCAGGTAATGAGGATGGATGAAGGATATGAAGAAGGAGCCGCGCTGCTCTTACTCGCCCAGTCCTATGAGAAAAGCGGCGACCAGAACCAGGCCAACCTCAAGTACCAGAAGCTCGCCGAAAGCTATCCGGGAACCGAAGCCGCCGCAACGGCTAAAGAGGCCCTGGATGCTCAGAACGGCCAGGCCAGCGGAGACGCCGGAGGATCCGATGACGCCGACGGCGAAGAAGCCGGAGACGCTGCGGACAACGACGAAGAAGAGTAGAAGCATAAACGATAACACACGAAAGAAAAGGATATGCAGCTTGGCATATCCTTTTTATCATTTTATGATCTCCATTCTGAAAATAGACGCTTAAAATACCGGAAAAAGAAATTAACCAGAAAAAAGGAGGATGAACATGAAATATCAGGTCCAGGAAAACTGCCTGACAGTATTTTTACCCAATGAACTTGACCACCACAACGCCGAGGAGATCCGTAAGGAATCCGACCACTTAATCGAGCACAATCACATCCGCTATGTGATTTTTGATTTTAAGGAGACGAACTTTATGGACAGTTCAGGAATCGGAGTCATCATGGGACGCTACAAGCGGATTTATTTACTGGGAGGAGAAGTGTGCGCAGTCCACGCTAATGAAAGAATGAGAAAAATATTAACTATGTCGGGAGTAACGAAAATCATGCAGATATATGAGGAGGAAGAATAGATGGAACATACCAATGAGATGCAGTTAATCTTTGACAGCCGTTCATCCAACGAGTCATTTGCCAGGGTAACGGTCGCCGCATTTATGACGTCTTTAAATCCGACGGTGGAGGAAGTCTCGGACGTGAAGACTGCGGTATCGGAAGCAGTGACGAACGCTATCATCCATGGATATGAAAGCGAAGTACATAATATCCATATCCGATGCCGGACAGAGGGCAGAACCTTATATCTGGAGATTGAGGACGAGGGAAAAGGGATTGAGGATGTGAAACAGGCTATGGAACCGCTTTTTACGACCAGACCGGAACTAGACCGTTCCGGGATGGGATTTTCCTTCATGGAGGCATTTATGGACCATCTGGAAGTAGTGTCAGAACCAGGAAAGGGGACTACGGTAAAGATGGAAAAAACAATCGGTAAAGGACGCAGACTATGGACCACACAATCGCTTTGATTCAGAGATCTCACGAAGGGGATGAGAAAGCGAAAGCACAACTGGTAGAGGAGAACACCGGCCTTGTCTGGTGCATTGTCAAAAGATTCTATAACCGCGGCGTGGAGGCGGAAGATCTGTTCCAGGTGGGAAGTATCGGACTGTTAAAAGCAATCGACAAGTTCGACCTTTCCTATGACGTGAAGTTTTCCACCTATGCGGTGCCCATGATCTCTGGGGAGATCAAGCGTTTTCTGAGAGACGACGGAATGATTAAGGTAAGCCGTTCGCTGAAAGAACTTGCCTACAAGGCCTATCTCTGCCAGGAACGGCTTCAGGAGAAATGGGGGCGGGATCCGACGGTGGCGGAGATTGCCGGGGAACTTGGCGTTGGTCAGGAAGAACTGACGCAGGCGCTGGATGCCAGCGGAGACGTGGAATCCCTGCACAAACCTATTTATCAGAAAGAGGGACAGGAAGTGCGGCTGATGGATAAGCTGCAGGAGAAAGAGGGGGAAGAGGAACAGATTTTGAACCATTTGCTGTTAAAGCAGCTATTGGCATACCTGAACAAAGAGGAGCGGCGTCTGATTTATCTCAGGTATTTTGCGAACCAGACGCAGACACAGGTAGGGGATACCCTTGGAATCTCGCAGGTTCAGGTGTCAAGAATGGAGAAGAAAATTTTAAAAAATCTGAGAGAACGAATATAACAGGCATACCATGAATATTTTTCTTGAAAATATCCATACTAATCCGCAAAAGGAATAAAGAAGGTGGAAAGTATGGATAATGCAAGAAGAAAACTCAGGGTATGCCTGATTTGTGTCGTAATGGCGGCAGTAGTGATCGGGCTGATTTATTATTTTAACGATATGAGAGACCATGGGAAGATTAATGAGGGAACGCTGGTAGAACATAGCGCGCCTGCCTGCCCGTTAAACGGCTTTACGGCAGACGGCGCATGGGCAATGGACGTACAGGAAAGCAGGGGATAAGCATGGCGAGTAGTGAGACGGTGTATATCAAAGTGGACAGAGACGTAGAGGTTGTAAAACCAGAAGTCACGCTTGGAGACGTGGTTCAGATGGAATGCCCGAATCCGGCCATTGTTCCAAGGCTGAAAAGTCTGAAACTGCTGACGTTTCATCATACAGATGATAAGCATCAGAACAGGGTGGCAGTTTCCATATTGAAGGTGATTGAGCGGATCCATGAAGAATGCCCGAACGTCGACGTACAGAACCTTGGCGAGACAGATTTTATCGTCACTTATGAGGAGCAGCAGACTGCCGGAGGTGCGGTTCATTATCTGAAACTGGCGGCAGTGGTGGTGATTAGTTTTATGGGCGCTGCATTTTCGATTATGGCATTCAATAATGACGTTGACACGTCAAAATTATTTTCACAGATATACGAACTGCTGACAGGACAGAAGTCGGACGGTTTCACGATCCTGGAACTGACCTATTCAATCGGCCTGGTAATCGGAATTCTGACCTTCTTCAATCATTTTGGGAAGAAGAAGTTTACCGTGGATCCGACGCCGATGGAGATTGAGATGCGTCTGTATGAAAATGATATTCAGACCACTCTGATTGAAACATATTCCAGAAAGGAGAAGGAGATGGATGTGGGTACAGGTTCTAATGGCGGTCATCGGACTTAGCGCGGGGATGGTAGTGGCGGCAGGGCTCTTCTCGTTCATCAGTGAACTGGGGGTAGTTTCAGATTTTGCAGACAGGACGCACACGGGCGAGCATATTCTGCTCTATGAAAATAGTGTGGCTCTGGGTGGAATTCTGGGAAATATTTTCTTTCTCTATGGTATCAGGATTCCGTTCGGAGGCTGGCTTTTGCCGGTGTTCGGGCTTTTTGCAGGAATCTTTGTAGGCTGCTGGTCCATGGCGCTGGCGGAGATTCTGAATGTGTTTCCGGTTTTCGTGCGCAGAGTGAAACTTTTACGGGGAATACAGTATCTGATTCTAGGGGTTGCCCTTGGAAAAGGCGTGGGCGCTCTGATCTGCTATTATAACCGGTTCTAGTGTGTCACTACACTAGACTGTAACTTTGGAAGAAAATGATACGAGGAGGAAGAGAGAAATGGACAAACAGAAACAGCAGCAGGCATATGAAAATTATGTTAAGAAGAAAACGCCGGTTCATAATCTGCCCATGAATATGGCTAAAGCTTTTGTGGCAGGGGGCGTTATCTGTACGGTTGGCCAGGCTATCCTGAATTATTGCGGGAAACTGGGCTTTGACAAGGATGTGAGCGGCGGATGGACGTCAATGGTTCTGGTGATTATCAGCGTGATACTTACGGGTTTTAATATTTATCCCCGTATAGCGAAATGGGGAGGCGCTGGAACGTTGGTTCCGATTACGGGATTTGCGAATTCTGTTGCAGCCCCGGCGATTGAGTATAAGAAGGAAGGGCAGGTTATGGGAATCGGCTGTAAGATTTTTACGATTGCCGGGCCGGTGATTCTGTATGGAATATTTACAAGCTGGGTACTGGGATTCGGGTACTGGCTGCTGAAGATCAGCGGAATTATTTAAGAGAAAAGGCAGGTAGGATGAATGATAAAGGGATTACAAAGTATTGCGTTTAAAGAGTCCCCGTATCTGGTCAGCAGCGCTTCCGTTGTAGGGAAGAAGGAGGGAGAAGGCCCTCTGGGGAAAATGTTTGACATGGTGGAGCAGGAGGATCTGTTCGGGGAAAATACGTGGGAAGAAGCAGAAAGTACTATGCAGAAGGAGGCGTGCCTTCTGGCCATGGGGAAGGCTCATGTAGAGGCTTCTGATGTAAGATATCTGTTCGGCGGAGATCTTCTTCGGCAGGGAGTGGCCACTTCCATGGGAGTGGAAGAACTTGGAATCCCTATGTTCGGGCTGTTCGGAGCCTGTTCTACGTCCGGGGAAGCGCTGGCTCTTGCATCTATGAGCGTGGCGGCAGGATATGGGGAGTATATGCTTGCCGTTACTTCCAGCCATTTCGGAAGCGCAGAGAAGGAGTTTCGCTTTCCGCTTGGGTATGCCAGTCAGAGACCCTTGTCCGCCCAGTGGACGGTTACCGGCAGTGGAGCGTTTCTGGTAGGAACGAAGCGCAGCCATGTCAGAATCACTGGTGTGACGGTAGGAAAGATTGTAGATTACGGACTTAAGGACTCACAGAATATGGGGGCATGTATGGCGCCGGCAGCCTGTGATACCATCATACGCAACCTGGAGGATTTTGGAAGGACTGCAGAGGATTACAACCGGATTGTGACGGGGGACCTGGGATATGTGGGACAGAGTATTCTCTTTGATCTGATGCGGGGCAAGGGGTATGATATTAAGAAAAATCATATGGACTGCGGAATGACCATTTTCGATCAGGTATCCCAGGATACCCATGCGGGAGGAAGTGGCTGCGGCTGTGCTGCCACAACGTTGTCAGCATACATTCTGCCAAAGCTGAACCGGGGCGAGTGGAAGCGGATTCTGTTCGTTCCGACGGGTGCGCTGATGTCTACGGTAAGTTACAACGAAGGCTCAAGCGTACCGGGAATCGCCCACGGAATCGTATTAGAGCATTGTTAGAGGAGAATGGCAAATGCGGAGCATTTCAGGAATGCCATTCTCCGAACTGCCGCCGAGGCGAAGCTGAGGGGGCGATACAATGATGGAGGAGAATGGCAAATGCGGAGCATTTCAGGAATGCCATTCTCCGAACTGCCGCCGAGGCGAAGCTGAGGGGGCGATACAATGATGGAGGAGAATGGCAAATGCGGAGCATTTTCTTATGATAGGGAGTGAAGTTATGGATTATATTAATGCATTTTGGATTGGAGGAGTCATCTGTGCCCTGGTGCAGATTCTGCTTGACAGAACAAAGCTTATGCCAGGCCGTGTGATGGTTCTTCTGGTATGCAGCGGCGCCGTGCTTGGCGCATTGCATATCTATCAGCCTTTTCAGGATTTTGCAGGTGCGGGCGCAAGTGTGCCATTGACAGGTTTTGGAAATCTTTTGTGGAAAGGCGTTAAAGAGGCTGTAGACAAAGAGGGATTCATTGGAATCTTCATGGGAGGCTTTAAGGCCAGCGCCGTCGGCATCTCGGCAGCCCTGGTGTTCAGCTATCTGGCATCCATTGTATTTGAGCCGAAAATGAAGCAATAGGAAATATATGTTAAGATTTGTTAAGGTTCATACAGGGACTGAAAAAAAGTAGTTGTTTTCTTTAGGCGTAGATGGTAATGTAAAAGAGAACTACACTTTAGGAGGAAGATAATGAACTACTTAGATATTATCATACCATTTGTAGGTGGACTGGGAATGTTCATATATGGTATGCAGATTATGGCGCAGGGGCTTGAAAATGCCGCTGGCAGTAAGATGAAGTCCCTGTTGGAGGTATTGACGAAGAATAAACTGATGGGCGTACTCCTGGGCGCGGTGATCACCGCAGTCATTCAGAGTTCATCTGCAACGACCGTCATGGTGGTCGGTTTCGTAAATGCGGGGATCATGAACCTGACACAGGCTATGGGCGTGATTATGGGGGCGAATATTGGTACTACGGTTACCGGATGGCTGGTGTCTGCGGTAGAATGGGCGAAGTTTTTAAGCCCGTCTAAGCTTGCGCCGATTGCGGTTATGCTTGGCGTGATCATTATGCTGACGGGGAAACGCCGTTCATCCAAAGAAGTTGCGAGTATCATTGTTGGTTTTGGTCTGCTGTTTATAGGGATTACCACTATGTCATCGGCTGTCGCGCCCCTGCAGGAGTCGGAGAGTTTCTGTAATCTTTTCGTAACCCTGGGAGATAACCCGCTGCTTGGAATCTTTGCCGGTGCGTTTGTGACTGCTGTGATCCAGAGTTCATCCGCTTCGGTAGGTATCCTGCAGAGTCTTGCGGCGGCAGGGCTGGTTCCCTTCAGTGCGGCAGTCTATATTATTATGGGACAGAACATCGGTACTTGCGTGACTGCGATTCTGTCAAGTCTGGGAGCCAAGAAGAACGCCAAGACGGCGGCGTTAATGCACTTGCTGTTCAATGTGATCGGAACAGTGCTGTTTAGTGCGGCGGCGATTATTTATTATGAATTTGTCAACCCCGAGATTGGGTTTGGTTATATTACCCAGACACAGATCAGTATGGTCCATACGGCATTTAACATCGGTACGACTGTCCTGCTCTTCCCTGTTTCCGGATGGATTATCAAACTGGCGAAGAAGATTGGAAGAGTCGCAGAAGACGATCAGGATAAGAGTATTGTTCTTCTGGACGACCGTATTCTGGAGACGCCGGTGATTGCGCTTCAGTCTACTGTGAAGGAAGTTGCGCGAATGGGACAGATTGTGGAAGATTCTCTGATGGTGGCAAAGGATGTACTGTTTACCCTTAAGGATGAGGATATCCGGTTCCTTAAGGAAGAGGAGACAACGGTGGACAAGCTGAGCGCAGGCATAACAGAGTATGCCATCAAGCTTAGTTCGCTGCAGGTCAGTGAGAAGGAGCACCAGGACGTGGCGCATCTTCTTCAGACGGTATCGGATATTGAACGTATCAGTGATTACTGTGAGAATATTTCCGAATTTGCGGAAACCCTTCATGAGAAGAAGGTTTCCTTCTCCCAGGTAGGAACCAGCCAGTTAAAGGACATGTTCGATGTGTGCGTGGACAGTTACCGGTATGCATTTGAGGCCTTTGCGGAACAGAATAAAGAGAAGGCGCTTATGGTTATTGAGAAGGAGACGCAGGCGGACGATCTGGAAATCTCCCTTAGGAGTAAGCATATCAAACGGCTGGCGAATAACCAGTGTAATACGGAGGCCGGAATTGTATTTCTTGATACGCTGGTGTGTCTGGAGCGTATCTCGGACCATGCCAGAAATATTGCGGAGGAAGTGCTGGAAGGGTGAGAAACAGCCTGTCTTGTCTGGACCAGAAACCTTCTTAAAAGATAAATAGCGGATATTCCGGGAAAGAGAATTTTAAATTGACATAAGGAATATCCGCATCTGGTCTTTGCTGATCCGTTCCCAGTAATCGCGGTCTGCTTCGTACCGTTCATTCAACCATGCAAGAGCAGCGTCAAGACCTTCCTGGGTGAAGGGAAATTCTTTCTTTTCTTTCTGATCATCCGGGGTTGCTTCAAAGCACCAGGGTTCTGGGTAGAGATATGCTGTTAGTATATCATCCGATGTAGTAAGATAATAGCGCATGCCGCAGTGAGAGCCGGAAAACGGCTCTTTTTTTAATGCCTTTATGGAGAGACCCAGTGTCGAAATCATAGGAATACCTCACAGTCCGATTCATTTAATGAAGATCATTATAATACAGTAAGGCAGAGGAGGCAAGAGGTGAAGGAGCGTTTCTGTATTTTAGAGGGCGTTTATTGACGAAATTTACCTTATTTTGTTGAATTTACACCTTTTATGTGCTAAATTAACATTCAAAGGTTTCCAGAAATTGGTAATTTTTGAAAGGTCGGGAGATATTGATGGTACGAGAATATTTAGGTCAGAATGTGTACGAAGCGTTTCAGGAGAGAATTCGGTTTATCTTTGAAGAATTTGAGAATATCTACGTCTCTTTTTCCGGTGGCAAGGATAGTGGACTGCTTCTGAACCTGGTGCTGGATTATCAGAAGAAATATGCACCGGAGAAGAGGATTGGAGTGTTCCACCAGGATTTTGAGGCGCAGTATACTGTGACAACGGAATATGTGGAGCGTACGTTCCAGCGGATTAAGGATGAAGTAGAGCCATACTGGGTGTGCCTTCCAATGGCTACCCGTACGGCTCTTAGTAGTTATGAGATGTACTGGTATCCATGGGATGATAAGAAGGAGGAACTCTGGGTCAGAAAGATGCCGAAGAAGAAGTATGTGGTGAATCTGAAACATAATCCAATCACCACATACCGCTACCGGATGCACCAGGAAGATCTGGCGAAGCAGTTTGGCAGATGGTACAGGATTTCCCACGGTAACAGGAAGACGGTGTGTCTTCTTGGCATTCGTGCGGACGAGTCGCTGCAGAGATACAGCGGATTCCTGAATAAGAAGTTCGGTTATAAGGAAAAGTGCTGGATCACGAAGTATTTTAAGGATTTCTGGTGTGCCTCTCCTCTCTATGACTGGACGACAAAAGATGTCTGGCATGCGAACTATACATTTGATTATGATTATAACGGTCTGTATGACCTTTATTATAAGGCCGGACTAAAGGTTTCGCAGATGAGAGTTGCGTCGCCGTTTAATGATTATTCAAAGGATTCTCTGAATCTGTACAGGGTCATTGACCCGGAGATCTGGGTGAAACTGGTAGGCAGGGTGAAGGGGGCGAACTTTGGGGCGATTTACGGAAGGACAAAGGCAATGGGATACCGGAATATCACGCTGCCGGAAGGACATACATGGAAGTCCTATACCATGTTTCTTCTGGATACGCTGCCGATCCGCCTGCGTAATAATTATGTAAAGAAATTTAATACTTCTATCAAGTTCTGGCATGAGACGGGCGGAGGACTGGATGAGGAAGTGATTGAAGAACTTCAGGAGCATGGATATCAGATTAAGCGGAACGGGGTCTCTAATTATACGCTGAGTAAGAAGTCGAGAATTGTATTCCAAGGGAAGATCCCGGACGATACGGATGATATCAAATCAACGAAGGATATTCCAAGCTGGAAGAGAATGTGCTGCTGTATTTTGAAAAATGACCATATCTGCCGGTCTATGGGATTTGGTATGACCAGGGAACAGCAGAGGCGTATTGATGCAATCCGTCAAAAATACAAGAGTGTGGAGGAAATGAGTTATGGAATATAGAAGCCCTGTTTATCATGTAATGGCTGTTCCGGTTGAAAAGGTGGTTCCGAATTCTTATAATCCTAATGCAGTCGCACCGCCGGAGATGAAGCTACTCTATGAGAGCATTAAAAATGACGGGTATACGATGCCCGTGGTCTGTTATTATGATAAATTTGATGACAAGTATGTGATTGTGGATGGGTTTCACCGCTATCGGATCATGCTGGAACATGCGGATATCTATGAGCGGGAGAAGGGACTGCTCCCGGTATCTGTAATCAACAAACAACTGGATCAGAGGATTGCCAGTACGATCCGGCATAACCGGGCCAGAGGGAATCATGACGTAGACCTGATGGGGAATATTGTGAAGGAACTTCACGAACTGGGACGTTCGGATGCATGGATATCAAAGCATCTTGGGATGGACCGGGATGAGATTCTCAGGCTTAAGCAGATTACAGGCCTTGCGGCATTGTTTAAGGATGTGAAGTTCGGGCAGGCGTGGAGGCCCTCAGAAGATGAGGAAGATGAGGAATTTCTATAAAGAGGAAGATATTTCAGAGTCCGTTGAGGCAGGAACACATAGAGGGAGCCTCACACCAGGCTGATTTAGGAGTGAGGCTGGTGTGAGGCTTCTGATATTATCCGGATTCATTTCCCTGGCGGATCGTTTTAATTAATATCTGTAAAGCATGGATCTGTTCATTACTTAATCCTTCTGTGTCCAGCAGTAGATGCGGGCAGTCTTTATCTTTTCCCAAGAGATAATCGGTACTGCATTTGTACAGATAAGAAAGAGAGAGAAGAACTTCCGTGCTGGGAGTGCGCTCGCCAGTCTCGTAGCCGGAGATTACGCTGGAAGAGATTCCGATTCTGTCGGCAACGTCCTTTTGAGAAAAGTTGTATTTTGACCGCAATAGCTGTAGTCTTTCTGATAAACCATTAATCATAGAATTAATTCCTTTCGATAGTCTGATGCCAGCTTCTTATATATAGAATGAGCCATAGATATATTTTCTATGATATATCTACGCTATTGGTGCATAGACAATCCTCTTAAAGTGTTGACACATAACACTTTAAGAGGTATGATAAGGTTGTCTGCCAGAATATGGGGATTTGACGGCGGAAGATACTGAATAGAACGGATGCAGGGAGGGATGTGACAGGAGCGGAAGGTGTCAGAAACAAACATTAACGGTCAGAGAATTATTGCTAATTTAGGAAAGGACATGGATACTATGAGAAATGGGATTAGAAAACGGCTGCGAAAAAGCCTTGGATTTCTGCTGCTGCTGGTCATGCTTGGAGCCATGACAGTTCATGCAGAAGATGGGGAAAAAGCCTCTGGTGCGCCGGATGATAATGGCAAGGCGAAGGAAGGAAACGTTACTATGGAAGGGAACGTTTCGGGGGATCTGGAAAACAACGCTGCCGGACAGGAGACGGAAACGGGAACGAATGCAGAGAAAAAACTTCCGACTGTAACCGAGTCCCGCATTACGTGGGACGGCGGTGAATTAAGGATTCCGGTGGATCTGGGAGATTATAGCGGACGGGATGATATTTTTGCATCCGGTATGAGAATTGTTTCAGAAGCGGACGGCTATGTTTTTAATAGCAGATTTAATGCTACGCTGGAAGGGAATATGGTGATCGTTCCTTTTCGCGATCTTGTAGAAGTGAGTGACAGGGAGCAGATTTTAACAAAGGCAGGGGATTATACAGCACGAGTAGGATTTTATACTGAAGCGGGCGAAAGCAGTGAGTCGGAATTTACGTTACATGTACCGTCTGACAGTACCGTCTGGAAAATCACATCTGTAACGGAAAAATTCGATGGAAAAGAAGATGTTACTTTTTCCTTTGTAAACGGAACTAACAATTATGAAATAGAGTCAATCAGTTCTATCGAAGTGTTTGTGGGAATGGGCGGTGTGAATGCGCCTGATTTAACGAGTGGCTTTACCTTTGATAAGAGAGCAGGAACGTTGACAATCGAAAAAGAAAAGATTAAAGAGGCTCTTAGATATTCAAAAAAGATTCTTGATGGATCTGGGCTGGATCTTGGAACTGAGGCTGCTATTAATGTAGGTGCGAAAACTTCTAAAGGAATAGATTTATATCGTTTCAATCGTATTTTCTGGGAAGGAGGTATATCAACGACAGCATGGGAGATTGATTTTACAGATTGTGATCTGACGGAACCAGAGCCAACGCCGGAACCAGAGCCAACTCCCAACCCTTCTGACAAAACAGTTTCAGAATTTGCAGGAACCGGCTCAGAAGAGATTTCTATTTCAAAGGAAAGCGCTGCCTTGATAGAGAAAAGTGCGCTTGCTTATATTCAGAAAAATTATGCGGAAGAATTAGCGGTATTAGGAGAGGATTACAAAATCACTTCCAGATTAAATCTTTCAAACCAGTCGGCGGCTAATGTGCAGCAGACGGTAAAAGACGCATTTTCCTCCTTGCTGAATGGGAAGAAGATCGGGCGGTATTATGAGATTGGTATTATGGCAGACGTTCTGCAGGATGGAAAGGCAGTGGAAGGGCTGAAAGAGATAGCAATTCCGCAGTTGGAAGAGAAGATTGTCCTGAGTTTAAAGATCCCGGAGTCAGTCAGAAAATCCGGGCGTACTTATCAGATGTTCCATTATAAGAATCAGAAGGCTGAAGTACTGAATTCAGAGACCAGGGATAACACGATCTCATTCCGTACGGATTCTTTCTCACCATATGCATTGGTTTATGCGGAGAATGCTAATACAGGAAATGCTGCGTCAGCGAATTCGCCGAAGACAGGAGACGAGACAAATATGCTGCTCAGTTTAGTGCTGGCAATGTTATCGGTTGCTGTAGGATTTACAGTGTTTGCAATGAAAAGAAAGGCTATTCATCGTTAATTGAATGGTAAATGGAATAATAGAAGAGAACAGGACGGCAGGGAAAAGATATTCTACATTTTCCTGCTGTCTTGTTCTAAGAAAAAGGGTCTTTAATTCTTTAACCGGAATGTTCCTACCAGATCTTTCATGAGCTGCGACTGATTAGATAATTCCTGGCTGGCTGCCGCGCTCTCCTCGGCGGTTGCAGAATTGGTCTGCACGACGTTGGAAATCTGGTCTATACCCAGCGTAATCTGGGCGATTGCTTCCGCCTGATTGCCGCTTGCCTCGGAAATCTGACCGATGATACCGGCAACCTCCTCGACTCCTTTTACCGTATTCAGTAAAGAAGCGGCGGTCTCGTCTGCAATCAGGGTTCCGTTTTCTACGGCTCTTAATGAATTCTCAATAAGAGCAGAAGTATTCTTGGACGCTTCGGCGCTCTTGCCTGCCAGATTACGGACTTCGTCGGCCACAACTGCGAACCCTTTTCCGGCTTCGCCGGCGCGCGCCGCTTCTACGGCTGCATTCAACGCAAGAATATTGGTCTGGAAAGCGATGTCCTCAATGGTTTTGATAATCTTGCTGATTTCGTCCGAGCAGGAGCTGATATTGTTCATTGCCTGAATCATTTCCTGCATCTTTTCATTGCTTTTTTGCATCTCGTTTCCTACGTTACCTGCCATATCATTCGCTTTATGAGCATATTCGGCATTCTGCTGAACCTTCTGTGAAATCTCGTTAATGGATGCGGAAAGTTCCTCTACAGAACTTGCCTGTTCGGTAGCGCCTTGAGAAAGCGCCTGCGCCCCGCCTGATACCTGGTTGGAACCGCTTGCAACCTGGGCGGAACTCTGGCTGATCTGCAGAATTGTATGGTTGAGTTTATCAGCGATTGTGCGGAAGGAAACTAAAAGAGGCTTAAATCCTCCGATGTATTCCTCTTCACAGATGGAATCCACTGTAAAATCCCCGGAAGCCATACGGGCAAGGAATTTATTCTCATCATCAATAATGACTTGAAGTTTGCGGATCAGTTCACGCATCTGTTTGGAGAGAATTCCCAATTCATCCTTAGAAGTATAGGAAATTTCTACATCCAGATCACCCGCAGCCATTCTGGAGGCAGCGTTTTCAATCTCGAAGATTGGATATTTGATTCCGCGTATAATTACAAATGAGAAGTAGGTACCGATTATGAATATAATTATCATAACGCCGATCTGGAGAATGGTCGCATCTCTGTAAAGATTTTCGCTTGAGGCGGTTTCTTTCTGGCTTCCTTCTTCCGTATAATTTATGATTTCATCAAGAGCTCCGTTCAGGGATATGTAAAGGTCTACACATTCCCCCTCTAAAATTGCGCGGGCGGCGTCTATGTCGCCCTGTTTTGCCAGCGTCATCAGACGGTCGTCGGCCTCGCTGTACTGAGTCCAGAAATCAAAGGCTGTATCGTATAATGCCTTCTCTTCTCCGGTAATGAGCTCTTTGTATCTGCCAAAAAGCTCCTCCATTTCACCTTTTTCTTTTTCTACATATTGAAGGCTTGTTTCAGTTACTTTGTCGGAAAGGGCTGTGAGGTATCTTAGTTCATTAAGCCGGATGTTGGAGAGTGTGCCGTTCATATCCCGCACCGTGTCTATGCGGGGAAGCCACCCTGTTGAGATATTGTCGTTCTTGTGATTTAATCTTCCCATTAAGAAGAACGAGATCCCTCCGATAACAAGCATGCCAATTAGCGCTATTCCAATAAGAATATAGAGTTTCAGACTGATTTTCAAGTTTCTAATGTGTGCTGCCATGTAGTGTTTTCTCCTTTCATTTCCACAATCTTTTTTTGCATTTGACACATAATCAATACTCTGAAAATAGTATCGGCAGAAAGAGAGGATTGGATAAGAATTTTTATTCATTTATATTGCGATAATTATAAAAATGATTTGTTGATTCAGGTTACGGCTTTTTGCTGTACAATCTGTGGGAAATTGAGTATATTATAGGTAATGGGAATTAATCTGACCGTTCAAAACGAGGGAGGGAGGGTCAGAGGCTATCAGAAAATATGCATTTGTATGCTGGAAAAGAAATGCAAAGCAGAATGTATTTGTCAACAGCGGCAAAGAAAGGAGAAAATCATGAGAAAACCACAGAGTTTTCAATGGAACGAGATTTCATTAGGCGCATGTTATTACCCGGAGCACTGGGATAAAAGCCTTTGGGAAGAAGACCTTGAACGTATGAAGGCCGTCGGTATCAGGATGATCCGGATCGGTGAATTCGCATGGAGCAAGGTAGAGCCGGCAGAGGGAGAATTCACCTACGAATTCTTTGACGGATTTCTGGAAGTCGCATGTAAGGCCGGTATGAAGGTCATCTTTGGAACGCCGACGGCAACGCCGCCTGCATGGCTGACGGAGAAGTACCCGGAAGTATTAAACTGTAGGATGGACGGGGTGAAATTCCGCCATGGCATGCGCAGGCACTATAACTATAATTCACCTGTATACCGGAAACTTAGCGTGCGGATCGTGGAGAAGCTGGCAGGCCGTTACGCCTCTCATCCAAGCGTCATTGGCTGGCAGATTGACAATGAGATCAACTGTGAGGTGGACGTATTCTATTCAGAAAGCGACACTTGGGCATTTCGTGAATATCTGAAGAAGAAATACGCAACGCTTGAGAAGCTCAACCAGGAACTGGGAATGATATTCTGGAACCAGGAATATACAGACTGGGAAGAGATCTATGTGCCCCGTACTACGATTCATGATTCTGCAAACCCACACTTGACTTTGGAGTATTACCGGTTTATTTCCGAGAGTGCGATTGCATTCTGCAAAATGCAGAGTGATATTATTCGCAAATATACCAAGCCGGGGGATTTCATTACGACAAACGGTATGTTTAACCATCTGGACAACCATAGGATGATGGATGACGCATTAGATGTATATACCTATGATTCTTATCCTAATTTTGCTTATTGCCTTGAGGAAGATCCGATACATAGTAAGAGTCTGAACGACAGGAAATGGAGTCATCATCTTTCCAGGGTACGTTCCATCTGTCCCCATTTTGGCATTATGGAACAGCAGTCTGGGGCAAACGGGTGGAATACCCGGATGGAAGCGCCTGCGCCAAAGCCGGGACAGATGCTGCTCTGGGCAATGCAGAGTATCGCCCATGGGGCGGATTATGTCAGCTTCTTCCGTTGGCGTACCTGTACGGTGGGGACGGAGATTTACTGGCATGGAATCCTGGACTATGACAACCGGGACAACAGGAAACTTCGGGAGATTGCACAAATTCATAAACTGGCGCAGTCCGTAAAATGTCTTGCCGGGGCACAGTATCAGGCATGCTTTGGAGTTCTGGAGGATTATGATAATCTCTGGGATGCGGACGTGGACGTATGGCACAGCCGTCTGGAAAAAGCGAGCAAAAAGGAGATTTTCGCTGCGTCTCAGCTAAACCACACACCGATGGATTATGTGGAGCTGTCAGACGATACAGAGTATGAGGAGCTGAAGAAGTATCCGGTTCTGCTCTATCCTCACGGTCTGATTCTGACAAAGCGAAGGGCTGCTCTTCTGAAAACGTATGTGGAAAAGGGCGGCTGCCTGGTGATCGGCGCACGTACGGGACAGAAGGAAGAACACGGAAGATGTGTGACGACGCCGATGCCGGGGCTTCTTTCGGAACTTACGGGGACGACGGTAGAGGAATTTACCTTTGTAGGGGCTATGGATGGAACGGTCTGTATGGACTGGCAGAAAGAGCGGCTTGATACAGGGATATTTAACGATGTTCTGGAAACGGTGAGTGAGGACGTGAAAGTGCTTGCGCGGTATACGTCCAACTATTATGCAGGAAAACCGGCTCTTACAGAACGCAGCGCGGGAGCGGGAAAGGCGCTTCATTTCGGAGGGACATTTACCAGAGAAACCGTAGAGGCCATGCTTGAGTATCTGGGATGCTTAAGTCCTTATGCAGGTGAGATTGAACTTCCGCAAGAGTGCGAACTGTGCGTCAGAAAGAAGGAGGGAAACCGTTACTTCTTTGTCTTGAATTATTCGGCAGATGAGCAGAAGATCGTTCTGAAGCAGGAGATGACAGATCTGGATTCCGGGGAGAAAGTATGTGGAACTATCAAGATGAAAGGTTATGGAGTTGTCGTTCTGAGATGAAAATTCTATTGATTGAGGATGATGAGACGATTTCCTTTGGTATCTGCTCGGCCCTTGGAAGAAAAGGGTATGAGGTGGCCGGCTGTTCTGGTATGGAAGAGGGGAAGAGGATCTTTTCGGAAGAAATCAGTCTGATTCTCCTGGATCTGAATCTGCCGGATGGAAGCGGCTATGATTTCTGCGAGTGGGTGAAGGCAAAAAGTGATATTCCGGTTATCTTTCTGACGGTGCGGGATGATGTAGAGGGCATTACCCATGGACTCGATATGGGAGCGGATGATTATATTACGAAACCCTTTCATATTGCGGTTCTGGAATCCAGGATTCAGGCAGTTCTAAGGAGAACGTCTGGGAGAAATGTACCAAAGGATCTGTCAGAAGGAAGTGAAAGGGGGAGTGATCCGGTCAGAGAGAAAGGGTCTGAGGAACTGGATTTCCAGATACTTGTCTGCGGTGCGATACGTCTGGATAAGAAAAAGAGGCGGGTGCTGGCAGAAGAAGAGATCATTACCCTTTCTGATCTGGAATACCGTCTCCTTCTGATGCTGATGGAGAATAAGGGATGTATCCTGACGCGCGGGCGTATTCTGGAGAAGCTGTGGGATGCAAGGGGGAATTTCGTGAATGATAATACCTTGACGGTCGCTATGAAACGCCTGCGTGAGAAACTGCACCATACCCCTTGTATTACGACGGTAAGAGGAGTCGGATACCGGATGGAGGAAAAGGGATGAAAACAGGAAGAAAGGCAGTGAGGCATTTCGTATTCTGGCTGTTTTTGGGAGCGGCCGCCGGAGTTTTTCTGGCGGCTGTCTTAAGTTATCATGAATACCAGACCATGGAGAAAATAGTAGGTTCTGTCATAAAGACAGGATCTCTGGCAAAGGGATTGAAGGAACGCTCTGCCGCGGGATCTGGTTTTCTTAATGACTATGGGTATCGGCCTATGGGAAGTTTTGGAGACTATATTCCGTTTACGGCTGGAATCAGTGAACTTCTCTTTCTGACTGCTGGGTTGCTGGTATTTTGGGGACAATATCGGGAAGAAATACGGATTAAGAGCCGGGTTCTGGGACTGACGGAATATCTCAGGGCAGTGAATCGGGGAGAAGGCGCCGCCCTGCGCCGCAGTGAAGATGAGTTTTCTCATCTGGAGGACGAGATGTATAAGACTGTCATGGAACTATGGAGTACCAGAGAGGCCGCAGTGAAGAATCATGAAGTCCTGACTGAGCGGATTGCGGACATTGCCCATCAGTTGAAGACGCCCCTTACGTCCATGTCACTGATGACGGAACTTCTTGAGGAGTATCAGACTAACGAGACGAAGGAATATTACAGCCGGCTTTCTCACCAGATTGAACGTCTGAAAAATCTGGTGGCAGGGCTTCTGGCGCTGGCAAAGCTGGATGCCCATGGGATTGTGTTTCATAAGGAAAGGATTGAGTTGTCGGAGCTTATGGAATCAGTATCAGAACTGCTGGGTGACATGATGGAAGAGCGTCGGATTTCCCTTGTGGAAGAAGAGTGTCCTGCCGGGTGCGTCCTTTACGGAGACCGGCAGTGGACGGAGGAAGCTTTGTTAAATATTCTGAAGAATTGTGTGGAACATACGCCGGACGGGGGAAGGATTCTGGTTGCTTACAGGCAGAATCCGATTTATACGGAACTTAAAATGGAAGACGAGGGCTGCGGATTTGCAAAGAAAGATCTGCCGCATATTTTCGAACGGTTCTATCGGGGAGAAGGTGCGGCGAAGGATAACGCGGGAATCGGGTTAGCGCTGGCGAAGGCGGTGCTGGACCGACAGAACGGGTATCTGTATGCAGAAAACACGGCGGACGGGCATGGGAGGTTTCGGATAAAATGGTATACTCTTAACGATGTAGAGGAACAGGTGAATCTTGAATAAAAAAATTTCGCAGAGTATCCTACTCTGCGAAATTTTTCTTAAATAGCATATCCATTATAACTGTCTGAATCTGAGAAATCAATACCTAATTTCGTTTTGCCGGAATCTGGCTTAAAATCTGACAAGATTAAGGTAATGATCGTCGTACTATTTCACTATTTATACTATATTTTCTATCATTTTCCTACAAAACAACAAAAATAATGGTCAGATCTATCTGAAAAATTTCGCAGAGTAGGATACTCTACGATTATGGAGGGATCGTTATCTGGTACTTATTAGAATACCAGGGACAGGAAGAAGCGCAGATGCCTGCCCTGTGCAGGAAACATCTGCCCGAAACGGTAATAAAAAACGTCTTTGTCCCGACCTATGACAGTATGCGCCGTTATGACGGGGCATGGCATATGGAGAGAAAAGCATTGTTTCCTTCTCATGTGATCCTGGAAAGCGAGGCGGGGGCTGCGCTGGAAGAAGCGGTAAGACAATGCATGGGCTTGTTATCCGCCAGGAACCTGTTGCGGATGAATCAGGAGGAGACAAATTTTCTGAAGTCTTTATGTGGAAACAAGCATCATCTGGAAATGTCAAAGGGAATTATCCGGCAAGGGAGCACCCGGATTACGGACGGACCTTTAATCGGAATGGAGAAACAGATCTGCAGGATAGACAGACATAAGCGGCTGGCAAGGCTTTGTACACCCCAGGGGCAGAATGTCAGATATATTCCTGCCGGATTAGAAATTATAGAGAAAAGCATATGAATGCAGATTAGTAAATTGTCAGGATACCAGAAATACTTCTTGAAGCATTGGCACTGGAACGTATGAATGGCGGACATAACGATCGTAACTGTGGCTGTGTATGATACGCAGGTATGGATGGCGAAGCACGGATTTTATGCAGTATAGATTGTTCAGATTGATGAGAGGAAAGATGTCTATGTGGTATGTAATGCAAGTCGTTTCGGGACAGGAGAGCCGGACGGTTCTGTTATTGGAACGGATGATTTCAGAAGAGTGCCTTGAGCAGTGTTTTGTTCCAATGCGGCGGTTAGCAAAAAAGTTCCATGGTACATGGAATGAGGTGACAGAGAGGTTGTTTCCCGGATATGTGTTTCTGGTGACAGAGAGGCCGCAGTTATTATACGAAGAGCTGAAGCATGTCCCGGCATTGACGAAAATACTGGGGAAATGTGAAGAGTATTTCACGCCGCTGCCCGGCAGAGACGTAAAGATGCTGCAAAGAATACAGGCACAGAAGACGGTGGAGATTTCCCAGGTTGCCGTAGAGGAAGGAAACAGCATCCGGATTATCTCCGGGCCGCTTCAGAATATGAAAGGAAAGATTAAAAAGATTAATCTGCATAAAAGGATTGCAAAAGTGGAAATGGATTTTATGGGGAGCAGAAGAGTGGTATACCTGGGGATTGAGATTATGGAAAAAAGTAAGCCCCAGAGAGAAAGGGTGACTGAAACAGATGTTTAATCCAGAGAAACATAGATTTGAACCATTTGATTCTAAGGTCTGGCTTTCCTCGCCGACAATGCATGGCGAGGAACTGAAATATATGACAGAAGCATATGCCACGAACTGGATGTCCACGGTGGGAGTAAATATAGACGAAGTGGAAAGAATTGCCGCTGAGTATGTAGGTGTCAGGCATGCGGTGGTTCTGGCCTCTGGCACCGCAGCTTTGCATCTTGCCGTGAAGCTGGCAGGAATAGAGGCTTATGGAATGCCGGCGATGGGCCGCGGGGCTTTGGAAGGCAGACGTGTGTTCTGTTCTGATATGACCTTTGATGCGACTGTAAATCCCGTGGTTTATGAAGGCGGTATTCCGGTATTCATTGATACAGAGTCTGAGAGTTGGAATATGGATCCGGAAAGCCTTCAGAAAGCGTTCGAGATGTATCCAGAAGTGCGGATTGTAGTCATGGCGCATCTTTATGGTACGCCTGGAAAGATGGATGAGATCAATCGGGTTATAGAAGAGCAGGGAGCAATTCTTGTAGAGGATGCGGCAGAATCTTTAGGCGCTGCATATCGGGGGCGGCAGACGGGAACCTTTGGAAAATACAATGTCATAAGCTTTAATGGAAATAAGATCATTACAGGGTCGGCAGGCGGATGTTTTCTGACGGACGATTCCGAGGCGGCGGAAAAGGTAAGAAAATGGTCAACGCAAAGCCGCGAGAAGGCTCCCTGGTATCAGCATGAAGAACTGGGATACAATTACCGGATGAGCAACGTGATTGCAGGCGTGGTCAGAGGACAGTTTCCCTATCTGAAAGAACATATCAAGAAGAAAAAAGCGATCTATGAGCGGTATAAGGAGGGGCTGAAAGGACTGCCGGCCTCTATGAATCCGGTTCCTGACTGCTGCGAGCCGAATTACTGGCTGAGTTGTATCCTGATTGACCGGGAGGCAATGTGTAAGACTGTCTGCGGCGAGCGGGAGGCATTATATGCGGCAGAGGAAGGGAAAAGCTGCCCGGCAGAAATCCTGGAGGCCCTTGGCTTTGTCAATGCCGAGGGACGCCCGATCTGGAAACCAATGCATATGCAGCCGATTTACAGGCTGCATCCATTTGTGGTAAAAGAGGGGAACGGGAGAGGCCATGTATCTGATACTGGTATGGACATCTTCTGCCGGGGACTTTGTTTACCCAGCGACAATAAAATGACATTCGAACAGCAGGACAGAATCATTGAGACGATCAGGGCCTGCTTTGAATGAGAAGTAATACAATGAAAAGAGTAACAGACGATTTTACAGATTTACAGTTGAAAACACTTCCTGATCGAAAGATCGGTTTCTATGAAAAGTATGTGAAGAGATTTCTGGATATTATCTGTGGTGTATCAGCATTTTTGTGTTTTCTGCCGTTATATGCGGGAGTCGCTGCGCTTGTGAGAATCAGACTTGGAAGTCCGGTTCTGTTCTGGCAGTATCGCCCGGGTCTGGCGGCTGACGGAACAGAAACGATTTTTAAAATGTATAAATTCCGAACTATGACGGATCAGAGAAACCCTGAAACCGGTGAGCTGCTGCCAGACCATGTACGGCTGACGAAGTTTGGCGCATGGCTTAGAAGTACGAGCCTTGATGAGCTGCCGGAGGTTTTTAACATTATAAACGGAACGATGAGCGTGATCGGGCCAAGGCCGCAGCTTGTTAAGGATCTGGTCTTTATGACGGATGAACAGCGGATGCGCCATACGGCCAGGCCGGGTTTATCGGGACTTGCCCAGATTAACGGGCGGAATGGTATCAGATGGGAAGAAAAACTGGCCTGGGATCTGAAGTATATTAAAAAAGTGGGTTTTGTAAAAGATGTAGTTATTATCCTAAAGACCATCGGAAAGGCTTTCATAAAAAAGGAAGGTATTACCGCAGATAATCTGGCTACCGCAGAAGACTTTGGAGATTATCTTCTGAGGACAGGAAAAATCACGCAGGAGACATATCAGGAAAAACAGATTCAGGCAATGGAGATATTGAAATACGAGGGAAAATAAAACAATGAATCCTTTTGTATCAGCATTATTAGTTACTTATAACGAAGAAGAATACATAAAAGAGTCCTTATTATCATTGATCAATCAGACATATCCCAGAGAAAGGTATGAAATCATTGTGATTGACGGAATGTCGGAAGATCAGACCATGAAGATTGTAAACGATCTTGCCGGTTCTTACCAGCAGGAAGGTTATTGCATTCGCAGTTTGACGAATGAGAAGAAAGTATTAGCCGCCGGATGGAATCTGGGAATCCGAAACGCCAGGGGAGAATATGTCGTGCGTATCGATGCGCATGCGAAAGCCTGTCCCGATTTCATTCAGAAAAGTGTAGAGACAATGGGATCTGTCCCGGATGCCATGTGCGTAGGCGGAAAACTCATGACTGCTTCACAGGCAGGATGTGACGAAGTGGTTTCAAAGGTACTGTCCTCTTCATTCGGCGTCGGTAATTCCTCTTTTAGGGTGTCAGATACCGCAGGATATGCGGACACGGCAGTCTATGGACTATACAGGAAAGAGATTTTTGATAAAGCAGGATATTTTGATGAGTCTCTTGTCCGTAACCAGGATATAGAACTTCATGCGCGTATCAGAAACGCAGGCGGACGATTTTACTTCAATCCAGAAATAAAATCTGTTTATTATGCGCGGAATACAGTGCGAAAGATGTTGAAGCAGGCGTTTCAGAATGGTAAGTGGAACCCGGTTGTTCGGAGAAAAAATAAATCGGCCTTATCCGTAAGACATCTGGTGCCGTTTGCCTTTGTGACGTTTACGGGGGTAACCACGGTTTTAGGATTCTTTCAAAGATTCTTCTGGTATCTGGAAACGTTTGTACTGACGCTGCACTTATGCCTGGGTCTTATGGCTGCGAAAAAGAAAACTCATCATTTATCTGAGATTGTAAGGATGCCGGTTTTATTTATGCTGTTACACCTGGCATATGGGACAGGCTATCTCTTTGGGTTATTTTATAAAAGAGAAAAGGGAGAAAAGAAGGAATGAAAATAAGTCACCGTTTGAGGAATCGGGAAGAAACATTATCACTGATAGGCCTGGGATATGTAGGAATGCCTATTGCTGTTGAGTTTGCGAAACATGGAGTCAGGGTAATCGGGTTTGACTTAAATCGGGATAAAATTAAGGCGTATCAGTCTGGTAAAGACCTGACCGGAGAAGTCGGAGACGAGGCTATTCGCAAAACGACGGTAGAATTTACGGACAATGAAGCAGATCTGAAAAGAGCTAAATTTCATATTGTGGCTGTCCCCACTCCGATTCATCCAGATCATACGCCGGATCTGCGGCCGATAGAAGGCGCCAGCCGGATCCTGGGACGTAATCTGACGGCAGGAAGTATCGTTGTCTTTGAATCAACGGTTTATCCAGGGGTAACAGAAGAAATCTGTGTACCGGTCCTGGAGCGGGAATCGGGGTTAACATGCGGCGTTGATTTTAAAATCGGTTATTCTCCCGAGAGGATTAATCCCGGTGATCAGGTACACAGACTCAGCACGATTACGAAGATTGTGTCGGGGATGGACGAAGAGTCGCTGGAGGAGATTGCAGAAGTTTACGAAATCGTAGTAGAGGCAGGAGTGCATCGCGCAGAGAGCATTCTGGTTGCAGAAGCAGCGAAGGTGATTGAGAATAGCCAGAGGGATATTAATATTGCTTTTATGAACGAGTTGTCTATTATCTTTCATAAAATGGGAATTGATACACAGGCAGTATTAGAAGCCGCAAAAACCAAGTGGAATTTTCTCGGATTTTCTCCAGGACTTGTAGGAGGCCATTGTATCGGGGTAGATCCATACTATCTGACCTACAAAGCTGAGATGATCGGATATCACAGCCAGATCATTCTGGCAGGAAGACGAATCAATGACGACATGGGGAAATATGTGGCCGAGCAGACAGTGAAACAACTCATTGCTGCGGATAAAACCATCAAGAACGCCCGTGTAGGCTGTCTGGGAATTACATTCAAAGAGGATTGCCCGGATATCAGAAATTCAAAAGTAGAAGATATTCTGAGTGAACTCAGAGAGTATGGTATTGCTCCCATCATTTGTGATCCTGTTGCAGATTCCCAGGAGACAAAAAGAATTTATGGTATGGAACTGGTAACGATGGAAGAGTTAAAAGATCTGGATGTTCTGCTGATTGCAGTAGCCCATAAAGAATTCAGGGAGATTCCTCTGGATCGTATAGAGGCGATGTTTAAGGATTGTTCTAACGACCGGAAGATTATCATTGATGTAAAAGGTATAAAGGACAGAAAGAAACTGGAAGGACTTGGATACAGATACTTTAGTCTGTAATTTTCTGGGAGGGCAAAAAGCATGGGGTACGAAAACGTAAAATTTTCTGAGAATACTACTTTTCTTGTGACCGGGGGAGCGGGTTTTATTGGCTCTAACTTATGTGAGGTTATCTTAAATATGGGATATGGGGTGAAATGTCTGGATAATCTTTCGACCGGAAGGCAGGAGAATATAGATTTGTTTATGGAACGTCCTGGTTACCGATTTATCAAAGGAGACGTCCGGGATCTTGATACGTGTATGAACGCATGCGAGGGTGTGGATTTTGTCTTACATCAGGCGGCCTGGGGCTCGGTTCCGCGTTCGATTGAAATGCCATTGTTCTATTGTGCGAATAACATTACCGGGACTCTGAATATGCTGGAAGCAGCCAGACAAAAAAAGGTTAAGAAGTTCGTATACGCCTCAAGTTCTTCCGTATATGGTGATGAACCGAATCTTCCGAAATGTGAGGGCCGGGAAGGGAATCTGCTCTCTCCCTATGCCTTAAGTAAAAGAGCGGATGAAGAATGGGCAAAGCAGTATACAATGCACTATGATCTGGATACTTATGGACTTCGGTATTTTAATGTTTTCGGAAGACGGCAGGACCCGGACGGAGCGTATGCGGCAGTCATACCGAAATTTATTAAACAGCTCATGTCAGGCCAGGTTCCGACGATTCACGGAGACGGCAGGCAGAGCCGGGATTTCACATATATTGAAAATGTGATTGAGGCGAATCTGAAGGCCTGCATGGCTGGCCGCGAGGCGGCCGGTGAAGCTTATAATATTGCTTACGGAGGAAGAGAGTATCTTCTGGATATCTATCACGGACTGGCGAAAGCGCTTGGCGTAGAGATCAGGCCAAAGTTCGGATCAGAACGGGCCGGGGATATTAAGCATAGCAATGCAGACATAAGCAAGGCGAAAAGAATGCTGGGATATGAGCCGGAATGGAGTTTTGAGCGCGGCATAGAGGCTGCGATTGAGTGGTATAAGGAGAATTATTGAATAGGTAAAGTATTTATGAGTTTAGAGCAAAAGATTAATTATCAATTAAATAAATACCCTGATATTAAGAAAGTTATAAAAAGAATCTATCAGAGGACAATGTATCTGCTTTCTCCTAAAATTAAAAGTTCTGGAAAGATTATACGGATATCTCCCAATGATCAGAAACATGAGTATTTCTTCGGATATTATGATAAGTCTCCATGGGATATTACGGATCGTTATATACTCTGCATGAGGGCGGATAATACCTGGTCAGACGTCAGTCCGAGAGAAAAAGCGGATATTCTTCTTATTGATACATTTCTTTCAGAATCGAATCCCGGAAGGGTCAGAAAGATTGCTGAGACATGCTCCTGGAACGTGCAGCAATCCTGTATGCTTCAATGGATGGGGCCGGATTTTTCATCACGTATTTTATATAATGATTATCGGAATGGAAAATATGTGACTGTCATTATGGAACTGGCCAGCGGCAATGAGCAGATTATCCCTGCCCCGGTGTATACGGTTTCTGCCGATGGTAAAACGGCGCTTACACTAGATTTTAGCAGGCTTTATAATCTTCGCCCTGGATATGGATACTTTAATGTAAAGGAAGAAACAAAGGATATTGCGCTTCCGGATGCAACGGCTGTATGGAGGATTGATATAGAAAGGGGAGAAGTAAAGGATTTACTTACCTATAAAGATTTTGCAGCCTTTCAGCCGCGGCCAGAGATGCAGGGACAGGATGTTGTTCACAAAGTAAATCATCTTATGCTTAGTCCAGATGGAAAAAGATTTATGGTTCTGCATCGCTGGTTCAACAGACAGAGGAAGTATACACGGCTTGTTACTTGTGATGTAGATGGTAAGAATATGTACGTGCTCTCTGATGATGATATGGTCAGCCATTGTAACTGGAAAAACAATCATAGTATTCTCGCATTTGAAAATAAAAGAAATGGTGGACCTGGCTATTATTTAATGAAAGATAAGACGGATAAGTTTATCCATTGCTGGCCGCAGTTGAGCAATGACGGGCATCCAGGCTATAGCCCTGACGGCAGTCTGATCATTACCGACACCTATCCTGACCGAACACGTATGGCTGAACTGAAGCTGATGGACGGCAGGAATGAGAGAAAAAGAAATGTGAGTGTGATAGCAAGAGTGTTTGCTCCTTTTAAGTATGATAACGATACTCGCTGCGATCTGCATCCCCGGTGGAATCACCGCGGAGATAAGATATGTTTTGATTCAGTGTTTGAAGGACATCGGGGGATGTATATGGTGGATGTATCAGAAAAGGTTGGAAAAGAAAATGCCTAAGTATTCATTGATCACTCCATGTTTTAATTCATGGAAATATATGAGAAGCTACCTTAAGTCACTTGAGGAGCAGACCTGTAAAGACTTTGAAGTTATTATCATAGATGATTGTTCAAAAGACAATACTTTTAAAAATCTGACGGAGTATCAGAAGAAAAGTCATTTATTGTTTCATATTATAAGAAATGATAAAAATTATGGTCCCGGTTATTCAAGAAACAGGGGAATGGAATGTGCAAAGGGAGAATGGATACTGTTTGCGGATAGTGATGATAGTTTGGAACCTGAATTATTTGAAAAGATAAATAGAATTATTGCAGGGAATAGCAGAGCTGCCGTGCCTATAAACTGTGTGATTTTTGATTATAGAATTATCAAGGGCAGAAAGAGCATGATTAACAGTTCTGTATACGGAGATTATGTCAGCGGCATTTTATCATTGTCAGAGAGTATTTCGAATGTCCGTAATCATGTGATTGGAAAAGTCTACAAAGCAGAAATGTTAAAGGCGAAAAAAATAGTATTTCCAGAATTAAAGCGTTGTGAGGATGTGGCGTTTGTATGCAGAGCAATAGAAGCCTGCAGCGTATCTTCGGATAAACAGATTGGATTAATATACTATATGAAAGAGCCTCTGTATCATTATTTTTACCATACGGACTCATTATCTAATGATTTTCATTTAGATGAAACTGATATGATTCAGGCATATGAAATCATTGAAAAATATATGGGGACAAAATATACTGCGGAAATATGTATAAAGTCTGTTCCGGATCTATTATATGGCGTTGTGCTGATCATGTGTAAGGCAGGAAAATCTAACGGGGAAATAAAAAGATATATTGAACGGTATGAGAAGAAATTTCCGGGCTGGTATCATAGTTGTATTGTGCCCAGGCTTGGTAAAGCAAAATATGTTTATTTAAAAATGATTAAACAGAGGAACATCAATATGCTTAAAATCCTTTCAAAAATACACACAAAGCTAATTGGAGGATAATTGCTATAAACAGGACGGGGAAAAGAGGATATGTAGATTTGAAAGAAATTCAATATATTATAGCAAAGATTATTAGCAGACTAAAAAGAGAGAAGCATAAAGAAACCGTTTTGAATTATTTTCGAAAAGAAGGAATTCAGATCGGGGGGGGGGGTTAATATATGCTCTAATATTGTAACTACGGAATCACATTTAATCAGTATAGGCGATAACACGACGATAGCTGGAAATGTTACGTTTGTTACCCATGACCATTCGATTGCAAAAGTGATAAAAGGGACGTCCGACCTGTTCGGGAGAATAACTATTGGAAAGAATTGTTTTATTGGTTCGAATGCAGTCATATTATACGGCGTAACTTTATGTGACAATATCATTGTAGCGGCCGGTTCGGTTGTTGCCAATAGTTTTCATGAAGAGAGAATAATTATTGCGGGAAACCCTGCCAGGAAGATCTCTACGTGGGAAAAGTTCGCAGAAAAAAGTGAAGGTAAAGCATGGAATCTGGGAAATATGACAAGAGAGGAAGAAATCAAATTACATCAGGCAGATTACAGACTGATTGAAAGGTAATCTTTGTTGTGTTTTCATGGTATATGGATGAGAGGACAGAGTATGGATTTAAGTATTATTATTCCGTGTTATAATGTCGGAAATTACATTGGAAAATGTCTGGAAAGTGTTTCTAAGCTAAATTTGTCATATGAAATAATTTTAGTGAACGATGGTTCTACGGATCATACGGCAGAGATTATCCATAACTTTCTCAATCGGTATTCCGGGATAATAAAAGTTAAAAATCAATCGAATTATGGTCAGTCAAAAGCAAGAAACGTGGGAATGTCAATGGCTGAGGGGGAGTATCTGGCGTTTCTTGACGGTGATGATTATGTCAATGGAAACATGCTGGAAAAACTGGTCCGAATGGCTGGGAAAGATGAAGTTGATATTGGCTTTGGTGATTATGTAAAGAGAATCAATGGAAAATACATACCTCAAAAATCGGTAGCGATAAGACATCGAAAATTAAAAAAGTGCATTGATACTATGTCCGGGTTGGAATACGCTGAAACTGCTTTTAATAAATGGAATGATTATCTTAGTACAGAAGTCTGTTTTTGTGTTTTTAAGCGTAACTTCGTGGAAAAAGAGAAATTATCGTTTATGGAAGGAATATATCATGAAGATACTCTGTTTTTCTACCAGAGCATAGCGAGAGCAAAAAAGGTCAGATTATATAATATTTTATTTTATTCTTATAATATACATGGAGGAACGACTACCACAAGCAATGAACTGGCTTTAAAGCGTACCAGAGATTTAGCGGTAGTTGCTCGGGAATTAATTGATCTGAAAAGAAAATATGATATTCAGACATATTTTATGGATTCCTGTATTATTGATCTGATTTACAGAACAAGAACAATACTGGGGAGAAAGTCAAAGTTTTACAGTCTGCGGGATTGTGTAAAGCTGACCATAAGAGCCAGGATTAAATACATATTATTGAAAATAGAAGGAATTATATGACGATACAGATTAGAAAAAATAACAGTCTGCTTTTAAGTCTGCTATTTGTTATCATTTATTTTACGCCAAATTTCAGATTTCTTCCACATTATACATGGGCAATTGCATTACTGGGGCTATTGATTTGTTTTAGTGGAAAGAATGCGTGGAGAATTGGGATTTTTGACAGGACAAACAAAAATTATATGGAACTATTGCTGATCAGCGTTATTTTTGTTTTACTGGTTCCAGTGTTTCACGGAACAAATGACTTTTCTTATATCACTCTGTTTTTAGGCGTAATTCTGTGTATGTTAAGAAATTTTCTGGTAGTTCTGATCATTACGAATAAAAAGACGGAAAATACAGATTATGTAATAAAGTTTATAGATCTGTATTTGAATTCATGTTGTATATGCGTTGCATTTACGATTCTTTTCATTATCTTTCCTGATTTTAAATCATTCTGGCTGGATCATATTATTGTGAACGATGTACAGGAGCAGATCAGGATTTTTTCGGCATATGAGTTTCGATATAGTATAAGTGGATTCGTAGCTTTTTCCTATTCAACATTGTTTTCAATTGCGGTTATTATGGAGGGATATGTGATATGTAAAAAGAAATATTCTGTTAAAGAGATTGTACGGTATATTGCTATTTGCGTAGGGTGTTTCTTTTACGGAAGAGTGACCATTTTTGCAATTGCAATTTCTATGTTTATAGTATTTACGAAAGGAAGAGATATCGTTAAAATTATGAGATACCTGTTTTTGGTTCTGGCAGGTATTATTTTATTTGGCCTGCTTTTAAACAGAGTATCACAAATTGATCAGAGTTTTATTATATGGAAGAACTGGGCGTTTTCTTTTTTAGAGGATATATTTAATTATGGAAGTATACATACGAATTCTGTTACGCATATGCTGCAGGATATGTATTTTATGCCAGAGTCGGGAACCTTCTTTTTAGGTGACGGATATTATACTGATCCATTAACGGGAAGATATTATAGGAGTACGGACGTGGGATATATGAGAGCGATGTTATATTCCGGCCTGTTTGGAGCAATTATTATTATTTTACCTGTCGTTTATCTATTTTATTCTCTGTATAAACAGAAAAATGACAGAGATTTTAAAAGATTTATTATAGCAATGCTCTGTTCATGGCTGATACTGGAAGCAAAAGGAGAAAGCTGGATTCGGTTTGTCCTTTTGCTGCATCCGATTCTGCTGATTTCATTAATGGAGAAGAAAAATGGGAAAACTGATAAGTGTAGTAATGAGTGTGTATAACGAAAAGATTGAGTGGATTAAGGATAGTGTGAAGTCGATTTTGGGCCAGTCTTATACAAATATTGAATTTATCATTGTGATTGATAATCCAGGGTTAGACAGAGAAGTGAAGGAGTATTTAGAGAATACAGCGAAAACGGACGGCAGGGTGGTCCTACTTCAGAATAAAGAAAATGTAGGACTTGCAAAATCTCTGAACAGGGGCATTGCTGCTGCGAATGGCGCTTACATCGCAAGAATGGATGCGGATGATATCTCAGAAAAGAACCGTTTGGATTTACAAATTCAGATAATGGAAAAAGGTAAGTATGACCTGGTAGGGACGGGAAAGATTAATATTGACGAAAAGGGTAATCTGATATCTGGCTACTCGGGATGTGATGTCGAGAACAAAAAGATTAAGTCTATTCTTCCATATACGAGTTGTTTTGTTCATCCGTCGGTTCTGATGAGAACAGACGTTGTGAAAAGAAATCATGGATATAGGAATTTCAGACAGAGCCAGGACTATGATCTATGGCTGAGAATGTTGACGGACGGCTGCAGGTTTTATAATGTTGACTGTCCCTTGATCAGATACCGGGTAAGAAACGGAGGGATTTCTGCCAGAAAACCGTACGTTCAATTTATGACCGCCCAATATGAAAGAAATCTCTATAAACAAAGAAGAAAAAGAGGAACTGATACTTTTTCGGAGGAAGGACTTGAAAATTATCTGAACAGGCACAAGGCATATGACATACAGAAAAATAAAAAGTATTCGGAAAGCTTATTAATTTTGGAAAAAGGGATTGGAGAAATTAAAAGAAAAAGGTTTATCGGAATTTGGCACATGATATGTGCTGTTTTTTATTTTTCTGAGATGTTAAAGGTATTAGAAATTAAGATTAAAATTATATTGTTAAGTTATTGTAATTATAAGTAAAGTGAGTTGTCAGAAGATGAGAACAAAGAAAGCATTTTTAAATACTTTCACATCATTGATCTATCAATTTGTTACAATTATTAGCGGTCTGATTGTTCCGAAACTGATATTAGAGGCATATGGTTCCGAATGTAATGGCGTGGTATCTTCTGCTAATCAGTTTATGGGTATTGTTTCATTTCTGACCATAGGTTTAACGGGGGCCGCGCGAGTAGAATTGTACAAATCACTGGCAGATAATGACCTGGAACAGACAAATGCAATTGTAAATTCTACCAGTAAATATATGCATAAGGTCGCCGGAATACTGGCGGTTTATGCCGTCCTGCTTGCTTTTTTCTATCCATATGCTGCGAATACCAGTTTAGATAAACGTATAATTATTCCGCTGATACTGGCCGTTGGAGCCGGAAAGTTTTTTGAATATTTTTTGGGGATACCCTGCCGGATTCTGTTGCAGGCAGATCAGAAAATTTATGTAGAGTTTAGTCTGATGATTGTTGCAAATATTACATATACAATTCTGTCAATAGTGATGATTCAAAGGGGATCTTCGCTGATCCTTGTCAAGCTGATGAGCGCCACCGTTGTTTTTGCCGCTTTGATCTGTATCTGGTTTTACGTTAAGAACTGTTATCATTTGTATCGTACGAAAAAATCGAAAAAGATAGACCTGCCAATGAGAAAAGATGCGGCAATTCATTCCATAACAAATATTATTCATGAGAATTCAGATCTGGTAATCTTGACGTTGTTTGTGGATATTAAAATAATCTCTGTATATACAGTCTACTACTGTATTGTGGGACAGATAAAAAAATTTATGGCTTCTTTTACGGGTGGAATGGAGGCCGCTTTTGGAAATATGTGGGTAAGAAATGAGAGAAAAGCATTTAGGGACCGATTTCGTATATATGAATTTTTAATTCTTTCATTGATTATCATTGTTTTTTCCTGTGTCTTTAATCTGCTTCTGCCGTTTATTGAATTGTATACGAGTAAAGTAAAAGATATAAATTATGTATTACCGGTTTTTGCAATATTAATTACTATTACAGAGTTAATTTTTTGTATACGCGAACCTTGTGTAACAATTGTTTTTGCAACAGGGAAATACCGTGAGACCAAAAATATTGCTATTATTGAAGCTGCCGTAAATGTGACAGTATCGTTTATACTTGTATTTAAGTTGGGAATTTACGGGGTAATTACAGGAACTTTACTGGCAAATCTGATCAGAACATTCTATTACGTCTGGTTTTCTTCAAAATATATTTTAAGGATGAAAATAGCGGATTATATAAAACGGTTATTCTGGTTTATTCTGACATTTTCAATCTGTGTTTTTATAGGAAGTGTTATTGTTGATTATTTAGATATTAATGATTGGGGAACCTGGTTTTCTGGCGGTGTAATTCTTTTTTCTCTGTCAGGTATGATTACATTTATTTCAGCTTTTGTTTTTGAAAAAAAGTCATTATTAGGACTGCTTAAAATATGTAAGTTGGTTTTTACCAATTAATAGAGACAGAAAGGAGATCTTATGAATTTTAATTTTGAGACACATTGCCATTCTTTCTATTCACACGATTCCAGAATGAGAATAGAAGAGATAATTAAAAAGTGTATAGAACATGAAATCAATGGCATCGTAGTCTGTGATCATGACCGTTACGGAATCACAAAAGAGGATGAGCAGGCTTTTGCAGACAATAATATCAGATTATTTAAGGCGATTGAATTCACGGCCAGAGAGGATGTCCACATTATTGGCATCAGTGATAATATCAAAAAGCTGGAAGCTCCCCCGAAACAGTATCCTGTCATTGACCTGGCAGATAAAATCAACGGAATAGAAGGGGGGGGGGTAATTATCATTCCACATCCAGAAGCCCCAGTCGGACTTTTCAACAGACATAAAGTAAGCAGAAAAAACAGAGATTATGTTTTGAGAAACGCTCATTTTATTGAAGAAGATAACTGGCATTCCGGCCACGCAAAGACTGTGAACGATGTTCTGAAGAGATACAGCAATCTGACCCGCCTCTGGGCAAGCGATTCCCATTTCCCCGATGATGTCGGAGCATATTATAATTCCTGCAAAACAGATGAACCCCCGGAAAGTCTGACAGACATTCACGACAAAGGGATCATATGCCATAAAAGGCTTAGGAAGTCGGATGAATGGTGGGCGTGGCAGCAGTTCTGGATGACGAAGCGAAGAGATAAGATCTTTCGGATTGGGAAAAAGATCCTGCCTGTTACGATTCAGAAGTGGTTTAAGAAAATAATGATGATTTTTGTCGGGTGATGATATGAGATTAAACTTAAAAACAACCATGAAATGGTATGGATATAACGTCAGAAAATTTGGACTGCTCTATGCGGCTGTCCATTACTTTTCCAGGTACGAGAGAATGAAACCATTTTGCGATTATAAATGTATGGAAATTCTCAAGAAATATTACAGTACCATTAGTTCTGAACGGATGAAGCGCGAGATTGAAGAACTGTATTTTGTTCGGACAGGCAAAAAGATGAATATTGATAAACCTGTGGGATTCAATGAAAAGATCCAGTGGCTGAAATTCTATGATGTGACAGAGGCCAAGATCAGATTATGTGATAAATACAAAGCAAGAAAGTTTGTCAGGCAGGTTGTGGGAGAGAAACACTTAGTGCCGCTGCTGGGCGTGTACCAGAATATCGACGAGGTAGACTTTGGAATACTGCCGAGGTCGTTCGTTATGAAATCAACCCAGGGCTGCGCATATAATGTGATCGTGAAAGACAGGCGTAATATAAATATCAGTGAAATCAGAAGAAAATTCAGATGGTGGCTGAGAACGGAATATGCTTACGCAGGGCTGGAGTTTCAGTATAAAGCGAGAAACGCAAAAGTCTTGATTGAGAAGTATATGGGCGGTCAGATGGATGAATATAAGTTTATATGCTTTAACGGCAGGCCGGAATTCTTCTGGGTCAGGTCCTTGCAGGATGGAGAATTATCGAGAAATTTTTTTGATATGGACGGGAGAGAAATTGAGTTTCATTTTGGAAATGCGCCGAAAAAGCGGGACCTGGAACTGACCGAATCCTTCCAGGAACTGAAAGAAGCAGTTACAAAACTTTGTTCCGGCTTCCGGTTTGTACGGGTGGATACATTTGTCATAGATGGAAACTGGTATATTGGGGAACTGACATTTAACACAGGATGCGGATATGACGACTGGGGGCCGGAGAGCGAAGGAATCAGATATGGAGAGAGGATAAAATCACAAATATGAATCGGGACATGGTAGAACGAATACAGGACAGGCAGTACGAAATGCTTCTGGAAATCCGACGAATATGCGAAAAATACGAGATTTCTTACTTCTTATGCTGCGGCACGCTGCTTGGGGCGGCGCGGCATAACGGTCCGATTCCCTGGGATGACGATCTGGACGTGGGATTGCTGCGAAGTGAGTATGAAAGGTTTCTGCTGCATGCACAGAAGGAGCTTTCCGACAGGTATTTTCTTCAGACATGGCATACGGATGCGGGGTATGCGCTTCCTCATTGCAAGATCAGGGACAAGAACTCTCATTATGTGGAAAAAGTAAGCGCAAAGAGCGGGTGTATGGATGGAATTTCGGTAGATGTACTGCCATTTGACGCCATACCCAATACGATGCCTGTGCAGCGCCTGCATGGTTTTCTTCTGAACGATATTATGAATCTGGTAAAACTGAAAAGAAACTGGATATTCATCAGAGAGAACCGGGTCAGTCCGGTAAGAGAAAAAATATACAGGATTCTGGCCTGTTGTATTTCAGAAAACAGTCTGATCCGACTGTATGAAAAAATATGCACCGCTTATAACGGGAATATCGGATTTCCCATGGTCAGTGAGGCGGCAGGTCTGGATTATTTTCGTTTTACAGCCAGGCGCAGCGATTATCTGAAAACAAGGGAAATGCGGTATAGAGATGAACTGTTTCGGGTTCCCAGGCGGTACAAGGCTCTTCTGAGAAAGAGTTACGGGGATTATATGAAGCTACCGCCTATGCAGGAACGCACGGGCCAGCCGGAAGTGATGAAGGTGACGATCAATGAGTGACGGGGGATTATCAAGAGAAGAGTTTCAGGTATTGAGAAAGTCTGTGTCCGGGTTCTGTGAAGGGTCGGACAGGCAGACGTTGATGAGACTTTATGAATATGGATATATTAACGGCGGCAATAGAATTACGGATTCTGGTATGGAGGCATTAGTTCCTTACAAGGTAGACAATGCCGTGATACTTGCAGCAGGTATGGCAAAGCGTTTCCTTCCTTTGTCGGCCTATATGCCGAAAGGATTATTTCAGGTAAAGGGAGAAGTTCTGATTGAGCGGCAGATACGGCAGCTACAGGAAACCGGGATTACTGAGATTGTCATTGTTACGGGGTATCAGGAGGATAAGTTTGAGTACCTGGCTGATACCTATGGAATAAAACTGATTTCAAATCCAGAATATGAAACCGCCAACAATATTTCTTCAGTATGGTATGCCAGGTCTTATCTGAAAAACACATACATATTAGGATCTGATAACTGGTATGGTTCCAACATTTTTGAAAAATATGAATATGAGCCTTATTATTCCAGGGTGTTTTCCAGAGATTATGTGGATGAATACTGTATTGACATGAACGAAGGATATATTGAAAAGATCAGAAAGGGAGGCAGAAATACATGGTACACATTGGGAGAGATCTATTTCGACAGAAGACTCTCTGCCATGGTGTTAGAAGACCTGCAGAAAGAATATCAGGCCGATGATGCGGTCAGAGCCATGATTATCGACCTCTATTGTATGAGGCATATCGACAGATACCGATTTTATACGAAAGAGAGGGAAAAGGGAGTGATCTCTGAATTTGACACGATGGAAGAACTGATGGAATTCGATCCCAGGTTCGGTCGTTTTGCTTCAGAAGTTATGAAAAGAAAAGGAGAAGATAAAAAATGAATGCGAATGAAAAGAAGCCGTGGTTTCATCCATATGAGGGCGTGGAGAAATATGTGATCCATCCGACCGAAAGCTACGAGGGGAGGCTGCAGTTTAATGAGAATCTGTGGGGGACTTCTCCAAAGTGTCTGGAAGCATTGAAAGAGATTACAGAAAAGGATCTGAACTATTATGATCTGGAAGGAAAAGATTTTCTGCTGGAAGCCCTGTCAGAACTGGTTGGCGTGCCACAGAACTGTCTGTATGTAAATTACGGTTCGTCCGAGGTTCTGAAGGCCATATTTGACATTGCATTACAAAGGGACGAATATGTACTGATTCCTCATCCGGGCTGGGGATGTTATAAGGGAATGATTACTGCAAAACTAGGCAGAACAGCTTCCTATGCTGTGGCTGCCGGTGAAGACGAATATTACCATGATATTGAAGATCTTCTAAGTAAAGCGAAAAAATATCAGCCTAAGATTATTATCCTCACATCGCCTCAGATGCCCACCGGTAACCGGGTCAGCCAGGAAGGTGTTGAAAGGGTGGCTGAGGAAAACCCCCAGTCTCTGATTATTGTTGACGAGTGTTATTATGGATGTGCGGAAATGAATCTGGATGTGGCAGGGCTGATCAGCCGTTATGATAATGTGATTTTCGTACGGACCCTGTCAAAAATATACGGACTTGCTAATTTAAGGGTTGGTTTCGGCATTACGAATCCCGAACTTGTGGAACTGATTGACTATGTTCTTCCATTGCATAAGCTGCCGAATATTACACGGAAGATAGCGGCTGCGGCGATCAGAGATGTGGAATATACTGAGAAGAATAAGAGGGAGATTATGGAAGCAAGAGAGTATCTTACGGCGGAACTGAACAAGCGGCGAGGTGTAAAAGCGTTCAGATCCTACTCGAACTTTGTATACATCAGTCTGGAAGGATATGATGCAAACGCCCTGCATAATTTTATGAGTGAAAAGGGCGTCACTACCAGACTGTTTGAAGATGGAGGAAAGACGCATATGCGTATTACGGTAGGGCCTAAGGAAATTATGGATAAGGCTCTGGCGCTGTTTGATGAAGGATGTGAGAGACAGAACTAGTTGATTTTGGTTTTACAGATGAAGAAGTGGATATGCTGTATGAACAGTATGAAAAAGGCACGGACCAGGTACGGGTTACGAGAGAAAAACTGAAAGAATGGTATGATGGATATCATACGGCAGGCGGAAAAAACGGAGAAGTATCTATTCCAAACCGTGAACTGATGAATAGTCTTGCAGGTATGATGAAGAGACGGCAGAGCAGCGCTGTGAAGTAGAGGTTCTGCGGGAAAGGGACGGCACACTATAATGTGCCATCCCTTATCATCGTAATCATATTCTCGTTCTGAAGCTTTTGTCCGCCAATAACATAAGCCCCCAGGATTGCCAGAAGCACCAGACCGGTATACCCGGTCAGAACCCCATATGGAGCGAACGGCAGATATTCCGGCAGAGAGATCTCCGAAAACGTAAGCAATACCGCCAACACCACTCCCTGGATGGGAAGGGAATAAAGCAAAGGCTTTAACCCAAGTGTCAGACCTTCCAGAAGCAGCAGTTTCCATAACTGCCGCGGCGAGAGCCCGACCGATTTCAGCATGGCAAATTCCTGCCTCCGCTGTCTCAGATTACCGGAAATACTTGCCCACACGTTGGAAAGTCCGATCACAGCCAGAAATGCCGTCAGAAATGTAATCACAAGATTTATGACGTTCTGGGCATTCTGATTAAGTTCTGCCTTTTCCGCAAGATTAGTCAGATAATAGTCGCCGCTTCCATAATAGCTGGCAATCGTTTCTTCTATCTTCCGGGTAGTCTCCTTGATTGCCGGGTAGTCTGGCAAGTCAGGGTCATCAGATGTATCATCCTGGTTATCTGTATCAGATCTTTTTTCCGAAGCGGCGTCAGAATTAACATCTTCGGCCCAGAATATCCCGTTTATTACCTGTGTAGAATTTTTCCTCCGCTGACAACAGGATTCTCCTAGTTTTAGCACATGCTCCATGGGCATGACCATAGCCACTGTAAAGTTGGAAAGTCCTTGTATCCCCATGGGCAGTTCCGTCACTATGGCCCCCGTCTGGATCGTAAATTCAAAATCTCCTTCAATCTCATCCTGGTTTTTCTCGGTAAATGTCAGTTCCTGTCCCTCATGAAGTTTCAGCAGTTCTCTGTAAATAACGTTCCTTCGCGTGCTGTTTATAGGATCTTTGGTATAATTATAGACTAATGCCTTGTGAGGATCATCGAAATAAGGGGTGGGTGAGATCCCCATTTCTTTACAGTAATCCCGGAAACTTCCCTCTTCCAGTCCATAGATGACAGACTGAATCCGGTATTTTCCGTCCCGCTGAATGGGAGAATATTTTTTCTTAGCAATTATTTCATCAATGCCGCCCAGATGAGTATGAATCTCTTCTGAGACGTCATCCCGTTCAATCCAGACCGCGCAGGGCATAGAGTTTTGAATCATGGACCGGGAAACGCCTGGAACCATTGTAAGCTTCTGGATGGCTTGGGAATCCGGCGGGCGTCCGTTGCTGATGTTGAGGAAAATCTGCCCTTCCTCCGAAGGATTCGTGCGGAAAATATGGTCGTTTGCCTCGTTTACCGTTATGATATACTGGAACACTGTAAGCAGCAAAAATGACATGCACAAGGATAAGGTTGCCATCCGGTAAGAACGGCTTCTGGCGGAAATGGCGTTGGCAGCCAGCTCGCCTGTAATACCGGGAAAGTGAAGCTGCCGCCTGTCTTTTTTCCGCTTTTTTCCCGTCTGGTACAGAGTCCCTTCCTGCTTCAGGATTTCAACGGGCAGCATTTTCGCAGCTTTTTTCGCCGGAATCCTTGCCGAGAGCCAGGCAGTCAGCAATGACAGGAAGACGGCTGGCAGGATAGCGGGAAGTCCAAAGGTCACCGCAATGTCCGGCGCCTCCCGTCCCAGGTCGTTGCTGGCGTTGATGAGCTGAAATAGTTTCAGAATCAGAAGCCATCCGGTAAAAAGTCCAAGGGGAAGGGGGAGGGCGGCCAGAAGGAGCGCTTCAGACTGGACGGTTTTCATGATCTGCTTCGGAGTAGCGCCGACTCCGGCAAGAGTGCCAAGCTGCATTAGTTTTTCATTGACGGACATGACGAAAGCGTTGTGGATTACCAGCACGAACACGCCTACCAGAAATGCCGTAAATAGCAGGAACATCAGCGGTATGATAAGATCGCTTAAGTGAATGGGCAGTCCCTTAGCTGCGGGGGCAAAAATGCCATAGGCAGACAAAAGCCCGGTATTGTAACGCAGGGTATACTCGCCGTATTCATCCGCTTCATAGCCGATTGATCTGGCAAGAGCAGGCAGTTCCCGGTAGGTGCTCCTCATAGGTGAGAAACGCAGATAGACGGTAATCTCATCTTCGGGACGTATGGAGTTCTCGTTAAGTCCGGTCATGCCGGTATATGCAGGCACGGCCGACGAGGTGGCCACATCCATGACGCCGACGATGGTATAGGTCTTTGTTCCGGTCTGACAGAATGCTTCCCCTTCCCGGAAAAATTCTGTGTCCATGCAGACCTGTCCGTCATAGGTGCGCTGCCCCACAGGAAGGGTGAGTGTGTCGCCGATCTCTGTATCTGGATAGTCTTCAAAATATTGTTTGGACAGTACGATTTCCGTCTCGGAAGAAGGAATGCGTCCCTCTGTAACGCTGTCTTTTTCGGGCATGGAATCCCAGTATTCTTTATTTGCGCCACGGCAGATCAGATAGAGTCTTGGGTTGTCGTTTTCGCCGTCTGTGCCGCCGGTATCCAGCTTTGCAGTTTCCCATGTTCCCTTAATCAGAACGGCAGAAACAGAAGCATAGTTCTGAATCTTTGAAAGATCCCCGCCGCTGGCGCCGCCGAAGAGTTCCCCGTGCCAGTCCCCGTTATGCCATTTCTCTAAGACCACGGCATCCGTCCACATGGTATAGATCAGGCCGCAGAAACAGGACATCAGACTCGTCATAAGAAACAGTGCGGTCATGATGATCGCGGCGGAGCGTTTGTTCTGCCGCAGGGTATCCCATACATATTCACGTAATAGTTTCATCGTTTTGTCACCTCGTCATCTATTATTTTCCCATCCTCCAGGGTGACGATTCGATCCGCCTTTAAAGCAGTCTTTTCATCATGGGTAATCAGAAGCACGGTCTGTCCGTATTGATGGTTAGACAGATGCAGAAGCTCTATGGTTTCATCCGCATTTTTCCGGTCCAGGTTGCCGGTGGGCTCGTCTGCCAGGAGAATGGCCGGCTGATAAATCAGGCTCCTGGCGATGGCCACACGCTGCTGCTGTCCGCCGGAGAGTTCCCGCGGATAATGGGTGAGGCGGTCGGAAAGCCCCAGAGTCGCGACCAGTTTTTCAAACCGGGCTTCGTCCGGCTTTTCTCCGTCCAGGAGAACGGGAAGGAGGATGTTCTTTCGGACGTTCAGGGTCGGAATTAAATTATAGAACTGGTAGACAAGCCCTACCTTCCGGCGGCGGAAGATGGCAAGCTGTTCCAGAGTCAGAGTCGAGATGTCTGTGTCCTCGATATAGATACTGCCCTCTGTGGGCCGGTCTACGCCGCCCAGCAGATGTAGGAGCGTGGATTTTCCCGAACCGGAGGCTCCTACAACTGCAGTGAAGCTGCCCCTTTCAAGGGAAAGGGAGACGTGGTCAAGGGCGGTGATGATTCCCTGGCCCTGGCCGTAGGTTTTCGTCAGATTGGTACATCGAAGTATGTCCATGTTTTGTCGTATCCTTTCTTTTCGGTTTGATGACATGGTAACAGACCAATGTGACAGAAAAGTGACATTTTGAAATTTAAATAATTTTAAAGAAATTTAAATATAATTAAGCTAATTTGTTGACACCTTACAGATATTTTGCTAAAATATGGTAAGATTTCCGGTTTCTCTGCCCTGATGGAGGAAGTCTGCCTGTCCATAGGGTATATAGGCTGAGAAAATTTGTAGAGAAAAGGCAATAAAAAGGTGTTATTAATATGAGTATATCAGCAAAGGAGCTGGCGGCGAAGATTCATCTGTCGCCGGCAACGGTTTCCATGGTGTTCAATAACAGGTCGGGCGTCAGCGAGGCAACAAAGAAGATTGTCCTGGAGGCTGCGAAAAAGTATGATTACGTCCCGTCAAAGACATCGGCCCTGGGAAAGTGGGCCATTCAATTAGTGATTTATCAGAAGCATGCCATGGTCGTATCAGATACACCCTTTTTTTTACAGGTGATTGAAGGAATTACCCAGGAATGCACAGAAAAGAACGGAATTGTGAATATCAGTTATCTCACCGGTTCCTCGGATGTACAACAGCAGATTAAGAATCTTAGTTCCATGTCCGTGGACGGCATGATTCTGCTGGCAACAGAGATGAGCAGAGAGGATTTTAACATTTTACAGGGGCTGGAAGTTCCTGTGGTTGTCCTGGACTGCTATTATGACGACCTGGACTATGACTGTATCGTGATCAATAACAGCCAGGGGGCTTACTGCGCTACGGATTATCTGGTCAGAATGGGCCACCGCAGGATCGGCTATCTGCATTCCTCGGTTTCCATCAGTAATTTTGCGGAGCGTGCGGCAGGATACCAGAAGGCCCTGGAGGCATATGGAATTCCGATGGAGGAACGGTATCTGTTCCGCCTGTCGTCTATGTCGGCCCAGGGTTATCAGGATATGGTACGAATTCTGGAGCAGAAGCCGGAACTGGCGGAGGCATATTTTGCAGATAATGATATTATTGCAGCAGCGGCCATGAAGGCGTTTCGGGAATATGGGTACAGGGTTCCCGAGGATATCTCTATCATGGGATTTGACGATATGCCTTTGTGCGACATCATGAATCCGCCCCTTTCCACCATGCGGGTGGATAAACGGCAGTTAGGCCGTACGGCGGTTGAATGCCTGCTGACCCGGATGAACGGGGCGAAGCATGGAAAGATGAAGATTGCCCTTCAGACCGATCTGGTGTGCAGGGAAAGCGTGCTGGATGTGAGAGAAGGTCAAAGAAGCTAGAAAAGGCCGGGCCATAGGATAAGATAATGCGGGATTTCCTATGGTCCGGCCTTTTTTGTGTTCCTTTAAGATTTCTTGTTATTTGCCTGTCTGGTTTTCTTTTGCCGGCTCGTTCTGGTCTTTGGATTTCTTCAGACGGATACCGATATACTGGGAGCCGGGAAGTTTCAGTTCGTATTTTCCTTTGTGCCGTCCGGCCGGCGTCACGGTCATGTTCCAGGTATCAATGATCTCCGCATCATACCAGGTGTCGTCGTCAACATAAATCTGACGAAAAGGCGGACGCCAGATGCTGAAATAGAGGAAGTAATACTCGCCCTCATAGGCGTCTTCCTCTGGCACTGCCACCTTGTCATCCCATTGAAAATGAAAATCATCCCTTACATTCCCCTCTTTTAGTCCGTGGCCAGGCACATCCTTTAAAAACTCCATCATAAACCGGAAGCGAGGTGCGCACAGTCCTTTGAGTCTGCCGCCATGGCACCACCAGATAATATTATTTTCACTTAAGAAAGTTTCCCCGTGTCCGCAGTATCCGCCCCGGATCAGGGCCTCCCAGGCGCGTCGCGTCAGTTCCTCCGCAGTAAAATTGCCCCAGCAGTGGGGAAAGTCCCCTTCATAGCCCACCTCGTCCCAGACCACGGGCTTGCCATAAATTTTCCGGAGTTCAGATGTGGTCTCCGTAGTCTTGTAGTGGTCGCAGCGCTGACAGCTGCAATGGGTGATCCATGGTTTCGAGTAATCATAAAAGGTCTCGCAGTTATGGATGGAGCGCAGATGCCCATAAGGATCGCTGGCAGTAAGGACGGCGGCCATCTGTTCCCAGTCCTTGACAGACAGGTGGCCGAGAAGTTCGTATTCATTGGCAAGCGCCCACCATACGTTGCGGTAGGCGCCGTACCGGGCAGTCATATACCGGATATAGCGCAGATTGTCTTCCATGGGCATCTGGGAGAATCCCCAGCGGTCATAGGCATGGAAGAGAATCAGGTCAGCCTCTATCCCCAGTTCCATCAGCCGCTTTACGGCTTTGTCGTGAATCTGAAAAAAGGCAGGGTTGAAACGGGTAAAGTCCCAGCTGTTTCCAGGGGGATTGCCGTTATACTGGCTGAAGTTTTCCCTCGTCATTGCGCTGGTATCGACAGGCGTTCCTTCGAAAGGAAAAGCTGCCGGGTCGTGAAGACAGAAATCATAATGTTTCGGCATAATGCAGAAACGAATCTTGTTAAAATACCCCTTTTTTAGTTCCGCAAAGGTTTCTTCTACGACGGAGTCTTTCTGCAGATCAAAGGTATAGCATGTCGTCCCGAGGGAATAGTGGGGCGTGCCGTCTGCGTAGGCAAGCTGATACTGTCTGTACACGTTTACGGGGCCATGGTTATTCCCCGAAGGGGCTTCGGCGGTGAAGACTCCGGTATGGACTTCCTTAGAGAATGTACCGGAAATCTGGTAATGGTACTCTCCTTCATAAGACGGCATGAAACGGATTCTGTAGATACCGTCTCCGTCATAGAAGCCGTCTACGGTCAGTGATTCTTTCTCATGGGTAAAGACGCCGTGTATTTCATAATCGACAAAAGGATTTCCGTCACTTTTCCCGTTGAACGATTGTTCAAAAATACCCCACTTTTCAATTAACATAAAAGACCTCCTTTAATTTGGGTTTGAATTATAAACTTGAATTTTAATTGCATATTTTAAATTTTACAGAAGCAGGCATAGCTGTGTCAAGCAAAAGACGACTGTCAAATTCAACAAAAAATAAAGAGGCTGTCGTATGAAAAATAAATTTAAAATGATTTAAAAACCTCGGAAATAAAAGGGATTAGGAAAATATTGGAAGAGGTTTCTAAGGCGATGTGAAAGGAATGGTTTTGTAAATAATAACTAAATATTATTTAAAAATAGCAAAAGTATTGACATATATTACTTGAACATTTAAAATATAATTCAAACAAATTTCAAAAGAAATTTAAAAACGTTCATATAAACGATAAAAGGGAAAGAATTTATGAAGAAGAAAGGACGTCAGGAGAGGGATCAGGACAGAGATATGATATATCAGAAATGGCCCGGGCTTTCGCTGGCAGAGAAAGGAAAGTACATTGCTTCTTATTATGGCCTGGCAATCGGGGCGGCAATATTTGCAGTCGTCGTTATTGCTTTTCTGGTCAGTGATATCTGTAAGGTCAAAGAGGAAGATGTTTTTTCTGTCATGGTGACTGACTTGGAACTGCCAGAGGAGACTTTAGGGAGGATGGAGCAGGAACTATCGGAAGTGCTGGGTGTTTCTGACGGAGACGGGAGATGCCGTATTGAAGCTGGATATTCCGGCAGCGCTAATATGCAGAGCGAGGCAACGGTTTCAGCTTATCTGCGTTCGGGAAGGGTTGACGTACTCATTGTGCCGGAGGAGAAATTTAACAGATATGCTTCTGCCGGGTATCTGTCGTCTCTTGAGGAATGCGGGCTTATAGAATGGGAACGCGCTTATGACAAAGAAAATTTGTTTTATGCAGAGACTGTGGATTACAGTGACGGCGGGGCGGTCAGAGAACTTCCTTTTCGCCCCCATGAGGCGACGAAGGACAGTGAGTGCTATGGGATTTATTTAAAGGATGGAATCTTTAGCGGTTATGTGGCAGGAGTGATGCGGAACTGTCCGAATTTAGAGAGAATCAGGATGGGAATGGAATGTTTACTGGACATAGATCCAGGGGAATATCAGGCGGAGTAAAGGCCTTGATATAAAAAACAACATGTAAGGAGGAGCAAAAAATGAAAGGAAAATCAGTGAAAAAGTTTTTGTCAGCAGTTCTGGTCGGAACGATGGCGGCAAGCCTGCTTGCGGGCTGCGGCAGTTCTTCTGGGAGCGACGGCGGCTCGGATGACTCGGGAAGTTCCAAATCTGGCAAAGAAGCCGGCGACAGCGGGGTGGACCTGTCCGGAGTGGAAGGGATCGCAGATATTGGCTACGAGGGAGACCCCATAGAGCTGTCCTTCTGGTATCTGCAGACCAGGCAGGAAGGTACGGATGTATTGACAGAGGTCTTCAACAAGGCAAATCCGAACATTAATGTGACCGTATCCTATTATGACACGGATGGAATCAAAGACGCCTGCAAGACGGCGGCACAGTCCGGTTCCATGCCGAGTATGTGGTTTAACTGGGGCGGCGCTCTTGGCCAGTATTATGTGGACAATGGCGTAACCTACGATCTGACGGCCTATGGAGAAGAAAATGGCTGGGGAGACCTTTATACCTCGGGCGCCATGAATCTTGTAACTCTGGGAGGACAGGTTTCCGGTATTCCTACGTCCTATAACGTCATCGGCGTTTATTACCGTACAGACCTCTTCGAACAGTATAACCTGGAAGTGCCGAAAACTATCGAAGAATTTGAATCTGTCTGTGCAACCTTAAAGGAGAACGGCATTACTCCGATGGATGCGGCAGGACTGAACGGATGGCATGTTATGCGCTGGATTGAGCAGTTTATCGAGTACGAGGCAGGCGCGGACACTCACGACAAGCTTCAGTCATTAAGTACAAGCTGGGACTGCGATGCAGTGAAAAAGGGCCTGGAAAGATATGAAAAATATTGTGAAGAAGGATACTTCCCGGATGGGTTTATCACAGCAAATCCAGACGATACTTACATGGCGTTCGGCATGGGGACGGCGGCCATGGATATCCAGGGACAATGGTATGACTCCGTGCTTCAGAATAACGAAGTAACCCTTGACAATGTAAGCTGGTTCCCATTCCCTAACGAGACGGGCAGAATGTCTGCATTTGCCGAAATGAATCAGTTTAACAAGGATTTGTCAGATGAAGAACTTGAGGCGGCTATTGCATACACTAATTTCCTGTTCAGCAACGAGGCGGCAAAGATTTATCCGACATACTATAACCTGCCGCTGCCAAGAACGGATGCAGACCCGGTAGATCCGGCTGTGAATCCGAACGTACAGGATATGCTGGATACTTCGTCTGAGAACGGAACGTTCACCATTACAGACCAGGCATTCCCAACCGAGGTTGCAGACGTTCTTTTCAATAACCAGGATGCAATTGCAAATGGTGAGACAACACCTGAGGAGGCTGCTGCAGCAATCCAGAAGGCAATCGAATCCTATCAGTCTAAATAAACTTTGCATAGACAGAAGTTGGTTTCCACCTGTGGGGCAGCAAACCACACAGGTGGAGTTTTTTTAGGAATGTAAGAGAAAAAACAGAGAAAAAGAAAAGAGAAGAGGAGGTTGACAGAGAATGAAAGAAAATAAGACGGCGCCCTATCTTTTTATGTTACCGGCATTGATTATTTACCTGTCTGTCATTATTTTTCCGGTTTTCTACTCGCTTTGGATCAGTTTTCAGAGCGGTACGGGTATCGGCAGTATGGAATTTGTCGGTCTGAAGAATTATGCGCAGCTCATTCATGATGAGGTATTCTGGATGTCATTGAAGCATACGATCATCTGGATCGTGCTTACCGTACTTGTTACCACGACGGTGTCCTTGATGCTGGCGGTTCTGATGAACCAGAAATTCCGGGGAAGAACGTTTTTCCGTGCGTTTTTCTATTTTCCAAGCGTCATTTCAGCCATTGCAGTGGCAATTATCTGGAGGTGGATCTATAATCCCCAGATTGGATTTATCAATCAGTTTGCAAAAATGCTGGGACTGGATTTTACGCAGACCTGGATCTCTACGCCGAACACGGCATTAATTGCCTTATTTATCGCTGCGCTCTGGCAGGCGATCGGACAGCCGATGATCCTGTTTCTGGCAGGACTTGGCGGCATTTCCCCGGATGTGCTGGAGGCTGCGTCTATTGACGGCGCCAATGGAGTACAGACGTTTTTCCATATTACGATTCCGCTGATGAAGGATACTTTCATTATGGTGATCTCCACTTTACTGATTGCGGCCATGAAGGTTTATGACATTGTGAAAGGTCTTACGGACGGCGGGCCGAATAATGCGACCCAGGTACTTGCATCTTATATGTATAATCAGGTATTCCAGTATAACAATGTAGGGTATGGTACGGCGATTGCCATCATCATGGTACTGATGATGCTGCTTGTCATCATCCCGTACATGTCGTTTACTGCGAAGAAAGAATAGGAGGGCGGCTATTATGGAAGGAAAAGCAAAGAAAAATGCAAAATCAGCGTTGCGCTATCTTGTGCTGATTATCCTGGCGGTTCTCTGGATCGTCCCGATCGTGACGCTGTTTCTGACGGCGATCAAGGCCAAATCTGATTTTATCAGCGGTCTGGGATTGTTCGAGATACCAGAAAGGCTTGCCTGGGAAAACTTTTCAAATGCCATGACCCAGGGGCGGTTATTCCTGTATATGAAGAATGATCTGATTATCTGTCTTCTGAAGGTGCCGCTTGGAATCTTTATTTCTTCTATGGCAGCCTTTGCGCTGACGAGAACGAAATTAAAACATGCCACGGCCTGGTTCGTGTTCCTGCTTCTGGGTATGATGCTGCCCATGCAGATTGCGCTGGTTCCCATCAGCATTATCTATAATAAACTGGGACTGATCAATACTTATTTTGGCCTGTTCTATATCTATATAGGGTTCGGCGTCTCTTTCATGATTCTGATTATGCATGGATTTATGAAGGGAATTGATTTTGCAATTGATGAGGCGGCCTATATAGACGGTGCGAATAAGTGGCAGAATTTTTTCCATATTATCCTGCCAATCTGTAAACCGGCTATTGCAACTTTGTTTATCACCGATTTTTTGTCTACATGGAATGAGTATCTGCTGGCTTCTGTCATCATTAATGACAATAAACTTAAGACGGTGCCGGTGGGACTGATGACCTTTGTAGGCGAGCATGGAACGGATTACGGTTATCTGTGCGCCGGAGTGCTGATTTCGGTGATTCCGGTCATGGCGGTCTATCTGATCTTCCAGAGATACTTTGTGGAAGGTATGGCCGGCGCAGTAAAATAACCGCAAAAAAGAATGATTCATGCAGGAAGAGAGGAATAGAAAAAATGAGCAATATCGTACATTGTACGCAGAAAGTAGAAAAATGGGGAATTTTTGAGATTGCACTAGAAGGAAAGTGCGACGGCAATCCATTTACGGATTATGAGATCAGTGCAGAATTCACCTGTGAAAACGAGAAAAAGACGGTAGACGGATTCTATGACGGCAATGGAATCTACAAGATCCGGTTTATGCCCTCTTTTGAGGGAACTTACCGGTTCCGGGTGTATGGAACCTATGCAGATCAGGACGGATATGAGGGAACCTTTGAAGTGGAACCGGCTTCGGTGGGGAATCACGGGCCGGTCAGGGTTGCGAATACCTTCCATTTTGCCTATGAGGACGGGACGCCGTATTATTCCATCGGAACCACCTGCTATGTGTGGACGTTACAGTCAGAGAAGTTACAGGAGCAGACTCTTCGGACACTGAAGGAAAGCGCTTTCAATAAGATCCGTTTCTGTGTATTCCCGAAGCATTATGATTACAATTTTAACGAGCCATACAGTTATCCGTATGAGGGAACGCCTGTAGACAGTTCTGGTCTTACCAGGGACAATTTTATGGAATATGTGGGACGGCCGGAAGGGAATAACTGGGATTACCGAAGATTCAATCCAAAGCATTTTGAACATCTGGAGAAGCGTATTCTGGACTTAATGGAACTTGGGATTGAGGCGGATATCATCGTCATGCATCCTTATGACCGCTGGGGGTTCTCGTTAATGTCTAAAGAGGAAGATGATCTGTATTGGAAGTATCTGGTGGCAAGATGTTCGGCTTTTCGGAATGTCTGGTGGTCTCTGGCAAATGAGTATGATCTGATGCCGCAGAAATCGATTGCCGACTGGGAAAGGTATGCGTCTATTTTATGTGAAAAGGATGTATATGGACACCTGCGTTCCATACATAACTGTAAAAAAATCTATGACTTTACCAGACCCTGGGTGACACACTGTTCCGTACAGCGTATTGACTCTTATCTGTCTGGCGAACTGGTGACAGAGTGGCGGGAACGCTATCAGAAGCCGGTTGTCCTGGATGAAATTGTATACGAGGGAGACATTGAACTGAACTGGGGCAATATTCCGGGTGAAGAGATGAACCGTAGATTCTGGGAAGGAGCCATGCGGGGCGGCTATCCGGGACATGGGGAAACCTATCTGTCCGAGGATCAGATTCTCTGGTGGTCACATGGCGGAGTGTTAAAGGGAACAAGTCCTGAGAGGTTTCATTTTCTGCTTAAGATACTAAAAGAAACGCCGGGACCAGGGCTTTTGCAGACTCAGCTTACACCGTTCTCGGAAGATCTGATGGCAACCGTGGACAGTCTGATACCGATACCTTACTATCTGTTCTACTATGGTTTCCGCTGCCCGGCTTTTAAAGAGTACTGTTTTGATGACGAGAAGGAGTATGAGGTTGAGGTTCTGGATACCTGGGAGATGACGATTACAAAGTGTGGCACATTTAAAGGAAAATTTAAGGTACAGCTGCCGGCAAAACAGTATATTGCCGTGAGAATATATGAAAAGGGATTGATTTGATGAAATTTTCTTTCAGTATGGATTCGAAGTTATGGCGTTTTTTTGACTATGTAGGAGATATGGCGTTACTGAACCTGTTGTTTATCGTGACTTCTATTCCGATTGTGACTATCGGGGCATCGGTTACGGCGTTGAATTCCGTTCTTTTTAAGCGGAAAGAAAAAAGGACGGATGACGTAAGAAGAGAATATATCCGTGATTTTAAAGCGAATTTTAAGAACAGTACGATTATCTGGCTGATTTTTCTGGTGTTCCTGTCTGCCTGCGGGCTGAATTTTGCCATTGTGTCCAGTGCAGACCTGGCCTGCCGGAATCAGATCATGATTGGTTTTGGAGTTATTCTGGCGGTGATGGTGATGACGGTCCTGTATAGTCTGGCAGTTCTGGCAAGATTCGAAAACAGCCTGCCGGATACGGTAATCAAGGCGTTTGTCATAGGGATCATGAGTTTTCCCTACACAGTCGTCATCTTTCTGGTTCTGGCGGCAGCGGTGATTGCCAGTATCCAGACCTATGCGTCCATAATGGCGGCTCTTGCGGTCTGGCTGCTGATCGGGTTTGCGCTGACGGGGCATCTGTGCAGCGCCATGTTCTATCGCGCATTCCGACGGTTTACCCGGAAAGAGGATCTGCCTGAGGATACGATGGATGAGGCGATGTATACTCTGCGCGACCAATACCGGAAGGAGAAAATGCTGAAGAAACAGGGACGTCAGAATATTTAACAGATAGGAAGGAAATGGAGGAAGAGCGTTATGTCAAGGATTAAAATTGGTTTTGCACCTACGAGAAGAAGCATTTTCAGCGCGCCGGATGCAGTAAAATACCGCAGACTGACGGCCGGCCGTCTGAAGGAGCTGGATATCGATTTTGTGGATATTACGGATATTAACGAGGAGGGTCTGCTCTATGATGATGGAGACAGAATTCAGATTGCAGAGAAATTCAAGAAGGAAAAGGTAGACGGTTTGTTCCTCCCTCATTGTAATTTTGGGACGGAATTTGAGTGTGCAAGGCTTGCGAAAGATCTGGGCGTACCTGTACTGCTGTGGGGGCCTTTGGATGAAAGGCCGGAGGATGACGGTACAAGGCTTCGGGATACCCAGTGTGGGTTGTTTGCCACCGGAAAGGTACTGCGCCGGTTTAACGTGCCGTTTACCTATATGACGAACTGCCGTCTGAATGATCCTGTTTTTGAGAGAGGACTCAGAGACTTCCTGGCAGTCTGCAATGTGGTAAAGACATTCCGCAATATTCGTATTTTACAGATCTCAACAAGGCCGTTTGAGTTCTGGTCTACTATGTGCAATGAAGGAGAACTGCTGGAGAAATTCAACATCCAGCTTGCCCCGGTTCCTATGCCGGAACTGACAGATGAGATGAAGAAGGCAAAAAAAGAGGGCGGCGAAGTGGCGGAAGTGATGGCATATTGCCGTGAACATATGGAGGTCTGTATCAAGGATGAGGAGCTTGAAAACGTTGCAGCCTTAAAGGTTGCCATGAAACGGCTGATTACGAAATACGGCTGCCAGGCTGCCGGAATCCAGTGCTGGAACCAGCTTCAGTCAGAGATTGGCATCATGCCCTGTGCGGCAAATGCCCTGCTTAACGAAGAAGGGATTCCGGTTGTGTGTGAGACGGATATTCACGGCGCCATTACGGCCCTTCTGACAGAAGCGGCGGCAATGGGACAGAAGAGAAGTTTTTTTGCAGACTGGACCATCCGTCATCCAGATGTTGCCAACGGAGAGTTGCTGCAGCACTGCGGACCGTGGCCGGTTTCTGTGGCAAAGGAGAGGCCAAAGCTTACCTATCCTCTGGCATTCGACCATCCGGGAAGTATTACGGCGCAGGCCCGGCACGGAGAGGTGACCCTGGTAAGATTTGACGGAGACCATGGAGAGTATTCCATGCTTCTTGGTAATGCGAAAGGAATTGACGGTCCCAAAGGGATGGGAACCTATCTCTGGGTGGAAGTGGAGAATATCAAACGTCTGGAGGCGAAACTGGTGGAGGGGCCTTATATCCACCACTGTGTGGGAATCCACGGCAATGTGGTGCCTGTGTTGTATGAGGCATGCAAATATCTGGGGATTACGCCTGATCTGTATGACCCGGTAGAAGAAGACGTAAAAGCATATCTGAGAGGGGAGGAGGTTACATTATGAGTAATCTGAAAGCGCTGGCCTATGAACTGCGGGAACATACCATGGATATTATTATGAGCGGAAAGGCCGGGCATATCGGCGGAGACATGAGTGTTATGGAGATTCTGACAGAACTTTATTTTGAGCAGATGAATATCAGCCCAGAGAATATGGAGGATCCGGACCGGGACAAATTTGTAATGAGCAAAGGTCATTCTATGGAAGCTTATTATGCGGTCCTTGCTAAGAAAGGATTCTTCTCTCAGGAAGAGGTGGTGTCACAATTCAGTAAATTTGGTTCGCAATATATCGGACATCCGAACAACAAGCTGCCGGGAATTGAGATGAATTCCGGCTCGCTGGGGCATGGGCTTCCGGTCTGTGTGGGTATGGCTCTGGCGTCAAAGATGAATGGACAGAAATGCAGGATTTATACTGTGATGGGCGACGGGGAGCTGGCGGAAGGCTCTGTGTGGGAAGGTGCAATGGCTGCCAGCCACTACAAGCTTGATAATCTCTGTGCCGTGGTGGACAGAAACCGGCTTCAGATTTCCGGGAATACGGAGGATGTTATGGCACATGACGACCTGCATGAGAGATTCCGTGCGTTTAACTGGCATGTGATTGATGTGGAGGACGGAAATGACATCGGACAGTTAAAGGCTGCGTTCGAGGAGGCCAGGGAGACAAAAGGAAAGCCAAGCGTTCTGATTGCCAATACCATAAAAGGAAAGGGATCGTCTGTGATGGAGAACAAAGCCGGCTGGCATCACAAGGTTCCAAGTGAGGAAGAACTGGCACAGATCAGAAAAGATCTGAAGGAGAGAAAGGAGGCGCTTTCGGTTGAGTAAAGTTGCGAACAGACAGGTGATTTGTGATGTGTTACTGGAAAAGGCGAAGGAAGATCAGGACATTGTGGTACTATGCAGTGATTCCAGAGGCAGTGCGTCCCTGGCGAAATTTGCAGAGGCGTTCCCGAAGCAGTTTGTGGAAGTGGGAATTGCAGAGCAGAATCTGGTCAGTATTTCCGCCGGGCTTGCCAAATGCGGCAAGAAGCCTTATGCGGCGTCGCCGGCAAGTTTCTTAAGTACCAGGAGTTATGAGCAGTGTAAGGTGGACGTGGCATATTCGAATACCAACGTAAAGCTGATCGGAATCAGCGGCGGAGTCAGTTACGGGGCACTTGGTATGAGCCACCATTCGGCCCAGGACCTTGCGGCTATGTGCGCCGTTCCCAATATGAGAGTCTATCTTCCAAGCGACCGGCTGCAGACGGAATGTCTGATGAAAGCATTGTTAGAAGATGAAAAACCGGCGTATATCCGGGTAGGACGCAATGCCGTGGAAGACGTATATGAAGAAGGAAAGGTTCCTTTTGAACTTGATAAAGCTGTTGTGGTGAAGGAAGGGACGGATATTGCGATAATTGCCTGCGGCGAGATGGTGAAACCTGCGGCAGAGGCTGCAAAACTTCTGGAAGAAAAAGGGATTTGCGCATCGGTTGTGGATATGTATTGTGTGAAACCTCTTGATAAAGAGGCGATCGTAAAGGCGGCAGGAAATGCCAGGGCAGTGATCACGGTAGAGGAGCATTCTCCTTTTGGCGGGTTAGGCTCTATGGTGAGCCAGGTGGTTGCCAGGGAATGCCCGAAGAAGGTGGTGAATCTTGCGTTGCCGGATGCACCAGTGATTACGGGGACGTCGAAAGAAGTATTTGATTACTATGGACTGGATGCGGACGGAATTGTGAAGACGGCGTTGGAAGCGCTGGACTGACAATGACATAGGGGGAAAAGTAAATGTCCAGACAGTATATTATCAGTATAGACCAGAGTACCCAGGGAACCAAAGCTTTGCTGTTTGATTCTTCCGGGAGTCTGATTGGCAGAAGGGATCGGTCTCACAAGCAGATTATTAACGAGAAAGGATGGGTCTCCCATGATCCGGCCGAGATCTATCGCAATGTGATTGAAGTGACGGCGATGTTGCTTGAGGAATGTGGGATTGACCAAAAAGAAGTGGCAGGAATCGGAATCAGCAATCAGAGGGAGACGTCTCTTGCGTGGAACCGGATTACGGGGGAACCGGTGGGGCATGCTGTCGTCTGGCAGTGCGCCCGCGCTGCAGATATCTGTGACCAGGTGGCTGCGGGTGGATGGGCAGAAAAGATCCGCCAGAAGACAGGAATGAATCTGTCGCCATATTTTCCTGCATCAAAGATCGCCTGGATTCTTAAAAATGTGGAAGGCGCCAGGGAAGCGGCAAAGTCCGGGGAACTCTGCCATGGAACCATGGACAGCTGGCTGATCTATAAACTGACCGGTGGGAAGTCTTATAAAACGGATTATTCTAATGCTTCCCGCACGCAGCTTTTTAATATTTTTGATCTGAGGTGGGATGAGGAGATCTGCAATTTGTTCGGGATTGACACAGCGAATCTGGCCGAAGTGTGCGGCTCAGATGCTGATTTCGGAGAAACGGATTTAGAGGGACTGCTTACACACAAGGTTCCCATCCATGGAGTGATGGGAGATTCCCACGGCGCTCTTTTTGCCCAGGGGTGTCTGAAGAAGGGGATGATGAAATCAACCTATGGCACTGGTTCTTCGATTATGATGAATATTGGCAGGGAGCCTGTCTTAAGTACCCATGGAGTTGTTACGTCCCTGGCCTATAGCATAGGCGGAAAGGTGAATTATGTGCTGGAAGGTAATCTGAATTACACGGGGGCTGTGATTACCTGGCTCAAAGACGATCTCCAGATGATTGGAAGTCCAAAGGAGACGGGAGAACTGGCAAAACAGGCCGTAGCAGATGATTCTCTGTATCTCGTGCCGGCATTTTCCGGTCTGGGAGCTCCTTATTGGGACAGCAGGGCAACGGCCATGTTTACTGGAATGACGCGGACAACGGGAAGAGCGGAGATTGTGAGGGCAGGGCTTGAGTGCATCGCCTATCAGATCCGGGATGTGATGGAAGCTATGAGTAAAGATGCCGGGGTAGAGGTCAGTGAACTGCGGGTGGATGGGGGGCCTACGAAGAATGACTATCTGCTGCAGTTCCAGAGTGATATTACCGGAATTGACGTACAGGCGCCGGATACGGATGAATTGTCGGGCATGGGTCCTGCGTATGCGGCGGGCATGGCTCTGGGACTCTGGGATGAGACGATTTTTGAGAAGCTGAACCGCAGAAGATATGTGCCAGAGATGGAGAAAGAGAGAAGAGAGAAGAAGTATGATGGGTGGAAAAAGGCGGTGAGTAAGGCGCTGGCCTGACAGTGGCAGAATAAGGGGACCGGATTGATGGATCAAAAGAGGGCAGATGGTGCGTTATGCGCTTCTTCTGCCCTCTTGGCCGTCTGACATATGCAGCACGCCAGACAATCGTTAAAAAGCGGGGCTGCCTTATTTTCGGCAACCCCGGTTCTAAAAAGATACATACAGAGATGTAAATTATTGTCCGTTCATCTTTTCAATCATCCCCAGAAGTTCTTCTTTACTGCAAAAGCCATAGGATACAACATTTCGAAGGGGCATACAGGCAATCATTGCGGTATTCATTGCCTCGCTGATTGCAACATCGCCATCCTTGCGTTCACCAGAGGAAGACATTCCGAAAACCTGGCTCAGTTTCTGCTTAAAATCTTCCACATATCCTGCCGTACGCTGATCTGCCAGTAATTCTCCCAGAGTTGTATTCATATGCACCTTAAGCGGAAGTATTTTCTGTGTTGTCATATGTATCTTCCCGGTCAGCATAAGATCACGAGAAGAAGCTCCGATCAGAATCTCATAATCGCCGGAAGCGGCATACCAGTCCCCGATGGTCTCGTTATACCACGCAAAACTTCGGTAATCCAGCGTAAAGTGTACGGTCTTTGTCTCGCCGGGCAGCAGGGAAACTTTCTCATACCCTTTCAGCTCCCGCACAGGACGCCGGGCGGCGCAGGTCAGATCGCTGACATATAATTGTACGATCTCTTTGCCTTCCATATGTCCGGTGTTTGTCACATCTACAGAAACAGTCACTGTATCATGGTCTGTAATTTCGGATTTATCAATCTGCAGATGATCATAGGCAAAGCTTGTGTAAGAAAGTCCATAGCCAAATGGAAACGCCACTGGCATTTCTTTTGTATCGTAGTATCGGTATCCCACGAAGATACCTTCCTGGTATGTCACATTTTCTCCCTCTCCAAAGGAAAGATAGGACGGATTATCGGACAGCTTGAAAGGAATCGTCTCAGCCAGTTTCCCGCAGGGGCAGGATTTCCCGTATAGGATGTCAGCGACAGCTTCGCCTACGGCCTGTCCGCCCAGGTACGCTTCCAGAACACCTTTTACGCTGGAAAGCCACGGCATTTCCACGGGAGAACCGTTGTGCAGGACGATAATGACCTCGGACTGTACAGAGAGAATCTGATTGATCAGCCGGTTCTGGCAATCGGGCAGCCGCATATGAGAACGGTCGTAACCCTCAGACTCAAAACTGTCAGGAAGCCCGGCAAAGATGACTACTTTGTCTGCTTCTCTGGCAGCGTCTACCGCTTCTTGGGCAAGGGTCTCATCGTAAATGTCTGCGTCAGCCGGAAATCCTTTGGCATAACGGACGTCTGCAGCCGGAGAAATACTGTCTAAGGCGCTGCTGACACGGAAGCTGTTGATATGGGAACTTCCGCCGCCCTGGAAACGAGGTTTCCTGGCAAATTCCCCGATAAATGCTATTTTTTCCGTCTCCTTTAACGGAAGAATGGATTCATTTTTCAGAAGAACCATAGATTCCACTGCAATTTTCTTTGCAAGTTCATGGTCGGCTTCCAGTGTAAATTCCTGTTCCTCTCGATGGTCTGTGTATTCAAACACGATGTTCAAAATACGTTCTACTGCCTGGTCAAGAATGCTTTCCTTGAGAGAGCCGTCCTTTACTGCGGCTACGATTTCCTTATCATAAACGCCGCCGGAAGAGGGCATTTCCAGTTCAAGCCCGGCTATCAGCCCAGGCACGCGCTCGTTGACGGCGCCCCAGTCGGACATCACATATCCTTTGAAGCCCCATTCGTTACGCAGAACATCTGTCAGCAGCCAGGGATTTTCGGAGGCAAAGGTTCCGTTGATCCGGTTGTAGGAGCACATGAACGTGTAGGGCTGAGACTTTTTTACTGCGGTTTCGAATGCCGGGAAATAGATTTCGCGTAAGGTGCGTTCGTCTGCGTTGGAAGAAGAACTCATGCGGTTGTATTCCTGATTATTTGCAGCAAAGTGCTTGATGGAGGTTCCCACATGATGTTCCTGTATCCCGTTTATGAAAGCGGCGGCAGTCTCGCCGGCAAGGTACGGGTCTTCGGAATAATATTCGAAATTACGTCCGCATAAGGGGGAACGCTTAATATTGACCGCAGGGCCAAGGACGACAGAAAGATCGTTGGCCTGGGCTTCCTTTCCGATGGCATCTCCGAATTCATGCATGAGGTCGCGGTCAAAGGAGCAGGCGCTTAATACGGCAGGCGGGAAACATACGGCTTTGATACTGTCGTTGATTCCCAGGTGGTCGCCCTCCTCTTCCTGCTTGCGCAGTCCGTGGGGGCCGTCGCTTACCATTACACTGGGGATTCCCAGCCGCTCAACGCCTTTGAGGTGCCAGAAATCAAGGCCGGAGCACATTCCGGCTTTTTCTTCCAGGGTCATCTGGCTGATCAGTTCTTTTACATTTCTTTTCATGATGGCTATCTCCTTTTTTAAAGATATTGTTTTCAGTAATTTTAATGTATCAGTTATAGAAGGAAAGATATAGTATTTTCTTGTGAAAAATGTTAAAATCTTGTGGTAAGGATAAAATTTTTCGGCGGACGATGTATAGTGAGGTTTGGCGCGGTATTTTCGTAGGATAGGATAATCAGGGGCAAGAGATGAGGAAAAGGGAAACAGATTTTCTGGAGGCGTACAGGGGATATAGTTTATTTGAGAGAAGGGAACTGGTGCAGCCGCACATGTCTTATGCATATGAGAAGGAGAAATGCCGGGTGATCCGGGAGGGGAGGGTTGATCTGATGGATTCTGTGACCCGGATGCCGCCGGACGGGACGGAAGGTGTTCTGTCAAAGAATGCGCTCCGCCATCAGAAGAATATGCTGATTGCCGCAATTACCATATTTACCCGTTCGGCCATGGACGGGGGACTGCCGGAGGAACTGGCATATGCTATGAGTGACAGCTATATTCTGAAGGGAGAGGAGTGCACTTCGGTTGAAGAGCTGAATAGACTCAGCGACCGGGCGTTCCGGGAATACACTTATGCGGTGGCGGGGAACAGGCATTACAGCGGCAAGATCGAGGAGGCGCTGCACTATATTACGATTCATCTCCATGAGAAGGTAACGCTGGAAAAAGTGGCGGAGGCAGTCGGTTTAAGCGCTTGCCATCTGTCTCGGATATTCAAGAAGGAAGTTGGGACGTCCATGGTGGATTATGTGCAGAAGGAGAGGGTCGAGGCGGCGAAGCATATGCTGGTCAATTCGGATGAGACGCTGGCGGCAATCAGCCAGTACCTGTATTTTTCGACCCAGAGTTATTTTATCAGGATATTTAAGAAATATACGGGGGTGACTCCGGGGCAGTATCGGCGAAGCCATTCATTAGAATTGTTGTAACGGTTTAGCCTGCAACTGCGCACTTTCTGCGCAGTTAGCAGCCAATGAATGTGAGCAGCCAGGAATCTAGAAGGCTGAACTGTTACGGATTGTTTAATAATAACATAACAAATAATTTGATATTATTTGTCAAATATGCTATAATAATACAAAAGAGTTGCAAAAGACACATAACAAAAAATAAAGTAAGTCCTGCATTTGGGGAGGGGTGACGCATGAAGTGAAATTGGGCGAATTGGCGACAATCAAAACCGGATTAGTGGTGGCAAGAAAGCAAGCAAGAAAGACGTGTGATGAAGCGGCAAGGTATAAACAACTGAATCTGCGCTGTATTCATCCGGAGGGATATATTGAGGCGGCGTATTTAGAGGAGTTTTGTGCAAAAGAAATACTTAAAGCAGGCTATTTGACACAATCCGGAGATATTGTGGTAAGGCTTACGGCGCCGTATACGGCTGTGCTGATTGACGAGGCGTGGGAGGGCATCTTGGTTCCTTCTCATTTTGTAATAATACGGTCTGACAGGAACCGGCTGCAGCCGGAATATTTGTATTGGCTGTTGAATACCGGCAGGATACGGGAGAAACTACAGCAGAATATCAGCAGTATTATGATTGGAACCGTAAAGCCAAGGTCATATGCGCACCTCGAGATAGAGCTGCCCGGCATGAAGCAGCAGCAAAGAATTGCGCGGTTTCATTTTCTGGCAAAAAGAGAACTTGATTTGCTGGAGCAGTTGAAGGAACAGAAGAGATTATATTATGACGCCGCGATAGACAGAATCCATAGAGAGACAGGGGAAAAAGATTATGAAGACGACAAAGAGCGATATTGAAAGTGTGTTATGGAAAGCCTGCGACAGTTTCCGGGGGAAGATAGACAGTTCCCGGTATAAAGATTATATTCTGTCTATGCTTTTCGTTAAATATTTAAGCGACGTTTGTATAGAGACAAAAGAGAAATACATGAGGCAGTATGCGGGTGATGAACTCCGTGTGAAGAGGGCGATGGGAAGAGAGGCGTTTACGCTGGATGAGGATGCAACATTCAATTATCTGTATGAGAATCGGAATGACTCGGAGATTGGGCAGAAGATTAATATTGCATTGAACAGCATTGAAGAGCATAACAGCGGTAAATTAAGGAATGTGTTTCGGGCGATTGATTTTAACTCTCCTGTGGATTTCGGCGAAAAAAAGGAGAAGAATGCAATATTGAAGAATATTCTTGCCGATTTTCATACGTTGGATTTGCGTCCGGCCGTGCTTGAAAGTAACGACATTATAGGAGATGCGTATGAATACATGATTGCAAATTTTGCATCGGATGCCGGAAAGAAAGGCGGGGAATTCTTTACCCCAAGCCAGGTGTCAAAGTTGGTTGCAAGGCTGGCAGAACCAGGGATGAACGACCGGATTTACGACCCGGCCTGCGGAAGCGGAGGATTATTGCTGAAGGCGTATGCGCAGGCAGGAACGAAAAAGGTTGCAATCTATGGCCAGGAAAAAAATATGCAGACGTGGGCGTTGTGCAGTATGAACATGTTCCTGCATGGAATTGACGATGCAAGAATCTGGCAGGGGGATACGTTATCGAATCCGCAGAATTTGGAGGATGATAAGTTAATGACATTTCAGGTGGTGGTTGCGAATCCGCCCTTCAGCCTTGATAAATGGGACAGCGGGTTTCTGCCGGACGCCACGGACGAAAAGAAGAAGCCTAAGATGTCGGCTGAACTTGACATGTACCATCGCTTTGACTGGGGGGTTCCGCCGTCTAGTAAGGGAGATTATGCATTTGTCCTCCACATGCTGAATTGCCTGGATGCAGAGAACGGGAGGATGGCAGTCGTGCTGCCCCATGGCGTTCTGTTCAGGGAGGCGTCGGAAGGAAGAATCCGCAGGCAGATTGTAGATTTTAATTTGTTGGATGCAGTGATCGGTCTTCCGGCCAATTTGTTTTACGGCACTTCAATTCCGGCATGTATCCTTGTATTTAAGAAGAATCGGAAACGACGGGACGTGTTGTTTATAGATGCCAGCGGGGAGGGGCATTTTGAAAAAGGGAAGAACCAGAATGTCTTGCGGGATGAAGATATCGACGCAATTGTTTCTGCATACAAAGCGTTTGATACAATAGATAAGTATTCTTATGTGGCTTCGTATGACGAGGTGAAAGAGAATGGATACAATTTGAATATTCCGCGGTATGTAGATACATTTGAAGAGGAAGAGATGGTAGATATTGAGGAGGTTCGGGGGAATATTGCAAGTATTGAGGCGGAACTAAAAGAAGTGCAGGCGCAGATGGATGTATATTTAAAGGAGCTGGGGTTATGAGTGAGCAGAGGATGGAGTATAGGGAAGCTGTTTTTGAGAATATTAAGCATGTGAATGAGAATGGACAAGAGTTCTGGTATGCGCGGGAGCTGCAGAAGACATTGGAGTATACGGAGTTTAATAAGTTTTTGCCGGTTATAAAAAAGGCTATGAAAGCATGTGAACAGAGCGGGAATGATGTAGAAGACCATTTCGCCGAGGTGAGCGAGATGGTCAGAATAGGAAGCGGCGTGGTCAGGGAATTTGACAGCTATGAATTGTCAAGATATGCATGTTATCTAATTGTGATGAATGGAGATATTCGAAAAAAGGTAATCTCTTTGGGACAAACATATTTTGCCGTAAAAACGAGACAGCAGGAATTGATGGAAGAATATGAGAATCTGGATGAAGACCAGAAGCGGCTTGCTGTCCGCAACGAGATGAAAGAACATAACAAGTCTCTGGCTGATGCCGCTAAAAATGCAGGTGTGGAGAAGCCTTCAGACTATGCAGTTTTTCAGAACAGAGGATATCAAGGGTTATACGGCGGTCTGGGAGTGAAAGAGATACATACAAGAAAAGGATTGAAGAAGAGCCAGAAGATTCTTGACCATATGGGGAGTACGGAGCTTGCGGCAAATCTCTTCCGCGCCACGCAGACGGATGAAAAGCTGAGACGTGAGCAGGTGAAAGGAAAGGGGGCAGCCGGCGAGGTTCACTATGAAGTAGGTAAGAAAGTCAGACAGACGATTGCGGAACTGGGAGGAACCATGCCGGAAGATTTGCCGACGCCAAGGAAGAGCATTAAGCAGATTGAGAGAGAAGAAGCCAAGAGACTGGAACAGGCGTAGAACGGCGGTGGAGGAAAGTGAGAAAAGACATAAGAGAACGGATTGATAGGATAAAGAGGGGGGAGGTTCCGGAAGGGTATAAGAAGACTAGATTAGGTATTATTCCAGAGAGTTGGGAAGTAAAAAGAGTGAAAGAGTCCGTTAGAATAAGAAATAATTTGCGGACGCCTATCAGCAAAGAAGTGCGGGAGACAATAAAAGGAGAATACCCGTATTATGGACCAACACAAATACAAGATTATATTAATAGTTATACGATAGAAGGCGCATCAGTTCTTATTGGAGAAGATGGTGACCATTTCCTGAAATATCGCGATAAGGAGATGACTATGTATGTAGACGGAAAGTATTCTGTAAATAACCATGCACATGTTATCCAGGAAAGAGGAGACTGTGATATCAAGTGGTTTATGTATATATTCCAGCATAGGAATCTATTCAATTCAATAACTCGTCAAGGCGCCGGAAGATATAAATTAACCAAGGATTCATTAGAAAAGATATATATGTGTGTTCCTGACAGAAAAGAACAGGAAAGAATTATAGAGATTTTAGAAAAGTATGATTTGATTATAGATTTGATGAAAAAAAAGTCTAAATATGTTATAAAAGCGAAAAAATGGCTCATGCAAAACTTACTTACAGGAAAGAGGCGGTTGGCAGGATTCCATTCTTTATGGGAGAAAGTATTAATAAAAGATATAGTACTTGAAGGTTCAAAAGAAAAAGTAGATGATATAAAGGCGTATAAAAAGATAAAGATAAAATTGAATTTTGGGGGAATAGAATTTTTAAATACATGCCGTAAAATGGCAGATACTCGTCCTTTTTATGTTAGAAAAAAAGGCGAAATTATAGTTGGTAAACAAAATTATTTTCATGGTAGCATAGCTATTGTTGATGAAGAATTTGATGGAACAATTTGTTCAAATGCTATCATGAGCTTTCTGGTTAAAGAGAATTGTTGTGATAAATATTTTTTGTTGTATTATTTGAGCCAAACGGATTATATTAATAAAAAAAGTTTTTTTGCAAATGGTACAGGACAAAAGGAATTGTCAGAAAATGATTTCCTTAATTTTGATATTAGATTACCGGAGCTTGAAGAACAAAAAGCAATCGCCCAAGTCCTTGCTACCGCAGACCGAGAAATAGAGTTATTAAAGAAACAATTAGAACAGATAAAGCGAGAGAAAAAAGCAATGATGCAGCTTCTCTTAACAGGAATCGTACGAGTGGATGAAAAGTAAAGAACGGTGAGAGAATGAACAAGGATAAATATTTAGAAAAATACATAAGCAAACGCCCGGCAATAGAATTATTAGAAAGATTAGGATACACCTATATCTCCCCGAAAGACTGTACAAAGCAGCGTGGCAGTACATACCACGTATTATTAAAGGGAATCCTGCGCAATCAGCTCCGCAGATTGAACCATTTTGAATTTGGCGGAGTAGAACAGGAATTTTCTTCTGCAAACATCGAACGTGCGATGGATGAACTGGACGAGCCTTTGACAGATGGTCTGATAAAAACCAGTGAGAAGATTTACGACGCCCTTATGCTTGGGAAGAGTTTCCCGGAAACCGTAGGAGGAGGAAAAGTATTAAGTTTCGATTTGAAATATATTGACTGGGAAAATAAAGAAAATAATGTATTTCACATAACGGAAGAATTTACCGTGACAGGCAGCGACGGCGAGTTCACGGCGCGTCCGGATATTGTATTGTTTGTAAACGGAATCCCTTTTGCAGTCATCGAATGTAAAGCCCAGGAGAATGATGTGGCTAAGGGCATCGAGCAGATGAACCGCAACCAGCAGAACGGCTGTATTCCGCAGCTATTCAAATACGTGCAGATTGTCATGTCTGCCAATAAGAATTCTGTAAAATATGCAACGGCAGGTACGCAGAAAAAGTTTTGGAGCGTATGGAAAGAAGAGAATCAGGAGTTTTTAGACGGAGCGAAAAAGAAATTTATTCCGGACAGAATCCCGACGGTGCAGGATGAAACGATGATTTCCCTTTTTTCCATAAACCGCTTATTAGAATTGACGAAATATTTTGTGGTGTACGACGCCAACGTCAAGAAAATATGCAGATATCAGCAGTATTTTGCAGTCAAGGAGATTATGAAGACGATTGGCGCGAATGATAAGGACGGAAATCGTCAAAGCGGCGTTATCTGGCATACGCAAGGCTCGGGGAAATCATTGACAATGGTCATGCTCGCCAAATATATTCTGGAAGAGTTAGAGAAGTTAGAACCTAAGGTAGTGATTGTGACCGACCGTAAAGAGCTTGACAAGCAGATTGCGAAGACATTTAAGCATACCAGATGCAGACCGGCTCGCGCCACTTCCGGTAAAAATCTGATTGATATTATCAGGAAAGGGAAAGCTGATATCATTACCACGGTAATCCATAAATTCAACACGGTGGAAAAGAGCGGGTTAAAGGCGTTAAGCAGAGATATTTTTGTGCTGGTGGATGAAAGCCACAGGTCTAATTATGGAGAACTGGCTGCAAAGATGCGGGTTGTATTTCCCAGGGCATGTTACATTGGGTTTACAGGGACGCCGCTTATGAAGAAAGAAAAGAATACCCTGGCAAAGTTCGGGAAGGCAATCCATAAATATACCCTGACAGACGGTGTGAATGATAAGGCGATTGTCCCGTTGATTTACGAGGGCAGGTTCGTGGAACAGAAAGTAGACGAAGAAAATATAGATTTGTGGTTTGAGCAGACGACAAAGCGGTTAAATGATAAGCAGAAGATAGATTTAAAGAGAAAATGGAGCAGTATGAAGCGTCTTGCATCTACGCAAGCCAGAATCAAGAGGATTGCGCTGGATATTAACAATCATTTTGCAGATGGGTATCAGGCGACAGGATTTAAGGCTATGCTTGCGACGAACAGAAAAAGGGATGCGGTATCATATCTGGAGTGTTTTGAACAGTTTGGCGATTTGACGTGTGAAGTCTGTATCTCGCCGCCTGATATCCGTGAAGGCGTAGAGGATATGGAGGACGGAACTGACGACAAGGTGGCTGCTTACTGGAATAAGATGATGAAACGGTATGGAGACGCCGACTCATATGAAGATTCTGTTAAAAACAGGTTTGTAGACGGGGAAATTGATATTCTGATTGTATGCAGTAAACTTTTAACAGGATTTGACGCACCGCTATGCCAGGTTCTTTATATAGACAAAGAATTAAAGGAACATGGGCTTTTGCAGGCGATTGCAAGGGCGAACCGCCTGTACGAAGGGAAAGATTACGGGCTGGTCGTGGATTACAGGGGATTGATTCAAGAACTGGATGAGGCAATGAACCTATACAGCGGAGCCGGTTTAGAGAAGTTTGAAGCGGGTGATTTGAAGGGGACGGTCATAGATATGATGGCTGTCGTGGCTAACTTACGCCAGTCCTACACCCGGTTGGAGCATTTATTCCTGCCTGTCAGAAACAGAGAAGATTTGGAGGAGACAGAACGGTTTCTCGGGGATGAAGCTATCCGAAAAGAATTCTATCATTTACTCTGCTGTTTCGGGAAAGATTTGGCAGTTATATTGAATTCAGAGAAAGCATACCAGAATATGCCGCAGGAAGAACGAGCCAGATATGAGGAGGCGTTTGGTTTTTATTCCAAAGTAAGACGTTCTGTGAAGATACGCTACAGTGATGCGGTCGACCATAAAGAATACGAAAAGCAGATGCAGAATTTACTGGATACCCATTTATCGGTTGCAGGTTTGAAGCAGATTACAGAGCCGGTAGATATTTTGGATAGGACTGGAATAGAAAAGGAATTAGAAGAACTGGGAACCTTACAGGCGAAGGCAGAAACGATTCAATCCAGAATGGCAAAAAATATCAGTGAAAAATACGAAGAAAACCCGGCATATTATGAAAGTTTTTCCAAACGGATTAAAGAGACGCTGCGGCTGTATCAAGAAAAAGTTATAACGGATGCACAGTACCATGCAAGAATGCGTGCGATTATGGAAGATTATACGACTGGCGTTACGGATATCAAATACCCGGAGAAATTAAAGGACAATCTTCATGCCCAGGCTTTTTACGGCGTAACAGGGGCAATTTTGTTCGATGAATTGGATAAATCGAAGGAATCGAACCGAATTGCTGAGGAGAGCGGATACAGGGCAGGGAGGAAACAGTCAAAGCAGGAATTGGTTGCCGATCTTGCCATAGAAATTACGAATATTATTGAAAAGCACAGCAAGGTAGACTGGACTCACAATACAAGTATCCATTCCAGAATAGATCAGGACATTGACGATTTATTTTACCGTTATGAGTGTATGGGGAAATTAAAGCTGTCGTTCGACGTGGTAGACAAGGTGATTGAGAATGTGAAAACGACTGCGTTAAGGAGATTCAAAGATTGAGGATATTTGATTCAGAGGTAAGGCATGTCGTGTGCCAAAGAGAGGTGTTAGAATACCGTCTTATAAGGAAAAATGTGAAGAATATAAACCTGAGAATAAAATCAGACGGTCAGATTCTCGTTTCAGCCGGGCAGCATGTGCCGGTTAAATATGTGGATGATTTTGTATGCCGGAAGCAGGAATATATTTGCCGGAACCGGGATAAGCGGATGGCGCAAGTGGATAAACCGGCAGCCGCCAAAAGATATGTCAGTGGGGAAGGCGTTGATATTTTAGGCAAGAGCCTTCGGTTGAAGGTGATGGAAGGAGACAAAGAGGAAGTTTGGACAGATGGGGTTTTTGTATTTTTAAGGGTCAAAGAAAAGGAGGATTGGGAAAGAAAAGAGAAGCTGCTGGATGAATGGATGAAAAAAATACAGCAGAAGACGTTTGGGGAGATTAGCGAAGAAGTATACCAGCGGTTTAAGAAATATGATATTCAATATCCGAAATTGAAAATCAGGGACATGTCGTCGCGCTGGGGGACATGTCAGCCCCAAAAGGGGATCATCACACTTAACAGTAAATTGATAGAAGCGCCGAAGTATTGTATTGAATATGTAGTTTTGCATGAATATGTACATTTTATCTGTCCGGATCATTCTGAGAAATTCTATCGGTTTATGACGATGATGATGCCGGATTGGGAAGAACGGAAGAAGGAGCTGGAAAATTTGTATCAGAGAATATCCTTCCTGCAATACCGATAGAACCCAACCCCAATCCCAATCACCGTAAACAAGAGTCCCACCGACAGGTATTTCACATCCAGGCACTCTTCCGTGATAATATCCGCGCTCTCCGTATAGCTGAACGGAGTCGCATACTTTAGGAACTTTACCTGCTCTGTCAGATTTGCGATAATATTGAGAAAGTAGAGCAGGGCGGCCAAACCAAGCCCCACCCCTGCGCCGCCCTGGTTCAGGAAAGCCGATATCCCGAAACACACGGAAGCCACCTCGACCTGCAGAATCAGATAAGCGAGGAACAACAAAAAGAGGGGGCGAAAGGCAGGCGATTCCCCGATTGCACAGATAGAGGCAGCGGTAACGCCAGCCACGGAAATATTCAGGAGCAAAATCTGTATCAGCACAGAAACCAGCTTCTTCCCCACGATTTCCCGGCGGCTGACCGGATGGGTCAGGAGGAATTCCGCCGTCTGCTCCTTCTCTTCCTTCGCCAACACAGAGATCCCCAGAAGAGCCGCAAAAAAAGCGCCCCCAAGTCCTAAGATGTTGCCGCATTCCACGCCGAAGAATCCCATGAATTCGCCGAAATTAAGCCTGTCCATGCCAAAAGCGGCAGAAAATCCTCCCATTTCGGCGAACATAGAACTAACGTCCCCCATCTGCGTTTCCATCTCCGGATAGATAAGGACGCACAGCGCCAGCATAAAAGCAATCACCGCCGTCCATATGAGTAAAGTCGTCCGTCCTTGTTTCAATTCGTGTTTTATCATCATTATGTTAATTTTTCCTTCCCGGCAGATTGTATGAGAATGCTTTACCAAAGAATCTGCCAATTTTAGCTATAATAATGCATAAAGATCTCTTCCAAATCCGGCTCGGTAATTGAAAGATCTGTAAGGCTTATCCCAGCCAGAACATTCAGCAGCTCCTTTAAATTACCGCCATACAGAAAACTTACGCAATCCCCTTCCGTCTGCACATCCTTCACGTATGGAAGATCATGCGGCAGTTTTGCGCCCCTTAACCGTACCCGTTTCGCATCAGTATGCCCGAGACGCTCAGTACTGTCCGAAGCCAGCAGGCGTCCCTCGCGGATGACGGCCGCATGTCTGCAATACCGCTGGACTTCCGAAAGGATATGAGAAGATACGAAAATCGTAGCCCCGCTCTTGTTGCGCTCTTCTAATATTGCATAGAACTCCCGCTGCATGAGAGGATCCAGACCGCTGGTAGGCTCGTCCAGAATACATAGCTCGGGCATATGCTGGAGCGCACAGACGATGGAAACCTTCTTGCGATTGCCAAGAGACAGTTCACGAACCTTCTTATTCACATCCAGTTCCAGCCGTTCACAGAGATTTTTCGCTTCAGCGCCGCAATCCCTGCGCCGCAGACCGGCAGAGAATTTTATGACGTCCCCCACCCGCATGCTGCGGTAAAAGGAAGCCTCGGAAGGCATATACCCGACGCGGGAGAGAATCTCTTCCTTCTGGCGGCTGATCTCCATTCCGAGAATCTGTGCGCTTCCATCTGAAGGCGCAATTAACCCGAGCAAAGTGCGGATTGTGGTACTCTTCCCGGCGCCGTTCGGTCCGATGAAACCGAAGAAATCTCCCTGCGCTACAGTCAGGTTCATATCCGTGATGCCCCGTGATTTACCGTAATATTTTGTTAGTGAGGTGGTTTTGATTGCATCCATTCTGTCTCACAAGCTCCTTTCCCAGGTATACCTTATTGGACGGAGTCCGCCCGCCCTAAGGGCATGCATCACGGTGTGCCCTTGGGTATACTTTTTATATTAAAAATTTCTTACATGTGGTTATCCATTCCATTCCGGCGTATCGGCGGTTTAGAGAGGAAAGCGTTTTAAAGGGGATTACGAAGATACACATTCTTCCAGAATGACAGCATTGCACCGAAATCTTCTTTAAGGGTCTTAGCATCTAACGTCTCCCCACGCTGTGTAATCTCCCACAGATAACCTACAGACATCAGATAAATCTGGCGGTGCATCATCTGAAGATCCAGCCCTGGGATGAAATCATCAGGATTCAGCCCGGCAAGGGCGTCTGCTGCCTTCTGGTCAAAATGCTGTCGGTAGCTTCTCTGAATCTCTTCATAGACGGCAGGCTCCTTTTCGTAAAATGCTTTCATGGCAAATGCAGCCATGTCCGGATAACGGCACAGCATCTGTATCTTTGCGTACATGCCCCGTTCCATCATTTCAAATAAATCCGTTGATTCATAACAGAGGCTTTTCTCAAGATGTTCGCAGGTAATGTCCGCCGCTTTGTTCCACAGGAAGAGGTACAGTTCCTTCTTATTCTGGAAGTAGTGGAACAGAAGGGACTTGCTGATCCCCGCCTCGTCTGCAATCTCCTGCATGGGGCTTTTGCGGTAGGTATTCTGTGAAAATACACGGAATCCGGCGTTAATGATCCGCTGCTGTTTTTCAGGGGCAAGAGTATAGAATTTTTCGTTCATATGAAAATCCTCGCTGACTGAAACGGTCAATAGGTTATCTCTTATTATACCTCATTGACCGTTTTTGAGAAGACTCTTTCTTAAAATTTTAAGAGCCATTTCGCCCATGTAGAGGGTATTATCCCCGACAGGATTATGCTATAATGACACAGAAGGAAGGAGGCTGTCTGTCGTCTGATTGGACGAAATTGTACAATTCTTTTACAAAACAGAGCCCAGAATTGTTATATTTTCTCCTTGAATATAATGGAAGATTTGTCTATAATATTTGAGTTGATTGACAATTCTTTCACAAGAACGTTCCCGGAAGATTTTTAAGGGAACGTAGGAAGAGGAACAGGGGGATATTTATGTTGAAGAAATGTATTGCTTATCTAGGGAGCCTCCTTGCCGTACTGGCATGCAGTCCATTGACTGTTTTTGCTGCAGAAGAAGCAGCGTCGGCAAAGCCCATACCCGTATGGCTTTGTATCCCGTTTGCCGGGCTTTTATTCTGTATCGCAGTTCTTCCGTTGGTGAAGGCTGAATGGTGGGAAGCTCATCAGCCCTTGACGGTGGCGGGCTGGTCGCTTCTTTTTGTCCTGCCCTTCGGTTTCCTGTACGGAGCCGGGACTGCGCTGGAAACGGTGCTGGAATGTCTGGTTAATGATTACCTTACGTTCATCGTGCTTTTGTTCGGGCTGTTCTGTGTAGCGGGAAATATTACAATGGAGGGGGATCTGGCAGGCTCTCCCCGGGTTAATATTATCCTGCTGACTATCGGTACGCTGCTTTCAAGCTGGATTGGGACGACGGGGGCGAGTATGCTGATGGTGCGTCCGGTTATTAAGATGAACGCATGGCGAAGAAACCGGTCGCATATTCTGGTATTTTTTATTTTCCTGGTGTCGAATATCGGAGGTTGTTTAACACCGATTGGGGATCCGCCGCTGTTGATGGGATTTTCAAGAGGAGTGCCGTTCTTCTGGAGTCTTCATCTGTTCCCGATTATGCTGTTTAATATGGCTGTGCTTCTGATTATCTTCTACTTTATTGACCGGAAACGGTACTGCCGGGATATGGCGAGAGGAAGAAAACCGGATATCAGCAAGCCGGGAACAAAGATTCAGATCCGCGGGCTTCATAATCTGATTTTTCTGGCAATGATTGTGGCGGCTGTGGTTTTGAGCGGAATCCTGCCGGATCAGCCTATGATGAAGGATGCGCAAGGGCATGTGCGGGGAATCCACATTTTCGGGGAAGTGGCATTGAGTTTTCCTGCAATCATTGAGATTCTGATTATCCTGCTGGCGGCGTTTTTGTCATTTCGCACGACGGATCCTGTCATCCGTACCAAGAACCATTTTACATGGGGCGCTATACAGGAAGTGGGGACATTGTTTATCGGTATCTTCATCACGATGCAGCCGGCGCTGGCCATACTAAAAGGGATGGGTGCGGGTTTAGGAATCACAGAGCCTTATCAGATGTTCTGGACAACGGGCGTGCTTTCCAGTTTCCTTGATAATACGCCTACCTATCTGGTATTTCTGACGACTGCAGGGGCAAGCGGGTTTACCGACGGACTGGTTACAACCCTTGGAACCGTGCCTGTCAAGGTTCTTACGGCGATCTCCTGCGGTGCGGTTTTCATGGGTGCGAATACCTATATCGGAAATGCTCCGAACTTTATGGTGAAAGCGATTGCGGATGAAAACGGTATTCACATGCCGTCGTTTTTCAAGTATATCGGATGGTCGCTGATGGTTCTTGTGCCGGTATTTCTGCTGGACACATTGCTGTTTTTCAGATAAGGAGGGACTTTTGATGGCAAATGAAGAGAAGGATCTAAGAGAACTTGCCGGACGGATTTATGACCTGGATGAAGATGTTTATCGGGAACTGGGTTCCTCTCTGGGGCGTGTGTTCAACGGGAAGAAGGACGATTGTATCGAGGAAACGGTACGGATGATGCATGAGCGAAATGAGGCGCATATCCTGAGAAATGAACTTGCGCTGATCAGTAATATGGCGCGGACGATTCCGGACAATGAGAGTAAGCGTCGGATCATGGTGAAGTATGATGCGATTCTGAAGGAAGTGACAGAACTCCCCACCAGTTTTACGAAAGGGGATATCATGGATCAGAAGATGGCGCAGTTGAATACGCTGAATCTTGATTCACGTTTTTCAAAAAGCGACCATCTTATCATCTGTATCGGGAGGACTTACGGGTGCGGCGGAAGCGAGATTGGTTTTACGCTGGCGGATACTTTGAAGATTAATTACTATGACGTTGAGATTTTTGACGAGGTATTAAGGCGTCTGGAGGCAGAGAAGAGCACGGTACATGACAAAGGCGGATATCCTTATAAAAAGGACGGAAAAGACAGCCGCCAGTATCTTAACGAAATACCGGCGTTCGCACCGCCGAAAAAGTCAACGCTTAGGGAAAAGTTTCAGGAGTTCAACCGGTATCACGGGCTGCCGAAGAAGGATGCCGTATTCTTTAACCAGAGCGACCTGTTATGCGATATGGCGAAAAAAGAAGATTTTGTGGTGATGGGGCGCTGTGCGGACGCTATACTGACCAACAACCGTATCCCACATATCAGTATCTTTATCACAGCCCCCTTAGAACAGCGGGTACACAGAGTGATGGAGGTGCGGGGAGTCGAGAACGAGAAAAAGGCAAAGCATATGCTGGCGAAACTCGACAAGGCGCATATCAAATATTATAAATATTATACGGGGCGCAACTGGGGGAAAGCGAGGAATTACGACCTCTGTATTAACAGCGCAAGCTATGGGATTCAAGGGTCTGTGGATTTAATCATGCGGATGATCAGCAGACAAGAGGAGTAAGATGGGAAACATTCACATGGTGGAATCGGATGGTGGCGGCGATGATGTTAGAAATTGCAATCTGTGACGATGAGACGGTCATGCGAGAAGAGATCTCCTTTCATTTTTCAAATTACATGGCGAAAAGTCAGGATATGGCTTATCGCATCACCGGCTTTGAGAACGGGAAACAGCTTCTTGCATGCGGTCAGGAATTTGACTTGATATTTCTGGATATCCAGATGGAACAGCCCGACGGAATGGAGACGGCAAAAAGGCTTAGGCAGATGGGGAGCTTAAGCCGGGTGGTCTTTGTGACCGTATTGAAAGAGTGTGTGTTCGAAGCGTTTGAGGTGGAAGCCAGCGACTACCTGATCAAACCGCTGGACACTGGGCGTTTTATACGGACCATGGACCGGGTGTTCCGCCATATCAAGTCAAAGCAGGAGGAAAGGCTTCTGGTGCAGCGGGGGAATCAAAGCCAGGTAGTCCTGCTGTCCGAGACTGTATACTGCGAAGTCCAGGGGCGGAAAATCTATATTCATCAGAAAAGCGGGGAAGTGATCGACTATTATAACAGGATGGAGAATCTGAAAAGCCGTGTAGACGGGCGGTTCTTCCAGTGCCACAGGAGTTATCTGGTGAACCTTGACTATGTACGAGGCTGCGAAGCAGGACAGGTTTTGCTGCCCAATGGAGAGAGGATTCCCTTGTCAAGGCTTCGGGAGCGGGAGCTGACACAGGCGCTTCTGCGGCATATGAAGGCAAGAAGGATAGATGAAAAGCATAAGGATTGTCCATCAACATGAACGGTATCGCTTCATGGTAATACAATACACTAGGAGGCCGGATATGGATTGGTTCAGTTTTTTACTTGTTGTCTTTACGCTTACCGGAATCAGTATTACGCATATCGTCTTTATCGCCCGTATTACCGGAAAAGGATGGAAAACCTGGCAGATGATCGTTTATTTTATCATACTTTGCCTGATTCAGAAGATTTGCGTCGTGTTGAATTTTCTTGATTTCATTTCTATCTGCGGAGAAATATCAGCATTATATGCCATGAGCCGGTGGGCGTTCGCAAACCGCCCTTCCGTGTCCTGGGTGGCGTCGATCCTGGCTGTTTATGTTACGCAGCTTTCATTCGGGATTATGAATGCTGTGGAAATCCTGCTGATGCCGCCGTCTGTCAGAGGTTTGCTGTTATATTTTATCATTATTCTGGCGACTGTGGTTACATTCATGCTGAACGTCTTCTGTTATGCATTTATCCCAAAGTTTTTAACACTGGAAGAAGAAAGTTCCTATATCTGGATTTTGTTGTTATCTGGTCTGTTTTTCTGTGCGGCTGAATTTTATATCATGCAGAATTCCTATGTTGATGTGAGTTTTCATGAGCCGGGAAAGCATTTGCTGCTTCTGGCGCTGCAGGTATTAGGACTTGGCGCGCTCTGCTGTACCCTGTATGCATATGGAAGGGCGTGTTCGGAGCTTAAGACCAAGTCAGAACTGGCTTCCTTATCCCAGGCGGCACAGGCTCAAAAGACCTATATTGCGGAGGCGCAGATGCGGTATGGGAAAACACGGGCGTTCCGTCATGATATTAAGAATCATTTATCAGTGTTGGGAAATCTGCTGAATACAGGGCAGATTGGAGAGGCGAAAGATTACCTGGAAAAACTGGAACACAAAACAGGCGAGTTATCGTTTCCATACCAGACGGGTAATCCTGTTGTGGATGTGCTGCTGGGAGAGAAGATGGATCTGGCAAGGCTTAAGGGGATTGAGACGGAAGTTTCCGTCCTCCTGCCAAGGAACAGCGGGATTGATGACTTTGACCTGTGTGTGATATTTGCAAATGCACTGGATAATGCGCTGGAGGCTTGTTCTGCCCTTGCGGATGCAAGGAAAATGATTACGGTGAGCGCAGAGCGGCAGGGAAACTATTATATGCTGGAATTCGATAATAGCTGCGCCGCGGGAACGGACGGGGTGGCAGGAATCGGTCTTTCCAATGTAAAGGCGGTGACGGAAAAATATCATGGAGCAATGCTGACCGAGTATGAAAACCAAAGGTTCCGGCTGAATGTGCTGCTGAAGCTTGAAATGCATTCTGATACATCAGAATGACAGGTCATGCCAAATCCATTGCAATCCTGGGGGAACGGGGTAAAATGGTATTGTAAGCAGATGAGTTGAGAGGCTGTTATGCGTATTGGTCACAAGACGGTGAATCAGTACAGGGGTGTTATTTTAGCATTACGGTATAGCAGGATGGAACGCCCGACAGCGCACAAGAAGGAGGAAGAATATGGGACCGATTTCAAGAGTGAATGCAGGACCGACAGATCCGTATTTGCAGTGGAGAGAAAGGCTGGAGGAGAAAAAGGCTGAGAAGGAATCTGGTTTTGCGAAGGATGACGGGAGAGTTCCGGCACGGCGTACAAGGGATGAATATGTTCCGGGACCAGACAGGACCCCTGAATCTGAAAAACTTCCGGGAAATGAGGAAGAGCAGGATCAGAATGCAGGGAAGGCAGACGGGACGCAGCCGGACCAGGCTGCAAAGAAGGCGGCCGGGAAAGAACCAGAGAGGTGCAGGTGCAGCACGGATAAGGTTGACCGTGAGATTGAAAAGTTAAAGAAGCGCAAAAAGGAGCTGGAAGGTCAGCTTCGGACGGAGGATGATGAAAGTAAGATTCAGGTTTTAGAGCAGGAACTTGCGCAGGTAGAAAGGGAGCTTGGCCGGAAAGATAATGACGGATACAGACGCCAGCATATGGTGGTAACGAAGATGTGAAGATAATAAAAGATAGTAGATATGAGGACGCCGGAAAATGTTTTCCGGCGTCTTCAGGATATAAGGAGTTTAGCGAATTCTTAAAGAATGTTTTCTGAAAGCAATCACAATGATTCCCAGAATTACCCACATGATATACAGAAGAAAACGTGAAAATTCCCGATAAAAGGGAGGATGCCGGGTGATCGATGATTCAATCCCCGGCATGTATTATGAAAAAGTTTTGTCGAAAATAGTTTAAAAACTATTAGTAAATGGTCTTAATCTTATCTCGAATTACTTCGATGAATTTAGTATAAGCCAGATCTGTGAAGAAATCATGTTGAAGAAATGAAGGTTTTTTGAAAGATGAATGAACAAATTATGAACAGTAATAACCGAGCTGTAACACACACAGATAAGGAAGATTTTGCCAGGAATAGGTTGGAAAAAAAAAGAAAATGATTTATACTATCCAATGCATAGTATATCGCCCCGGATTTTTTTCGGGGCGTGTAGGAAGGACCAGGAGGAAAGAAGAGAATGAAGTATGTTTCATTTGCAATTCCATGTTACAATTCACAGGACTATATGGAACGGGCGATCGAGAGTATTCTGCCAGGCGGCGACGAGGTTGAGATTCTGATCGTTAATGACGGTTCCACTGACAGTACATCAAAGATTGCACATGAGTATAAGGAAAAGTACCCAGGCATTGTACGGGTGATTGATAAAGAGAACGGCGGCCACGGAGATGCGGTCAATGAAGGGCTAAGTGCGGCCAGGGGGAAATATTTTAAGGTAGTGGACAGTGATGACTGGGTGGATGGAGAGGCTCTTTGCCAGATTCTGACTCTGTTTCGTAATCTGGAGGATGAGGGTGAGCAGATCGACATGCTGGTATCTAACTTTGTTTATGAGAAGGCGGGGGCTGATCATAAGAAATGTGTTCACTATCGCAATGCTCTGCCCCAGGACGAGATATTCCGCTGGGATGATATCGGGCATTTCCGGCTGGATCAGTATATTCTGATGCATTCAGTGATTTACCGTACAGATCTTCTTAAGCTGATCCAGATGAAACTGCCGAAGCATACCTTTTATGTAGATAATATTTATGTGTACTATCCGCTGCCCCATGTCCGTAAGATTTACTACCTGGATGTGGATTTCTACCGTTATTTTATTGGCAGGGACGACCAGTCTGTGAACGAGAAGAATATGATTGCAAGAGCAGATCAGCAGATCTATGTCACAAAGACTATGATTGATATGTATGATCTCAGGAAGATTTCAAGCAGGAAATTAAGACAGTACATGGTGAATTATCTGGCGATCATGATGACGGTCTCCTCGATTATTCTGATTCGTTCCAAGACGAAGGAAAATATCGAAAAGAAGAGGGAATTGTGGAAGTACCTTAAGATGAAGGACTTTAAGGCGTATTTTAAAATACGGTATGGGATTCTCGGTCAGACTATGAACATTCCGGGGAAATCCGGCCGTAAGATTTCATCTCTTGTATACAGCGTAGCAAGGAGAATTATTGGATTTAACTAAGCCGTGCTTCGGGTTATGAGATAATCTGGCGGCAGAAAACGCATAATTTGTTTTTTATGTCACATACTAAAAGATTATAAGGGGACTTAAGGAAGACGGTTACGCTGTTTTTTTGGGGTTCCTGGAAAATGAAAAGGAGAATGTGACATGGCGGTTGAATTTCAGTCGAGCAAGACGAGGGAGAATCTGATGAGGGCGTTTGCCGGGGAGAGCCAGGCGAGAAACCGGTATACCATTGCGGCGGATGCGGCAAAGAAACAGGGACTTTATTCTATCCAGCAGGTATTTTTGTTTACGGCGGACCAGGAGCGGGCACATGCGGAACGCTATTATGATCTGCTTAAGAGCCTGTCGGGGACAACGATTGAGATCTCGGGCGGATATCCGGTGGATCATTTTGACGATGTAGTAAAGTTGTTGAAGAGGGCAGAGCACAATGAGATGGAAGAGGCGGATGATGTCTACCAGGCGTTTGGAAATGTGGCGAAAGAAGAAGGATTTCTTGAAGTGGCGTCTACATTTTTCCAGATTGCGGAGGTGGAAGCTGTGCATGGCAGACGGTTTCGGAAGCTTTCGGAGATGCTGGAGCAGAATAAGTTTTTTGAATGCGAGAGCGAGGGAAAGTGGATGTGTATGAACTGCGGGCATATTCAGTCGGGAAAAATGGTTCCGCCCATGTGTCCTGTCTGCAGGTATGAGCGGGGGTATTTCATCCCTGTGGAGATTGCGCCTTATCTTGGATTTGATTTTATTAAGAAATAGGGTGGAGAGTAAAGCAGATAACGGGAACTTATATAGTACCGGTTATCTGCTTTTTCATGATATGGGAAACTCTTTATTTCATAGGACGTACTGCATTTTGAATACATTATAGTGTGAGCGGATTACCGGGCATTTATCAAAAAGAAATGAAAGAATATCTGTAAAGAAGGGATTATATGGCGAGTCAGAAGATCGAAAATTTGTTGAATTTAGCGCTGGATGCGACGCCAGAGGAGCGGGAAAAGTCGTTGGAACTGGATGTGGGGTATGATTCGGCGGAGAAGGAATGGGATCTGATTGTGAAATATTCGGGAAGCCTTGAGCAGGTGAGAGAACTGGCCTTGCGGGTGGTGGAACTGCAGAATGAGTATGCAATTATCACGGTGAGGGAGTCGGATATTGAGGCGCTGGCAAAGCTTTCGGAGATTGAGTATATTGAGAAACCGAAGAGACTGTTTTTCCAGGTCGCAAATGGGAGACGGGTATCCTGTATCAATGCGGTACAGGATACCCGTTTTTCGCTGTTTGGACAAAACGTTCTGGTTGGAATTATCGACTCGGGAATCGAGTATGAGAATGCAGATTTTCGCAATGAAGACGGGACGACAAGAATCTGCGCACTCTGGGATCAGTCCCTTACACCTGGGGAGGGAAGGGTTCCTCCAGAAGGGTATGCCGTGGGGGCAGAGTATACGGCAGAGCAGATTAATGAGGCCCTTAAGGAACCAACGTTGATGGGAAGGAGGAAGATTGTACCGAGCGAGGACACCTCCGGGCATGGAACGGCCGTAGCCGGGGTAGCGGCGGGAAATGGAAGAAACAGTAACGGGCAGTATGCGGGGGTGGCTCCGAAAAGTGAGCTGCTGGTGGTAAAACTGGGGAATCCAAGGCAGGAGGGGTTTCCGCGGACTACGGAACTTATGCAGGGGCTGGATTATGTGGTCAGAAAGGCATTGGAGCTTCGGATGCCGGTGGCTGTGAATATTAGTTTTGGGAATACTTACGGTTCTCATGACGGGACTTCTTTGTTGGAACGGTTCATTGATGATATTTCGAATATCTGGAAGAGCTGTATCTGCATTGGCTCTGGAAACGAAGCCGCCAGCGCGGGGCATACGTCCGGTGTGATGAAGAATGGAAGAGAGGAGATTATTCAATTGGCGGTGCAGAGCAGCCAGCCGGCGTTGAGTGTGCAGATCTGGAAGGAATACACGGATGTAGTGGATATTTCCATCATGACTCCTGGCGGGGTGACGGTAGGGCCGATTCAGGAGATTCTGGGGCCGCAGAGATTTTCGGTTGGTCAGACAGAAATTCTATTGTATTATGGGGAGCCCAGCCCTTACAGTACGGCGCAGGAGATCTATATTGATATGCTTCCGAAAGAGACGTATGTGGCCAGCGGGGTGTGGAGATTTATTCTGAATCCGCAAAAGGTGGTGTCTGGGGCGTATGAATTGTGGCTTCCCAGTGAGAATGTGCTGAACCAGGGGACGGGATTTTTGTTTCCAAGGGATCAGACGACATTGACGATTCCGTCTACGGCGGGGAGGGTGATTACGGTGGGGGCTTATAATGCGCTGACCTTCGCTTATGCGGATTTTTCTGGGAGGGGATATACCAGGGAGACGAATCTGGTGAAGCCGGATATCGTGGCGCCGGGAGTGGATGTGACTACGGCGGCGGTTGGGGGAGGATATGCGCAGTTTACGGGGACTTCTTTTGCGACGCCTTTTGTGACGGGTGGGGCGGCGCTTATGATGGAGTGGGGGATTGTGAAGGGGAATGATGCTTATCTGTATGGGGAGAAGGTGAAGGCTTATTTGAGGCGCGGGGCAAAGCCGTTGCCGGGATTTGACGTGTATCCCAATCCGCAGGTGGGGTATGGGGCGCTGTGTGTGAGGGATAGTCTGCCGGGGTAGAATGGAGATAATTTGGTAAAGCCCCAAAATGAATTATAGATTATAAAGCATATGAAAATTCGAGAAGTGATTAAGCAAAATATATGTTCGTTAGTGTATAATTTTTGGTAGAAAGCATTTCAAACACGCTCTAGGAGAAATTAATAGGTACTTGCAGATGACGGATATAAATCAGCAGCATAGATAGTTTATTATAGTAAAGGGGAGATAAGATTAGGTGAGGCAAGAGTTAATTTGGCGGTAAATTTCACTGGACAATATAGGAGAGCTGTCTTTTCATATTTTATGCATGACGCAGGCAGCGGTGTGTAGTATAATGGAAACAGTGCAAATACTGTGCCTGTCTGTTGGTGGAGAGGAGGGCAAAATGCGAAAAACGTTTGTCATTGTCCTTGAAGACTCCAGGCATAAAGCCAGATAAAGAGCCGGCTAAAAATTATCTGTTTGCCAATCGAAAGAGAAAACGTATGGAAAAGTATAAAGGGGAAAAAGGATGAGCGAACAAAAGAGAAGAAAAAATAAGATAGGAGCGAGGTGCCTGTCAGATTTAGAAGCCGAATTAATTATGCCGAATTATAAGCGGATCTATTTTCAGATAGATCAGTTTCGTGCGGAAAAAAATTTTACGGGCAGCTCAAGAGAACAAAAAGTAAACGGCGGAGATAAAGATCAAAAAACCAACAATATAGGAATCATAGGGGTCAGGGGAGCCGGCAAGACATCTGTTTTAAAGACAATTTGGGTTCAGCTGGAACAGAATAAGAATAAGCAGGATCGGAGTGATATTATCCTTCCTATCATCATTCCGGAGAACATGTCAGAATCCGGCACGTTGATGGCGACAATTCTGGGAATGCTGAATGAAGTGGTAAAGGAAAGAGAGGAGAAAGAGAAAAAAAGACAGAAAAAAAGCAACGTCGATTGCATTAAGAAAACTGAGCTTCGGAAAAAGTATGATGAAGTAATCAGACAGTATACATATATTCAGAAAGAGTACCGGGATATACTGATCCGCCAATACACGACGGAAAATGATTATGTCAACCGTTCAACCAGCGTGTTTAATTCGGATACGGAATTTATCAATAAATTTAATGAACTGGTTGACGAATTGATAGATGCAAAAAAACAGGATGGCAGCCTTCTGTTTCTTTTTATAGACGATATTGATTTGAGCGCATATCGGTGTGCAGATGTGGTAAAGACGCTGCTTTCTTATCTGTCCAATGAAAACATTGTCACCTTTATTTCAGGGGATCTTGAAACCTTTGAGGAAGCGTTGACATTGGATTTTCTCAGGCAGGAAAATGTGCTGGACAAGGATATTCTGGGTGTGAAAATGGGCAGCGATACCTTGCTTGCCAGCAAAAAGCAGCTTTCCTATGAATATCTGAAAAAAATCATTCCTCCCGCATATAGATATAATATTAAATTCTGGTCTTTAGAGGAAAAGGGAAATTACTGCATTGCAGAGGAGAAAGAGATTCAGAGAGGAGAAACGCACCTTGAAGAAGCGAAGGAGAAAGGACAGAAAGCGGGAATTACGCTTTCAGAGCTGCTGGTTGAGAAATTAGCTGGTTGGGTTGACCCGGCTTTTTTTCGCTATGCCAAGATCGGACAAGACAAGGAAAGCGGAAGCCAAACTGAAAGTCAGGAGCTGAATCTGCCCTATACATATCATTTATTTGACAATACTTCACGCGGTCTGAACAATGTCTATAACGTGTTGGGAGAAATTTCAACGGAAAAGAAAGACCAGGGGAAGGATTATTCCAAAGAAAAGAAATTGTTGTTGGATACGATTATTTCTTCCAAACCAATTTATAACAAATATAGAACCGATATACAGTTAAATTTTTTCCATATAGGAACAAATGCAGACAGCAGAGTGTTTTTTGACAATGCAGAAGCAGTTATTTATAAGAAAGGCGGGAGTGAAAGCCAGATGGAAAATCAGGAAGGATATGCTATAGCAGATCCTGTAGAAAGGTTTTCTCTGTTTATTCTGGTGGATTTTGCTGCCAGACTTCTGTATGGAGTGGATAATTATGAAAAGAAGATAAAAGGAGATGAGGTTTACAAAATTCTAAAGAGCAAAGCAATGCAAGACTTGTTTTTCCATCCTGCGATTGCGGAAAAAGTGATGGAAGTTCCCGCTTACAGTTGGGAAAACGCAGAAGAGGCTGAATTGAAAAAAAAGGCGGAAAAGGAAAGAAAAGAATATCCGGCGCTGAAAGATATGAAGCTTAGGGACGTAAACAGCAGCTTTCTGCTGAAGGGGGATTTGGCGCTGAATCTGGCATACTACAAAAATCTTCCGTTAGATGGAATATTTAGATTGTATGAAGATAAAAAATCAGACGAATACAATAATGAGACGTCTGCCACAGCGGAATTAGATCAAAGCGTTGTAATTGCAATGTGGAGGGCTTTTTCATCGGCAGCAAAGGTGAATTTGAAAACGACAACAGAAATGATTGCCAGGTATTACCCGGTCTTTTGGAAAGAATTCGCATATATCCGCAATCAGTTGTCCAGTTCTGTTACACAGAACATTGTGATAAGAATATTTAGTGATGAAATAAATAGGGCTGTCAAGGATGAGCCTTTGGAAGAAAAAAGGGAAATGATACGGATTCTGTCAAATACATTGTGCAGAATTCTGTCAGTGAAGGGTAAGGATGAAATTGGAGAAGAGTGGAAAGAGATTCACTATGATAATTTGTTGGTGGTTAAAGGTGGAAAGGAAGAAAAGGTTGAAGAAGATACAGAAATCGGGAATCTGAAAAGAAAGGAAGAAGTTTTAAAAGCAATACATGAAGGGGGGCTTTGGTATGCAGAAGTTGCAGAGAATGCGGCTGCTTATTTAAAAAAGATGATAAAGGAATATCTTAAATTTATCAAAAGCGCCCTGAAAGAAAAGGAAGCTTGGAAATTAAAGACAAGTGACGCCAATAAAAGCTGGGAAAATTTTGTAAAAATATATGTTGGGGTATCCGATACGGTGGCCAGACGCACACGCAGAAGTATTGAGGAGATTTTTAGAAAAAAGGAAGTAGACTTCGAGAAAGGAATGTCTTTTAAGACATATAGGGATGTAATCGGAGAGCTGGGCAAATTAGCCGGGAATAGCTATGTCTGGTATGGGCAGTCTGAAGCGCAGCAGATTTTAAATGAATTGCAAAAGGCATCAGCCGAGCCAGAGCAAAGGGAATCGGCCGAGTCAGATAAGCCGGCCTGGGATACATGGATGAGCAGGCATTCCTATTTTACATTTCTGTTGCAATGTCTGTATAAATACAAAATGGAAGCGGAGCAGAGTGAGAATATTATACAGAATGCCCGTTTGCTGTCAGATATAGCGAAAAAATTACCAGACGCACAAGAGGAGGCTGACAGGCAGGCATTGGACAATTTTATAGATACATTGAACAAGAAATTAGAACAGAAAATAGATTCTGAAGGCTTTGAGAAGTTATTTTCTTAACAGTCAATGGATAAGCAGAGGTAAATATCATGATGAATGATTCTATTAACCGTTTTCTGGGCGTTTTATGTTATCCATTTGCATCCCTGGAGGCATTCGGGGAAGATCTTATCAATGAATATATTTTAGCCGTGAGAGCGGGAGAGAAAAAGAAAGCAGAAAGGATAGGAAAGCGCCTGAAAAGTCAGTTGATCAGCTATATCCGCCGAAACTATAATATCTATTCCTATGATGAAATATATCTTTATCTGGAAAAATGCTACCTTTATTATGGCTATACAGATGGAGAGGAAGGCTTTGACAATGCTATGCAGCTGTATCAATATATCATGGAAAAGATGGCGGCAGCTTTAATTTCCCACAGAGATGGGCGAATCGTTTTTAAATACTGGAGAAATAAAAATGATAAAGAGCTATTTGGCGGATTTGCAGATAATAACAAGGTAACTTTGTTCCACAGCTTGAATTGTCACATTCCCATGGATGTGATTGCCATTGTCTATATGATTATTAATCAGCAAGAACGGAACGCCAGATGTCTGGATTACTTTTATGGAAATATAGAAGTGGCAGATCAGCAGCTGTCCAGAATTCTGGAGAAAGGAGTCGCCGAGAACCATCTGCACAAAGGAGTGTCCAGAACATTCCCAAGTATATGGGACTCACTGATGGCTCCGCTTACGGTAAAAGACAGCAGTTTTTTCAGGGAGAGGAAATTTATAGACGGTACAAAAGAGCAAAATAATCGATTGATTTTTTACATATTGGGGTGTGGAATTGTCAGGGCATACCTTGCTTTGGAAATCTCAGCTGTTTTGGCTAAAGGGAGGCGGCCTGGGCCGGACGCATATGGAGAAGAAGCCGGGGAGCTGATTGGAAAATTTCAGGAAGGGCATAGGTTTGAGAAGTTTTTCAGAGATAATTATCAGGATAAAGATGAAAAAGAAATCACCGCTTATTATACCCGGCTATGGGACGGCCTTGAAGGAGCCCAGCAGAGGGCTTTTTCCAGCGAGCGCTTTTGCACGTCTATTCTGAATGAAGATTCTGATCTTCATACGATTGATGAAAATGTTTTCTTATATTATGCATTATACATGATGGTGAACGACAAACTGACATGGGATATGAAACAATGCTTGATGCAGTATTTGAGGGTTAGAAATTATTTGTTCCATGTGAGCGTGCAGCAGAAGACTATAAAAGGCCTGGATTATTTTCAGCAGGAGCATTATAATGTGAATTCTGCTTTGAATCATGCGAATATAAAAAATTTCTGGGAAACTGCAATGCGGGAACAGTTACAGAACCAGGATTTATTTAAGGTTGAATTTCGATCCTCCATACCGGCCAGTTATGCAAAGTGCAAAATGGAAATACTAAGTTTTCTGAAAGCGTATCAGAAAATATTAAAAGAAGATTATTCCTATTATGATGATGAAAAAAAGGAATATATTCTTTATCGCAAAATTCCCCAGGTAGGACTGGTCATTCATTTTCTGAAAAAGCCGGATGCGTCAGTGCCGGAAAAGTGTTTTCAAAATGGAAAAGAGGATTGTTCCTATTTTCGTTTTGGAAAACTCCAAAAACAATATAAACAGCAAATTGAAAATTTGATTCAACTGAGGACAGAATACAGCGAGTTGAGCAGATATCTGGTGGGAATAGATGCGGCGAGTTTGGAAAATTCTACTCCAGTCTGGGTATTTGCGCCGATTTATGAAAAAGCAAGAGACAGCAGCGTAGAAAAGATTGGAAGAAGAAATGAGTACGGAGATTATACTCAGAGTCTTGGCTTTACGTTTCATGCGGGAGAAGATTTTCGGCATATTTTGTCAGGGCTGAGAAGGATTGACGAGGCTGTGGAATATCTGAAATTTCATGCCGGAGATCGTATCGGCCACGGAATTGCCCTTGGGATTTCCGCCAGGGAATGGAAAAATCAGAATCCGGTTATAATCATTCCGCAGATAGAGGCGTTGGAAAACTATCTCTGGGCATATGATACATTGAGTAAAAATTACAGTGATTTTCAAGCTACTATTCTGGCGTATATGGAGAAGCAGATTTATGAGCTGTCTGGGAAAATCTACGGAAACAGAGAAGAAAGCGCGGAAATGGAACAGGAAGGAATTGCATTGGAGCTTTTGATATCAGGTTACCACAGATTATTTGTTTTCCAGGATCAGGAATATGAAGGGGTAAAAAAGGAATTTTGCAGCAGGGTATGCGAAGGAAAGAAAATTCGCTGGGATTCTGTGCTGTTAACTGCGGCCAGACACTGCAAACAATTTGTGAAAGAGATGGAAAGGCCCATTCATTATGAAGTCACAGAACAGGATTTGCTGATTGTAGAGGAACTACAGAAAATATTGAAAAAAAAGCTGGGAAGAAAAGGCATTATTATAGAAGTCAACCCCTCTTCCAATACAGCCATTGCCGATTTGGATGTGGTGGAGGAAAATCAGATGTATCAAATGAATCAGATAAATAACGCCCAGAATGTAATTGTCTGCGTCAATTCAGACGATCCAGCGGTTTTTAATACAAATGTATCAAATGAACTGGCGTATATTTATTATGGCATGTTGGAGCGAAATATTAGCCGGGAGGCGGCATTGCAATGGATTGATAGGCTGAGAATGAATGGAATGGACAGTTCCTTCATCCGTCACCAGGAGCCGGATGAGCTGCTGCTGAGGAAACTGGATGAACTGATTGAAAGTATGTAGGCGATATAGACATAAAGTGTCTGATCGCTCCACATGATAAATATTTGGGAGAAAGTATGTTTTAAGGTCCTTCGTAGAAGGAAAGAACTTGTACCCGTAAATAAAGTGGTTTATAATATAAATAGTATAACATCTTGCAGTCTGATAAATTATAGGCTATCTGACTTTAAGTTGAAAAATTTATATCAAAGCGAGGGTACAGAAAATGGAGCGGAAGAGAAGATGGAAATCATTAGTAACAGCGGGAGTGATGGCGAATATCCTTGCGCTTGCCCAGCCTTTTAACAGCGCGGCGGCGGACTGGGATACGGGTAAAGCTGTCCAGATCGGGAGAAAGGGGATAGAATTTAATGATTACGTGTATTACGGTGATTATAAAGGAAATCCCGTGAAATGGCGCGTGCTGGATGCAGATTCTACGAATACTGGAAATCCGGGAATATTTTTGCTTTCAGAATATCTGCTGGATAAAATAAAATACGCAGCTCTTAATGAATCCGGAGATATCCGTAATGGTACAGAAATCTGGGAGAATAGTGATGCGCTGATCTGGTGCAGAAATTTTGAACAATCAGCGTTTGAACCTGGAGAACAGGCGTCCGTTCTGTCGACTACAGACGGCTATCTTCTGAAAGACGACCGGCTGTTCTTTTTAGCTCATGGCGAAGCCGGTGCAAATTCATACGGTTTTCTGACAGAAGATTCAAGAATTGCTTATTATGAGGAAGGCGGTGCGGCAGCTTCCTGGTGGACGCGTACCTCGCCCACAGGATTTAGCGGACATTCTACAGGACTTGTGGGGGGTTCTGGATCATTTGGTTCTTTTGTAACATGGATGGAAAGCGGCGCTCGTCCTGCGTTTAATCTGGATCAGGATGATATTTGCCTGATATCGGATTGTGCGGCTTTAGAACCGGGAGATACCTCCGATCCGGCGATATTACAGAAGGTTCCGGTCTATTGGGGAACATTGAACAGGGGAGAATGGAAACTGACTCTTAAGGATGACAGTCGGAACGGTTTTCAGGTAAGTGCGGATAATGTTGAGCCTGCGTTGAAAGGTTATACGGACTGGAAGGTGGATGTTTCTTATTCTGGTGCAAGAGCGGGGGACAGAGAATATGTCTATGCATTGTTATGTAATGATGAAGATGTTGTTCTGTATTATAATGATATTGCGCGGCATAATGAGAGCGGAACACAGACGGTCTGGATTCCTGAAGGGCTTGATCCGGGAAACTATACGTTGAAGTTATTTTCTGCACAATGGAATGGATATATGCAGACAGGATATGCAAGTGAATTTGTGGATATTCCTCTGGAGGTTCAGAATACCCAGATTCCAAAGATGACTAAGCCGGAAGGTGTCTTTGAGGCGTCAGACGACAGGCAGGGAGAACTTGCGAATGTAACCGCTGGCATGAGGTATAGTGTGGATGGCGGTAACGTGTGGAAGGACATTATTGGAGAGACTATGGAGATCGTGGATGTAACAGAGGATATGGATATCAGAGTTTATCAGCCGGGCGACGGCTTCCATGCTCTGGATTCCGATATCCAGACCATTGATGTCACGCAGGCAAAGAAACCGGAAGGACTTGAGGGGATTGCCTGTAAAACACAAGCCCAGAATGACGGAAAGATTACCGGGGTAAATGATACGATGGAATATATACCGGCTATGTCTGCCAGGGCGGCCCGGGATGGCGGGAAATCAGGCGCATCCGGCTGGATTCCTGTCAAGGGCAGCCAGGTGGAAGGATTATCAGCAGGAACCTACTATGTGCGTGTGAAAGCAAGGGGGCCGGTTCTGGCGTCCCCTGTAGAGGCGGTTACGGTAGCCGAATATCGGGAGGAGCATGTCTGTGCCGGGACCGGCGAATGGCACAGTGACGGAGCACGTCACTGGAAGCTCTGTACCTGTGGTGCAAGGGTGGATGAAGGGCTGCATATTGGCGGTATTGCATCCTGTATAGAGAAGGCAGAGTGTGATATCTGTAAGGAGGCATATGGTGAATTAGGGGCTCACCGTCTAGGGGAATGGATTGAAGAAAGCCCGGCGGATTGTATCAGCGAAGGAACGCTCGGACATTATCATTGCGGTCTTTGCGATACGGATTTTGATGGAGAGAAAAATAGATTGAATTCTGTGGCGATTCCTGTGGACCCGGCCAGCCATACCGGAGGTACGCAGATCAGAGGACAGAAGGAGGCGATGTGTACGGAGGAAGGGTATACGGGAGACACCTATTGTACAGGCTGTAAACAGGAACTGACAAAAGGAACGGTAATACCGGCCAGGGGGAGTCATGTATTCGGAGAGTGGAAGGTGACGGTAGAAGCGACCGTAAGTCAGACAGGGATGAAAGAGCGGGTCTGTACGGTATGCGGGTATGTGGAAAGTACCGTAATACCGATGATTTCCGAAGAGGATAAACCGGAACAGTCCGGGAAGGAAGAAACGGTAATTAAGAAACCGGAGCCGTCAAAACAGAAAGAGCCGGCGGTCCGAAAACCGGGTTCTCCGAAAACCGCTGATATGGCGGGGACAAACCGATGGGCGGCGTTATTGTTTCTTGCGGGTGTGACGTATGCCGGCATGTTCTCCAGGCGGAAGCGGACAGAAAAATAGCTAGAATTGCATTCATCTTGAAGTAATAGCGGAAGTTTCGGTAAAAGCGCCGGAAGAGGTTGTTGGGAATAACTATAAATGGTATTTCCAGACGTTCCCTTCCGGCGTCTTAACGGGACAATCAAGTAAAGATTAATCTCCGAAAATAAATCTCACGATTCTATCGCCAGCCTCTTCGGTTGCCTTGCGGATATCTTCTTTCTTCCAATATGCTTTACTCTCATTTCCATATATAGAAACTAACTCACATGCAATTGGATAGACGCTGTCAATATAGCCGGTTTTCTCTTTCAAACTTGTGGAAACCTTTGTACGGAACCATTCATTGCCAAGCGCCCTGTTAATCCTCTCCTCTAATAGAATTTTATTTCCAATTTTATTCACAATTCCTTTAAACTCCTCCAGACTGTTAATGCCTGCGTCCTTACGAATTTCCTGGTTATTTTTTCCGCTGGAAGGCATGATATGTTCAATATCGGGTTTGTCAATAAATATGAATTTTCTTCCTTTTTCCTTTGCAAATAAGTATTCATTCAAATATACAAGGCTGTTCTTATCGTAATCCAGTATTTCGTTTTTAATAGATTCTCTATCCCACATGTCGCGGATATGATTGTCGAAATCTTCCTTTATTTCCTGCTCTGAGACAGTCTGATCTACAAGTTTTACTTCTTCTTTAAAAAGGAATGTTTTAAAATTTTTACTGGAATATCCCGTATCAACCAGTTCCATAACGGTAAATAATCTTAGTATGCTTTCAAAGATTGTCTCTGTCTTATCTTCAGAAATATCCTCTTCCTTAAACCTGCCGAAGTAACTTGCTAAGAATAATTTTGCATTCTCGTTAAACTTAAACAGAATCTGACAAACCGGATACTCGGATACCCGCCTCCATATTTTAGCTAAGTTAATCATATCTTTGCATAATTCAATTGGATGGTTGATTAAGTCTTTGTTAATATCAATAAAATATCTTCTCAAACCAGGCACCGTTACAGTCACAGAACCTTTATTTGTCAGAGTCTCTTTCATTACTGCTCTTACATAATACATCTTCTGCATCAGAATCGCATCCAGATCTGTAACACCTTTTTCCTTTAACTCCTCTATAAGCTTTAACAATTCTTCCCACAATTCCTTAAACTCATTGCCCTGTTTCATTCCTTCCGCAGCCGCATATAATTTTGCCGAGATAATATCAGAATCATAAAGCGGAAGTCCGTCAGAATTCAGAGAATTAAACATCGTGATTGCCTGTTCAACCTGCCAGCTTTTTATCTCGATGACCTCGCAGCTTTCCAGGATTGCTTTTGAAATGCTGTTCAATTGTGACGCTGACAGGTTATGGGTATCAGCCATGTTGTTATAGAAATATTTAAAATTACGGAAGAAGTTAGTATATTTATTATCATTCTTCTTACGGGCTATTTTTTCTACATTATTTTCAGCCTCTTCATAATCGAATGCCTGCAGTATTGTCTGCAATTCCGTTTTATATCTCTCATTTATAGAGCTGTTTTTTAATATGAAAGAGCTTTTACAGATCCTGCGATCCGCTTCCCGATCCGGCTTATCAGAAATATCTTCTGTTTCTGCTTTATACAGTATTCCCATTATTTTTCTTCTGCGCTCTTTAAGTCCCCTGCATAAACTTTCAGATTCATCATCCCTGCTTGTCTTTGCGATTGCGTCATTAATGTTGATCAGTAAAGCTTTCAGCAGCAGTAAAAAGGTAGTCGTTCTTTGCTGCCCGTCTATCAGTCCTAATATGGTATCATGATCCTGGCAATTAATGATGATTGTTCCGAAGAAATGGCCGTCCTTACGTTCACTTTCAACATAATCTACGATATCCTGCCATAATTTATCACATTGATCTATGTTCCAGGAATATGCGCGCTGATATTCAGGAATCATGAAAAATGTTTCGTCTTCCAACTTAAGATAGTCTCCGATCTTTCTAAGTTTTGGTTCGATATTCTTAGCCATAGTGTTCTCCTTTGCCGTGGTCGGTGTCAAAAGTAATTTACTTACATCGTTATCTTAACATATCCGCAGCCCTCTTTCTAGTAATTTTGTAATCGTTCATCCTTTCGGCTGCTCCTATTCATTGGCTGCTAACTGCGCGCTTGCCGCGCGGTTGCAGGCTGAATCGTTACTGATTTTAATATATTTCCAAATTAACTATTGCAAAGTCCGCTTTTCACGGTATAATGGGAAATACGAGTCTTTTTTGGAAACTGCAATAATGCAGGCAGTCTATAAAAACGAAAGGAGTCAGACTATGAGAAATGAAAAAGTAAGCTGGGCCAGTTTCTTCGGTACTGTGATGACCATTGCGCTGCCTATCGCATTTCAGAATTTTTTGTCTACCACGGCAAGTATGGTAGATACCATTATGATTGGAAGCCAGGGCGAACTGTCTGTAGCGGCGGTTGGGATCTGCTCCCAGATTACATCTTTGTTCTTTTCCTGCTACTTTGGGTTCGCAAGCGGCGGACTATTGTTCTTCTCGCAGTATTGGGGCGCCCGCAACGAGAAGGGCATCAACCAGGCCTTTGGTCTTGCTCTGACCTGTATGCTGGCAGTGTCCCTGCTCTTTGGCGGAGCGGCGGTTGCCAACCCGGATTTTATTCTGGGGATCTATACCGACAAGGAAGCGATCATTACTATTGGCGCACCTTACATCAGAATCGTAGGATTTGCATATCCGCTGCAGGTAATCGCCATGATTATCAGTTTCCTGATGCGTTCCACAGAACGGGTCAAACCTCCTCTTATCAGTTCCGTTCTTGCGCTGATTACGAATTTCATCCTGAACTGGATTCTGATCTATGGACGCTTTGGAGCGCCTCGGATGGGTGCCGCCGGCGCGGCGGTCGGCACTTTGATATCCGGTGTTGTGAATGTGTTCGTGCTGTTCCTTTTTCTGTTAAAAGATAAGAAAACAATCGTACTGAAATTAAAAGATATGTTTTCCTGGCAGGACGGTTTTCTTAAGGAATACATGGGAAAATGTCTGCCCATCATCTTTAATGAACTGTTCTATGGAATTGGCCAGATGCTCATTAACATCGTAATCGGGCATCAGTCAGAGTCAGCCATTGCAGCAATGGCGGCATTCCGTGTGCTGGAAGGTTTTGTTTTCGCCTTCTTCGCCGGCCTTGCAGACGCTTCTTCCGTGGTGGTAGGAAAAGAAGTAGGATCTGGTCATCTGATGAGCGGCTATCAGTACATGAAAAAATTCGCCTTATTGTGCCCGGCAATTACTTTCTGTATCTGCCTGACCGGTTTGCTGCTGAACAGACCGATGCTCTCCCTTTTTGGCCTTGGAACGGAGGCTATGTTTTTCGGTAAATATATGATACTCATCTATCTGGCGGCCGGAACCGTCCGCACCTGCAACTATATCATGAACTGTTGTTACCGGGCCGGCGGAGAAGCGGTATTTGGGACCCTGCTTGAGATCATCTGCCTGTTTACGGTCAGCGTCCCGGCAACCTGGGCGGCCGGCATGATCTGGCATCTTCCGTTCCTTGCCGTTTTCTCGTTCCTGTATACGGACGAACTGATCCGCCTTGTCTTTGAAACATGGTATACCAGGAGCGGAAAATGGATTAAGCCTGTTACGGAACCTGGACGGGAGGCGCTGCCCAAATTCCAGGCAGCGCTTTTAGCAAAACGAAGTAAAAGCCAATAAATCGGTCAATCCCAGTTATTTTCCGGGATTTCCTGTCGATAAAATATATAGAGTATATGATTACCTGGCGGGCTGCAAATTCCAGGCCGGAGGTACTTTTTAATATAATAAATGACAGGACTTTTGATACGAGGGGGTGCATACTTTGAATTTTTTTATGATGCAATCATTAGGCGCATATACGAAAAATATGACAATGCAGATGAAGTGGCAGCAAAAGAAAGCGAATCATGATTTCACTGCTGATGGAAGTACGAAACTGACGGATCCAATTGCACGACAGGCAGAAGAAATCCGAAGGGCGCAGGCGGACGGCTCATCTAAGATTTCTTCACAGATCAGGACGAAGCTGGCAACCGGCAAGAAGCTGACGCAGGAGGAGATGCAGTATCTGCAGAAGAATGACCCGCAGACCTATCAGAAGGCCAAGGCGATCGAAGAAGAACAGAAGAGTTATGAAGAAGAACTCAAGAGATGTGAGACAAAGGAAGACGTGGAGCGCATAAGAATGAATCGTATGGCTGCGTCTCTCAGTGTTGTGAACAGCGTTAAGAGCAATCCAGCCATCCCCGAGGGGGCGAAGCTTGGAATTATCTGGCAGGAACTTCAGAAAAATATGGCCTTAGAAGAAACCATAGGCGAATTTGTTAAGAGCGGCAGATACGCCCAGCTTCCCACAGAGGCTGAAAAGCTGGAGGCCGAGAAGGCTCTCAAAGAAGCGGAAGAAGGGGAACTGAAAACCGAGGTTTCCACAGAAGACGCTGCCGAAACAGAAATGGACATTGATACTGACGGGAAGGAAGCTGTTTCAGATGATGAAGCCAAGGATGTTTCGCCTCAGGAATCCGTACAAGAACGTAATTCTCTTTTGCAAGAACGCAGGATTACCCGCACGGAAGCTGAGTCAACGCCGGAAGCTTTAAAGGTAAAGCGTTCAAAAGTCCATGCGGCATACAAAAAGAATCAGCTAAAGCTTCCGGAACAAATGATGGATTTAAGAATAGAGTAAAAGAAGCTGTCGCTTTGACGTAGAAATCTTCGCATTAGGTTATGGAATATGGCCGGAGACTGGTTTGCGGAGGCTTAGGATAATGAACTTCCTGGAATGTATTGTGGTACAATCCAGGAAGTTTTTTAGTCTCTTTAAGATGCTGTGCGGTTAGCAGCCAATGAATCGGAACAACCAGGAAATGTTCTTGTTTAAACGATGATTTCCACGTATACTATAAACGAGGAATCGTGCTTTTTTGGTTCGTTTCGTATGTGTAAAAAGTGAAGTGTAAGGTCGAAAAGTATTAAGATATATAATAAAGTTAAGATTACGAAAGATGTGAAGGTGGGGAACTATTTATGACTCATTCTAAAAGGCTGGAAGAAACAGCGCTCTGGCAGATTTACCAAGAGAAAACCGTGTCAGATGGAAAACGTTGCGGCTGGGTAAAAGAGGTGTATGAGGCGGCGGCAGAATATCTGACGGATGTCCGTCAGACATTTCAGAACTATACGCTTCATGATGGAACGCATATATTGAATGTGTTAGAGGCAATGGGCGGGCTGCTGGGAGATCAGATCGGGCAATTGACGGTTGGGGAGGCAGAACTGATGATTTTGTCGGCCTGTATGCATGATCTGGGTATGGTTTATACTGCCGGGGAACGGCGGCAGTGGTTGGAAGATGAAGAGGCATGCAGGAAATTTCTAAGAGAATATTGCCCGGAGTTATTAGGACGTCCGGCAGAAGAGTGGCCGGAAGATACCCGCAAATGGTATCTTCGGACCTTGCACCCTTTTCGCCTTTCGGAAGTACTGCAGAATGAAGCGTGGAAAGAATTGTGTGACAGGCGTCCCGTGCAGGTGGTTTCAAAATCCTGCATGATAGCCGTCTGCCAGGCTCACGGGGAGAATTGGATGGAGATCCGCAATAACGGGGAGTTAGAGTATCTCCCTTCGGATGAGGTGGATCCGTTGTTTTGTGTGCTTTTGCTGCGGCTGGCAGATCTGTTGGATTTCGACCATACCCGCGCTCCGAAAATCTTATATGGTTACGTGAAAGATAACGACAAGAGCCGTGCAGAGTGGGACAAACATCGGGCTTCGGCTGGATTTCGCTACCCAGATTCTCCGTCTGTCAGCGACCTGCCTTATAAGGCGCGGTGTATGAATCCCGGGGTCGAGCATGCGGTCAGGGATTTTCTGGACTGGATTGATGAAGAACTGGGGAATTGTGTGAAACTGCAGAAGTATTGCGAGGCAGGGTGGAGACAGAAGTTTCCGTTTCCAAGAGCGGTGTTGAGAAATGGGATTGAATCCGATGGATATATGAGCGGTGATTTCTGTATGACCATGGATCAGACACAGATTCTGAATCTTCTGACCGGGGAGAATCTCTATGATCATGCGGACGTATTTATCAGAGAGTTATTACAAAATGCCATTGATGCCACCCTGCTCCGCGGGGAGATGGATTCTGATTTTATTCCGGAGATGTCCCGAATTGATTTGTGGGAATGGAATGATAAGGAAGGGAATATCTGGTTTCGGATTGATGATGAGGGAACGGGTATGACGCTGGGAATGCTGCAGAGGTATTTCCTGAAGGTGGGAAATTCTTATTATAATTCTAAGGAACTGGAACAGGATCTGAGGGATCATGGACGGACCGAGAAGTATCAGGGAATCAGTCGTTTTGGGATCGGTTTCTTGTCCTGTTTCCTTTGTGGAGAATATGCGGAGGTTTCCACCCTTTATTTCGATTCTGAGAAAAATCGAAGAGAACAGGCTGTGGGGGAATCCCAGAGGATGGTAAAATATGGGCTTCGTCTGCAGATTACGGGGGTGAGCGGGTATTATACAGTAAAGAATCAGTCCAGACATCATTCAACAGAGGGAGAATTGCCGGCTCCTGGGGATAGTGATGGAAGTACGAAAAGAAGTCGGGAGAGAGGCGGTTATTGCGCAAAGCCTGGAACTTCGATTGTGATCCGGCTCAATCCGGGGAAACTTGGGGCCATGGATCTGCGGGAGGCCGTGAAAAAGTATTTGTTTGGAGCCAGGGTGCCGGTATATTATAATAATCAGCGGATTGGACAGACTTATGAGGAAGTGATGCGGGAGGCGCACGAGTTAGCAGGAGAAAGGATTTATGAACTGTCTCCAGAGTTGAAGGAGAAGTTTGATCAAAGTTTTCCGGCGGTTCGCGGGCAGTATCCAAAGATCGTAATGTCTGTGATTCCGTTGGATACGGAAGAAGATCAAGTCTTGCCAGACTTTTCGGGGGTGCTGGTAAAGTATGAAGTACGCTTTGATAAGACACCGCAGTGGGAAGCTAAGGGACAGAAGTACAAAGTTACCGATCATATTTATGAAGAAGGGAAAAATATACAAATAAGTTTGGGAAGTTATAATGATAGGAGTATGCGAGTAAGTTCGGATTGGGACAAGTTGATGAAACCCTTTGATCCAGAAAGAGTAGCTGCGTTAGAGGAAAAATTTGAAAAGTATTCTAGCTGCCCTTCAATGCAAGATATTATGGATATATGGACTCCTTTTTCTGGAGTGATGGATTTAGATGTAGCATGGATCATGTACAATGATAATCAGCAGAAAGCAGAGATGAAATTTTTTGTTACGGAGTGCGGATGCCCAGACAGGATATTTTTATCTTTTTGTCATACAGACGAAGAAATGGTGATCATCTATCAAGGGATTAAAGCGGGCAATATAGAAGAAAGAGTATCTCTATTTGATAAGTGCAAAGCGATATTTTTAGTTGGTAGCATGTGGAAACCTATGGTTGAAATTAGTCGTACGAAAGTAGCTGGACTGCCATTAGAGGTCTCAGTTCTCATTCAAGGGCTTTTTAATAAATACAAAATGGAGTCGTTAAATCGGCATTTTATTAGATTTGAGGGATGGAGGGATCGACTGTTAAAAGAGTGGAGAGAATTGCGTACTTCTCAGATAGATAAATGGATGTGGGAAAATCAGAAGGATTTTTTTATTGAAATCAAACAGAACTTACAAGTAGCGGTAGACGAATCGACGATAGAAGGTTTCGATATTTCTTCAAATAGTAGGTATGCAGTTTTATATAAGTATCTGACGGCGTATTTTCAAGATCTTTACCAAATGACAGTCAGCTATGAAGAGGGGCAGATTATTGATTTCTATGAAAAAAAAGATAATGAGATGGAAGATCGGTATGATTTATTTCCGCCAATGATGTTTTGCAAGGCTGTAAGTGAACGAAGTCGGCAATATATATGTGGTGGTAATTTTTGGGAGAGAAGATGCATTACATTTGATCATCCATTTGTAGAATGGCTTCTGAATAATTCGGTTCAGCTAAAAAGATATTTTCAAAGACAGTTTCAGCAGATCGTGGATTGCCTTTGCAATGAGTATGCGGATGATATAATAAATCAATGTAACGCCATTCGTGAGCAGCTGATTTCTTTACCAGATCATCATGGCGTAGATGTTCGTTCCATTCCTCCATTGAGTAGGGATGATTTCTGGTGGCCATAGGAAATGGATTGAGAATATTAAAAGATAAACTTATTATTGGATACTGAGAGGCGGATTATTATGGAATTAAGAAGAGCGACATTAAAAGATGCTCATACAATTTGGCAATTGCAATTAGAGGCCTTTGCAGATTTATTAGACAAATATCAGGATTATGATATAAGTCCGGGAAATGAAACAATTGATAGAATCGAAGAAAAACTGAAGCAACCATATACATATTTTTACTATATTGTAGATGAGAATAAAATAGTCGGCGCGGTCAGAATTGTGGATCTGAAAGATGGAAGCCGAAAAAGAGTATCGCCGATTTTTGTTATGAAGGAATACCGGAACAAGGGCTATGCTCAGTCTGCAATGATAGAAGCGGAGCATATTCACGGACGCCAAAACTGGAAGCTGGATACAATTCTTCAAGAGACCGGTAATTGTTATCTATATGAGAAACTGGGGTATCGTAAGACCGGTAAAATAAAAATAATTAACGATAAAATGACAATTGTATATTTTGAAAAGAATTAATATGAAGAAATGAAAAAGTATATATGATTTTGCTTGACAAGGGTATCCCATATTGCTATTCTGTTTGCACAGAGTTCAGACTTTATCATGAAATGAGGATTTCCTATGAATATACTAATGATAGACGCCCAGGGCGGCGGAATGGGAAGGCAGCTTGTGGCTTCCGTAAAAAAAGAATTTCCGCAGACAGAGATTACGGCCGTAGGAACAAACTCTCTGGCCACCTCCAATATGCTGAAAGCAGGGGCGGACCATGCGGCTACAGGGGAGAATGCGGTGATTGTGGGGTGCAGAAAGGCGGATCTGATCATCGGGCCGATCGGGATTGCGATTGCAGATTCCATGTTCGGTGAGATTACCCCGGCAATGGCGGCGGCAGTGGGACAGAGCAATGCCAGAAAGCTGCTGATTCCGATGAATCAATGCAATCACATCATCGTCGGAGTGAAGAAGATGTCAATGAGTGATATGATGGAGAAGGTGATTGAGCAGTTAAGGGAAATGATTTGACAGAAATACCTTGTAGGAGTATAGTATATAAAGAACAGTCTGAGGGCAGATAGTAAAGCAGTCCGGCAAGGTCTGGGAAACGACTGGTACAGCAGAAGCGGCCAGAGGACACAGAAGTGTTGAAGCGATTTCAGAATGAATTCAGAATGAATAAGAAAGACAGCATATCTGTAGGAGCGCATTTGGCAATTGAGCGAAATGAAAGTGACAGATATTAGAAAATATGTATGTCAGAAGACGTACAGGTTTCCAGCAGGGAATTTGTGCGTCTTTTTCTGTCTGTCGACGTATCAGAAGTAGGAAAGAGGAGGGAAAGCATGGAAGTCAAGGAAGTATTGGAACAGGTAAGATCCGGCAGTATGTCCGTAAACGAGGCGGAAGCATATTTCCGCAGACAGCCTCTGGAGGAACTAGGCTATGCGAAACTGGACACACACAGAAAACTGCGTTCGGGATTTGCAGAGGTGGTTTTCTGCAGCGGAAAGGCAGACGAACACCTGGTTCGGATTTACGAAAGAATCTATGCCGCAGAGGGAGAGGTGTTAGGAACCCGCGCTTCCAAAGAACAGGCGGCGCTGATACAGGAAAGATTCACAGAAGCAATGTACGACCCGGTCTCAAGAATCCTGAAGATCGAGAAGAAAGATAAGGAAAAGTCAGGAAAGATTGCGGTATGCACGGCCGGTACGGCGGATATTCCGGTAGCGGAGGAGGCGGCGCAGACGGCGGAATTCTTCGGAAACTATGTGGAACGGATCTATGACGTAGGAGTCAGCGGAATCCACAGGCTGCTTGCCAGGGTGGAAACCATACAGAGCGCCATGTGTGTGGTAGCAGTGGCGGGAATGGAAGGGGCGCTTGCCAGTGTTATCGGCGGCCTGGTGGATAAGCCGGTCATTGCCGTTCCGACTTCCATTGGATACGGAGCCAGCATGAACGGGCTGTCTGCGCTTCTGACCATGATTAATTCCTGTGCAAACGGGATCGCAGTGGTCAATATTGACAATGGGTACGGAGCCGGATATATGGCGGCGCAGATTAACCGCCTTGGAGTACAGAAAAACGGATAAGGAGTGAGAATTATGCATATGGCAGACGCGCTGGTAACACCGGCGGTAGCAGGAACCATGTATGTCATGTCCACGGCGGCAGCGGCATACTCTGTTAAAAAAATCAGATCAGAGGATCTGGAACAGAAAGTACCGGTGATGGGAGTCATGGGAGCGTTTGTGTTCGCCGCCCAGATGATTAATTTTACGATTCCGGGAACAGGGTCATCGGGACATCTTTGCGGCGGGATGCTGCTGAGTGCGATTCTTGGCCCCCACGCCGGATTCCTGACCATGATCGCAATCCTTACGATTCAATGCCTGCTGTTCGCAGACGGAGGGCTGCTGGCCCTGGGCTGCAATGTGTGGAATATGGCCTTTTACGGGTGCTTTATCGGAGGAGCGTTGATCTGGCGGGGAATGACGGGAAAGAAGATGACGAAAGGCAGAATTACGGCGGCAGCCGTGATCGGCTGTATCTTAAGCCTGCAGTTAGGGGCATGTTCCGTTACCGTGGAGACGCTGGCTTCTGGGATTACAGAACTGCCGTTTACGGTGTTCCTGGGAATGATGCAGCCGATACATCTGGCCATCGGGCTGGTGGAAGGACTGATTACGGCGGCGGTGTTAGTGTTCATCTATGAGGCCCGTCCAGAGATTCTCGCCGGTTACCGGCAGGAACTGGGGGCAGAGGGGCGCATGGGCAGAAAAAAGGCGGTGGCAGCGCTGGCAGGAGCGGCCTTAGTCATTGGCGGCGCAGTCTCTCTCTTTGCCTCTGGAAATCCCGATGGTCTGGAGTGGTCAATGGAGAAGGTGGCAGGAACGGCGGAACTTACTGCAGAGGGCAAGATCTACCAACTGACAGAGAAGGTGCAAAAACTTACGGCGCTTTTGCCGGATTATGGGTTTCAGACGTCTGAGAGTGCGGCGGGGACATCCTTTTCTGGAATTGTGGGCGGCGTCCTTGTACTGGCCCTGTGCCTGGCGGTCTGCCTGGTGATCAAAAAGGTGAAGCATGGCAGTCTGGGGAAAAGGGATACCGTAAATGAACAGAATTAGTGAGGCAGTGGCTGACTTACATAAACTGGACATGGAAGCAGGAAAAAGGGGGTGGCTGCAGGGGATCCACCCTCTTGCCAAACTGCTCGTGACCGTTCTTTTTATTCTTCTTACGGTTTCTGTGGGGAAATATGACCTGCCGGGGCTGTTAAAAATGGGGATTTATCTGGTCGTCGTTTTTGTTCTGGGCGATATTTCCGTAAAGCTTCTGTTTAAGAGGATGAAGCTTGTGCTGGCCGTTGTATGTCTGGTGGGAATTGCCAATCCTTTTTTTGACAGAGAAATCGTCTTTATGTTGGGAAACGTTAAGATTACAGGCGGGATGGTCTCGGCAGCGACGCTTTTGCTCAAAGGTGTCTACGGGGTTTCTGCTTCATATCTGCTGATGGTTACAACCAGAATGGAAGACCTGTGTTATGCCCTTCAGAAACTCCATGTACCGGGAACATTTGTGACGGTTCTTATGCTGACGTACCGGTATATTATCGTCCTGCTTAAAGAGATGGAACGGATGACAGATGCCTATACGCTTCGCGCGCCAGGACAGAAAGGGCTGCATTACAAAGTCTGGGGGACGATGGTCGGACAGCTCCTGCTTAGAAGTATGGATCGGGCGCAGACGGTGTATGACAGTATGAGGCTTCGGGGATATTGCGGGGAGTTCTATCTGAGATGTAAGAAGACGGCGGAAAAGGGGGATTATCTGTACGGGATTGTCTGGAGCCTTGTTCTGCTGGCTGTGAGAATTCTGTAAAAGAGGATGTTATGTAAAACATGGGAGAAGCGATGAATGTATTAGAGATAGAGAACCTTTCTTTTCGATATGGAAATCCGCGGGAAAGGGCTCAAAATGAAGTGCTAAAGAGTGTAAACCTTTATGTAAAAGAAGAGGAAAGCGTGGGACTGATCGGGGCAAATGGAGTCGGGAAGTCCACGCTTCTGAAACTTCTCACAGGACTGCTTGAGATGCAGTCGGGCAGAATTAGGATTGCCGGGCTTGAGATGAAAAAGGAACATCTGGCAAAGATCCGCGCGGAAATCGGCTATGTATTTCAGGACTCTGACAGTCAGCTCTTTATGTCAACGGTGTATGAAGACGTTGCGTTTGCGCCTCGTAATTACGGGAAGAGCGAAGAAGAGGTGAACCGGCTGGCCATGCAGGCGCTTGGCCAGGTGTGTATGGAGGGGCAGAAAGACCGTCAGATCTACCGACTGTCCGGGGGAGAGAAGAAGCTGGCGGCTGTTGCAACGGTGCTTGCCATGGAAGCGAAACTCATGCTGCTGGATGAGCCTTCGGTGGCGCTGGATCCGAAGAACCGAAGAAATCTGATCCGGGTTTTAAACGGACTGCCGGGAGCGAAGATGATCGCAAGCCATGACCTGGATTTTGTGTACGATACATGTCAGAGAGTCGTGGTGCTATATAAAGGGGAGATTGCAGCGGACGGGGATGCAGAAGAGATTCTGACGGACAGAGATCTTCTGGAAGCACATGGACTGGAACTGCCCTTATCGTTTTCTCGGAAATATTTTTCTTGACAAACGTACTGACGGTATGATATTGTAGAAACATACTAAAAGTATGTAAAGGAGTTGAAAAAGTAGTGGCAAGAAATAAGCATCCGGAAGAAACAGTTCATCTGATCGTAACGGTTGCCTTTCGGTTATTTATGGAAAAGGGGTATGAGCATACTTCTATCCAGGATATCATTGACAATTTAGGCGGACTCAGTAAGGGTGCAATCTATCATCACTTTAAGTCAAAAGAAGATATTTTAATCGCTGTTTCGGACATGATGACGGCTGAATCGAATCAGATGCTGGCACAGATTCGCGACCGTTCTGATCTGAACGGCAAAGAAAAGATGAAAACAATTTTTAAAGAATCGATCAGTCGTCCTGTGCAGAACGACATTTTTACAATAGCAGCGAATTTCCATAATAACCCAAAACTTCTTTTCAGTCTTTTGCATGATACCATAGATTGTGTGGCGCCGGATTATATTCTGCCGATTATTAATCAGGGGATTGCAGACGGTTCTATAGAGACGGAGTATCCAGAACAATTGGCCGAACTGATATTGCTTGTGGCAAACGTCTGGCTGAACCCGATGATATTCGACAGTTCCGTGGAAGAAACCTGTCGCAAGTTTATGATATTCAGCCAGATGCTCCAAGCTTTCGGGCTGGATATCGTAGATGACGAGCTTCTGGAAAGGCTGAAGGAACTTGTAGCTATTTATCAGAAAAGTAAATAAAAATCTGCCCTGAAAATGGGCAGATCTATTTTTAACTCAATACATACCAACGTATGGTATTAAAAAATTGTAAAAGGAGGTTTCTATATGAATCAGAAACTATTTTCAAAAGATTTTACCTTAGTTGTGATCGGACAGATTATATCCCTGTTTGGTAATGCTGTGGTTCGGTTTGCATTACCGTTATACTTATTGAATCTGACCGGTTCATCGGCGCTTTATGGGACTGTTACAGCATTCGCCTTTATTCCGGCCATTCTGTTGTCGCCCATAGGAGGGATTGTTGCAGACCGGGTCAATAAGAGAAATATTATGGTAATACTGGATTTCTTTACGGCGGCAGTCATCTCGACGTTTTCCTTACTCATGGACGGAGGGAATATCATTCTGCTTCTGACGGTTACGCTTATGCTTCTGTTCGGTATTGCAGGCGCATATCAGCCCTCCGTCCAGGCAAGCATCCCTGCGCTCACCAGTCAGGAGCATTTTATGGCGGCGAATTCGATCATCAATACCATAAGTTCTTTTGCTTCGTTAATCGGGCCTGTACTGGGCGGCGTTTTGTACAGCGCCTATGGATTAAAGCCTGTACTATGGGTGTGTGTGGTATGTTTCCTTGTGTCGGCGGTTATGGAAATATTCATTCACATACCTTTTCAGAAACAGTCTTCGCAAGGCGGCATATGGAAGGTGGCAAAATCTGATTTTGCAGAAAGTATCCGGTTTATCAGAAAAGAGAAACCGGTGATTGGAAAGACGCTTATGGTAATCTGTGCAATTAACCTGTTCTTAGCTGCAATGATTACGGTATCAGTGCCCTATCTGGTAACAGAAGTATTCGATTTAGAAGCGTCACAGGCGAACAGACTCTATGGTTTTGCCGAAGGGGCTTTGGCTTTAGGGGGACTCTGCGGCGGTATTGGCGCAGGTGTTTTTGCTGACAGGCTGGCAATCCACAAATCGGGTAATCTGGTCATCGCATGTGCAGTGAGTGTGTTTCCCATCAGTGTGTCATTAGTATTGTTTTCGTCGGGTATCATAAACTATATGGTTTTAACCGTATGTTGTTTTATGATTATGGTATTTTCAACAATCCTGACCGTGCAGATGATGTCGTTTATTCAGACAGAGACGCCGCAGAACTTGATCGGGAAGGTAATCGCAGTCATTTTTACCATATGTATGTGTGCGCAGCCATTAGGAAATGCGTTGTATGGCGTTTTGTTTGAAATCTGTAAGGGGAAGGAATCTGTTGTGGTCCTGTTTTCGGGTATTGTGTCGCTTGCGCTTGCGATCAGTACCAGGAAGATATTCAATCATTTTCTGGAGGAATAGCATTTATGTTAAGAAAAAAGCAACCAAGAGAAATAGCAAGGGTAAAATTGACAAATAGATAGAAGCGTGATAATATTAATTAGTAAGGTGGATTGCTTAGTGAGCGGTACTTAAATGATACTTCTATCATATATTATATTTGAATTAAAATAGTAGATAATTATTAATTATATAGTTATTTAGAGAAAGTATTTTGCGGATAGTATTGCTCGGAGAAGAGTACGGGATACAAAGAAACATATAAGGATTTATATCACGGTACTGATGCAGAATCTGCCCGAAGTATAGAAAAGACCGGGTTTGAGATAAGAGGTTGTAATGACAGTTGGTGTGGAAAAGGTGTCTATTTTTACGATATTAAGAACAAAGCCTGGTGGGCTGCAACACGTAAATGCAGAGAAATTAGAAAGGAAACTGGTAGAAAGATTAAACCGGATATTCTGCTTGCTGATATTATTGATTTAGAAAACGATCAGATATTTGATATGCGTATACACACTGATTTGTGTGATTTTGAAGAAAAGACAAAAGTTCTGTTTGAAGACCATAAGTTTAATCTGGAAGAAATAGAGGATGAAAATGAACGAACTATCGTCCTGCGTAATTTGATGATTAGTTATTATGCCGAGAAAGAAGAGAAAAAACTTGTAATTGGAAATTTTAAACAGAGACCCCAGAAAGAATATAATTATATAAAAAATTTTTCAGATAATTTAGATATAGTATTTGGTATAGAGACCATATATTGTGTTAAAGATAAAAGTATTATAAAGAATGTCCGCAGGAGGTGTAAAAATGAAAAGTAAAGCTGTGGAAGATTTTATTAAGTATGCACGGGAGGAATTTGGTTATAATATCGTATTAGATTCAAGTAGTGAGCCGGATTCTTTTGAGAGTATTTTTGGTTGCAGTTTTATTCAATCAGATATTAGTGTAGATATCGAGGATGTATTTTATGAAAATTCCTTTTTAAATGTAAAATTTTCCGTAGAAAATGACGTTAATTTTATGAATATAGGTGATAGGGATCTGGCCGCTTAAAGGAGTCGATATGGAAATAGGAAAGATGAAATCGAGTTTAAAAATGAATGATCTGTTTTTTAGCAAATGTGTTGTCGAACGTTCCTCTGAATTAGAAAAGGGAGAGTATCATGCTGATTTACAAAAAAGTATAGAAAAAGTAAAGGATCATGAATTTAACGTTGAATTGAAATTAACAGTTAAAAAGGGCGATTTTTCGTTATTAGTTATTACTAAAGCACATTTCCTGTATGAAGATGAAGATTATAGTAAGGAAGAAAAGATAATAAATACCAATACTGTTGCTATAATGTTTCCTTTTATAAGAAGTCAGGTTACTTTATTGACTTCACAGCCAGGTATGGCGCCGATTGTATTGCCGCCAATAAATACAACAAAATTTTCTTAGTATAATATAGTGTTTTGAAAAATCCACTGAAAGAGGAATCTCTGAGTGGATTTTTTGTTGATAAATGGTGTTTTTGGAGATCCGTTGACAGACCGGACATTTACTGTTATGATAGTTATTAAATCAGTAAATGTTTGTGTTATGTTAAGGTATAATATAGCATATAGGTTGCAGAAGAAATACATATATGAGGAGATGATAAAGAGTGACAGAAGGAGAGAATCGGATCGAAAAATACACACAGACCTTTGGAATCAGTGGAAAAGAGAAACAGATTTCCGACATGCTCATACAGGACATAAGGGAGTATGCAGATGAGATTACACGAGATGCGATGGGGAATCTCATTGTCTTAAAAAGAGGCGTGGGAAAGAACAAAAAAAGAATTATGTGCGCCGCACATATGGATGAGATCGGGCTGTGCGTCGTAAAGATTATGGATAACGGACTCTTAAGGGTCAAGCGTGTGGGAGGCGTGTCGGCCTTATGTTCCTTTATGAACAGGGTGCGTTTCGAGAACGGAATGACAGGAACGGTAGGAGCTTTTGAAAAAATAGAGGAACTAAAGCCGTACGACGTTAATAAGCTGTATATTGATATCGGAGCAATGTCAAAGGAAGAAGCAGAAAACCATGTTTCCGTGGGGGACTGCGCAGTATTTGAAGGAGAGTATGTGCCCCTTGCCGGAAGGAATGTGATGGCAAAGGCATTTGACGACAGGATTGCCTGTTACATTCAGGCAGAAGCCATAAAGAGGATGGATGCGCCGTACCATGACGTTTATTTCGTATTTACGGTTCAGGAGGAGGTCGGTTTATTCGGCTCAACAACAGCTTCAGAGACCGTACGGCCGGATCTGGGGATTGCCATTGATATTACCGGGTCTTTTGATGTCCCGGGCGAGGAACACGGGAATCCGGTTCTTGGCAAAGGGGCGGCAATTAAAATCAATGACAGCAGCGTGATCTGTGATACCGGAATGACTGAACAGCTCATTATCTACGCTAAGGAGCATAAGATTCCATTCCAGAGAGATGCACTGGCGGCCGGCGGAACGGATGCCGGGGCGATGAACAAATCAGGAGGAGGCGTGAAAGTTCTGGGAATTTCCATTCCCACAAGGTATGGACACTCGCCGAACAGTATTGTGAACCTGGATGATGTTGAGGCGTGTATAGAACTTTTAAAGGGCTATGCGTCTTCGGAAGCAGAGATTGTGACTACAGAGAAAATCAAATAAAAAATCAGAAAGAAGAGGAGCAGGTATGGATTATTCAGCATTGAGAGAAAAAATTGACAGCATGCAGGAGGAGATTTTAGAAGGAATCAGAAGCTGTGTGAAGATTGAAAGTGTGGGAGGTAAGCCGGAAGAAGGAGCGCCCTATGGAAGGGGGCCGAAGGAGGCCCTTGACTTTGCCCTTGACTTAGGAAAAAAACTGGGCTTTCGGGCAGTAAATGTGGATAACAGGGCCGGATACATAGAGATGGGCGAGGGAGAGGAGATGGTGGCCGTACTGGGACACCTGGATGTGGTGCCTGCAGGCGAAGGCTGGAGCCATCCGCCTTTTGAGGCGGAAATCTGTGATGGATTCCTTTATGGAAGAGGCGTTATGGATGATAAGGGTCCCACGATTGGAGCTATTTATGCGATGAAAGCAATCCGTGAGCTTGGGATTCCTCTGGACAGAAGAATCCGTGTCATTTTCGGGACAAACGAGGAACGGGGCTGCGACTGTATCAGGCACTACGTGAAAAGCGGTCAGGAGCTTCCGGTTATGGGGATTACGCCGGATGCAGAGTTTCCGATGATTTTTTTCGAGAAGGGTATGACAACCGTGATTGGCGGCCTTAAAAATCCTTCCCAGGGGGAAATAAAAGTATTGGAATTTAGCGGAGGAACAGCAGGCAATATTGTTCCTATGTACGGCAGGCTTGTGCTGGAAGGAGAACATCAGATTCCCGAAGCCCAAGGGGTTACGGTAAAGTATGAGAACGGAAACACAGTGATTGAGGCAGAGGGAGTCAGCGCCCATGCCAGCGTTCCAGAACTTGGCGTTAATGGGGCGGTGCGTCTTTTGAAAGCGGTGCGGCCGCTGAAAACAGGCGGGGACTTCCAGAAGCTTTCCGACTTTATCTGTGATAAAATCGGGGAAGAAACCAATGGAAAGACGCTTGGCATCTGCTTCCAGGATGAAGAGACAGGGGAGACAACCGTAAACCTGGGGCTTTTCTCCTATACAGACGAGGAAATGTATCTGAACCTGGATATCCGATATCCGAAAAACGGAAAGAAAGAGGATGTCACAAATCATCTAAAGAAGGCGCTGGAAGGCTATGGACTAAAGCTTTTAGAAGAGCGTTCCGTTGAAATGCTCTACATTCCGAAAGATTCAGAGCTTATTCAAAAGCTTATGGCAGTTTACGAGGAAGGGACAGGAGACGTCGCCGAACCGAAAGCCATCGGAGGAGGAACCTATGCGAAAATGTTCTCCAATATGGCTGCTTTCGGGCCGGTATTCCCCGGGGATCCAGAGGTTGCCCATCAGCCGGATGAAAGAGCGGAGATTGGAAAGTTAATGAACTCTATTGGTTTAACGGCCGCCGCAATGGCAGAAATGTCAAAATCTGTATGAATCTGGACGCATGGAGGGGAAAATGAGTATATTATTTGAGCTGGAAAGAATGGAACGGCTGACGGCAGATATTGAAAGACTGAGATACCCCATAAGTATTCCGGTCAGTCAGTATAAGATGTACGAAGGGAAACTGAAAGGCGGAGAGAGCTGTGATGTGAGCGGCTGGCAGGATTATCAGATTGAAACACCCTGGACAAAGCTTGACGCGCACCGATGGCTTAGGACAACCATCGTGATCCCAGAGGAGATGGACCAAAAACATGTGGAATTTCAACTGATTTCAGGAAGAGAAGGACAATGGGATGCAACGAATCCACAGATGCTGTTTTATATTAACGGAGAACTGATACAGGGCGTAGATGTGAATCACCGGGAGGTTACGATTGCCGGCCGTGCGCAGGCCGGCACGGAATATGAGATCGGGATGCTGATTTACAGCGGCTCGGTACCGGGAGACCTGATATTCAAAAGTAATCTGATCGTAATTGACGATGCGGTACAGAAATTTTATTATGATTTTTCGATTCCGGTACAGAGCGCAAGGCTTTTGAAAAACAGTGATAAAGAAAACAGCAGGAGGATACTGTTAAAACTTGCAGAGGCAGCCAATCAGATTGATTTGCGGAAGCCCTACAGTAAGGAGTTTTATGACTCTGTGGAAAGGGCGGAACAAGCGCTGATCAGAGAATTTTATACGGAAACGGATAAGAACGCTCCGCTGGTAAGCGCCATCGGGCATACGCATATTGACATTGCATGGCTGTGGACGGTTGAACAGACAAGAGAAAAAGCGCTTCGGAGTTTCTCGACGGTACTGCGCCTGATGGAGCAGTACCCGGATTATAAATTTATGTCCAGCCAGCCGGTTTTGTATCAGTATGTAAAAGAACAAAACCCTGAGATGTATGAGAGAATCAAGGAAAGAATCAAGGAGGGGCGCTGGGAGGTCGACGGCGCCATGTGGCTGGAAGCAGACTGTAATCTGACCGGCGGGGAGTCTCTCGTAAGACAGTTGATAAAGGGCGAAAGATTTTTCCAGGAAGAGTTCGGAGCCCGAAGCAGATCCTTATGGCTGCCGGATGCATTTGGTTATTGCGCATCCCTGCCCCAGATACTGAAAAAATCCGGGATTCCCTACTTTATGACGACCAAAATTGCATGGAACCAGTATAATCAGCTTCCTAACGACACATTTCTATGGAGAGGGATTGACGGAAGCCAGGTGTTCGTATTTATGCCGACCACATGTGATTTTGATCAGTCCCTGGGAAATAATATCGCCTTTACAGATACAAGAAACACGACTACCTATACAGGAATCATCAATCCGAATATGACCCTTGGAACATATAAAAGATTTCAGAACCGGGATCTGACAGAAAATACGATTATGCTGTTTGGATTTGGAGACGGAGGAGGCGGTCCGACAAAGGAAATGCTGGAAAACGCAAAGAGGCTTTGCTACGGGATACCTGGTATTCCCAGAATCGAGCAGGAATTTGAACGGGATTTTTTTGACAGGACTTATGAAAAGATCGCAGGCCATCCTGATATGCCGAAATGGGAAGGGGAATTATATTTCGAATACCACAGGGGAACCCTGACTTCTATTGCAAAAAATAAAAGATATAACAGAAAGAATGAAATCCTGTACATGCAGCTTGAGACTCTGGCCTCTATGCTTGCAGACCAAGGGATTCCATACCCGGAAGATGTGATTGAACGCGGATGGCAGATTCTGCTTCAGAATCAGTTTCATGATATTGTACCAGGAACCTGTATCGAGGCGGTGTATGATCAGACGGACCGGGAGTATGAAGAGATCTATATGCGTGGGAAGAGCGCTCTAAAGAAACTTGCGGCAGAGGGAGCAAAGACGGTCTATACGAAGAACAATGCAATCATCGTTTATAATACGCAGTGTTATGTAAGGGATGATCTGGTCTTTGTAGAGGGGCTTTCGGACGTGGGAACTGTCAGGGCGGCGGACGAAATGGACAAAGACATACCTGTACAGAAAACATGGGACGGCAGAACGGTATTTTATGCGGAAGGAATACCGGCATTGGGGATCAAAGTATTTTACTACGTTCCGGGAAATCCGGGTTCGTCTTTGCAAACATGGGACAGACAGTTTGAAAATGAATTCTACAACGTCACTTTCAATGAAGAGATGGAAATCATCTCACTGATTGAAAAAGATACGGGTAAGGAATTTATTCAGGAAGGCAAAAAAGGAAATGAACTGGTCACGTATGAAGACAGGCCCATGAACTGGGATAACTGGGATATTGACGTTTACTATAAGAAAAAGCCGTATAAAGCGGAAAGAGTTTCAGATATCAGAGTTCTGGAGGATGGAGCGGTAAGGAAAACATTAGAGATTCAGAAGCAGTTTGCAGATTCGGTGATTACCCAGAAAATCCATCTGTATTATAAGGTTCCGAGAATTGATTTTGAGACGCATGCCGACTGGAGGGAGCACCACGTATTATTGCGGGTAAATTTCCCGGTGAATGTGAATGCCACAAGAGCCGCATATGAGATTCAGTTCGGCAATGTAGAAAGGGAGACCACGAACAACCACAGTTGGGATACCGCCAAGTTTGAAGCATGCGGACATAAATGGGCGGACCTGTCTGAGGATAACAATGGCATCAGTTTATTAAACGACTGTAAATATGGATATGGGATTAAAGAGGGCAATCTGTCTCTGACGTTGATCAAGGCAGGAACCTATCCAAACGAGAATGCAGATATAGGATCTCATGACTTTACATATTCTATTTATCCCCATCCGGGAAGATGGCAGGATGCGGCTACCATTGAGATGGCGTATAACTTAAATGTCCCTCTTGTCACAGCGCTGCAGGGGGCGAATGAAGGAGAACGGAACCAGAAAGGATTTCTTACCTGTGAGGCCGAAAACTGTTTCGTGGAGGTGATAAAGCGGGCGGAGAACGGAGAAGGAGCCATTGTCCGTATGTATGAAAACAAGAACAGGTATACAAAGACAAAGATACATTTTCATAAAAAAATCTCCCAGATCTATGAATGCAGCCTTCTGGAAGAAAACGAAAAAGAACTGCAGATAACCGGTCAATCGGTAGAAATTGTGTTCAAACCGTACGAAATAAAAACATTTAGAGTTATAGATTTGTTTATATTGACATAAAAAGCCGGGCATTGTATAATATTTCCAGAATACAGGACAGGAGTTCATATGACGGCGCCAATAAAGAGAATTTCTCTGCAATCTGAGATAATTAAATATATTCAGTCCTATATCGAAGAGCATGGATTAAAAGAAGGAGACCGGCTTCCGTCTCAGGGAGAGTTTATTGAGATGATGCAGGTCAGCCGCACGGCATTAAGAGAAGCGTTTAAGACGCTGGAGGCTGATCGGATTGTAGAGGTTAAGAACGGAAAAGGGATCTATGTAGGGGCTGGAGAGCAGGAGAAACAGTCCGTGGAAGCTTTACTTGGCTTTACCTTAGAAAAGGAAAAGCTGTTGGAAGTGCTGGAAGCAAGAAGGGCGATGGAGAACGAACTGATACATATGATTATCCGCACGGCAACAGAAGAAGAACTTGACGATCTTGGCAGAAGCCTTGAGGCCCTTACGAAGAAGATTGCTGCCGGTGAGCAGGATACTGCGGAGGACAAGGATTTTCATGACAAGATCTATAAGATGTGCCATAATGAAGTGTTTTATAAGCTGCTTCTGTTGTTGAACGAATATACGGACAGGCTATGGCAGTTTCCGTTAGACATGAAGGAACCGTTTAAGGCAAGTATGCCTTATCACGGCGAGTTATATTATGCTCTGCGTGAAAGGAATGAAAAAAAGGCCCGGAGGATCAATCATAAGCTTTTGGATTCTATTTACAAGGATATTGTGCGTCAGTTGAGAAATGAATAGGTTATATTTTTATAACAAGCTATATTATAGCATATAGATTATAGCATACAGGAGGGGACGGATATGGACACAGGATTGATTCTGGAACATTGCGGGGAGGAATATGAGCGATATTACAATGCGATTGTGCCGCCCATATTTATGAATTCTCTGCATGTATTCGACACAATTGATGATTATTATGACAGTGACAAAACAGAGAAACACACGTATTGCTATGGAAGAGTGCAGAATCCGACGGTACGGATCCTTGAGGAAAAGATAGCTGCGCTGGAGGAAGGATGCGAAAGTTATGTGTTTTCCTCTGGGATGAGCGCGGCAGTGGCTGCGGTTCTTGCTTCCTGTAAAGTGGGAGGGCATGTGATCTGCGTCCGTAATGCCTATGGGCCCCTTCAGAATTTTCTCCTGGGTTACTTAAGGGAGCATATGAATATTGAGACGACCTTCGTGGATGGCGATACGGTTGCAGAATTCTGCGAGGCGTTTCGGGATCATACCCAGCTTGTCGTTCTGGAAAGTCCTTCTTCCGTTGTTTTTTCTGTGCAGGATATCAGAGGGGTAAGCGAACTTGCAAAAAGCAGAGGGGCAAGAGTCTATATTGACAACACCTTCTGTACTCCCATTTACCAGAAACCCCTTACAATGGGAGCAGACTATGTGATGCATACCACTTCCAAATATATGGGCGGGCACAGCGATCTCATAGGCGGGGTTCTTACCGTTAAGGATCAGGCGCTGGGGGAGGAGATACGAAACTTAAGGGAACTTCTGGGGAGCATCATCGGACCGATGGAGGGATGGCTCATACTCAGGGGAATGAGAACCCTGGAGGTCAGGGTGAAGGAACATGAAAGAGTGGCAGGAAAAGTAGCCGGGTATCTGGAAAATCACCCGAAGGTGAAAAGGGTGTATTATACAGGCCTAAAGTCACATCCACAGCGTGAGCTTATCGAGAGACAGCAGTCAGGAAGTACGGGACTTTTAAGCTTTGAGATAGACGGCAGTCTTGAGGAGGCGAAGAGATTCTGCCAGGAACTGCAGGTGTTTAAGATCGGTGTTTCCTGGGGTGGATTTGAGAGCCTTGTCATGATGCCATATGCAAGGCAGAGTGAAGAGGTATCCAGAGCCATGAGGGGATCTTGCGGTATCATCAGAATTCACTGTGGGCTTGAGGGAGCCGGACTGTTGATTCAGGATCTGGAACAGGGGCTTCAGAAAATATAAAGAACAAAAGAGGACAGATTATGGGGATCGTATTTCATGAGAGGACAAAAGAGTTTCACTTGTATAATCAGGATATCAGCTATATTTTAGGAATTTTGGAAAACGGGCAGCCCGGCCAGATTTATTACGGAAAGAGAATTCATGATTCGGACAGTTTTCAGCATCTGATCGAGTACGGGATCAAGGATATGGCGCCATGTGCGTTTGAAGGGAACCGCATGTTTTCCATGGAATATTTAAGGCAGGAATATCCTTCTTACGGGAGAGGAGATATGAGATATCCGGCTTATGAACTTCACCAGGCGGACGGAAGCAGGGTGTCGGAGTTTATCTATGACGGATACAGTATTTTTAACGGAAAAAAGAGGTTGTTCGGCCTGCCGGCAGTCTATGTAGAGGCGGAGGATGAGGCGGAAACACTGGAAATTTTTCTTAAGGAGAATGTGACGGGTACAAAACTGACTTTGTCCTATACGATTTTCCGGGATTTTCCGGTTATCTGCCGGAATGCTCTTTTCAGACAGGAAGGAAAAGAGCCGGTTGTACTGAAAAACGCGATGAGCCTTTGCCTTGACCTGCCGGATGCGGATTATGAAATGGTAACCCTCACGGGAGCATGGGCCAGGGAACGGTACATAAAAATCCATCCCCTGCACGAAGGGGTGCAGGCGGTATACAGTATGCGCGGACACAGCAGCCATCAGTTTAATCCGTTTTTTGCACTTAAGAGACATGAGACGACAGAGCATACGGGCGAGATTATTGGCATGAGCCTCATATACAGCGGGAACTTTATCGGCCAGGTGAATGTAGATACGTTTGGAGTGGCAAGGGCGATGGCGGGGATTCATCCAGAGGGGTTTGCCTGGACGCTGAGAAAAGGAGAATGCTTTCAGACTCCGGAGGCGGTCTGCGTATATTCACAGGACGGCTTAAACGGAATGAGCCAGGTTTTCCACAAGCTTTACAGAAAGAGACTGGCGAGAGGGAAATGGCGGGATAAGGTACGTCCGGTAGTGATCAACAGCTGGGAAGCGGTTTTCATGGATTTTACAGAAAATAAAATCCTGGAAATCGCGGAGACGGCAAAGGATCTGGGAGTAGAAATGATGGTTCTTGACGACGGCTGGTTTGGAAAGAGGGATGATGATACGTCCTCTCTTGGCGACTGGTATCCGAACCGGGATAAGCTGCCCGGCGGAATTAAGGGACTTGCACAGAAGATTGAAAATCTTGGAATGAGGTTTGGACTGTGGATTGAGCCGGAGATGATAAGCAAGGACAGCGATCTTTACAGGAAGCATCCGGAATGGCTGATCCGGGTTCCCTACCGCCAGATGTGCCATGGAAGAAATCAGTATGTGCTGGATTTTTCGAAGGACGAGGTGGTAGAAGGAATCGGAAACATGATCATCTCTGTGCTTAAAGATGCAGAGGTTTCCTATATTAAATGGGATATGAACAGAAGTATTTCGGAAGCCTTTTCTCAGAACTGTGAGCCAGAGGCGCAGGGGAAGCTGTTCCATAAATATGTGCTTGGAGTATACAGACTCTATGAAAGGCTTGAGACGGAATTCCCGGATATTCTGTTCGAATCCTGTGCAAGCGGCGGGGCCAGATTTGACCCGGGAATGCTGTACTATGCTCCTCAGTGCTGGACATCAGACAATACGGATGCCATCGAGCGAATCCGGATTCAGTACGGAACTTCCGTTGTCTATCCCTTAAGCTCTATGGGATGCCATGTATCGGCTGTACCAAACCATCAGACTTTTCGGAATACGCCCCTTAAGACACGGGCGGATGTGGCATACTTCGGATGCTTTGGGTATGAGATGGATCTAAATACTCTCCATGAAGAGGAAAAGAGGGAGATAAGGGAACAGATTGCATTTTACAAAACATATAGAAGTCTGATCGCGGAAGGAAAATTCTATCGTCTCCTCAGCCCTTTTGAAGGGGACGAGGCAGCGTGGATGGTCGTTTCTGAAGATAACAGGGTTATTTTAGCCGCTTATTACAGAATGAGACAGCCCTCTAACGCACCATATAAAAGATTAAGATTAAAAGGTCTTGAGGCTGGCGCAAGGTACAGTATCGAGGGAAGAGAGGGAAGCTATTATGGAGATGAGCTGATGTATACGGGAATGGTTATTTCGGATTATGCTTGCGGAATACGACCCGATCCCACAAGACAGGGAGATTATCAGTCAAGACTCTTTATTTTGAAAATGCTGTAGGAGGCAGATTATGAACAAAATCATTACATGTGCAATTGCGGGACTTGGAAACCGCGGGAATGATATTTACGGAAACTATGAGTTTGTCAGGCCTGACGAGATGAAGGTGACGGCGGTGGCAGACCCGGTGAAGGAAAAGAGGGAGGCTGCAAGGAAGCGGTACCGGCTTGAGGAGGAGAACTGCTTTGAGACGGTGGAGGAACTTCTAAAGAAGCCGAAGCTTGCGGATGCGCTCGTGATCGCCACTCAGGACAGGCAGCATGTGGCCCAGGCTGTGGAGGCAATTAAGAAGGGGTATCATGTCATATGCGAAAAACCGATCTCTCCGTCTCTTGAGGAGTGTAAAAGACTTCAGGAGGCGGCCCATGAGTATCACCGGATTGTAGCTGTGGGGCATGTTCTCAGGTACACACCCTTCTATACAAAGGTAAAGGAACTGATTGATTCGGGAAGAATCGGAGAGGTGGTTTCCATGCAGGCGATGGAGAAGGTGACCTACTGGCACCAGGCTCACAGTTTTGTCAGAGGCAACTGGAGGCGTAAGGAAGAGACCAGTCCAATGATTCTGGCAAAGTCCTGTCATGATTGTGATATTTTCGTATGGCTTCTTGGAAGAAAGTGTAAAAGGGTATCTTCCTACGGCGGACTATATCTGTTCAGAAAAGAGATGGCGCCTAAGGGAGCCGCAAAGCGCTGCCTTGACGGCTGCAATGCAAAAGTGGGGTGTCCCTATGACGCAGAGAAGATCTATGTGACGAACAAAAGAACCGGTATCCGCGACGTGATCAAGGATAAAAGAACCGGTGACGAGGCGTGGCCGGTCTGTGTGCTGTCGCCGGATAACCTGACTGAGGAGGGCGTCTATGAGGCTCTGAAAGAGGGACCTTACGGCCGCTGTGTGTATGACTGTGACAATGACGTGGTGGATCATCAAGTCGTGAATATGGAGTTTGAAGGCGGCGTTACGGTGGACTTTCAGATGACTGCATTCACAGGAAGCGGCGGAAGAACCATTCATGTCTGCGGCACCAGAGGAGACATTTACGGAGATCTTGCGGTCAATGAGGTTACGATAGAGGAATTCGGAAAGGAACCGGAGACGTTTTCTACGGTAGAAGGAGATATGAGCGGGCATGCAGGCGGGGATAACCGGCTGATCCATGATTTCCTTGAGGCAGTCGGGGAAGGAGTGGATGAGGATAAATTAAAGACCGGGATTGACGTATCCATTCAGAGCCATATCATAGCGCTGGCCGCGGAGGAATCCCGTCTGGCGGGCGGAAAACCGGTGGAACTTTAATATTGTATTCTTTGTGCGAAAGCACAATGAAAAATAAAATGAAAGAGAGGTAACATTATGAAAAAGAGAGTTCTGGCAGCGATGTTGTCGGCAGTGATGGTATTTTCACTGGCAGCATGCGGCGGCAGTAATTCAGGACAGTCATCAAAGGGCGGAGACGAAAAGTCTGAAGGAGGCGGTACAGACGGCGCCAAGGTAAGCACGGTTATGCTTACGGATCCGGATACTATGGATCCGGGACGTGCGGACGACGAGCAGAAAAATGCGATTGTCCTGGAATCTCAGGAAACACTGCTTCGTCTGATTGACGGAGTATTAACAGAGGCAGGTGCAGAAAGCTATGAGATTTCAGATGACGGACTTGTCTATACGTTTCACTTAAGAGAGAATCAGTATGCAGACGGCGAAGAAGTGAAAGCCCAGGATTACGTGAATTCTATCCGCAGAATTTTCGACCCGGAGGTAAACTGCCATAACGCAGGTATCTTCTATTGTATTAAAGGCGGCGAGGAATTTAATACAGGAAAGGGTTCGAAAGAGGATGTGGGAGCAAAGGCAGTGGACGACAAGACTCTGGAGATTACTCTGGTAGAGAGTCTTCCGTATTTCCCGCAGTTGTTGACATTCTCCAATGTGACTCCGGTTCCGGAATCAAAGACAGAGGGTGAGAAGAATTCCTCCTATGGAGCTACCGCAGAAGAACTGTCACAGTGCGGCCCGTTCTATATTACAGAATGGACGAGAGGCTCTAAGGTCGTTCTTGAGAAGAACCCTAACTATTGGGATGCAGAGAATATTAAGCTTGATGAAATCGAGATGGTACTTGCACAGGATGAGAATACAAGACAGCAGTTGTTAGATCAGGGCCAGATCGACGTACTTAGAAACGCAAGCGCAGAATATGTGAATCTGAAGCAGAAAGATGTGGATGCAGGCGAAATCCAGTTGATTTCAGGGCCTCAGCCGAGAAATGCGTATATCTGTTTTAACAATACAGATCCAAACGGCGTATTTACTAATGAAAAAATCCGTAAGGCATTTGCGATTGCCTTTGACAGAGACGCATATGCAGAGCAGGTATTAAAGAAAAACAAAGCGGCAGACGGGGAGATCCCTCCGGGAACCGCAATTGGAGAAGACATCTTCCGGGATCTGTATGAAGGCCCCATGGACGAGCTTTTAAGCCAGGATGCGAAGAAGCTTCTTGAGGAAGGTCTTAAGGAGATCGGCAAAGAAGGAGAGACTTTGGAGATTACTTTCCTTCAGAAGAATTCTGATAATGAGACAAAGGTTGCCGCCGAGTACTATCAGGATCAGTGGCAGAAGAACCTTGGCGTAAAGGTGAATATTGAGACGGCTTCTGACAACTCTGCATTTAATAATCAGGTATCGAAAGGACTTTACCAGGTATGTGAGACAGGCTGGGGAGCAGATTATAACGATCCTATGACATTTATGCAGTGCTATATGACAGGAGACGGCAACAATCCGGCATTCTTCTCTGACACAGAGTATGACGAGCTTGTGGAGGCATGTAAGACAGAGCAGGATCACAAAGTCCGCGCAGAAAAGTTCGCCCGTGCCGAGGAGATTCTTACAGTAGAAAAATGCGGTATTTCTCCGGTAACATTTACATACAGTAATGTACTTGTATCAAAAAATCTAAAAGGACTTTATATAAACGGAGCAGGCGGACCGGCAATTGAATTCAGAGACGCATATGTTGAATAGTTAATGTAGAAACAAGGTATCTGACAGCGGGAGGTTTTTATCTCCCGCTGTATTTAGAAGAGGACAAATGGACAGGAGCTAAGAATGGTAAAATATATTTTGAAAAAAATTATTTACATGGTTGTTACGTTATGGATTATCCTGACAGTCACCTTTTTCCTCATGTATTCCATGCCGGGGGATCCGACACAGGCATCTGCAAAGGTGCTGCCGGAGGCAGTGCAGAAAAATCTGGAGGCGAAATGGGGCTTAGATAAACCTCTTTCAGAACAATATGTGATTTATTTGAAGAATCTGATTCACGGAAATATGGGTGAATCTTATATGACCCCTGGCCTGACGGCAAATCAGGCGATTAAAGAGCGTTTCCCGGCATCTCTTCAGCTTGGCCTGCAGGCAGTGGCGGTCAGTCTGGTTCTGGGTCTGGTTCTGGGAATTCTTGCAGCCTTTCACAGAGGGAAATGGGTTGATTTTGTTACGATTTTTATAGCGATTCTGGGGGTATCCATTCCAAGTTTTGTATTTGCGGCTCTGCTGCAGAAGTATGCGGCGGGCGGTATCTTTCCGATTATCGGATGGGTGACGGAAGGGATGGGAATAGCCGAGATATTCGCATATACGGCGCTTCCCACAATGGCGGCGGCCATCAGCGGAATTGCGACCTATTCCAGGTTTATGCGCTCTTCTGTGCTGGACGTGCTTGGCGCAGATTATATCCTTCTTGCAAAATCAAAGGGATGTTCCAGATTTCAGATTGTCTGGCGCCATGTCATGCGTAATGCGATTACTCCGATTATTTCGATTGTGGCGCCTCAGATTGCGGCAATCGTGACGGGCTCCTTTGTAATTGAAAGAATATTTTCGATTCCGGGACTTGGGCGTTATTACGTTGACAGTGTAAACGGACGGGATTATCCTATGATTCTTGCAACAACATTATTTTTCTCCATGATCTTCATTATCTGTATGGTAGGAATGGATATATTGTATGCAGTGGTGGATCCAAGGGTTCGCAAAAGCATTATAGATGGAAACTAGGAGGTGAAGGGAATGGCAGAGTTAAATAGAAGTATGACAGAGGATATGTTTCAGAGGCTCGGCGTGGATGAGCAGAGTTCTGAGACACTGGTACGTCCCAGCATTTCCTACTGGCAGGATGCAGTGAGAAGGCTGAAAAAGAATAAAATAGCAATGATAAGCCTTTTTTTCCTCATTTTTATGATTTTAATGTGCATTTTTGCACCATATGTTTATCCTCATCCATATAATGAGCAAAATATTGCGATTACGAATCAGACCCCTACGGCGGAGCATATTTTCGGCCTGGACGACCTGGGACGGGACATCTTTGCAAGAATCTGGGTTGGGGGGAGAGTATCTCTGACAATCGGAATTGTGGGAGCTCTTGTTTCCCTGGTCGTAGGAACCTTATACGGGGGAATCAGTGGTTTCTGCGGCGGAATTGTGGATGACGTTATGATGCGGATACTGGAAATCATCGTGGGTATTCCGTATATGGTTGTTGTAATTATTGTGTCCGTCTTTCTTGGAAAAGGTATGACGTCGCTGATGATTGCCCTGTGTATGACAAGCTGGACGGGACTTGCAAGGCTTGTCAGAGGCGAAATTATTGAGCTGAAAGAAAGTGAATATGTGATGGCGGCAAGGGTACTTGGAACTCCCCCGTTTCGGATCATTACGAAGCACCTGATTCCAAACACGCTTAGTATTATCATTATTAATACGACATTTTCCATTCCAGGTTTTATCTTTTCGGAAGCGTTCTTAAGCTTTCTTGGCATGGGAATCCAGCCGCCGCTTACAAGCTGGGGAGCAATGGCGGCTCTTGGACAGCAGCAGATGACGTATTATCCGCACGAACTGATTTTCCCGGCTCTGGCAATTTCCGTTACGATGCTGGCGTTTAATCTTTTAGGCGACGGTCTTCGTGATGCGTTTGATCCAAAGCTGCGCCAGTAACAGGAGGTATCGAGATGAGTGAGCATTTATTAGATATTGAAAATCTGAAGGTTTCCTTTCATACATACGCGGGAGAGGTACAGGCTGTGCGGGGAGTTTCCCTTAAGGTGAACGCGGGAGAATGTATTGCGATCGTGGGGGAGTCCGGTTCTGGGAAAACCGTTACCTCTAAGGCGGTGCTGGGACTGATTGCCGAGCCGCCGGGAGAAATCAAGAAGGAAAGCAGGATCTTGTTCGAGGGGAAGAATATTCTTGATTTTACAGAGAAAGAGTGGAGAAATTTCAGGGGAAAAGATGCGGCGATGATTTTCCAGGATCCCATGACGTCCTTAAATCCTACCATGAAGGTTGGAAAACAGATCATGGAGAGTATTCTGCTGCACAATAAAATCACCAGGCAGGAGGCAAAGGAACGTGCTGTAGAGCTCTTAAGGCAGGTAAATATCCCTAATCCAGAGGACAGGCTGAATCAGTATCCCTATGAGTTTTCCGGGGGGATGAGACAGCGGGTTGTGATCGCAATCGCACTGGCGTGCAATCCGAAGCTTATGATTGCCGACGAGCCTACGACGGCTCTGGACGTAACTATTCAGGCACAGATTATGAAGCTTCTTAAGGAGATTCAGCAGAAAAATAATACGGCGATTGTTATGATTACCCATGATCTTGGCGTGGTGGCAGGCATGGCAGAGTATATTACGGTGATGTATGCGGGATGTGTGGTTGAATCCGGAAAAGTGGGGGAGATTTTTCATAATCCCCAGCACCCGTATACAAGCGCGCTTCTGAAAGCAGTACCCAATATGGAGAACGAAAACAAATCAGAGCTCCAGATTATTCCTGGAACTCCGCCGGACCTTATTATGCCTCCAAAGGGCTGCGGCTTTGCCAGCCGGTGCAGATATTGTATGGGAATCTGTAAAGAACAGTCTCCTGAATTTACCTATGTGTCCGAAACACATAAGGCGGCTTGCTGGCTGCACCATCCGATGGCAAAAAAAGCGCTGGGGACAGAGGATATAAGGAGGGTGTTGGAAAATGAGTAACGGGAAGCAGGAAGTATTGGTTCATGTGAAAGACATGAAGAAATATTTTAACATCAGAAATAAAGGTGTTTTAAAAGCCGTGGACGGAGTTTCGTTTGACATTTACAAAGGAGAAACACTGGGGCTGGTGGGGGAGTCAGGCTGTGGAAAAACGACGTGCGGACGGACAATACTTGGTTTATATCCTGTCACAGAAGGAGTAATTGAGTATGAAGGAAGAAATGTTACGAATTTAAAGAAAAATGATCTGCCATGGTTTAAAAAACGTGTGCAGATGATATTCCAGGATCCTTATGCGTCTCTGGACCCCCGGATGACCGTAGAGAGTATCATTGCGGAGGGGATGGAGAATTTCGGTTTATATCAGAAAGCGGAGGAAAGGAGAGAGCGGATCTATGAACTTCTTCAACTGGTAGGGCTTAATAAGGAGCATGCATCGAGATTTCCTCATGAATTTTCCGGAGGACAGAGGCAGAGGATTGGGATTGCGAGAGCTCTGGCGGTTGATCCTGAGTTCATTGTATGTGACGAGCCTATCTCTGCTCTTGATGTATCCATTCAGGCGCAGGTGGTTAACCTTCTGATCAGGCTTCAGAGGGAACTTGGGCTTACCTATCTGTTTATTGCTCATGATTTGTCTATGGTAAAGCATATTTCCGACCGGGTGGGCGTTATGTATATGGGACATATTGTGGAACTGGCGTCCAGCAATGAACTGTATGCCAATCCCCGGCACCCCTATACGAAGGCGCTTTTAAGTGCGATTCCGATACCGGATCCTGAAAAGGAAAACAGCAAGGTTGTACTTCCGCTGGAGGGGGAGGTGGGAAGCCCGATTAACTGCGGGCCGGGCTGCCGCTTTGCAAGCAGGTGTAAGTCTGCAACGGAAAGATGTAAAACAGAGACACCGGAATTAAAGGAGATTGAAAAAGGACATTTCGCAGCCTGTCATTTGTTTTGAGAGTCGGAAGAATGATACTTGACATGTAGATCAAAAGATGGTAAACTCTGAAAAAATGATAAGAGGAACCAGCAATGAATGTCATGATTTTAAATATTCCAGTTGAAAAGCTGAATAGGGACGACGATTGTTAGCGTTTGCATCTTGATGGAGAATCATAGGTGCAGGCGCTTTCAGTGTTGTGCCTATGTGAGAATGATCAAAGGTTAGAAAAAGTGACAGGATCACATTGGGTAGATAGATATCCTTAGTGTGGTTCTGTTTTTTTATATTCTTTTTCTCTCGGGTTCTGTGAGTATTGAAACGAAGTAAGAGGTTCTTGGAGAAAGGGTGTGATCGGATGGGGCATACGGACGATGGGTACGACGAGCAGGTGAAGAAGATTGAAGACCGCGGAATGGATGTGGAGGCTTTTGGAAGCTATCTGATGATGCATAAGGCAGGAATGCCGCCTCATGGGGGACTTGGAATGGGGCTTGAGAGGCTGACGTGCAGGCTGCTGGAACGGGAGAATGTGAGGTATACGACCTTGTTTCCGAGGGATATGAACCGGCTTCTGCCGTAAGTTTTTGGAAAATTTAAAGAAATCATTTAAATATTTTCGCAGAGTTAGATACTCTGCGAAAATTGTCTTGAAATAGCATATCTATTATAACCATCCTATCTAAATAATTCAATACCTAAATTTACTTTCCTGGTATTTTACAGGGTATTGAAAGTAAATCGTAAATATTATTTTAAAGATTATCTAATAAATTACCTGTTTTTATATATTTTATCTGATTTTTAAAGGCCTATATTATTAATCTGGTTCTTCCTGTTTTCGCAGAGTATCTAACTCTACGAAACACTGGGGAGGTGTTTCTGATCTGGTATGTTCTGCATTGTGTAGAAGGAGAAGAAAAAATGGCGGTAGAGTTGCTAAGGCAGCAGTTCGGCAATCTGGGAAAAACCGAGATTTTCTTAATTACTTTTGAGAGAATGAGACGATATGAGGGGAACTGGCATTGTAGAGAAGAGATCCTGTTCCAGGGTTGTGTTTTTGTAGAGGAGGCCAGCCCTGGGAGGCTGGAGAAGGCGGCACAAAAGGCAATGGTATTTCGTTCCTTTAGGAATGGGAGATATAGCCTGTGTCTGAAAGAGGCAGAGAAGGAATTTCTGGAAGACATGAGCGGAGAAGCACACCGCATCCCAATGTCGAAAGGATTCATCCGGAATGGGATTACCTTTGTGACGGAAGGTCCGCTGTGCGGGAAGGAATACCGGATCCGCAAGATAGACCGTCATAAGAGGATGGCCAGAATCGCTAGCCCGATGGCGTGCTGTCTGGCGAAGGAATTCTGGACAGGGCTTGAAATTACTGCGAAAAGCTGAGAATCAGCGATAAAAAAGACACTGGAGAAAGAGAAATATGTTTATTCCGGAAAAGTATACCCAAGGGCACACTGTGATGCATGCCCTTCGTTCAATCAATCATTTTCAGAAATTTGACAAAAAAGTATGGCTTAGTATTCTGTCGCTCTATCGGCCGGGACGGCGGCATTACATATGGCGGCAAAGCTTGCAGGGATTCGGCCGGGACAGAGGATTTTTTCGAGCGACATGACATTTGACGCTACCATCAATCCTATGGTTTATGAGGGGGCCTGTCCTGTTTTCATTGATACAGAGTATGATACCTGGAATATGGATCCGGCTGCTCTGGAAAAGGCATTTGCTTTATATCCAGATGTAAAAGTAGTAGTATTAGCACATTTGTATGGAACGCCTGGCAAAATTGATGAGATAAAGGAAATCTGCGGCAGGCACAGCGCAGTTATTATCGAGGATGCAGCCGAGTCATTTGGAGCGACATATAAAGGTGTACAGACGGGATCATTTGGAAGGTATAACTGTATCAGTTTTAATGGAAACAAGATTATTACCGGCTCGGCAGGGGGGATGCTGCTGACAGATGATCTTGAGGCGGCAGATAAAGTCCGCAAGTGGAGTACACAGAGTAGAGAAAACGCTCCCTGGTATCAACATGAGGAATTGGGATACAACTATCGGATGAGTAATGTGATAGCCGGGATTGTCAGAGGTCAGATATCCTATCTGGATGAGCATATTGCGCAAAAGAAAGCAATCTATGAAAGATACAGAGAGGGATTTAGGAATCTCCCGGTTTCTATGAATCCCTATGATGTAAGTAATTCTGAGCCTAATTTCTGGCTTAGCTGTCTGCTTATTGATTCTGATTTTATGTGCAGACAAGTCAGAGGGGAGTGTGAAGCCCTATACAATCCAGAACATGGAAAGAGCTGCCCGACTGAAATTCTGAATGTGATTGGTTCCATCAATGCCGAGGGCAGACCTATATGGAAACCTATGCATATGCAGCCGATTTATCGAAGAAATGATTTTGTGACCAGAGAGGGAAGCGGCAGGGCAAAGACGAATACATACGTTCCAGGAGGCGCTGTGGGGAAAGACGGTATGCCGTCTGATGTTGGTATGGACATCTTTCACAGAGGTTTGTGTCTTCCAAGCGATATCAAAATGACACCAGAGCAGCAGGAAAAAATTATTGAAATTGTAAAGGCCTGTTTCGACTGAGTCAACAATGAAAAGTCTTGAAGGGAGTTAAAGCCATGTCAGAAAAAATGAAAGCAGCAGTTATTGTCTGTGTAATTATGGCTGGCTGTGCGGCAGTGGTCCATATGATGCGTAAAAAGGCCGAAAGAACTACATATAAAGCAGATAAGATAGAACCGATCGCAGTACGGCAAAAAGGAGTTTATGAGAAGTATATAAAAAGAATTTTTGACATTGTGTGCGGTATGGGAGCGGTCGCATGCTTCAGTCCCCTGTATCTGATTATAATGATATTCGTGAAAATCAGGCTGGGTTCACCGGTTCTGTTTACTCAGGATCGCCCTGGAATAATAGGAGAAGATGGAAAAGAGACTATATTCAAAATGTATAAGTTCCGCTCTATGACAGATGAGCGGGATGAAAACGGAGAATTGCTTCCGGATGAAATGCGCCTTACCGGTTTTGGCAAGTGGATCAGGGAGACGAGTCTGGATGAACTTGGCGAGGCATTCAATATTATTAATGGAACGATGTCGGTAATCGGACCTCGCCCACAGCTGGTTCGTGATCTGACATTTATGACAAAAGAACAGAGAATGCGGCATACGGCGAAGCCAGGGCTAAGTGGACTGGCTCAGGTAAATGGCCGTAATTCAATCAAATGGGAAGAAAAAATAAATTTGGATCTTTGCTATATACAGAACATCAGTTTTCTCGGGGATGTTAAAATTATTTTTGAGACTGTGAAGAAAGCCCTTATCAGACATGAAGGAATTACTGAAGAAAATATGGCGACATCAGAAGACCTTGGTGATTATCTGCTGAGAACGGAGCAGGTAGATCAAGACGAATATATCAGGAGACAGGCTTTGGCAGAAATTATGATTGCTGAGAAAAGAAGAGGGGTATCACAATGAAAATATGGCTTTTAAATGAAGGAGAAAATCTGCCGGGAGATGACAATAATCCCAGATTGCAGAGGATGGGACTATTGGCATATGAATTAAGTAAATTCGATGTATCCATTATCTGGTGGCAGTCTTCTTTTAATCATAATATAAAAAAGTTCAGATGTTATGAGGACAAAGAGATTGCACTAACTGAGAACATGCGTTTAAAACTAATACACTCGTGTGGATACAAGAAGAATGTATGTTTAAAAAGAATGAGGCATGAGCTGATTACGGCTAAGAAATTTATGAAAAAGGCTCAGAATGAGAGTCTTCCCGACGTAATTGTAGTAGCAATGCCGACCATAGCGTCTGCTTATTATGCCGTCAGATATGGAAAAAAGCATGGAGTGCCAGTTATTGTTGATGTCAGGGATCTTCAGCCGGATGTTTATATAAGGCCATTTAACGGAATCAGGCGCTGTTTTGTAAAACTTGGAATTATTCCGCTAAAATGCGCTCTGTCTTTTGCGATAAAAGAGGCTGTCGGAATCGTAGGAACGACAGAGCCGTATTTAAAATGGGCGCTAAAGTATGCGAAAAGAGCACGGGGGAAAAACGACAGGGTCTATTTTGTCTGTTATCCGGATGGCGGAACAAAAAACTCTATAGAAAAAAATTCGAAATGGATAAGATACAGACGGGAGGATACATTGGTATGCTGCTTTTTTGGCCAGTTTGGCAGGCTGGTAGATTTTGATACTATGCTATTGGCGGCAGAAAAATGTGTAGAAAATAATTTAAAAGTAATTTTTCTTCTCTGCGGACAGGGGGAACTTTTAGAATATTATAAGAAAAGGGCGGAAGAAAAGAAATTAGATAATGTTGTGTTCCCAGGCTGGGTTAATAAAAGTGATATAGCTGATATAGGATATATCTCTGACGTGGGATTAATGGCATATAAAAAGGACGACAATTTTGAGATGCAAATGCCAAATAAATTTAGTGAATATCTGTCACTCGGCTTAGCGATCTTATTACAGCCTACAGGAATCATGAAAAGAGTAATTGAAGAGAATGGCTGCGGTATTCAATATGATGATGCAGAAGGCCTTTATCTGGCGTTGACAAAATTAAAAAAAGAAAAAGAGTTGCTCTGTAAGATGAAAAATAATTCCAGAGCGCTGTTTGAAAAAAGCTTTTCTGTTGAAAAAGTTTATAAAGAATATAGTGAATATATCATTTATATTGCGAAGGGAAATAAGAGATGAGATTTAAGTATGTTGTTGTAGGAGCGGGGCTGGCAGGAATAACGGTTGCGGAGAGGATTGCGACTAAATTGCATGAAAACGTTCTGATTATTGAAAAGAGAGGGCAGGTTGGCGGAAATGTATACGATGAGTATGATGATGCCGGAATCCTGATTCAGAAATATGGACCACATACATTTCACACAAATGATAAAGAAGTGTTTGATTTTGTATGTCAGTATACAAAATGGCATGAGTATCAGCATCGTGTTCTATCATATGTAAACGGGAATTTTGTACCGATGCCTATTTCTCTTGAGACTATTAACCAGCTTTATAATATGAATCTTTCTGAACAGGAGATGGAAGCGTTCATTGAAAGCCGGAAAGAGAAAATCAGCGAGATTAAAACCAGTGAGGACGTTGTTCTGTCTCAGGGCGGTCGAGATATTTATGAGAAATTTTTTAAGTATTTTACTCTTAAACAGTGGGGAGTCGAACCCTCGCAGCTGGATAAGTCTGTGATTCGTAGGATTCCTTTCCGCAAGAACAGAGACACAAGGTATTTTACAGACAAGTATCAGGGGAATCCGCAGGGCGGTTTTACACAGATGTGCAGGAGAATGTTGGATCATTCAGAAATTAAGGTCTTGCTTAATACGGATTATAAGGAAGTAATCGGCGATATAGAATATGAAAAATTAATATATACCGGGCCGTTAGATTATTACTTTAATTACTGCCTGGGGAAACTTAAATGGCGCAGTATCCGATTTATATTTGAAACACATGACTGCGAGTCTTATCAGCCGGCGGCAAGCACCAGATGGCCGATGGATTACGAATATACAAGGATTACGGAGTTCAAAAAAATGACTGGTCAGAAGTGTGACAAAACCACTATTCTGAAGGAGATTCCATGTGAAGGGGAGGAACCATTTTATACATTCCCCACTGCAGAGTGGAAAGCCCTTGCGCAGCAGTATAAGGAAATGGCGGCAAAAGAAGAAGGAGTTATTTTCTTAGGGAGGCTTGCTGAATATAAATATTATGATATGGATGATGTAATAAGGCGGGCCCTTGATGTAGCTGATCTGATCAAGGCAGAGGCAGAGAAATCACTATGAAAATTTTGCATATAAATTCTTATCTGGCAGATCGGTTTTTCTATAACGGATTATATCAAGAACAGATTTTGAATGAAGATGAAATAAAAGTGTATGTAAGTATTCCTGCGGGGGGAAGCCATGAAGCGGAAAAATTAGGGGATCATGTCGTTGTAAAAGAAGACCATGAAAAGTGGAATAAGTATTTATATTTTCCCAAGCAGAATAAGATCATTCAGTCTATTGAACGCACAATTTGTGTACCTGAATATGAGGTGCTTCACGCTCATTCATGGTATACGAATGGATATGTAGCCATGAAGCTGGCAGAAAAATATAACAAGCCATATATTGTTGCGATAAGAAATGGCGATGTAAACAAATTTTACCGTAAAATATTCTTTCTGAGAGCCGTAGGCTGCGCAATTCTCGTCAATGCCGCAAAAATAGTCTTTTTGTCTGAGACATATAGAAAGATGGTTGTTGAAGAGCTGTTACCCAGGAAGATAAGAGAACAAATCAAAGGTAAGAGCGTAGTAATTCCTAATGGTATAGATGATTTCTGGTTTCAAAATATATATAGAGGGAAAAGATGTATACCATCAAAAACGATCAGGGGAATTTACGTTGGAGAGATTACAAAGAATAAGAATGTTTCAGCAACAATTAATGCATTATCAGTATTAAAAGAATCCGGTTATGACGTGTCCCTTACCGTAATAGGTGAAGTAAAAGATAAGGACGAGTTTGCTCTGATTACAGAATGTGAATTTGCAGATTATCTAGAAAAACGTCCAAAAGAACAATTAATGCCTGAATATCGTGCCAATGATATTTTTATTATGCCTTCTCTTACAGAAGCTTTTGGATTAGTATATGCAGAAGCAATGAGTCAGGGCCTGCCAGTGATCTATACAAAAGGACAGGGATTCGACGGGCAATTTGAAAATGGACTGATTGGCTATGCAGTAAATCCGAAGAATTATCGTGAAATTGCAGAAAGAATCCTTCAGATTATTCAAAGGTACGATGAGATTTCCAGACAATGTGTGAATAACAGTAAAAAATTTTCGTGGAAGTCCTATGTCGTAAAGTATACTTTAATTTATAAAGAGGTACTTTTATGAATAAAAAATGTATCGTGTATTTTGATCCCAGGGAAATACTGACTGCTCTTATTTATAAATTTGTTTTTGATTTACTTTTTCTTCCAGAGTATTTCAGGGTATTTGAATATATGTACACTGGGGTTGAATATGCGTTCTCTTTCGAAAAATGGATTGTTTCAGCTATATTTTTCGTTTTTAGTTTATATGCATTAAGCAATTCAGTGTCAGGCATAAACGAAATAATTGCCTGTACCGTAAGATTTATGTATTGTCTGGTTATCATTCCGACACTATCTGTATATGCTTTTTTTTCAAATGTGACATTAAATCAGATTGTGCCGCCTGTAATTTTCTTTTTCATATTTTTAATCGCTATAAAAAAATATGAAAAGAAGCCTGTATCGTATAGAGAGACAGGAATGATTTTTCCATATTTTAAGAAACTGGATATTATTATAATACTGTTTTCAGCAGGTTTTGCTTTGCTATTGTGGATTTCGCAGGGGATGCCGGTTGTACTTGATTATTCTTCCGCATTGGAAAGAAGATATTACTTAAGATCTAATGAGATGTCAAGATTATCTACTTACATTTTTACTTTTTTAGGAGGCATAATATTTCCCTACTATTTTGCACTTGAATTCATAAGAAAAAAATATTTCTGGGCGTTAGTTTCCCTTGTGTTCGGAATATTTTTGTTTTTTATTAATGGAATGAAAACCTGGTTTTTTTTCTACCTGTTTTTTGTAGGATTACTGATTATATTTAAAATCAAAGATATCTTTAAAATGAACATATGTAATCTGATTATGCTTATGATGGCAATAGTATTGATTCTTTCGTTCTTTCTAAGCAGGTATCTGGGTGAAGCAGATTTACTGGCGCAATACGCCCGTGTTACCGTTACTCCGTCACGAATTGGTTTTAAATCGGTGGAATTTTTTAGCAGCAATGAATTGTTATATCTGCGGGAGAGTATATTAAGACATTTTTTTGAATCTCCATATCCGGGGGGATCAGATTTTTTTATGAGTTCCGGGTTAAATCAATCAGTAAATTCAGTACGGGAAAATAATGGCTTGTGGGGAGATGCATTCAGAAATTTCGGATTGATAGGAGAATTTATATACCCTTTTGCCATTGTTAAAGCTTATGAGATTGTTGAACAAAATGGCAGACATCAGAGCAGAGTGATGCGCATTTACATTATGTTTATTATTTTATGGAGTTCCATTAATACTTCTTTTTTTACCTGGCTGCTGACGGGAGGAGTAATTGTGATGATTTTACTGGAGAAGATATCGGATCATAAGGAGGATAAAAATGTCGCTTTATAATAAAATCGTTAATAGAGAAGAAAAAATTGCTCTGGTAGGACTTGGATATGTTGGCATGCCGTTGGCAGTGGCTTTTGCAAAGAGAGCAAATATTATAGGATACGATTTTAATATTGAGAAAATTGAATTGTACAAAAAGGGAATTGATCCGACGAAAGAAGTGGGGAATGAAGGGATTAAACACACAACGGTTGAATTTACTTCAGATGAACATAAAATTCAAGAAGCTAAATTTATTATTGTAGCAGTGCCTACGCCTGTAAATACAGATCATACTCCCGATCTTACGCCTGTTATAAGAGCTTCAGAAACTGTAGGACGCAATCTGATACAGGGCGCGATTGTGGTATATGAATCGACCGTTTATCCGGGATGTACAGAAGATGTCTGTATTCCGATTCTGGAAAGAGAATCAGGATTAAAATGTGGTATTGATTTTAAGGCGGGCTATTCGCCTGAAAGGATTAATCCTGGTGATAAGATACATCGCCTGGAGAATATTTGTAAGATAGTTTCAGGAATAGATGATGAATCTCTGAAAGAAATTAAAGCGGTTTATGATCTGGTAATTGAGGCAGGTACATATCCTGTTTCAAATATCAGAACGGCTGAAGCTGTCAAAGTGGTAGAAAACAGCCAGAGAGATATAAACATAGCGTTTATGAATGAACTTGCAATGGTCTTTGATCGTATGAATATTGATACGAATGAAGTTGTAGACGGAATGAATACAAAATGGAATGCCCTGGGTTTTCGTCCTGGATTAGTCGGTGGTCATTGTATTGGCGTTGATCCCTATTATTTTACTTATGAAGCAGAGAAACTCGGATATCATAGCCAGATTATTCTTAATGGCCGTATTGTGAATGATTCAATGGGGGCCTATGTTGCGGATGCGGCTGTCAGAAAGATGATCGAGGCCGGGCAGGCTCCAAAGAAGAGCAGAGTGGTCATCCTGGGACTGACATTCAAAGAAAACTGCCCGGACACCCGGAACAGCAAAGTAGACGATATGATAAGGCAATTATCAAATTATGGAATTTCCCCTATGGTCGTGGATCCGTGGGCTTCAGAAAGAGATGCCTGGTCTGAGTATGGTTTGAAACTTACAAAGATGGAAGAAATATCTGAAGCAGACTGTATCATTGTTGCGGTTGGCCATAATGAATTCAGGGATTTATGTCTAAGTGAAATAAAGAGTATGTTTAGGGAAATGCCGGACGAAGCAAAGGTTCTTATTGATGTCAAAGGACTTTATAAGATTAAAGATTTAAAGGCATCCGGGATAAACTGGTGGAGACTATGATGAAATCTGGCATAAACATTTAAAGCAGGTGAATCATGAAAAATGTGTCGTTGAAAGTCAATGCAGCGTTAAATGGACTGAAACAATGCTTGGGTATTCTATTTCCGTTAATAACGTTTCCTTATGTTTCCAGAGCGCTGGGAGAAGACGGGTTTGGACAGTATAGTTTTTCATGGTCTGTTATAAGCTATTTCGTACTGTTTGCAGGCCTGGGAATCAACACTTATGCAATGCGGGAAGGGGTGAAAATCAGAGATAATAAGGCAGAGATAAACAGATTTTGTTCGGAAGCTTTTACAATCAATTTTATAACGACCCTCATTTCGTTTGCAATCTTGTTTACCGCTATTTTATTTTCGGAAAAAATCAGAGTGTATTTTCCTCTGATAATGATACAAAGTATGGCTATGATACTTAATTTAGAGGGCAGAGACTGGATTAACAGTATATTTGAAGATTATCTGTATATTACAGTTCGATATCTGGCGATCCAGATGGTTTCTCTTATACTGATGTTTTTATTAATAAAAGAGCCTTCTGACGTATGGAAATATTGCATTATAGCAATATTTTCTAGTTTTGGTGGTAATATACCTAATATATTTTATGCAAAAAAATATGCTGACACAAGGATAACAAGAAGGCCTGAAATAGAAAGGCATTTACCAGGATTGTTAATTCTGTTCATTACCCAGATCGCAATTACTATATACGTGAATGCGGACATTACAATGCTGGGATTTTATGCAAGTGATTCTGTTGTAGGGATTTATAGCCTTGCATCAAAGATTTACAGTATGATAAAGCAGGTGGTAAATGCAATGGTTATCGTTACTTTACCGAGAATGACATATATATTGCAGAATACGCCTGAAGAATATGAAGGAATTCTGAAAAAAATAAGTTCATTTCTTACAGTTATCCTTTTACCTATGGCATGCGGGGTATTTATGCTTAGCGAAGAGCTGATTTTAATTGCCGGCGGACCCGGATATTCAGAAGGAAAGGTGTCTTTAAAAATTCTGTCCGCAGCAATGATTTTAGCAGTTTTTGGGTCTTTTTGCATGAATAGTATTCTGATTGCACATGGATTGGAAAAAGAATGTCTTAAAGCAACAGCGATATCAGCTGTTAGCAATGTTGTACTTAATTTTGCGGCGCTTCCTCTGTTAGGAATGGATGGAGCGGCTATTACTACAATCCTTGCAGAGGCCTTGAATCTGATAATATTACTCAACAGTTCTGGGAAAGTTGTTGAATTAAAAATGTTTGATCTGTTACATATTCTGCAATGTGCGTTGGCCTGCATATCTGTTATTGGCGTCTGCAAAGTTCTGAAATCTTTTTGTTCTGGAGCGGGTGCTACGTTATTACTATCTGTAATCTGCTCCTCTGTTGTTTACTTTTCTGTTTTGCTTATTATGGATAACAAGTATATCAAAGAGTTGATAAATATATTTCTGACGGGAAAAAAGCGAGGGGAATAAGGATTATGAAATTTACTTTTGAGAATTGCAGTAAGATTAAATTGATCATATGGGATCTGGATGAAACTTTTTGGAATGGAACGCTGTCAGATCATGGGACAGAACCAGTTCCTGTTCCGACGAATTGTGAGTTGGTCAGGAAACTTGCAGCCAGAGGAATTATCAGCGCTGTGTGTTCTAAAAATGATAAAAAGCAGGCAGAAGACAAATTAAGGGAGCTGCGGGTAGCGGATTATTTTGTATTCAATTCTATTGATTGGAACCCCAAAGGGCCTAGAATTCAGAGAATGATTTCGGATATGGCTCTTAGACCGTCTAATGTTTTGTTTCTTGATGATAATGCCTCAAATCTTGCTGAAGCTGAGTTTGTTATGCCGGAATTAATGGTTGCTTCTCCTTCGATAATCCCTGAATTATTCAGAATTGCAGATGCGCTTGGAAAGCATGACTCTCAGTTATCGCGGCTTAAGCAATATAAGATTCTTGAGGAAAAACGGAAAGATGCACAAGAGTATTTGTCAAATTACGAATTTTTGAAGAGCAGTAATATTAAAATTGTTTTCAAAAATCTTTGTCATGACGTTATTGGGCGTATCGCAGAACTTATTCAAAGATCCAATCAGTTGAATTTCACTAAAAAAAGGATTGGAGAAGCTGAACTGGTATCTTTGATGAATGATGAAAACTACAAACTGGGGTATGTGACGGTATTTGATGATTATGGGAAATATGGCATAGTAGGTTTTTATGCACTTGACAAAAAAGCAAATAAGCTTGAGCATTTCCTGTTTTCATGCCGTACTATGGGAATGGGAATTGAACAGTATGTTTATGCAACGTTGGGATATCCGGATATAACGATAGTTGAACCGGTGTCAGGGAATATCACCAGAACAGAGGGGGCGCCTGATTATATTGAAAGAATGGATCCCCAGGATGAGGCGCCTGGCGTGGATGGTGATGATAAGCGGACATTATCTGTTTTACTTAAGGGACCTTGCGATCTTGAAGTGATGGCTTCATACATAGAAGGCGGAGATGTTCTTCTTGATAAAGAATTCAATTTTGTAGACAATAATGGAAACCAGGCAGATTATTTTAACCATCTCGTAAACATCCTTAGCGCTGCTTCTCCAGATAAAGATTTTATAGATGGATTATGCGGGCGTTTTTCATTTGTATCAAAAGAAGCCTTTCGTACACAATTATTTTCGGGGAAATATGACGTTATCTGCTTATCGCCTTTGATGGATGCCACATTAGCTGTATTTTCAGATGATAAAGGAGATGAATTTGCGTACGGATTATATTCTAAGCCTCTGTCGGAGAGGAAATATCATAAAGAATATCTGGATAAGCAGATCATGACGGCTAGAAATTCATTTGCTGAAAATGAACTCGAAAGGTTTTCCCGAGAATTCAGACAAATTGATTATACGCCGGAGATGATAGCGGAAAATCTTTATAAAGTAATAGATCTGGTCCGCAGTGCTAATAAAAACACAGTAATTGTGATCCTGCTTCTTGCAGAACTTCCGTATACGTCTGATGATCCCAGATATTTAGCTGCATTTTCGAATAAAGATATAATACATAAGGCAATCAATGATGAAATCCGAAAAAGATTTTCTGGAATGGAATACATGTATTTGCTTGATGTAAATAAATATATCAGATCACAGTCGGACTATTTCGATCATATTAATCATTATTCAAAATATGTATATTTTGAAATGGCACAAGAATTCAGAAAATTTATGGAAACTCTTAGTAGTGCCAACATTAAAACATCCTCCAGATTAAAGGCTGCATATCAGAATATAAAACGAATGATATATAAAAAAATATTTGTAAGGTGAATCGTATCCGGTACAGCCGCAAGCATATATTTTTGATTATGAAAGAACTATAAAATGACTTTTAAGATGACCGCTCTTGTAGTATAATATTCCAATGAAATGGAATCATTGATGAGAAGAAAAGGAGCGTAGAGGATATGCTTGAAGTTAAGAACCTGACATTCAAGGTGAATGAAAACGGAATAGAAAGAAGTATCGTGAAGAATATCAGCTTCCATGTAGAAGATGGCGAGATGCTGGTAATCACCGGGCCGAACGGCGGCGGAAAATCGACACTTGCCAAGGTGCTCATGGGAATCGAGGAGGCGGACGAAGGGCAGATTATACTGGACGGGGAGGATGTTACATCTTATGACATCAACCACCGGGCGAATGCCGGGATTGGCTTTGCATTCCAGCAGCCGCCAAGGTTCAAGGGCATGACGGTCATCCGCCTGCTATCCCTGGCGGCAGGACGGGAACTGAAAGAGCCGGAATGCTGCGGGCTGTTAAGCAGGGTAGGTCTTTGCGCCCAGGAATATGTGAGAAGAGAGGTGGATGGAACCCTGTCCGGCGGTGAGATGAAGCGTCTGGAGATTGCCACTGTTCTTGCGAAGCCGCATAAACTCTGTATCTTTGACGAACCCGAGGCCGGAATCGACCTTTGGAGTTTTTCTATGCTGATTCAGGAATTTGAGAAGATCCATAGTAAGAAGGCAGAGAGTCTGATTCTGATTTCTCACCAGGAACGTATTATTCGAATGGCGGACAGGATCATGGTCATTGAGAACGGGACGATCAAAGCGGCAGGCCCAAGAGACGAGATTCTTCCAACTTTATTAAAAGACGAAGGCGCCTGCTCCTGTATGAATCGGGAATAGGTGAATCAGAGCAGGCAGGCAATGGGGATAGGAAGGAGCGAATAAGGATGAGTCTATTGGACAAGATTACGGAAAAGATACTGCAGAAGATAGATGGCGAAGGATTCCGGCAGGAAGGTGCGTTCAATCTGAGGCATAACGGCATCGCACTCTGTCATGGTGACAGCGAGCATATTAAGATTAAGAAGAAGGAAGATCAGCAGGGGATTGATATTTTCATAGACGGACAGACGAAAGGAGAGCAGGTGCATATTCCTGTGGTAGTGGACGCTTCCGGAATGCAGGATGTAGTCTACAATGATTTTTATGTTGCCGAAGGGGCAGAGGTGACCATTGTTGCGGGCTGTGGGATTCATAACAGCGGCTGCAACGAGAGCCGCCATGACGGGATTCATTCTTTCCATGTAGGGAAAGGCGCCAATGTGCGTTATGAGGAAAAGCATTACGGGGAAGGGGAAGGTTCCGGAGCGAAGGTTCTGAATCCGGTTACGAAGATTTATCTGGAAGAGGATGCAGTGTTTACCCTGGATACGGTGCAGATTAAAGGCGTGGATTCCACGGTAAGGGAGACGGACGTGGAGATGGGGCGTAATTCTAAGCTGTATGTGGTGGAGAAATTAATGACTCATGACAACCAGTCGGCGGAATCGAATATGGAAGTTAAGATGAACGGAGAAGGAAGTTCTGCGCAGATAATTTCAAGGTCGGTTGCTAAGGGGAAGTCTAAGCAGATTTTCCATCCAAAGGCGGTGGGAAATGCAGGCTGCCATGCCCATGTGCAGTGCGATTCTATTATTATGGATCATGCACAGGTCAGTTCCATCCCAGAAGTTAATGCGAGGCATCTGGATGCCGCCATTATCCACGAGGCGGCAATCGGGCGGATTAATGATGAACAGCTTGTGAAACTGCGTACGCTGGGAATGACGGAGGAAGAAGCGGAAGGAGTTATTATTGAGAATTTTTTAAATTAGAGGTTCGTATGGAACATGGCGGTTTGTCTGAACGGTAACGATATACAGGATGAAAATGAATTTAGGCTTTGCACTTTTTTCACGGATGTGCCCGGCAGTTATGCGGTCGAACGGGAAATCACGGTAGAGTTCGATAAGTTCACATAGGTGTGCGAATTGGATTTGGGTATTTTGTACAAAAGGGTACATTATATACTCCTTGTTTTATTATTTTTATATTTTCACAAATGCCCGTA
>CAJTVY010000002.1 GCA_910579925.1 uncultured Dorea sp.
TACGGGCATTTGTGAAAATATAAAAATAATAAAACAAGGAGTATATAATGTACCCATTTTTAAGGAGGATGATACCATGCCAAAACGCAAGAAGTACCCCAAGCTGCCCAACGGCTACGGCAGCATTAAACGCCTTTCCGGCAAGAACCGCACCAACCCCTTTGGAGTCTACCCTCCCACGAAGGAATTTGATTTAAACGGCATTCCCGTGGCTCAGAAGGCCATCTGCTACGTGGACGACTGGTACAAGGGTTTCACCGTCCTTACCTGGTACCGGAACGGGGAATATTATGAAGGCCGGGAAAAGGAGCTGTCCTCTGACTCCGAGGAACTGAAGCGGCAGATCACCGGCATTCTGTCAAAATTCAATCAGAGCCAGCGTGAGGTTGCCGATCAGAAGACGTTTGAAGAGATTTACCGTGGATATTACCTGTGGAAGTTCCAGAAGCCGTATGACCATAAGGAGAAAAAAACATCGATGGAAAACAGCATGCGTGCTGCGTATAAAAACAGCAGCACAATCCACGGCAGGCCGTTCCGCTCTCTTACCACCAACGACCTGCAGGAAGTGGTAGACAGCTGCCCAAAGAAACATTCCTCCCTGGAACTGATTATTATACTCTTTCATCAGATGTACGCCTATGCCGAGGCCAATGATCTGGCGGACAAGGATTACTCCAAGTTCGTGAAAATCAATAAATCCGATGATGACGAACACGGAGAACCATTCTCCGGCTCTGATCTGGAAGCCCTGTGGAGCCACAAGGACAATGATACCGTAGAAATGCTCTTAATCATGTGCTATTCCGGTTTCCGGATCTCTGCATACCTGGACATGAAGACAAATATCGAAGAAGAATACTTCCAGGGCGGAGTTAAGACTGCTGCCGGGAAAGACCGGATCGTACCGATCCACAGCGCCATCCTCCCACTTGTCCGCAAAAGGCTGGACAGACATGGTACTTACCTGCCTAATGGTGTCCAGAATTTCCGCAAGGACATGTATGATACTTTGAAATCCCTGGAAATCAAGAAACACACTCCCCATGACTGCCGCCACACCTTTTCCATGCTCTGCGACAAATACGGCGTGAATGAGAACGACAAGAAGACCATGCTTGGCCACGCCTTTTCCGATGTCACTAACAAGGTATACCGGCACAGGGAATTAGACGCATTAAGGGAACAGATAGAACGGATAAAAGTGTCGCTAACGTGTCACTAACGGTTCGTATTTACTCATATTTTTACATAAGATTCCGAGTTTATCCGAACTCCTTGAAAGCCTTGAAAACAGAGGGTTTCAAGCACTTTCCCCTCTATTTTCAAGAACCTTTGGAAATGGCAAAATCTTAACGATTTCTTAAATTTTCTCATCATAAACAGTTTTTTCTCTTTTTTTGGAGGCTATATGATTAGTTTCACATTTCTTTGTTTATTTTCATTCTCCGCTATGATATAGTTTACATAAACAAATGATATTAAAAATGTTTCTCATAAAATTGAAAGGAGGCTTATACCATGGCTTTAGCGCAAGCAACTCTTTATACTGTCGATGATATTTACGCACTTCCAGAAGGTCAGCGTGCCGAACTGATTGATGGACAGCTCTATATGATGGCGCCGCCTAATACAACTCACCAGAGAATTTCACATCTTTTAGAATGGGAAATAGAAAACTATATTCGTAATAAAGACGGAAAATGCGAAGTGTTTGCCGCTCCATTTGCGGTATTTTTGAATAAAGATATCCATAACTATCTTGAACCCGACATTTCCGTTATCTGCGATAAGGAGAAATTAGACGAAAAAGGATACCATGGCGCTCCAGATTGGGTGATTGAGATAACATCTCCCTCAGACCCGCAAAGAGATTATGGTATCAAACTTTTTAAATACCGTAATACCGGGGTAAGAGAATATTGGATTGTGAATCCACAAAAGCATACGGTCACTGTATTTGACTTTGAAACGGAAAAGCGCTCTAACCAATACAGTTTTGATGATAATATTCCGGTATGCATATATGAAGATTTTATCCTCAATATTAGTAAACTACTGCGCAGATAGTCATAAACGGCCCTGCACCAACAAAAAACATAAGCATTGAGGCGGGGGCGGCCCCGCCAAAAATGGACAGCTTCATAAATCTTAGCTTTGATTGACAGGCAAAATTTATGCCATGCTCAAGGGAATTCTCACCGTCACCGCCAGCCCGTGTTCCCCATTCTCTATGACAAGTTCCCCATTCATTTCTCCCATAAAATAATCCGAAATATAAAGCCCAAGCCCTGCTCCTTCCACATGTTCTACATGGCCTCCCCTTTTAAATTTCTCCCGCAGCAACGGCAGTTCTTCCTCACTGACACCGCCGCCGTAGTCCTCAATACGGACGTCCAGACGCCTCTCTTTCCTGCATACCATGACCTCAATCTTCGTACCCGCATATTTATAAGAATTTGCAAAAATATTGTCGAACACCTGCTGCAGACGGAGCGGATCTGCATACAGAATACATTCCGGAATCTTAGGAATTACCCCTCGATGAAGATAATCTGAACTTTCCAGCATTTCCTCCACCACCCGGCTCTCCATATCCTCCGGCGTCACTGAAAGCTGCTCCAGTTCTTCCATCGTTGCCGTAAACAGATTGGTAATCAAAGTATTAATCTGATCGGCCTTATAGATAATCTGCGTATAATTATCCCGGATTCTTTCATTATCCGTAAGCGCCGCCCCCACTTCGGACGCTGCCTTAATGCTTGCAACGGGCGTCTTAATATCATGGGACAGCTCGGCAACCAGTTCTTTCTTACTGACATTAGCCTTTGCCTGTGCAATCCTTGCCTTCTTAATCTCTGAACGCATAATATCAAAACTCTCCGTAAACGCACCAAAAAGATTGTGCCTGTCCATGGACAACGGAATATCCAGATTGCCTCCTGCAATACGCTGTGCAAATCCGTTTAACTTCTCAAACGGATCTATCATGACACGCTTCAGATAAAAGAAATATCCAATACAGAGGCCACATTGTAAAAGCATGGCAAGAAGCATAACAAGAAGCAGTGTCCGCTTTCGCTTTGCAAAGAGCCGTTCACTGTCATTATTTATGATAATCTTTCCCACAGTCTGACCGTCAATCACAAGATCCAGGATTGTATCCCTGTGAATCACAGCCCTATTGACACTTGAACTTAAATCTGACCGGGTCTGAAACAGAACCGTTCCTTCCGTATCCAGCACGACATACGCAGGATCTGTCTGACTGTCTGTATCCCTTTCACTACATGGCCTGCCGGCAGACAAGTTCTCCCAGTCTTCCAGAACAGACTTTACAACCTCGTTGACCCGGACAGAATCCTGCCGGTTGTCACTGTCCCAGACCGCAAACAGAAGCAGCGCCGCCGCTTCCACCGTGAAAAGGAGCAGTAACCCGGCCAGAAAAACATGCCTCTTCATTCTTTTCCTCCGCAGAATCTATAGCCTTCGCCCCACACTGTAATAATGTATTTCGGTTTACCGGGATCGCGCTCAATCGCTTCCCGTATCTTACGGATATGTACATTCAGCGTCCCGTCTCCGGTGAACCGGTCCTCCCAGACTTTCTCAAATAATTCCTGCTTTGAGATTACTTTATTTTCATGCCGGATCAGATAGGACAGAAGCCGGAACTCAAGCGCCGTAAGCTTCACGGCTTTCCCGTCAACCAATACTTGCTTTCCATAAAAATCCACGGTCAGCCGTCCGTCAAAATATTCTTTTTCTATTGCCTGCGGGCCGTTTCCGGTCCTTTTGAGCACTGCCTGGACTTTTGCCAGTAACACGGCAAGGGAATACGGTTTCTGGACATAATCATCTCCTCCGATATGGAATGCGACGATCTGGTCGTCATCACTGGTACGGGCCGAGATAAATAAGATCGGAATCTCCGTCTTCTCCCGCAGTTTTCGGCACAGTTCAAATCCGCTGCCGTCTCCTAGATTGATATCCAGAAGAAGCAGATCTGCCGTATCCCGCAAAAAAAACTCCCAACATTCAGAAACACTGTATACTGCCGCCGTACTGACTCCGAAAAGGTTAAAATATTCCGCCGTACTGTCTGCCAGAAGTTTCTCGTCGTCTATAATCAAACAATCATATCGCATACTTTCCCTCCGTAAATCTGATATCCTTCCAGACATGGTATGTCCTTACACAAAACTTTGGGCTTATGATACCATATTATATCTTAGGTCTGCAATCAGATAGTAACAGTTCAGCCTTCCGGCTTCACTGTACTGTTACATCAGATATCCTTTCAGACAAAAATATACTGGTTATTGCGTACACTGCATGGTATAATTTATTTATTCTATCGGGCGAAGTCCGCCAGCCCAAAGGGCATGGTATAACCAAAGCATAAGATAGCCTATAAACGAAAAGGAATGATAATCATGGTTACTTCCATAGACTCCTATATCTCCCATCGAGGAGAACATCTGTGGGATTTTGAAATTTTATCCGACTTTCAGTATGAAAACGTAAATCGTATTCATCCATTAAAACAAAGAGACGTCTTTGAACTTATAAAAGCCGTTGAAAAGGATTCTCATATTATCGGTATGATTGTGTTTGGAAGCGCAATCCGTTTCGACTGCCACTCTATGAGCGATTTAGACATCTTAATCATACGAGACGATTCTCAGCTTAAGATTAACTCCTCTTTATCAGAAGTAAAAAGTGAATTAGATATCATATTCCATACAAAATTAGGCAATCGTCTGAAAACAGAAATAAGCAAAACCGGAGTAATTGTGTATAGGAGGCGCCCAAATGTGTGATATCCGTTTTTTCAAATCCGCTTATCATTGTTATGATGTTGCAGCAAAACTTATGAAATATTACGAACAGGATGAAATGTACCTGAACGATGTTGCTTACAACCTTCAACAGTGCATAGAAAAAACCTTAAAGGCATTTTTAGAGTGCAAAGGGGTTACCGTTCCACAGACACACAGCATTCATAAACTGATTTCCATGTCGAAAAATAATGGATCTTCCGCAATTATAACCGAATGGATTGAATCAAATCAATATGAAATCGAAACCTGGGAATCTGATACCAGATACAATTTTGATATAAGCCTTGAATTTGAACGTATTCAATCCGGTCTTCAAGAAGTGAAGCTATTTCTGGACAAAAACCATATGGTCTATACTCTGAATCCGGAACTTACCAAAGACATGCAAGAGAAGCTGAAGGCAAAACTACCGCAGACACTTACTATACGCGATGATTTTGAGTGGAATTGCTATTACAACATTTTTAAAAAACAGTTAGTCAAGTAAATTCCTCTACGCTGTGGCAGGGCTGCCCGAAAACCTCTTTTTCCGACAACCCTTTGCTGCCGCCACCCCTGGACTCATAACATATCCCCAAAAGCAATCCTCTTGATTCCAAATTGTTTGGCCAGACTCTCCGTACTCGCATCAAACCCAGATTTAGAGAAAACAAAGTAATATTTTTCCGGGCAGGCAAATAACTCTCCACGTTCTACAAGCGTCTGCATAACGCCTGCATCCACCTTCCCATTCCTCCACTTGCACTCTCCAAAAAGCATATGCCCTTCTCCCAGCGCAACGATGTCAATCTCTTCTTCACGCTTCTTTGCCGGATTCGTCCCCCACCATCTGCCCAGCTTCCCGAAGAAAAACGGCAATGTCTGATAGACATCGGGGCGATACAGGTATTGTCTGCAAATCTCCTCAAAAACACTCCCCATAAACGAACGAATCTGGTTTCTCACATACTCCGTATACACAAATTCTCCCGTCCCCATGGCGATCGCCGTAATGTTCGGGCGTACAAACCGATACCAGAATAAAAACATACTATCCTGAAGGCGATATATGGTCTTTCGACTGGTTTCTTTTTCCGTAATCGGACGTTCTTTCTCCACAATCCCAACCTCTATCAAAGACGTCATAAAATTACTGCACGCACTGCTCTCAAGCCCGGCTTTCAGAGAAATCTCGTTCAGTTTACCTGCCCCCTGCGCAATCGCCGAAATAATTGAATGGTAAAAAGCCGGATCTCTCATCTCCTGCTTTAGCAGGTTAACCGGCTCTTCAAACAATGTCCCATTATCATCAAAAAACAACGATATTCCAATTCATTGGCTGCTAACTGCGCAGCAAGCGCACAGTTGCAGGCTGAACTGTTACAAAAAATGTCACATAAATTTTCCCGCCGCCATCATAACCAGCGCCATTACTCCTGCCATGGCATAAATTTCATTAATGATCAGACAGAGTTTCATCATATAATTCTGAACCTTCCCCTTCATATAAACATAAAATGTAAAAATTCCCGAAAAAATCATAAAAACTGCATAGCTTCCTATCGTTATCTCTGCCGCCGGTGACTGAAGCGCCCACGCATGCTGTCGCAGCAGCAAGATCGTCCAGGGCAGTAATACCATCACAACAGCCGCTCCTGTTAAAACACCTTTTGTACTCTGTTTCATTCTCCATTATCTCCTTTCATTTTTCCCAAAACATAGAACCGCCGCCAGCAGACAGCTCCCTGTAAATACCACTGCCACAGGAATCCACGGAACCAGATCCGTCTCCATCTCCGAAAGATTGGCCGCCAGTTCTCCATACCTGGCCGTAACCACATAGAACGGATAGTCCATCGGATAGGCAAACCACAACTTCGTGTTAATCATCAGAACCGACGGCACAATGGACGCAAACCCCACTCCCACCGAGAAGATCGGAGTCCTTATACACACAGACAGCAGCCAGTAAAATGCGATCATCGGAAAAGCAGAAATATACATCCCGAAAGCAAGTTTTACCACAAACAGCGGATCCAGTAAAAATTCGTACTCCTGAATCCAGGAGGCGATTCCGGCGCTGAGATAATACATTCCCACCATCATAGCCATCTGGACTGCCGCAAGAAACAGCAGAATCACATATTTTGCAAGACATAGCTTCCCTGTGCCGACCGGAAGCGCCAGCATCCGCAGGATACCATGGCTGTTCCTCTCCGTCTGTGCAAGAAGCACGGTTCCGACTACCATGCTTGCCGGAAACATGAACCATGCCATTCCCAAAAACCCCTGCATTAGGAAATTATGTTCCGGCGAAATGCCCTCAGCCTGCATCTGGAAATTCAGATGGGCGTTCAAGATCGACGGAATCCAGAGCATGACAGCCGCAACACCCAATATGAATAAGATTCTGGAGCGGCGTATCTTTTTCCATTCCACTCCCAGTAATGATATAAAACTCATGCAAACGACCTCCTAACCTTCAAAAATATCATTTCCGCTGCGCCAGTCAGCAGAATCTCTACTGCTGCCGCCGCCAGGTAACCGACTATCGTTCCCTCTTCTGCCCCTTCTAAAATCTGAAATGGCAAGGCAAATGGGAAAAGGGACAAAGCAAAATATTTTACCGGAATCATCGTAGCCAGAAATACACACACCACGTCAATCCCAAGAGAAGTCCACATATTCCTGCACGCCGAAGCCACCAGCAGCGATATGGCAATAACCGGAAGCATCATACAGAAGCAATAGCCGAAGTTCTGCAGCAGATCTATTACAAATTCCGCATACGCACCATTTTTTCCGCCGAACCAGTGTAAAGTACAAAAAACCAGCGATAACATCTCCATCACCAGGACTATGGCCCACATACCGGACAGAAGAATACATTTTCTGAAGTATAATTCTTCTTCCGTGACAGGCAGTGTGGTCATCCGCCGAATGGCATGATCCGCATACTCCGTATGATACATCATACAGGCGATGGTAATGACCAGGAGCATATTCATCATTCCCATCATCTGCCAGTCCGCCTGAAGAATCGTCTGAAGCGGCGGCTCCAGAAGCCCTTGATACTGTTCTGACCGGACAGAAAGTTCCAGAACCGGAATGAACGACGCAAGAAGTCCGCCAGCCAGACACCCGGGTATGATTCCCACCCTTCTTATTTTCTGGTATTCTAATGCTATTTTCACCGTACCACGCCCCCCTTCTGGCGGTTATCTTCCTCAATCATCGCAAGGAATGTCTCTTCCAGATTGTCCGTCGGATAACCTTTCATGGCCGCCTCCCGCTTCAACTTTTCAAGCGTCCCCTCAAACAGAAGTCTTCCATGGTTCAGAATTCCGACGTCATCCGCCATCAGTTCTATTTCTGAAAGAAGATGGGAAGATACCAGAACCGTGCAGTCGAACTTCTCCGGCAGCCTGCGGATTAAGGATCGAATTTCATGAATTCCTACCGGGTCAAGCCCGTTGGTGGGTTCGTCAAGCATCAGAATCGGCGGCCTCCCGATTAATGCACTGGCAAGTCCGAGCCGCTGCTTCATGCCAAGGGAATATTTTCTTGCCAGACGCTTCTTCCACTGTACCATCCCGGTAAGTTCCAGCGCGTCGTCTACCGCTGATCTTGGCAGCCCTAAGATTCTGCGAACAATATCCAGATTCTCTTCGCCGGTAAGATTGCCGTAGAATGCAGGCGCTTCTATGAAAGAACCGACTTTTTTCAGAATTTCTATCCTGTCCCCGGGATATTTCTTTCCATCTATGACAAACTCTCCGTCTGTTGGCTTCGTAAGCCCCAGAAACATCTTCATTGTGGTCGATTTGCCTGCGCCGTTAGGCCCAAGGAAGCCGTAGACGCACCCCTTTCGAATATGAAGGTTCACGCCGGAAACTGCAGTGAAGCCTGCATATGTTTTCGTCAGATTACTGGTTTCTATGATATTCATATTTTTTACCCCTTTCTTTCCTGTGCGGTCAGAGTGCCGTACGACGGCAGCCTGTTTTATGGTCTGCTCTGGTTCTCTTACAGTGTACACGGTCAACCTTACATCCACATTCCCGTATCCTTACATCTACCTTATATTTCCCATATCTCCCTCGCTTTTTAAGACGGCATATGTTATGATTCATTTGCGATTCCCAAAGCGCATTATTCGCATTATTTAAGAAGGAGAATTTCTATGAATTCAAATCATCTGAAAAATAAACGGATCCTGCTGGTAGACGATGAACCGGAGTTACAGAACATGGTTACCTCAATCCTGTCAAAAGAGGGATTTACGAATATCCGCTTGGCCGCCAGTGTCCGAAATGCCCTGGCTGCCGCCAGTGAGTTTCAGCCGGAATTTGCAATCCTTGACGTTATGCTCCCGGACGGAGACGGTTTTTCCCTCATGGAACAGTTAAAACGCACTGCCGACTATCCCATCCTCTTTCTGACTGCCCGGGGCGAAGATGAGGATAAATTCAGAGGTTTCGGGCTTGGAGCAGACGATTACATGGTCAAACCCTTTCTTCCAAGAGAACTGGTTTTCCGTGTCACTGCAATCCTGCGGAGAACCTATCGAGATGAAAATCCAGTGGTAACATTAAAACACTGCGCGATTGATTTTGAACGTGCGGAGATACAGAATACAAAGTCAGGGCCCATTCCTCTGACTGCCAAAGAATATGCCATTCTCCATACGCTTTACCGCAATGCCGGGCGTATTGTGACCATAGACGCCCTATGCGAAGCAGCCTGGGGCGACAATCCCTACGGATATGAGAATTCTCTGATGGCGCACATCCGCCGGATTCGCGAAAAAATCGAAGCAGCCCCTTCGAAACCGGAATCACTGATTACAGTCAAGGGGCTGGGTTACAAACTAATCGTTCTTTAATTATGGAGGCAGATCCTATGAAAAGCGTTCCCAAATTAATACGGCGTTTCCTTGCCATCCTGTTGTTAAGCACCACTCTGCTCTTCTTTCTGAATATTATCGTATTATTCACGCTGAATCTAAAGCAGACGCCCGGCGCCTCCCCCTGGACCACAGCCCTTGAAACCGGGGCTGCCCTGCAAAGAAGCGCCGCAGGAGAGGGGTATGTCATTACGGAAACTGCCGCTTCAGAATTAGCCCGTGAAAATGCCTGGGGAATACTGATTGACAACCACACGCACCAGGTCGTCTGGCACACGGACAACCTGCCGCCGGACATCCCCCTTACCTACTCTCTTGCAGATATTGCCGCCCTTACCCGGGGGTATCTCAATGACTACCCTACATTTCCCGGCGAATCTGCAAACGGGCTGGTGGTCCTTGGCTATCCCAAAGACCGTTACTGGAAACACATGTATCCCAACTGGGATTATCATTTTATCGCAAATCTTCCAACATATATACTGAATACGCTGCTTGTAAATGCCTTTCTTATATTTCTGATCTACTTCATAGCTAATATGAAGCTTCTGCGCTCCGTCAGACCGATAGCAGAAGGAATCCAGAAACTGCCTACCAAAGAACCTGTTTATATAAAGGAAAAGGGACTGTTATCTGAACTTGCAGCAAAAATCAACCGGACCTCCGAGATTCTGGAATCTCAGAATTACCAGCTTAAGAAAAAGGAAAATGCAAGGGCCAACTGGATCGCCGGCGTCTCCCACGACATCCGCACGCCTCTTTCCATGGTAATGGGGTACGCAGGACAATTAGAAGAGGATTGCAGTCTGACGGAAGCTGTACGGCAGAAAGCAGCCGTCATCTTAAAGCAAAGCAGCCGGATACGCAATCTGATCAATGATCTGAATCTGGCGTCGAAACTGGAATATAACATGCAGCCCATACGCCGCACCCATGAAAATGCGGTTGCGATTGCAAGGCAGGCGGCCGTTGATTTTATGAATCTGGATATTGACGGAAAGCATCCCATTGAATGGAAGACAGACCCAGAACTTACCGTCTGCCCTGTCTTCGTAGATAAAGAACTGATCCTGCGCGCCGTGTCCAACCTGATTCAGAACTGTATCAATCACAACGGGGGCGGGTGTACGGTTTATGTATCTGTAGGGCTTAATGTCCCCTCAGAAGATTGCCAGAGCAAAGAACAGGGACAAGGCGGCAGATATTTCCTGCGCGTGGAAGACGACGGAACCGGGATGTCGGCAGATGAACTTCAAAAACTGAATCAGACGCCCCATTATATGATGTGCGACAGCAATATCAAGGACCAGCGGCACGGGCTGGGGCTGCTGATCGTAAGGCAGATTGCAGCGGTACATGGGGGGAACCTGATAATGAGACAAAGTCTTTACGGAGGACTGAGCGTAGATATCCTGCTGCCTGCATCCTGAGCAAATGCAAAAGTGGTTGAAAGACTTTTATGTGTTTAGTATACTAAACACATCTTCTATTGGCTTAAAGAAGAACATACTATCAAAAAACGGAGGATCAGACAATGAAAAATGACAGATTTGAAAAGACCTACTCACAAGGTTCACTGAATGTAACCGAAATCTGGGTAGACAAGGCAACCGGTGTGAATTATATCTATCATGTCTGCGGCAGCTCAGGCGGATTAACCCCTTTGCTTGACCGGGAAGGAAAACCTATTATTTCTCCGGTATTTAACCAATAGTATTTCCCCGTGAACAAGGGCCTGGCCCATACCTTGTCCACGGGGAAATATTTTTCTCCTTATTCCACCAGTTCTCCGAAATCCTTCCTTTCGAATTCCTGTATGGAAATATGCCTCTTATCTGGATTGGCATACACAAAGGTCTTATCCACATTCTCCACATAATTCTGAATCTTATCATTCGTCGCACTAATGATTGCCTGGAACCCAAGCCCCCGGATCAGAGAGATACAGCTTGCCACCTTCTCTGCATCCATCTTGGAAAACGCCTCATCCAGTACCACCAGACGAATCGCAGGGTTTCGCTGGTACCTGGCCGGAGTGTTGATCCTGTACACCTGTGCGAAGCTGGCAAGCAAAGCCACATATAACGGATTCTGCCCCTCGCCGCCGGAATTTTTCTTAATCATCCTTCCCAGACCAATGGCCATGTCTTTCTGCCCCTTTATGATCTGCTGCATGTCAAAAGACAGGTAAGTGCGGTAATCTGCATATTTATCCATGTTTTTCTTCGCCTCATTCAGTTCCTCCTGAGTAGCGTTCTCAGGCGGGATAAATATATTGATCAGTTCATTCGTCAGCTCTCCATACTGATTCTCATGTTCCATGGTAAACATGTCTAACTGATTCTCCATAGAGTCTGTCAGCGAAGACGGATGAATCTGCAGGGAATCGTCCATGAACATCTTATAGAATCTTCCGTCAGAGCCCTTATTCTTTGTAATCACAAACTGATACTTGTCTTTCCCAAAATCCAGACTGCTGATAATCCGGTTCAGTTCATCCTTGCGCTGGTACGCTTCCCGGATGGCGCTGCGGATCTTGAAAATAAAGTCGTCCTTGAAATGCTCCACTGCCGAACGAGCCTGCTCCTTTGCCGCTTCCCGAAATGTCTCCAGTTCATCGCACTGTAGGTTTTCCAGCAGCTCATCGTAGGGTCTGTTATCCCGGATAGCCGTAGAGAATGTCCGATTAGGGTAACTCCTCACATAACTGCCGCGCTCCTCCACCAGCTTCTGATATGCCGCTTCCTCGGCCTTGCGCATGGGGTAGAGGTCGGAAAGCCTCTGTCGTTTCAGATACTCATAATTCACAGACTTTCTGCCCGCCAGGTATTTCTGGAATTCCTGCTCGTATCTCTCTGTCTCCCCCTCAAGCTTACGCCGCTGCTCCATGATCCCGGTCTCTGCCTGCAGAACTTCCTCCTGCAGCTTCTCAATCTCCTTCTGGTAGTTCCAGATCGTTTCCTGCAGCTTCACCACCTGGGATTTCTTCTCGTCCTGCCGTTCCTGTAATTCCTGCTTCTTTCGTTCTAAGCCGTCTAACGACTCGCTCTTTAACTTCTTAAGTTTCTCCGTAATCTGGTTCTTTCTGCTCATTTTCTCCGGAATTTCCCGGATATCCAAAAGCCACCCCAGATAATCTTCTAAAGGCTGGCTTAAGACCTCAAGCTCCATAGCCTTGCGAATCTCTTCCAGTCTCTCCTTAAGCGGCAGCCGTTCCTCCATCAGCCTCTGGCACTGCTCCTCCAGACGGCGGATCCTCTGACGCATACTGACCTCGCCGATATAAGCGCACCGGGTATAATTTTCCGGCTGGATATGCTGCAGACGGTAACTATGGTACAACACACAGTCCGGCGTGATCCCGATCCGGCTTTCTCTCAGTTCATCTACGGTCTCGCACTTCATCACATTTCCCAGAAAGAAATCAATATACGCCTGCACATAGGTTTCCCTGGCCTTTACCTCTTCTGCCAGCGACCCTTTTCGCGCCGGACGGGCCTCTTTTTGCACCTTCTTTGTATCCAGTACGGAAGCGCGGAAGAACTTCTTCTTGTCCATCTCCTGGTAAATATCCATAGCATGCTTTGCATACGCCGGTTCTACGATAAGGAGCAGCTTATTATTTCCCATATAGCCCTCCACCGCGTTCTGCCAGCGTTCATCCTTAAGGTCAAGAAGATCTGCCAGAATCTGAACATTAACAAATTTCCCGCATCGCTCGTGAAGACGGTTACGCAGTTCGAACCTGGCCTCCTCAAGCTCCCTTGGATACGCCTTCTTCCCCTGTTTCAAGGCTTTCAGCTCGTCTCTTGCCTCCTGTTCCTCTTTCTTGATCCGCCGAAGATCCGCATCCGCCTCCTGCCGCTGTCCTTCCAGGTCATCCCGGACTTCCTTAAGGCTTTCCATCAGCCGCTTTAGTTCTTCTGCCGAGATCTCCTCGTCGGCAAATTTTTCAATATCCCACAGCGTCTGGTTCGGCGTGATATCCTCGTCTTTCCATGCTTTTAACCGTTCTGCCGTCTGCCGCCACCTGGTTCTGCTGTTTTCCAGACGCGCACATGCCTCCTCCACGGCGGTCAGTTCCGCATGGAGACCGGAATAACCGCTGTCTGCAATGCTTAAGATGACTTCTTCGTACTCCTTCTGGATGGCTCGCTGTTCTTCCTCAAGCCCGGCTTTGCGTTCTTTTCCGGCGGCAATCTCTTCCCGGCGGCTTACCATCTTGTCCCGGCACTCCTGCACCTGGGACTCTAAACGCAGCATTTCCAGCCGCTCAATCTGGTAAGAGCACAGTTTCGTTTCCCTTCGTTTTCCGTCAAAATCCTGGAAACACGCCCGAATCTCCATAAGGCGCCTGATCTCCTCCGCCGTTTCCTCAATCTTTCCCCGCATCCGTCCATACTGCATGACGCTCTCCTTAAGATCCTCGATCTGAATGTCCTGCTCCATGCAGATGTATTCCTTCACAAATTCTTCCAGTCGGATATTCATACGAAATGGAATTGCGCGCTTAAACAGACGTGGAAATTTCTCCATATCCAGCCCGCCCAGATAGATGTCATAAAGCTGGCGCCGAAACCGCTCATTACTGGTTCCGCAGTAGAACCGTTCCGGCGAAAACGTCCTCTGCAGATACTCCCTAAGTTCCAGCGTGGTCAGACAGCGTTTTCCAGTCCGGTAATGATTCTCCAGAAATTCGCCGGTATGCCAGAAGAACAGCCGGTTCACATCATTGGTGGCTGTATCCACGTCGAACACCACGCCTACGCACTGCTTTTCCTTTGTATTCGTCTGCTCCATCTCCAGCACGATGGTACTGGAAAAGTTCTGATTCCTTAAATACTGCGCCTCATTGTTTTCGCTGATATTGACCATCCCCCGCAGATATTCAATCAAAGAACGGTCTGAATCGTCTGCCGCCGCCTTGTTGAAGAATCCCCGCCCGTCTGTGCTGGCGTACAGTACAATCTGCAGCGCATCGATGACCGTGGACTTCCCGCTTCCAGAATGTCCGGTGAAGAAATTGATACCCGGATTTAATGCCAGAATTTTTCTGTCTATGTAGTGCCAGTTATTCAGACAGATCCTCGATAGTGCTTTGAATGGCTGTTTCGTCTCCAAGATTGTCCTCCTCCCCAAATGTTGCCAGCAGTCTGCGAATTTCATCCCCCATCAGCACTGCGTTGATACAGGGATAAATCATAATCCTTGTCTGCTCGTTCATCTCTTCCAGCGCCTCCAGCGGTTCGATGATCTGATATTTTTTCAGAAGCGCAATGGTCTTCCTCATCTCCGTGACGGACGGAAGGTTCTTTAATACCCGGAACTCTCCCGCCTTGCCGTTGACCGCCCCCAGCGTGGTTACGATATGACTGCTGGAAGATACGCCCGCCATCTGCTCGTCATAGATTAATTTCAATATCAGCAGATAGATGGTCGCAAGCCTGGAAAGCTTCTCAGCCCATACCTGACCGCCCTGGATATAGATCACGCCCATATGCGCGTTTTCCTTTAATGTGATTCCTGCAATAGAGAAATAATCCCGCAGAAATTCCAGATGCCTGCTGCATGTGCGGAATTCTTTTACATATTGCATGCGTCCGGTGCGCCGGTCATATTTACGTTCCAGAAGATAAGTCTGACGAAAGAGGATCTTTATTACCTCGGTCAGAAGATCCTGTTCTTCCTGGGGGATCTGTTCATAATATTCTATCAATGCTTTCCTCCCGTTTATCACTCATGTATTAGAGCCTTTATCTGTCATATTCAGATTTATTATACGGGTATTTTTCCTATTATACAACACCTTTATCGATCTTCCGTTTTCCAGAAACAACGCACACACCCAGCGCAGCGGCCGTAAGCACAACCCAGCTTCCGATCGTCACATTCCAGCCCAGCCGTTCCACCATAACCCCGATGGTAAAGGTAGACACAGCCGTACCCAGATAAGCCGCAGAATTTAAAAACCCGGAAACCGTAGAAACTCTCCCCATACTTTCAAACCGCAGAGGAAGCATATTGACAAACAGCGTATTCACCGCCATCATCGAAGCCGTCGTCATAGCGAACAAAAGCACAGTAAGTATGACTGATATCCCCTTTCCAATCCACAGGCCGCAAAGAGCCGCCGTAGCCACGGCAAAAAATAAAGACGCAGCCCTGACCTCCTGCTCCTTACATTTACGGTACACGTATCTGGCCGCATAGGCTCCAGAAAGATTCAGAATCGGCAGCACGGTAGTCACCAGTATGGAAAATGACGGCGACGTCAGAAACGTTTCCGTAATATAAGTCGGAACCCAGGTCGTCACACCGTCTTTCAGCATTCCATGAATCACCACCGGGAAAAGCACCGTCAGCAGTCCGCATCCCGCCAGACATGACCATAATCCTTTTTTCTGATCTTCCATGCCGCCCGGCTTGTCACCGGCCTTCCCTTCCGGCTCATCTTCTTCCCTCTCGTATTCTTCCTGCTCCTTTTTTCCATTTCGTCTCTCAACCTTTCCGAAACCAATCGTAAAGGTCAGAGCCATCGCTCCAAGGCAGACAGCCGCAGCCGCAAACACGGCCTTCCATCCCAGCAGCCACATCACTCCCGCCGCAATCAGATAAGAAGCAAGCGTTCCTACCACCTGCGAAGATACGATATCCACACAATATTTCATCTTGCGCTCTCTGTCCAGCATTTCGGCAAAAATACGGATAATCGGAGGCCAGATCATAGCCTGGGCATATCCATTGATTCCCCAGATTACTGCCATAAGAACAAATCGTCCGGTAAATCCCATAAATAGATTCATAAGAGCCGCGACAGATAAGCCGGTAACGATCATCTTTCCCGGATGTATTCTGTCTCCCAGAAGACCGTTGCATAACTGTCCGATTCCATATGCGAAAAAATATGTCATACTGATAAATCCTGCCTGGCTTTTCGTGAGAATCTCTTCCTGTATCATCGCCGTCATTGCCGATGAGTAATTAAGCCTCCCGATATAAGATGTAAAATAAGCTGCCCAGCACAAACAGAACAGAACTGCCGCAGTCCTTCCATCCCTTATCTTTCTCAGCTTCTTCATAAATCCGTCCCCCTTTATCCTGTAGAGAAGGGGCCGCCGGGAAACCGCATCTGCATTCCCCGACAGCCCCTCTTTCATAAAAACCCGCATTCCCCAACACAGGCTAAAAACCGGTATTTACCGCAGTTCCAGAATATCCTTCCTCGGAATCTGCAGATAAACCTCCTGGCCCGCTTCCATTCTTCCGTCAGGACTGAACAGCACGTCCGCATTCACTTCCAGTCCGCCGCAGTCTACCGTATAGACAACCGTAGTCCCTCTGGACATAGCGCCTGTAATCCGGCCCTTCAGCTGAACCTGATCAGCGCCCGCCCCGTCTTCATGAACGGCAATCTCAATGGCTTCCGGCCGCACTGCCACAAATTCACTTTCCACCTTCAAAGGCACAATCTTATTCATTTCCTTCATATCAATAATATTATAATGCCCGATAAAGTTAGCCGCAAATTTCGTCTTCGGATATGCATAGATCTGTTCCGGTGAACCTGACTGCTCAATCCTTCCCACATTAAACAGATGAATCGTGTCCGACATGACCATGGCTTCCTCCTGGTCATGGGTTACAAAGATTGCCGTAATCTTTAATTTCTGCTGAATCTTTCGGATCTCAATCTGAAGATTCCTTCTAAGAAGGGCATCAATGGCGCTAAGAGGCTCGTCCAGAAGCAGCACTTTCGGTTCCATCACGATGGCTCTCGCCAACGCCACTCTCTGCTGCTGTCCGCCGGAGAGCTGCCTTGGATACTGATCCCGCTTTTCCGACAGCCCTACAATATCAAGAACTTCACAGACCTTTTCTTCGATAAACTGCTTTTCCTTCTTCTGAATCTGAAGCCCGAACGCCACGTTCTGCTTAACCGTCATATTCGGAAACAGACTGTATTGCTGAAAGACCATTCCGATCTTTCTCTGCTTTGGCGTAAAATCCGTAATATTCACGCCGTCCAGGTAAATCTCTCCTTCGCTGACCGTCTCAAGTCCTGAAAAACATCTAAGAAGTGTACTCTTTCCGCAGCCTGACGGTCCCAGCAGCGTCACAAATTCACCCTGCTCAATGTTCAGGTTAATTCCTTTCAATACATGAACGTCCCCAAATCGTTTCTGTATATTTTTAAATTCTATATATGACATATGTAGTTCACCTATCCCTTTTTCTTATTCTGAAACTTAAAGACGATCTGCGAAATAATCAGTGTCGCCGTAAACATAATAATAACGATGACACATTGATACTGAAGCACGATCAGACGGCTGTTATATAAGAGCATCTGAATCGTCTCAAACTTATTTCCTGCAATAATTTTAATAATAGCAAAATCTCCGAACACGATTGATAATGCAAGCAACGAGGAGACCAGGATTCCCGACAGCATGTTGGGCAGTATAATCCGAATGAAAGCGTACAGCTTGCCCGCCCCCAGGATCTCGGCCGCTTCCAGAAGCTGTCTGACATTAATTCCATGCAGGTTATTCCGTATTCCCTGATACACGAACGGCAGAATGGAAATACTGTAAATACATACAAGCATAACCATACGGTTCGAGAAAATCGTAGGGGTTCCTGCATACAGAGCCAGAATCGGTATGGCAATGGTCACACCCTTTAGGGAATTAGGCACCATACAAATCATCTGTATGTACTTCTCAAGCTTCGGGTAATGTACCACCGACGTATACAATGCAAGGATTACTACCACATTACAGATCAGAATCGGCGGGATACTAATCAGCACACCTCTCAATATAGCCGGCCACAGGTCTGGTTCTGTAAATGCCTGTCCCCAATACTTCAGAGTCCAGCCTGACGGCATAAGCTTTGTCCATCCCACAGTAAAGGAGTAAAGCAGCGTAGCGATAAAAGGAATCAACAGAAAGATACATGCCAGTGTGAGCACAATATATGGAAATTTTTTCTTTCTTTTCATGCGTCGCTTCCTCCTTTATACAACATTTTCTTCAATAGATTACAGATACCGATCACAGCCAGCATAATCACGATCATCCAGATGGCCAGAGTGGATCCCATCTCCCTCTGCGGCGTCATCTCCCCAGTGAACATCGTTGTAATCTTTACCGGCAGCAACGGAATACTGGTAGTTACCAGCAGCAGTACGGTTGCATAGGCCGTAATAGCGTTAGCGAATAACAGCGCAAACGTATCCAGAAGGCTGGGAAGCATAACCGGAATCCCAACCCGCGTCCAGAACTGCAGCGGCGAAGCTTCCATCAACTCTGCGGCTTCCTTCCATGCCGGACGAATTGCCTGAAACGCCGGAACCAGCATAAGACTCCCCAGAGGAATCTGGAAATAGATAAAGATCAGCATAAGCCCTTCCATGGAATACAGTTTAAACACGGTCGCCAGCTCGAACCCAATCGCCTTTAGCGCAAGTACAAAAATACCTGTGTTCCCCAAGATTACAACAAAGGCAAAATATAACGGCAGACCGACAAAATTCGACACCATATTCAGCATGGACAGGATACGCCCCTGCCCCTTCTGCCCCAGTTCATTTACTGAATACGCAATCAGAAAAGAAAGAATCAATCCGATAACCGTAGAAATCAGCGACAGGTACAGGCTGTTTCCCGTTGCGACTCTGTAGACAGAGTCCGTAAATATGGCTTTGTAATTCTCCAATGTGAAGACGCCTGTCTCCGGCATTGTAAAACTTTGCTTAATCATACTCAGAATCGGCAGAAGGATAAACAATGCCGCCAGAGCCAGTAAAGGAACCATCGTCAACAGATTTTTCATCTTGTATTGTTTTTTCATATACAGTTCCTCCAGCTCCTGTTACTGAACAAGCGGAAGTACTTCCTTCTCCCACAGTTCTGCGATTTTTGCACATGCGTCGTTAAGACCTTCTACGTCAGAGATATTCGTACAGTTCTCGTATAAGTCGTCGCCAAGCAGTTTGTCCGCTACGTCTGAAGGAAGCTCTACCCCTTCTTTGGTAGGTCTTGCATAACCCCTGGCACGGTCGATGGCGCCCTCGTCGCTGCAGAGATATTCGATGGCAAGCCCTGCCGCATTTGCGTGAGGCGCATACTTATTGATAATCTGCGCATATCCATTAGTTACGGAGCCATCTGACGGGATCGTGATATCCAGCTTCATATCCGGGTTTTCAGCCACGATGTTGTCGCGCCATGCCAGGACAGAATAATCATAATTTCCTACGCAGCATACCATCTCGCCGCTTGCCATTCTTGCCGACGTGGTATCCCCGGTGTCAAGCCTTCCGTCCTTGGCCAGCGCTTTGAAGTAATCAATTCCTGGCTGTACGTCTTCCAGAGAACCGCCATTAGCTAATGCACAGGATAAAACCGCTACCTGTGACGCCGCGCCGCCAAGAACATTTCCTACGGACACCAGATAGTCTCCTTTTTCCACATCCTTCCAGGACGTCGGACACTTGCCTCCGGTTGATTCCGTATTTGCAATAAACGCAATGGAACCTGTGTACGTCATGATCCAGCGTCCCTCCGGATCCTTTGCCCAATCTGGAAACTGATCCCAGGTAGACGCCTTGAACGTACCGATTACATCCTGTTTGATTGCCTCCGGCGTCATGGAGAGTCCGATATCACCCATATCCTTTGTAGGATCATCCTTCTCTGCGGCAAACTGAGATAATTCTTCCGCCGAGGTCATATCCACGTCCTCATGCGCCAGGCCATAGGTACTCTTGATTCCCTCCCAGGAATCCTTCCAGTCCGCCCAGTCGTCCGGCATCCCCACTGACTGTACCTCTCCTTCTGACTGCGCGTTTTTCACAAGATCGCTAAGGGCCATTTCTTCCCCATTCAAAACAACCTTAGCGTCTGGATCTACCTCCACCTCAGGCATTGGCTCCTTCTTCTCTTCGCCTCCCCCGCAGCCGGTTAATATGGACATCGCCATTGCCGAGGCTAATAACACGCTCAATATTCTCCTTCTTGTTTTCATAGTTACCTCCTTTTGAATCTTTGTTCATTTGTTCTTATTTCAAGCAGATAAAATCCGCCTGTTTTCTTTCTTGCCTGCCGCCTCACAGAAGTTGAATCTCTGACAGATCTATCATATCTTTCGCTGCCGGAAGCCCTAACAGCCGGCACAGCAGAGGCGCCACATTAAGTTCGGAAATATATTCTTTCTCGAATCTCCCGGGTTTTACCAGATCGCTGAAAATGTACAGCGGCGTGTCTCTTTGTTCTGAATCCGTTCCGCCGTGAATCCCCAGGGTATTCATCCCATGATCCGCAGTGATCACAACCTGGTATCCTTCCATTCTCCATCCCTCCATCAACAGCGACAGGATTCCGTCAGCCCTTGCAATGGCGCCTTCATATTCACTGCTGCCCGCTCCTTTCCGATGTCCCTGGTAATCAATTCCCATGGAATGATATAAGATAAAATCCGGTTCATACTGCTTTCTTAAATATTCCCCGTCTGCAAACAGATGTGAATCGGGATAGTCGTCTTCCCAGTAAAAGATTCCCGCATCAATCATGCCCCCTGTATGAATCTGAATTCTGTCCTCGGCCATTTTAAACGGACTGTGATTATACAGTTCACTCACCCACAGATATGCTGCCGCCGCCGTGACTCCTCCATGCTCCTTACACAGAGAGAACACATTTTCACACTGAAGAGTCGAGGTAGCTTCATTCGAAGTAATCCCATGCATATAGACCGGCGTTCCTGTCAGAAGCGTTGCATACATCGGTCTGGACAGCGAGGGCAGCTCCCCTCTTACCTTGTACTTTGCTCCCCTCTCATAATCAATCAGATGTTCCAGATATCCAAGATTCCTGGTTCCGGCCTCGTACTGACACGCATCCAGTAATACAAATATAGTCTTGTTCATAATCAATTCCGCCTTTCCTTTACTCTACCGTTGAAAATGAATTGGTACTTGCTTTCTGATCGTTAATCCTTTTAATCTCTTTCGCCTCCGTCTTATAGCGGTGACACTCGTCCAGCAGGCCGTTCTGTTCCTGCTCCACATCAGCCAGCTGCGTATAGCAGAAACCGCAAAGCAGGTCTGACTGGTAAATGGCATTGATCAGCCGCTCATAGATTTCCAGAAAAGTACCAGCATCATCTGCTCCTGTATATCCCCAGCTCTCTTTGTTTTCGCGCTCTCCGTCCTCCTCTGTGCGGATGGCAACCCCGCCGATCTCGGTGAGCATCACCGGCTGGCCTTCATAGGAGAATCCTTTGGCAAACAAGGCTTTTTCTACCAGATGTGACATTCCTTCCAGGCTGCGCACTCCCATACGAAACTGCTCCTGCTGGCAGGTATCTCCCTGCGCGCCGTGTTTATAGGAATGGAAGGCACAGATGTCATTCTCCGTCGTCTCCCATCCGTCATTGCCGATCACAAGCCTCGTATCATCCAGCCCGTGGGCCATATGATACATGGCCCTTACAAAATGCTGCTGCTGCACATTGTCATAAACACGGGGAATCCCCCAGCTTTCGTTCATCATATTCCATACTACGATACAGGGATGATTGTAATCTCTCTGTATTACCTGGCACCATTCTTCGATGAAAGCAGTACCGCCCTGGGGTGAAAAACTCCAGAGGCTGGCCATACTTTCCCAGACAAGAAACCCAAGCTTATCCGCCCAGTAAAGGAACACCGGATCCTCTACCTTTTCATGCTTCCGGCACCCGTTAAATCCCATAGCCTTGGCTTTTCGGATATCTTCTTCATAATCTTCCTGCCCAGGCGCGGTCATGAGCCCGTCTTTCCAATATCCCTGGTCTAATAACAGCTTCTGATAATAGGGCTGGTTATTCAGATAGACCTTTCCATCCTGTACATGAATCTTCCGCATGCCAAAATAAGTATCAATACTGTCGACGCATCCGTCCTGGTCCTTAAGTTTTGCCCTTACGTCGAATAAATAAGGATGTTCCGGCGACCAGTACCAGCCTGTAAAATGAAAGGCGCCGCATAAAGCCTTGTTGCGGAAAACATCTACAATAATTTTCCCCCGTTTTGTATTGTTTTCCGTAATTCCCGCATATACCTTAGTGCCGCCAAATCCGATATCCAGTTCTATCTGATAGGGATACGCAGTATCGTCCGATACCTGGTATCTGATCTCCACAATCCCTTTGTCAATATCGGGGGTAAAATGCATCCACTCGATATACGCCTTGTTCACAGGCTCCAGCCACACGGACTGCCAGATCCCGCTGGACTGTGTATACCAGATAAACTGCCCTCTTTCCTTCCAGAACTGTTTTCCCCGGGGAATCTCTTCATCCGTCAAATAATCAACGACGGATACGCGGATACTCTCTTCGTCAAAAGTCAGGAAATCCGTAATATCATAGGTAAACGGGGTCTGTCCGCCCCGGTGAGTACCGACGCAATGCCCATTGACCCATACGCTGCATTGATAGTCCACTGCTCCAAAATGCAGTAAAATTCGTTTCCCTTTCCAATCTTCTGAAACTTTAAAAGTTCTCTCATATGTAATTTTATCGGAAGTCATATTCCTGCCAATGCCGCTTAACTTACATTGCGGTACAAAAGGCACCTCAATACACGACTTGTCATCTCTGCCTTCTTCGCAGAACTCCCATTTTCCATTCAAGGACTGCCATTGCTCCCGGACAAAATCCGGTCGCGGATATTCGTTCCTCATCTCTTCACCTGTCTCTTTATTATTTTTTTTATGAAACTTTCGGCACTTACATTGATTTTTTATTATATTTTTTTTGAAACTATCCTTTCTTTTTTATTTTTCACTTTCTTTTACGCCTCAACTATACTCCAATTTTTACAGAATATCAATCACTTTTTATGCACTTTGACAAGTTTAGTCCTTTTTCACAATTTATCTATTGTCATTTTATGCAACATTTCTTGACTTTTTCTTTTATTATAATTATAATGTAATAAATATAATATTTTTTCTATTTTCAAAACACTTATTATGAAATATACTTTTTTAAACGAAAGGAGTATGATTATGGCAGCCATTCAGAGTGATCCTGAAATTATTGGTGAAAAAAATCCGAAATTCAATCTGGCTATGGAAAGTCACAAAGCTTCCATCGTTGCCGTCGGCAAGGCATTATCCTCGCCCGTCAGAATTGATATTCTGAATCTGATTAAGGCGAAACCCATGTCGCTGCAGGAAATCTCACGGCTTCTGAAGATTCCGTTATCCTCGACGGCTATGCACATCCGTTGTCTGGAAGCCGCACGCCTGATTATTACAGAAAATCAGCCTGGAATCCACGGTTCTATGCGCGTATGTATGTGTTATTTTATTTCCTTCCATCTGGACGTATATGATACCGACATTGATACAGTCGATCATTCTTTTCTCTATGAGATGCCGATTGGAAATTATTACAGTTTTGACGTCGTACCTACCTGCGGCCTGGCAGGGGTGGACGGCGTGATTGACAGCTTCGACACTCCCGTATCTTTTTACTCTGCGGAACGCCACACCGCGCAGTTAATATGGTTCAACCAGGGATTTCTGGAATATCGTTTCCCTAATAAGGTGAATACATTACTCGCCCTGAAGGAACTTTCATTTACGTTGGAGCTATGCTCGGAAGCGCCTGGCTATAGCGAAGACTGGCCGTCAGACATTACATTTCTGATTAACGAACATGAGGTGGGTACATTTACGTCGCCGGGAGATTTCGGCGTGAGGAGGGGACGTCTTACCCCCGATACCTGGCCTATGGGCCGGACTCAGTACGGGCTGCTGACCACAATCTCTCTGCGGCCGGACGGAAGCTATATCAACGAGGCTCTCGTGAATTCAAAGACGACTTTGAATAACGCGGAGCTTGACAGTCATCCTTATATTTCTTTTAAGATCTGCATTAAACCAGATGCAGCCAATCTAGGGGGAATTAATATCTTTGGTGAAAAGTACGGGGACTATCCCCAGGGAATCTGTATGAGAATTGTATATTAGATAACTAGTGTGCTGACCGCATTATATTCAGCCAAACCTCCTTGTCTATCCGCTCATCTGCTGCGTTGGATTTTCTATCCGTAGCCACCGCTACGCCGTCGAAAATCCGTCTTGCTGATGAGCGGATATCCTGCGGAGTTTCGCCAGATATAATGCGGTCAGCACACTAGTGTGACGACACACTTGCCGTAATGATTTCATAAGATCTGTATTATTTTATTTAATCACAACAGTTCGGCCCGCAGTTCTTCCGGCGTCTTCATAGACAACAGCCCCGGCGCAATATCAAATACGGTTCTGGCTCCGCTCTGCCCTGCTTTCGCAAGACGGTACGCCGCTCTCGCATAACAGATCAGCACGCTTGCCGTAAATTCCGGGTTCGAATCCAGCTTCAGAGAATACTCGATAATATGCTGATTCTCCTGTTCTCCCGTCTCTCCGCTACGAATTACGAAACCGCCGTGAGGCATCTTTCCATGCTGTTCTTTTAACTCTTCCTCCGTGATAAATGTTACCGTGGTATCATACGCATCAAAATAATTCGGCATGGTCTTAATGGCCTTCTCAATGGCCTTCCGATCGGCTCCTTCTTCCGGAACTACATAACACTCCCTCAGATGTTTCTCACGGGTAGTCAGGTCCGGCCTGCTTTTGCTCCTTACCCGTTCCACCGCCTCCTCAACAGGCACTGTATACTGAATGCCATTCTTCACGCCCTCCACCCGGCGGATTGCATCCGAATGGCCCTGGCTCACACCTTTGCCCCAGAAAGTATAGGTACTTCCCTGGGGCAGAATCGCCTCCGCATACAGACGGTTCAGCGAGAACATCCCCGGATCCCATCCCACAGAGATAATCCCGATCTTTCCGCCTTCCTTCGCCGCCTTGTCCACATTGGCGAAATATTCCGGAATCCTGGCATGGGTGTCAAAACTGTCAATCGTATGAAAGCTGGCTGCAATTTCCGGTCCCATCACCGGCAGATCCGTGGCAGAGCCGCCGCAAAGCACCATCACGTCAATCTCTTCTTTCATAGACGCCATATCATCCATATGTCTGACAGCCGCACCTTCTGTATGAATCTTCACGGAAGACGGATCACGCCTTGTAAAGACTGCTTTCAGTTCCATGTCCTCGTTTCGGGCAATGGCAAGTTCTACGCCTCTGCCTATATTTCCATATCCTACAATTCCGATTCTGATTTTCTCCATGAACCTCATATCCTTTCTTTGCTTAAATTTAGCAGATCTCTGCTCCTGCCGGCATATCTTTCTCCGGTGTCATCAGCGCCAGATTCCCATCTGCATCCTCTGCACACAGCAGCATTCCCTCTGACAATACCCCCGCAAGATGCGCCGGTTTCAGATTCACAAGTACCATAACCTTCTTCCCGACCATCTCTTCCGGCTTATAATATGCCTTTATCCCGGATACAATCTGCTTTACCTGACTGCCGATCTTTACCTGGGAACAAAGCAGCTTCTTAGACTTTTTCACTTCCTCGCAGGCAATGATCTCCCCTACCTGAAACTGCATCTTTCCAAAATCCTCGAAGGTAATCTCCGGCTTCGCCTCTATATCAATCACTGCGTCTTCCTTCACAGGCGGATGAAGTTCTTCCACCTTCTTCATCACCTCTTCCACATCCAGCCTTGCAAATAAGATTTCCGGCTTCTCTGTCACCTTACCGTCTCCGAGCTGGGCCAGAATCTTTCCCGAAGTTTCCGGCATAAACGGCTCAATCAATACCGCACCGGCCTTGATACTCGCGATCAGGTTGTAAAGCACGGTTTCCAGACGGTCTTTCTTCGCTTCATCCTTCGCCAGCGCCCATGGCATCGTCTCGTCAATATATTTATTGCAACGCTTGAACATGTTGAAAATCTCTGTAATCGCATCCGCAACCCGCAGATCGTTCATCTTCCCGTCTACAACCTTCGGCGTATTCTCTACCACGGCCTTAAGATCTGCATCCACGGCGCTTTCTTCCTTTGTATCTGCCGCGCCCTTATCCGTCACCACGCCGCCGAAATACTTATTCGTCATAGAAATCGTCCGATTTACCAGGTTCCCCAGCGTATTGGCAAGGTCAGAATTCATGCGCTCTACCATCAGCTCCCAGGTAATGACCCCGTCGTTATCAAACGGCATCTCATGAAGCACAAAGTAACGCACCGCATCCACTCCGAAGAACTCCACCAGTTCATCCGCATAGAGCACGTTTCCTTTAGACTTGCTCATCTTTCCGTCTCCCTGCAGAAGCCAGGGATGTCCGAAAATCTGCTTCGGAAGGGGCAGATCCAGAGCCATCAGAAAGATTGGCCAGTAAATGGTATGGAACCGAATGATATCCTTTCCAATCAGATGAAGATCCGCCGGCCAGTCTTTCCTGAACTGCTCCGTACTCTCACCGTCACACTCATAACCGATTCCCGTGATATAGTTGGTCAGTGCGTCCAGCCACACGTAGACCACATGCTTCGGGTCAAAGTCCACCGGAATCCCCCACTTAAACGAAGTTCTGGACACACACAGATCCTGCAGGCCCGGAAGCAGGAAATTGTTCATCATCTCATTTTTGCGCGATACCGGCTGAATAAATTCCGGGTGCGTATGAATATGTTCGATCAGACGATCCGCATATTTACTCATTTTAAAGAAATATGCCTCTTCCTTTGCAGGCTGAACCTCACGGCCGCAGTCCGGGCATTTTCCGTCTACCAGCTGCGATTCTGTAAAGAAAGACTCGCAGGGCGTACAGTACATTCCCTCATAATGGCCCTTGTAAATATCTCCTTTATCATACAACTTCTTAAAAATCTTCTGAACCTGTCTCTCATGCTCTTCGTCTGTGGTGCGGATAAATTTATCATAGGAAGTATTCATCATATCCCAGATCCGACGGATCTCTCCTGCAACGTTATCCACAAATTCCTTCGGCGTAACGCCCTCTTCCCCGGCTTTTAACTCAATCTTCTGGCCGTGCTCATCGGTCCCTGTCTGGAAGAACACGTCATATCCCTGGCTTCTCTTGTATCTTGCGATTGCATCTGCCAGGACAATCTCATAGGTATTCCCGATATGGGGCTTTCCAGACGTATAGGCAATGGCTGTCGTCATATAATACTTTGGTTTTTCACTCATCTTCTTTCTCTCCCTTCCTTCTCGTCAGCCTGTCGTCCCCGCTTTAGGGTTTCAGATTCTGACAAAAAAACCGTCTTCTTGAAATATATGAATACATCAAGAAGACGGAATCTTACCGTGTTACCACTTCTACTTCATCCTGCCCTCACGGACAGAACCTCGGCAAGTGTCGCCCATACAGTCCCAGGAAACACTCTCTCGCTATAATGGGCGAACCCATCGCAGCCTGTATAGTAATCTTCCTATAGTCGGTGCGCTGCTCAAAAAGCCATCTTCAGTCCTTCTCCATCCATCCCTCTCAGCATCCCCACACACAGGCCGCCATCGCTCCAGTCTTTCATTGTTCATGTTCAAAATCCTATCATACACCGTCCCTGCTTGTCAAGTATGGTTTTTTAGGACTTGTCCCGAATTTCTGCATGTCTTTCACATTTCCTGCATATACATATAAAAAACACGGAAGGTTCTTTTCTTTATGTCAAAAAAACGCTCTGCAGTCATTGCTTCCCTGTTTCTGGCGGCTCTCTTCATATCTGTGGTTCTGTTCCGCCATTTTACCGGAAATGAAAACAAGCGGTTTGAAACCTACACCAATGACCTGTTCTGCCAGGAAGTAGCCGGAAGCACGATTTCTTTACACTACACGCTGGAAAATCCCGAAGCCTACGGAATCTCTCATACTCCCATAACCTTCGGGTACTGCACCACAGATACCGCGGCAATCTGCGCCTCTGCAGAAAACGCACTTGCGGCCCTTCACTCTTTCGAGCGCAGCCGTTTATCCAAAAAGAACCGGCTGACCTACGATATTCTGGAAAATTATATGGTTTCCGCCCACAAGCTTGCTCCCTATGCACTCTACGAAGAGCCTCTGGCTCCTTTAACCGGAACCCAGGCGCAGCTTCCCGTGCTGCTGTCGGAATACCAGTTCAACAACCAGAAGGATATTGATAACTATCTGGAACTACTGACCAAGACGCCCGAATATTTTCATTCGATTCTGGAATTCGAACAGGCAAAGTCCGAATCCGGCCTGTTCATGGCCTCTTACTCCGCAGATGCCCTCATCGCAGAGTGCCAGGCCTTTATCGACATGGGCGACCAGAATTACCTGTATTCTTCTTTTGAGGACCGGCTTGCCGACGCCGATCTGCCCGATGAGACGAAGAACGCCTACATAGAAACAAACTCTGAACATATTAAGAATTATATTTTCCCGGCATATGCCGATTTAAAAGAGGGACTGACCGCCTTACGGGAAACCGGCAAAAACAACAATGGCCTCTGCCATCTTCCCGACGGCAGGAAATTCTACGAACTGACCGTCGCCTCCGAGACCGGCTCCTTGCGGACCATCCCGGAACTCCAGCAGCTAACGCAGGGCCAGATGTTTACAGACCTCACCGACATGCAGAAAATCCTGTCGCCTACCGCCGAAGGGGCTTCTGTTTCCTCCGATCTGTTTAAAGCCCAGGGAACCCTTCTGGAAAACCCGGACCCTGCCTACATCCTTGACGATCTGGAACAGAAACTGAAAAGTAATTTCCCCAAGCCTCCCAAAGTCAATACCGAGATTAAATACGTCCAGAAATCCATGGAAGAGTATCTAAGTCCTGCATTTTATATGATACCTGCTATCGACAATGCCACCGACAATGTGATTTATATTAATCAGGGGCATCTGCCGGACGACCTGTCTCTTTTTACAACCCTTGCCCATGAAGGCTATCCCGGGCACCTGTACCAGACCACCTACTACGCAAGCCGCAATCCCGATCCTATACGGAACCTTCTGAACTATGGCGGTTATGTGGAAGGATGGGCCACCTACAGCGAGATGATGAGTTATTACTACGCTCCTGTGTCCAAAGAACAGGCCACACTGATGCAGAAAAACACCTCTGTAATCCTGGGTCTCTACGCCCTTGCAGATATGGGAATCCACTACGAAGGCTGGACGCTTCTGGATGCCATTTCTTTCTTTCGAAGTTACGGGATTACTGATACGGACACCGTTGAAAAGATTTACGACCTGATCATCGCCGATCCGGCAAATTATCTGAAATATTATATAGGATACGTGGAATTTCTCGAGATGAAAAAAGAGGCCATGAAAGTTTGGGGAGACGATTTCTCCCAGAAGAAGTTCCATAAGGCCGTCCTTGACATTGGACCGGCGCCGTTCGCGCTGGTACAAAAATACGCATTAGAAGATTAACTGACAGATGACAGCAATACGGGGCCGCCCCGTATTGTCTGTTTACCTGCTTTCACCCGATCAGAACCTCCATCTTAATTCCGTCCTTTCCGCTCAGGCCTGTGACAAAGTAATAGCGTACTTGATTCTTTAACTCTTCTCCCATATAGATGTTGAAATAACTGTGCCTCATAAACTCAGAAAGATGCAAAAATACATTTTTCGCTAACGTATATGAAAATTTTTCCAGTATAATGTTCACATAAATTTTCTGTTCCCTGTCCGCTTCCACCAGGCATTCGCCGACCCCTTCCTCAACCCCAAGAAACATCCGGATATCTTCAAGCATCTCCGGCCTGACATGCGAACGGAATTCCTCAAAAATCTTTAAAGCTTCTGTCTCCATATTCTTCTCCTCCAAAGCCGTCCTTTTCACGTTATAATTACATCCTACATTTCAAATATGCTATCCGAAAAGCAGCCGGTAACAAAGATACACCAATACCAGCGCCCCTACGCAGGCGGCTTCTGCCAGGATCAGTTTCTCTTTTCCCTTCTTCCCGTCTTTTCTCAGTTCTTCCGGCTCCATCAGCATTCCCCAGGGGCTGTGCTTCTGCATGGTCAGCGAGATTCCCTTCTTTTCATTCTCTCCAATCGCTCTCAGAAATTCGCGCCAGTTCCCTTCCAGAAGCTTCATCCCACGAATCAGATCTGCCTGCATATTCTGGTTCTTAAGCAGCATTTGAAAAAATCCAGCCTTCTCAGAATAGGCTTCCTGCTGCCGGTATACCACATCCTCTTTTTTCTCAACAAACAACTTATATGCGTATTGAAACCCTTCCTGTGCCGCTTTCTGCGGGCTTCCCGTCTTCTCATAGATATTCGTCGTATAATGATACACTTTATATACGCCCTTCTGGGCAAGATAGTAATCCACCATCTGATTAATGGCGCTCTTCACCGGTATTTTCAGAGCGCTGTCCTTTGGAGAATTCGCCGCATATACCTGTCCCTTGATTGTAGTCAGCGCAGCAAGAAGTCCGGTCACTTCTTCATTCTTTGCGCTGAAACCCGAATTCTTAAGCAGATTCCCGCTTCCCTGCATATGTGCGGCAAAACTGTTCGCCCTTTCCAGTTCAGTCCCGGTAACTGCGGCCTTTCCTCCGGTAACGCCAGGCGTACCATAAGTTCTGTCTGCAGACTTACTAAGAACCTGGTTCCTCTGGCTGATCTGCTGCTCACCGGACCGGCTGCCTGCGGCAAACTCCTGTTGAATCCGAACGTTCCCGTTCTTCGTCACGCTATAGATTCTTCCTTCCTCCTCAGATGCTGCGGACAGACTTCCGGAAGACGCATTCGAAACAGAAGCGGTATACATACCTTTCCTGCCCCTGCCGCTTTCGTACTCCTGCGTCTGTGATTCCGGCATGAAAAATCGGGCATTCCCCGTAGTCTTCATGGTGCCCCGTGTATAAAATCTGTCCGCAGCCCTGGCGGAGATCGGCTCGCCTGTGGTCTGTTTATATACGCTTGATTTTACAATATTCACAGCCTCTGTCTGGCCCGCCTTTTCCAGTAACTGCAGCAGTTCATTCAGTTCCTCCTCCAGCAGAAGGTTCAGCTTCTGGGATAATACTTCATTCAGCCGTTCTAACTGAATCGTCTGTTCTTCTCCAAGCGTATGGGTGAGAATTGCTTCCAGAAGCGCAAGATAAAGTCTGGATAATTCCTTTAACTGAACAGAAAGCTGTCCGTCGTCAAAAGGCAGCCAGGCCTGAAACGCCTCCCATAACTCCTGTTCCATCTCAAGCGTCCACTTCAGATTCGCATCTTTGAGAAGCTTTCCTTCTATTCCAAACCACTTACTCTGTCTGGAAAGTTCCGGCGTATCTCTCTTCTCTTCAGTACGCTCCTGGCTTTTGTCCTCTTCCTGCTTTGCTTTCCTCTCTGCACGTTCCTCCTCCAGGGCCTCTTTTGCCTCCACCGCATGTCTGGCGGCTTCTGCAATCAGCACCTGTCCGGCCTCTAACTGTGCGCTCTTTCTGGCAATCCTGCTCTCTGCCGCCGCAGACACCGCTGTTGGCAAAGATGAATCTCCTCCTGTTTCCCTGACCCCTGGCATCTTCCGTTCCCCCTCTGCCTGCTGCCGGCCTGTTCCTCAGACTGCACAGACCCTGACGTCTGAATCAGCCATAAAATCTCTCCTACAGTAAATATCGACCCATTCACTGATGATGTAACCTTAATCTTTTAATTTTTTAACTTCACATGAAATCTGCCTTAGGAATCCCTGTCTGCCAAAAAAAGGAACGGGTTCTTCCTCCCCGTCCCTTAGCTTCATCCTTATCCTGTTATTCTGCTGCTCCTGCTTTCTCGTAGTAGCTGTCAAACAGATCGCCAATGGCGCTGTGCGTCTCATGTGAAATAGACGGCAGTGACTTGCCCCAGGACTTAGTAGCCTGTTCAAATCCCTTCTCTACCGCTGCCTGCATCTCCTTCATCTTCTCCGGATCATCTCCTGCAAGCGCATAAGCAAAATCGAAGATTCTCTGTGAGGTCTGCTTTACCCCCCAGTATCCGTCCTCAGAAATCGCCTGTTGAGCCTCCGCCTTGGTCTGGGCGTCTACCGTGAAATTGCCGCTGGCAATCCTTCTCCACATATCGTCGCCCTGTGCGCTTATGCCTGTAATTCCCTGCTTCTGGAACATCTGTGTCATCATGTTCGTGAACCGCGCCATCTGGTTATCCAGATCAGCCTTAAGGCTCTGCACCAGCGCCGCTCTCTCAGAATCGCTCATCTTATTCGATACTTTTGTATCACTACTGAATTCTACACGGTCTTTATTCGCCTGGGAATTCTTGTTGCTGTCTACAGCATTCACTGCATCTTTGTTCTGCTCCTGCGCCGCCTTGTCTGCTGCAGCCGCCTTATTCGCATTTACAGAAGTATAGCCTGTTGTCGCCTGGACATTCTGATAATAAAGATCTTCGATTTTCACAGCATTTCCTCCTTTTCTTCTTATAATCTAGTACAAAATTGCACTAGCGTGCTAAGAAAATCATATTTATGTTTATACTACATATATCGGCGGCAATGGGAAAAAATTAAGAATCTCCTTGTAAATAACTTCCAGATTCCTGTTTTCCTCCGTAAATCCTTACACAGCGCTCACACCAGACGTACAGATCCTTATACACCTGCTCCCGGTTCGTCTCATTCAGAATCTCATGCCGCCCGCCAGCGTACAGCTTAATGGCAGCCTTCGCTCTCCCCGCAGACTTATACTTCTGATACACCTTTCTGACTCCCCGGCCGAATGCTCCCACCGGATCGTCTGCTCCGGCCGTGAACAGAACCGGCAGGTCTTTAGGAATCTTCGCCATGGCTCCCGGCCTTGCAAGCGCTTTCATTCCTTCGAACATCTGGTAATATCCTCCCACCGTAAACCGGAACATACACAGAGGATCTTCCACATACCGCCTGCGGATCTCTGGATCTGAGGTGACCCACTCTTTTCCCGTCTCTCCAGGCTCGAACCTCTTATTGAAACTTCCGAAGCTTAATCTGTCGACGAACTTGCTGCGATACCGCCATCCCTTAAACAGCGCCGTCATACGACAGACGATCTGCCCGGCTTTCAGCACTGCCATCGGCTGATATCCGGTTCCCATGACGATTGCGCCGGCAAGCCCGTCTCCATGCTCTGTCAGATACTGTCTTAATAGAAACGACCCCATACTATGCCCAAGCATCAGATACGGCGCCCCAGGGTATTTCTTTGACGTAATCATTCGAAGCTGATGAATGTCACCGATTACATACCTGTTCCCGTTCTTCTCCGGGAAATACCCGTATTCCGACTCGTCTTTCGCAGACTTTCCGTGGCCTAAGTGGTCGTGTCCGGTCACATAATAACCGCGCCTGCACATATACTCTGCAAATTCATGATAACGCTCAATATATTCCACCATCCCGTGGCAGATCTGAAGGACTCCTTTCGGCGCCTCCGAAGGCAGCCATTCCACGGCGTGTATCTGCGTCTTCCCATCTCTGGAAAGATAGTAAAAATCCTTTCTCATTGTTATCTGTCTTCCATCCTTACATAATCTCTATGTTCAGCCAGCGGCCTGTAAGCCGGGCGGATAATCTTGTCAACGTTCCTTAACTCTTCCAGTCTGTGCGCGCTCCAGCCGACAATACGGGCGGCGGCAAAAATAGGCGTATACAAAGCCGGAGGCAGGCCGAGCATACTGTACACAAGACCACTGTAAAAGTCCACGTTCGCATTTACTCCTTTGTAGATCTTCCTCTTCTCTGCAATCACCTTAGGAGCCATATGCTCGACCATCTCATAAAGAGCATATTCCTCCTCACAGCCTTTCTCCTGTGCCAGCTTCTTCACAAATTCCTTGAAGATGTCTGCTCTTGGGTCAGACACAGAGTAGATTGCATGTCCCATTCCATAGATCAGACCCTTCTTATCAAATGCATTCTTCTCCAGAAGATTACAGAGATACTTACGCACTTCCTCCTCATCAGTCCAGTCCTTCACCACTTGCTTCATATCTTCAAACATCTGGGTCACCTTGATATTAGCGCCGCCATGCTTCGGGCCTTTCAGCGAAGCCAGGGCCGCTGCAATTGTCGAATAGGTATCCGTTCCTGAAGAAGTGACGACATGAGTCGTAAATGTAGAATTGTTACCGCCGCCGTGATCCATGTGAAGAACCAGAGCCATGTCCAGAATCTTCGCTTCCAGTTCCGTATATTTGCGGTCCTCCCGGAGCATCATCAGGATATTTTCGGCCGTAGAAAGTTCCGGTGACGGCGCATAGATAAACAGATCCTCGCCCATCCGGTAATTATACGCATGATAGCCGTACACCATCAGCATCGGAAATTCACTGATCAGATTCAGACACTGGCGCAGTACATTAGGAATCGTCGTATCGTCTGCCTTCTCGTCATAGGAGTACAGATTCAGAATCGAACGCGACAGCGTAATCATCACATCCCGGCTTGGCGCCTTCATAATCACGTCCCTTACAAAGGTCGGCGGCAATGTGCGCCGTTCCACCAGCGTATCGTGGAATATCGCCAGCTCCTTCTCATTCGGCAGTTCCCCAAACAACAGAAGATATGCAATCTCCTCAAAGCCGAAATTCTCATCCCCAAGGAACCCTTTTACCAGATCCTTAATGTTATAGCCCCGGTAATACAGATTACCGGCACAAGGAACCTCCACGCCGTCCACCAGCTTCTTTGCACACACATCCGAAATATTGGTCAGTCCTGCAAGCACACCCTTACCATTCAGATCCCGAAGTCCCCTCTTTACCTCGTATTTCGTATACAGTTCCTTGTCAATCTCGTTATTCTGGCTACACAGCCTGGCAAAATGCTCAATCTCCGGCGTCACTTCAAACAGAGAAAACTCCTTTCTATTATCCATATACACCTCTCCTTTCTGTCACAGCAAAAACAATACCATCAGTTACAAACCCCGCCTTTATGCGTAAGATAATTACTCAGTCTGGCAAACTCGCAGAGTGTCAGAGACTCTCCTCTGACGCTGCTTCCCTTGCCCAGCTTCTCAATCGCCTCCAATATCAGTTCTTTTGAAAAAGGAATCCTGTCCGAATTGTTAAGTCCGTTTGCCAGAGTCTTTCTACGCTGATTAAAAGATGCCCGGATAATATCAAACAAAAGTCTCTCGTCCGCCACCTCTACCGGCGGCCTCTCATGGCAGGTCAGCCGGATTACCGCAGACCCTACCTTAGGCCTTGGCATGAAACAGTTCGGCGGCACATTCGCCACGATATACGGGCTTGCGTAATACTGCACAGCCAGAGACAAAGCGCCGTAATCCTTACTTCCCGGTCCGGTCTGCATCCGGTCCGCCACTTCCTTCTGCACCATCACAGTAATACTTTCCACCGGCACATGCTCCTCAAACAGTCCCATAATGATCGGGGTTGTGATATAATATGGGAGATTGGCCACCACCTTCACAGGCTTCCCGCCATTCTCCTCTTCCACAAGTTTTCGGACATCCACTTTTAAGACATCCTCATTCATAATCCTTACATTCCCGTATCCTGCAAGCGTCTCCGAAAGTATCGGTATCAGCTTCCTGTCAATCTCCACAGCCACGACCTTTCCTGCTGCCTCTGCAAGATACTGGGTCATCGTTCCGATTCCCGGCCCGATCTCCAGAACCAGATCTTCTTTATTAATGTCGGCAGCATGGACAATCTTATCAAGCACATGGGTATCAATCAGAAAATTCTGACCAAACTTCTTCTGAAATGAAAAATTATACTTCCGCAGAATCTCTATCGTATTTTGCGGAATTCCTAAGACTGGCTTATTCATATGTATCTCCCGAATTGTGGTAATGCACAATATTATACATTATTTTTCCCTTTAATAACATAGCAAAAAGATTAAATTACCATTAAGAAAAAATGAACTATTTTCTGATCTTCTTCACTCCCAGAAGCATCATACCAAACGCTGCAATCCCCGCAATCCCCCACGCCCAGACCGGCACGTCGTGGATATTATAACACCGGACATTGATCCACATCTGATTGATTGTCCGGTTCTGTTCCTCATCAAAGCACACCATCAGCACGGCCCTCTCCATTGCCTCCCCTTTGGGATACCGCGCAAAAAGCTGACGGTTTATCTGATCTGAAGGAGCCGTAATCACATAGTCTTCTTTCCCGCTATCTGAGAAGAAATATCCCAGATCATACTCTGACACTTCCTTCTCATCCGTTCCCGCGCCGTAACAATAATCGGCATACTCAAAAATCCGCATATCCTCACCGCCTGAGATTACGGAAGTATACCCCACATAATACATATTACGGATCACATTATCCGACCTGGAAGTAAAATTAATAAAGGCCTCGGCCGCATGCTGCTTTGCCGCATCCCCCTTAATTCCGTTTTTCAGCATTACCCAGCCGTCAAAATAAATATTGGTAGATTCCTCCGGTACGGCAAACGCAAGAGTAAATCCGTCTTCATCCGCCTGGTCCATGGTATACACGCCATCTCCGGACCACTGGTAGTTTGCCGCCACCTTCCCTGTAACCATATCCGCTTTTCCTGAATCCGTCTCAAAGGAATAGGCGTTATTCTTCACATCCTGCAGATAATCCTGTACTCTGGCAACCGTTTCCGGGGAAGTATCATTCATCTCCGCTTCCAGCCTCTTCAGGTAATCCGGCCCGTTTCGAAATTCCTCCGATAGCAGCAGATCCGATTTTACCGCTCCCACCGCTGCAAAATAAGAATCCCGCACATTGTCTTTAAGGGTAATCCGCCTGTAGTATGACGGGTCATTCAGAATCTTCCAGCTTGAAGCATCCTTCGCACTGACCAGTTCCGGGTTATACACGATCCCGGTGATCCCCCACATATATCCTGCCGCATAATCTCCCCAGGGCCTGCCATCCACTTCATTTTCTTCAAAAATATTTCTGATATAGGGCGATACCCCGTTGATATAATAGTTATTCTTATCAGCGGTATCAAAAAACTCTTCCGACAATGGCACAAGCTGATCCTCAGTCAGAAGCTTCATAATCATATATTCCGAAGGACAGACCAGATCATAGGTATCTCCCAGAGTCAGCATATTATATAAATCCTCGTTGTTTCCAAAGGTGGAGTATTCTATATTCACCCGGATTCCATACGTCTCGTAATACCATTCCTGGAAATCGTCCATCATGGTATTCTCTCCCAGGATATTCCCACTGTCCAGTTCAATGGTTTCATCCTCATCCCAGTCTCCCAGGTCAATATACTCTTCCCAGTTGCAGATCCGAAGCGTCACTTCCTTTTCTTTACCGTCGCCGGCAGCCGCTTTTGCCGCCAGAGGACTGCACATACACAGACAGACAGCCGCTCCACCGATGGCAGCCTGTGCAGACCTCCTTTTTATCACCTCATACCGCACTGCCTTACGGCCCCTCGCCTTTTTCACGCTTACACCCCCATACCTCTCTGATTTGTTCCTCTGGCACGGATATTCATGACCACAGAAAAGATCACCACCAGAAGAAAGATTACTGTAGACAACGCCCACAACGCCGTCTTTATCGTTGTCTGCGCCCCTTTTGTCGCATTAACCACATAAGTACTGATCGTATCAAATGTGGCAGGCTTCGTATAAGTAGCCACAAAATAATCATCCAATGACAATGTTACCGCCATAGCGAATCCCGATAGAATCCCTGGAAAAATCTGCGGAATCACTACTCTCGTCAACGCAGCGAAGGGAGTCGCCCCCAGATCCAGCGCCGCCTCATAGATACTGGAATCCATCTGCTTGAGTTTTGGGATTACAGACAGAAACACAAAAGGCGCACACAATGTTACGTGTCCTGCCACCAGCGGAATAAACGTATCCTTACTTACCCCGCACACTACCACAAGCAGGATACAGATGGAAAAGCCTGTCACCACATCGGCATTCACCACAGGCACCTGGTTCATGGTCGTAATCGCTGAAGCCATTCCTTTTCTGGAATAAAAAGACCCGATAGCGCCAACGGTTCCAAGAATCGTTGCAATCACCGCCGAACCAAGAGCCAGGGCCACGGTTCCAAGAATCATATGAACCAGTTCCGGCGTGGTAAAAAGCGTCGCATAATTATGGAGGGAAAAACCACGGATAGCCCCGATATTCGTGGCATCCGTAAAACTGTATACCGCCAGTACCAGAATCGGCAGATACAGAAACAGAAGGACGAAGATGACTACCATCCATTTCCATGCCTTTCTCATCATAACAACGCCCCTCCTCTCGTATTTTCCTCCTCATCTCCACCGGAAATCAGTGTAAACAGACAGATAATTCCCAGCAGGATCAGCGCGATCATAGAACCTCCGTTCCAGTCATAAGCCGCAAAATAACTTCCGATTAAGCTGCCCATAATATATGTGCTGTTGTACAGCATGTCCAGCACCACATAATTGGTCATGGCCGGCAGAAATACCATAGACACACCGCTTAAGATTCCAGGCAGCGACAAAGGAATCGTGACCTTCAGAAATGTCTGCGCCTCTCCCGCCCCCAGATCTCTCGCAGCCTCCAGAAGTGCGCCGTCCAGCTTGGAGATGGTGTTATAAATAGGCAGAATCATAAACGGCAGGAAATCGTAGCTCATACCAAGCACCGTATTGAGAAAGGGGTGGTACGCCAGATTCCCCTCAAGCCATGTAAGAATCTCCTTAAGCGCCGTGATTCGCAGCGAAAAATTAATCCACATAGGCATAATAAAAATCAGAACAATCACTGTCTTCCCCTTGAGCCTTCCAGTTGCAAGGATATAAGCCAGAGGATAGGCAATCAGCAGGCATACCGCCGTCGTAACCGAAGCAATGCCAAAGCTGTAACACAAAGTCCCGAGGGTATTGGGATCCGTAAAAAATCCCGTAAAATTCTGAATGGTAAACTGTCCCCGCCCGTCTGTAAATGCATAGTAGGTCAGCACAAGCAAAGGAGCCACAACAAAAACCGCCAGAAAAAGCGCATATGGAATTCCCAGATATTTTCTGGAAAATGTACGTCTCTTCATCTATCCGCCTCCTACTTTTTCACCGTAAAGATCATCTTCTCCACCGGCATCAACAGGCCGACCTGATCCTCCATATTCCACAGATACTCGTCATTTACCACAAAATCCTGCTCCAGATCTGTGTGAATCACATAACTATAGTGATCGCCCTTATAGATCAGATTACTGATATACCCCTGTACCAGCCCTTCCTCCTGGTCATCCGTCAGTTCAATATCCTGAGGCTTGATGGAGATCTTGATTCGTACCTTCTTCGGATCCAGTTCCAGACCCTTCGCATCCAGCCAGGCGCCGTCCTCTGACATGACGCTTCCCTTAACAATGTCCGTCAGCTTCACATCCAGAACCGTTCCATTGTATTCCAGTTCATAATTTTTATTGATCTCGGCTGCAAAAATATTAGTATGATCCTCCGCAATCATAACATGGATATTGTCTGGCTCTACCTGAACGCCCACACGGTCCCCCACTCTGGCAGAATAGACTGACTGGGCGACAATCTCATTCTTCCCGGATTCTACGGTAATCTCATAATGCATACCCTTGAAGATCACAGCGGTCACGGTTCCCCGGATCCGTCCCTTCTCCGGCGCAGTAAGATTCACATCCTCTGGACGCACGACAGCCGTAATGTGAGTCCCTTCCTCAATATCATCTACACAAGGGAACTCCCCGCCGCAGAACCGGACTTTCAGTTTCCCGGTCATAATACCGTTGAAAATATTGCTGTCTCCGATAAAGTCCGCCACAAATGCATTGATAGGCTCATTGTAGATATCCTCCGGCGTACCAATCTGCTGCATCTTCCCCTCTGACATGACCACGATCTTATCCGACATGGTAAGAGCCTCTTCCTGATCATGGGTTACATAGATAAAGGTAATGCCAAGTTCCCGGTGCATGCTCTTTAGTTCCAGCTGCATTTCCTTTCGCATCTTCAGGTCCAGCGCCCCGAGAGGTTCGTCCAGAAGAAGAATCTGCGGCTCGTTCACAACCGCCCGGGCAATCGCCACCCGCTGCTGCTGTCCGCCGGATAACGTATCAACCCTCCGATTCTCAAACCCCTCCAGGTCCACCAGTTCCAGAACCTTCTTCACTTTCTTTGCGATCATGTTCTTTGGCGTGTTCTTCTGCTTTAATCCAAACGCAATATTTTCAAATATGTTCATATGCGGAAATAACGCATACCGTTGGAACACCGTGTTAATCGGCCTCTTATTAGGCGGCAGGCTGGTGATCGGCCGGCCGTTCAGCAGAATCTCTCCTTCTGTCGGAATGTCAAAACCGGCGATCATCCGCAAAGTCGTAGTCTTTCCGCATCCGGAAGGGCCCAGGAATGTAATAAATTCTCCCTGCCTGACCTCAAGATTAAAATCTGAAACAGCCGTATAGCCGTCCTCATAAGTCTTGGTAATATGTTTTAGTTCAATAATGTTCGTTGTCTGTTCCATCTTCATCCCCCAACTTCCTTACATGAAAACTTCTTAAGTCATACCGCCTCTCGTCAGAATGTGGGCGGTGTGCTGACCCAGATAAAACTGGCAGGCCGGCTGCCTGGATTCTCAATCATGTGTCTGCGCTTCGCCGGATAATAGAAACTCTCCCCCGCTTTCACAGAATAGACTTCATCTCCCAGATGAAGCTTAAGCCTTCCTGTCATCAGATACCCGAACTCTTCCCCGTCATGAGGCTTATCCTCCTCCAGGCTCTGATGGGGCTGAATTACCACCAGAAGAGGCTCCATCTGGTACTTCTGCGCCGTGGGAACGATCCACTGAATACTGTTCCCGGCCTCATCCACCTTCTCAAAAAAACCCTCTTCTGAAAAAACAACATGCTCTTCTTCTGTTTCCTTAAAAAATTCAGATGCAGTCGTCCCCAGGCATTCGATCAGGTCAAGAAGCGTCACAACAGACGGCGATACCTGTCCCCGCTCCAACTGAGAGATGAATCCCTTGGTCAGTTCTGTCCGGTCGGCAAGTTCCTGCTGTGTCAGTCCGTTGCGGTTCCTCAAGTCCTTGATCTTCGTTCCAATGTGTTCATTCACATATTCCAGTTCCATAATCTGACTTTGCTCCTTCGCTTTTTATTCCTAAACCAAAAATATTTTTTTACTAAACTTACTCGCTACTTATTATACTCCCATTAAACTTTTTGTCAATTATTTCTTATGTTTTTTATTTGATTTCTCGTTACTATTCCTGTGTTCCTTCATAATCTATAGTATAACGACATATTCAGAAGGAGACTAAGAAGCCTATGGCTATCGGTTACTTACTTATTCAGACCCGCACCGCACATGACGCCGTCCCTTTAAGCGGTGTACAGGTCAGGATTACAGACATTGATTCCAACATCCTCTATGAACTGACAACAGATGAAAACGGAGAAACACCTGTCATTGCCCTTAATACAATAGATAAAAGTTTCTCCCAGACTCCTTACTATAATGAATTACCTTTTACCAGCTACTCTGTGCTTGCAAAGAACCCTGGCTTTAATTCCCTGTTCGTCTCAGATATACCCATTTACGATGGGGAAACCGCAGTACTGCCAGTTGTGCTCACTCCCATGCAGCAGACGCAGCGTCAGAGTGCGACACAGACGATTACCATCGGAAAACCTGCGGTCGCCATGCGGGACACCAGCGAGCAGGAGGGAACCTATATGGAGCCGCGCATTCTGCGGCAGGTGGTAATTCCGAATCCCATCACGGTTCATCTTGGAACACCCAGTTCTAATGCAAAGAACGTACAGGTATCTTTTCCCGAATACGTGAAAAACGTGGCGAGCAGCGAGATCTACCCGACCTGGCCCCAGAATTCACTGACCGCAAATATCTACGCCATAATTACGTTTGCCCTGAACCGAATCTACACGGAATGGTACAGAAGCAGAGGTTACAATTTTGACATCACCAACAGCACTGCCTATGATCAGTATTTTGTAGAGGGGCGTCCCATCTACAGTTCCATCAGTCGGATCGTGGATGATATATTCAACGAATATGTGCGCAGGCAGGGTCATATTGCCCCCTATTTTACCTCGTTCTGTAATGGAACGACCGCCACCTGCCAGGGATTATCCCAATGGGGAACCGTTACCCTGGCTGAACAGGGGCTTACGCCCATTCAGATTCTCCGCTCCTATTATCCAGACGATGTGGAGATTGCAGAGACGGAGGTTGTCACCGGTATTCTGTCATCCTACCCGGGAACTCCGCTTCGTGTGGGCAGTACGGGACTTGACGTTCAGACAATCCAGACTTATCTGAACCGTATCCGGCGAAATTATCCGGCAATTCCCGCCATTACCGATGAGGAAGGAGTATTCCAGGACAGCACACGGGCGGCTGTAACAAAATTTCAGAATATTTTTAACCTGACTCCAGATGGAATCGTGGGCAAATCCACCTGGTATAAGATCTCCAGCCTTTACACTGCCGTCGCCAGACTTGCCGAACTGGACAGCGAGGGCGGTAGTATAGGGATCGGAACCGTTCCTCCAGGCAGCATTCTACGCCAGGGTTCTTCCGGGCCAGACGTGATTACCCTTCAATACCTTCTGGATCTCATATCTGAATATTACCCGGAAATACCAGGGCTTGCACAGGATGGTATCTTTGGCAGCGGAACACGGCAGTCAGTCATCGCCTTTCAGAAAACTATGAGCCTGAATGCCGACGGCATTGTAGGGCCCCTTACATGGAAGGCTCTGTATGATACTTATCGGGGGATTATACAGAATGTACCGTCCCAGAAACCAGACGGAAACCCGGATGAAACAGACACTTTTCAATATACGGTTCAGCCCGGTGATACCCTCTGGCTCTTATCCAGACGATATGGCACCACAGTTGAGGCAATCAGACGACTGAACGGACTGACAGGTGATATACTCTATATCGGACAGGTGATTCGGATCCCCGTTTCATCGACAGGGGGTTACCGGGAATATATCGTCCAGGCGGGGGATAGTCTGTGGCTTCTGTCTCGGAGATTCGGCACCACGGTTGAGGCAATCATGCAGCTGAACGGGCTGACCAGCGATCTGATAGACGTAGGGCAGGTTCTTAAGATTCCTTTATCATAGGAAGACGAAAACCTTTTGACCCTGGCTTATCATGATGCCACGGACTGTTCCGCACTTCGTGCTCCCACAATCCTTAAAACATTAAAAAGAGATGCCCCTGAAGTCAGGGACATCTCTTAATTCACTTTTTACTGTCTGATTAATTATTCTCGTCTGGTCTTGCGCTTCTTAACTTGAAGTGTGCCACCAGAGATTTAAGAAGCTGTGACTGGCTGGAAAGTTCTTCGCTGGCCGCCGCACTCTCCTGTGCCGTAGCAGAGTTCGTCTGAACCACGCTGGAGATCTGATCCATTCCCATGGTTACCTGGGTAATGGCTTCTGCCTGACTGACTGCCGCTGAAGAAATCTTATCCACATATGTAACTGCGCTTCTTGTACTCTCAACCGTCTCTGAGATCGCTGCCGCCGTACGGTCTACAATACTCGTTCCATTCTCGACTGCAAGAATCGTTCCTTCAATCAACGTAGTCGTATTGCTTGCCGCTTCCGCACTCTTCGATGCAAGGTTCCGCACCTCGTCCGCTACTACCGCAAATCCTTTACCGGCTTCTCCTGCGCGGGCAGCTTCAACCGCCGCATTCAATGCAAGAATATTGGTCTGGAATGCAATGTCTTCAATCGTCTTGATAATCTTTCCAATATCTCCGGACTTCTGGCTGATCTCACCCATAGCCTTAATCATATCCTGCATCTGCTCATTAGAAGTCGTCAGCTTAGTCTGAGCTTCCATAACCTTCTCGCTTGCTTCTCTGGCATTCTCAGCCGTATTATTCACTTCTCTTGAAATATCATTCACCGTTGCCGCTAATTCTTCTACAGAACTTGCCTGCTCCGTAGCGCCCTGTGATAACGCCTGAGCGCCGGAAGATACCTGATCGGCGCCGCTGGCCACCTGGTCGGAAGCATCATTAATCTGCCGCATTGTCGTACTTAAACTGCGGTTCATCCTACGGATTGACTCAAGCAGCGGCTTGAAATCTCCTCTATAGTTATCATCGCTAGCAAATAAATCGAAATTCCCCTTTGCCATGTCGTCCAGAAGCCGCGACAGGTCAGAAACAACGTTCTCTAATACGGAACACGTTTCCTTCACGCTGCCTACCAGCGCACCAAACTCGTCTGCCGACTCATAATCCAGAGTCTGAGACATATTACCTTTTGAAAGCCCCTCCATTGCTGCTTCTACCTGATGTACCGGATATACAATCGTCCTTGTAACGACCGCACAGATCACCATTGCAAGCAGAATTGCAATGACTGTAACGGACACAAGAACAATCATACTCATATTCGTGGTCTTCACACTGTCTTCAAGCGTTGCCGCCCGTATGGCAACCGTCTCTGAATTCAAGTCGTTGATCTCCTGAATTACGGTATCCAGAAGAGGGGTACATTGTGTCCGTACTGATTCCGCAGCGCCCATCGCATCACCGGCGTTAAGTTCCGCCAGAATCTCTTCTGCAATAGTCATCCAATTCGTAAGCGCCGTTTCCAGATCTGCAACCTTTTGATCATCCAGAATTCCCAACTCTTTTATCTTCTGAAGGTTAGTCCTGATACTCTCCTCATTCTCCTCGATTGACTGCAGATTCTCAGAATCTGTCGTGCCGCTGATAACCATATCCCGCATGTCTTTTGCCGCAATAAACGTTGCAATACGGCAGGCCTTGACCGCATCGTCCACGGCAACTGAACCTTCTACAAAGCCATCCAGATTATCACTTGCCTTCCTCAACTGTGATATGGAATAAACGGAAAGTAAGGCAGTTAACAGCAGCACTATTCCAAAAGCCACCAATAATTTCATTCTTATTTTCAATTTTTTAAACATCGCTATCTCCTTCTGTCTGTTCTATATTCGCAGTATCTCTCTCTGCATCTTCGTATTGGGACACTCCCTCCCGCTCTGCACTCCTGTCCTGAGCTTCGCACTCGTTCTCCTTGCCCGGATTCTGAAAATCTCCATCTTCTTCAGCCGGCTCAGTCGAGGAGTTCTCTTCGTTCTCTGCCTGCGGTATCATATCTTCCTGCATAACTTCAGGCAGCTCAACTACTCTATCTTCTTCTTTGATGATCATTCCTTTCAATTTTTCTTGTATGTCTAATAATCTGACCCTGAACCTAAAGCCTGCTTTTCTGCACTTATTGGTACAAATTCTTCTGAAAAATCGCCAGTTTCGGATTATCCAGCAGAACACAAGTAAAAAAGGATACTTTTCCAGTATAGGGAAAAAACGTATCATGTACTCCCGCGTCGGGAACATCCATGCCTGCTTCCTAAGCGCCCATTCTTTATCCCGGTTACGCCAGTAAAAGTCCAGACGGATGTTTTCATATGGTAATAGCGTTTCGTCCAAATGCCTGTTCTCACGGCCATGGGACATAATATACTCTTCCAGTTCCAACGCAAGCCCATACTGCTGTTCTGCATCCTCTCCAAACCAAAGCGTTCCCAGAACATCAACCTGACTCTCGAATTCGTTCCAGCCGGCTCTTTCCAGCAATTCTTTCACAGCCTTCCAGCGGAACAGTTCACCCAGAAGTTTCCGATACTGCCACATATCTAAAATGTCCCGTATCTTTAACCGTCCCGTGATGTACAGTTCCACCATTCTCGCAATCCTAAACAGGTACTCTTCCTCGTTCGACAGCATATGTATCGCCTGATAATGCTCCATGCACCGATATCTCTCGATCGATCCGGAAAAATGCCGCTGAATTACTTTGTTCTCAATTGGCATCGAACCATAAAACACAATCCTGATTCCCGGTATCCTCACATAGAGAATACCGCCGCAGGTAGACTCCTCCCTGTGTTCATAGTCCATCTCCAGCATTATCCTGTTAACCCGGGGCAGATCCTTCTTATCCACAAGAATCTCGATCTGCCTGATCTGAGCCATCTCCGGCTTAGGATACATCTCGCCCTCGCTTAGGCCCAGCAAGATTAAAGCTTGAATTCGATTTCTCTCCAGCTGCCATTTGATGACTTCTTCTACCTTCTCATAAGATTCATACAAAAGAAGCGACTTCTTATACTCATGATAAAACTGGTCGATACAATCTTCCGAGATATTCTTTTCAATCCCTAACAGTCCGACATAGATGATATTAACTATTTCCTGGTATTCAGAAACGTCAAGAACCGACTCCCATCTTACATGCTTTCGCATAGACTGAAGCGGCTTCTGATTAATAATTGTTGTCAGCAATATTAGCACATATCTGAACTCATAATTAATCGTTTCATTTCCTCCCTTCCAGGCTCTACTAATTAAGCTTCGACTAATTACACCCTTTAATTAGATTATCGGACATTGTCAGACAAATATAAGATTTTTTTGCTATTTTCTTCGTCTTTCTTAAGAATTTTTCTCTCTGCGAATATATCCATCGCTTTCTGATCGTAAATCGACCTCTTGGCGTCCACGGCAAGCCTTCCGGCCACCAGTGTGATACACCTTCTTTTCATGATCGTAACCAGTTCCCTGGCATGGCTGGCTACCAGAATCGTCATTCCCCGGTAATTCAGTTCATCAAACAGCTGCATCAGATCCCATGCCGAATCCGGATCAAGGTTCGCCGTCGGTTCATCCGCAAGCAGGATCTCCGGCCCTACGGCCAACGCTCTTGACAGAAGTACCCGAGCCTGCTCTCCTCCCGAGAGTTCATCCGGGTATGCCTCGCACTTTCCGGCAAGACCTACCAGTCCCAGAACCTTGATAACCTTCGGACGTATCCGTACATCTGCATTTCCAGTTGCAAGAATTGCTAACTTTATATTATCATAAATCGAGCGGTCTTTCAATAGCCCAACTTCTGGTGACATAATTCCTAACCTCCTTCTGTGGAGTGGAATTCTCTTTGGTTCCATAATGTCAAGCCTTCTCCCCTCAACAATAATCTGTCCGGAAGTCACCTCCTCCTGCTTCATGATCAGATTCAGCAGCGTACTCTTTCCGGCGCCGCTCTTCCCTACGATAAAAACAAATTCCCCCTTATCTACGGTGAAGGAAATATCCTTCAGTGCGATTTCATTCTTATATTCTTTCGTTACATGGTCAAAAATAATCTGTGCCATATACTCCCACCTTAATTTTTTTCCCACAGCTACCGATATTTATTATATACTATTATTTATGAAAACAGTCAATATTATTTCCGAAAATATGGAGACAAAGATGAAAAAGAAATTAATTTTCGGAGCCGCTGCCGGAATTGTTGCAATCATCCTGCTGTTTTGTATGCCATTTTCTCAGATCAGACTGGCCTCCGGTTCCCTTAAATATGTTCCTCCACTTCCCGAAGCTGCTCCTGATCCGGTGGAACCGCCGGTTCTCGTAGACGGCCAGTATTCCCTGTCCCTTGAAAGCAGCATCGGAATTCTTACATATTATAATCAGTCTGACGTCCGTTGGGCGGATTATCTTTACGGAGGTCAGGATCCTATGAAAAAGTATGGCTGCGGCCCCACTGCTCTGGCCATGATTGTATCAAGCTTCACCAACCAGACTCTTCTGCCGCCCGATATGGCAGACTGGGCTGCAACTAATCATTACTGGGCTCCCAGAGGAGGAACCGCACATAACTTCATTCCAGAGTGCGCCGCAGCTTTCGGTTTCCAGGCGACTTCCTTCCAGAATTTTACCGTGGAAGGGGTTCTTGACGAACTGAGGAGCGGCCATATCCTGGTGGCGTTGATGGGGCCCGGCCATTTTACGGGAAGCGGTCACTTCATTATTATCACCGATTACTGGACCGGAACCCAGGTCAGGATTGCCGATCCTGCAAACCTCGAGAACACCCAGACTCCATGGGAAGTTCAGATGCTTCTGGACGAACTGAGTCCTTTTGCCAACTCTGGCGGTCCTGTATGGAGTATTACACCCATATAAATGCGTTTGTTCTTCTACAGTCTGTTTTTTGAAATGAACAAAATAAGCAAGGGCTTTCCTTTAAGTATAGAAAGGGCTGCCGGGAAATTATCATTTTCCGACAGCCCCTGCTTTATCTTTCTATTTTGCTGATTGATAGTAAGAGTCCTTACCCGACACTTTCATGTTAAGTACTTTGTCAATATTAATCGTCCGGTTTAAAATCTGTAACAGCTGGCCGCTAAGTTCCTTAATCTTTCCGGCTTCAAAACTCTCCGCCTCATACTGATCCTCTCCCCTGAGCCAGGAGCGAAGCTTTTCCTCTTCTTCGTCACCTGCCTGGATCAGTATCCGGATTTCCTGCTTTGTCTCTTGGAATTGTTCTAATTCCTCCTGCCTCATCTTAATAAGAAGCTGAACGGATTCCTGATCGTTTCTTGACATTGCATCCGCAAGATCCTTTGTCACTCTTTCTATCTCTACCATATGCACATAATTACGCTGCACCCGCTTTAGGACCTCTGTCAATAATTCTTCCTTATTCTCCATACGTCCTCCTGTTTACACGGCAGCCGTCTTACTTGCTTCTTTGAACGCATCCCTGAGTTCCGCAACAAGGGGCTTCAATTCCTGGATTACAGCGCTGTTTCTACCAGCTTGCAGCCTGCTGAGTTCATAGAGAAAAAATTCATACATCCTTCTCAGATCATAACTGATCCTATACTCCATATTCAGAGTTCTATTGAGATAGTCTACAATCTCCCTCGACCTTTTCACCGATTTTTCAAACAAATCGTAGTTTTTATCATCCAATGCGATCTGCGCTCTGTTAAGACGCTTGATCAGCTCATCATACAGGAGCAGAAGCATCTCGCTGCGCGTCATCGTATTTACAGTCTGCATCTTATACTGTTGATATCCATTCTGATACATATTTTTCCCCTTTTTTAATCTTAATAGCCGCCAAGCTGACTCAGCCAGCTGCTCTGGCTATTCATCTGGGAGATCAAAGTCTCCAGACTTGTGAACTGCTTGATATAACGGTCACGCTCTGACTCCAATCTCGTCTGAAGCTTTGAAATCTGCTTGTTAATCTCGGTAAGCTGCTTATAGATGGAATTCTCAGTAAGACTCATGGGAGAACTCGTGGATCCGGCTTTCTTAATCAGAATACCTTTCGTGTCCATAGATCCCATCGTCCTAACATACTTATCCATAACATTCTTCAGATTCGTGGCTATACCCGTAATGTCATTGCCCTTCTCATCTTTTGCTTTTCCCGATGTGAAAAGCTTCTCAACAGACTCTGGATCGGTCTCAAGGGCCGCTCTCAGTTTCGTCTCGTCTACCGTCAGCTTACCGTTGTCTGAGTAAAGAGTAGATGTCGTAATTCCAATCTTCCTGAACGCTTCCATCGTACCGCCGCTCATGATAAACCGCAGGTCGCTGCTCAATGATCTCAGATCGCTGTCACCATAGAGCATACCCGTTTTCGCCTTCTCTTCCCACGTCTCAATCTCGCTCTCGCTCAGTTCCTTCTTCTGTTCGCTGGTAAGCGGCGAGTAATCACGGTCCGGCTTACTGGTCAGCTCTTTGTTCACCAGTTCAATGATCTTATTGTATTCATCTACCATTGACTTAATATTGTCAACAATATTGTCAACATCCACCTGGGCGTTAATCTCCACCGGATCTTCAAAATTCTCAATCCGGTTCCCATCCTCATCGTAACCAAACGTACCTTTTACTCCGATAGACAGGCCGTCGACCGTAAAGGAATTCGTATCGCGGATTAATTCTACTACGTCGTCGGAACCTTTATACTTCACGGCAACAACCGCATCCTGCCCCTGTACTCCATCCTGCAGATCCTGTATATCCGCAGCGTCTACTCCGAAGAGATGATTCAGAAGTTGAGCATCTCCCGAAATCTGTATGGAACCGCTGGCTCCTTTCTCGTTAGACGTAAATGTAAACTTATCTCCGACCGTCTGATAACTTACGGTTACGCCGGCGCCGCTCTTATTAATATCCTTCATCAACTGATTAATGGTTGTCTTTTCCGTAATGGTAAACGTCTCGCCATTAATCGTAATTGTCTTACCCAGATCATCTGCAGTTACCTTTGACCCGGAATTCAGAATACCTTCATTCAGATTCACACGGTTTGTAATACCTGCCTTGATTCCAAACACGCCGTTTTTCCCTACAAGATCAGAGTGACCGGAAGCAATCGAAAGCGTAGAAGTATTGTCTACCTTCGCTCCGTCCCAGTCCGGGGTGCCGTCTGGGTTTCTTTTTACAGTTGACGGGTCATATGTCGTGAAATCAAATTTCCCATCGTTCAGGCCAACACGGATTCTGTTCTTTCCGAAAGCTGAATCCAGCTGTTTCTGGATAGACTCCTGTATCGTCTTATTATCTTCCTCCTGCCCCTTGCCCAGTTCACTGGCCGCCGGCAGCTTTATGGTGGCAGATTTCCCGTTATAGGAAAAAGTCATAGACTTTCCGCCCACTTTCTCTGCAAAAGAGATGGCCTTTGTAAGAGCCTCTTTCGTTCCAAGTTCCGCGCCTGTCTGCCCGTCTCTTTTAAGAGTTATCTCCGCAGCTTTTCCCTTGTCATCCTTACTGTCAAATCCCAGCAGATCCATCGCTGAATTCGTGCCGCCTACCATCTTAACCTCGTTGCCGCCTTCGCGCCCGGTAACCTTCACGTTAATGCCGTTACCGTCTGCGTTAAACTTAACGACATCTGAAAGCTTCGTCTTATCATTCACTTCAACTTTCGAGAGCTGGTCATTGATCGCAGCCGCAATCCCCTCCGCCGTCGTATAGTTATTGAGTTCCCCCTTTGAGTTCGTCAATCCCAGGGTAATGGAGTAACTGTCGCCGCCATATTTAAAATCTAATGTCTTGCCTACCAGATTCTGGACCAAATATGGCTTATCCGCAGTCACTACCGACTGATCGAAGTCCGCCGGGTATGTGATATCTCCAATCTTTCCCGTCTGAATCTGCATGTTCGAAACAGATTCGGAAGAAGACCACTTCGCATCCTGCGCCATCTGCTTCACACCCATAATCGTGATCGCATCCGCCGCACTGGCCGTTCCCGTTACAGAAACGTACTTACTGTTCGCTCCGCTGGCCGTAATATTATTCCTTCCCCACAACATAGAACTGAACAAGTTATTGGAAGATGTAAGAGATGCCGTATATTTATTCGCAAATGCGATCATCATATCACTGATAGCGCGGACAGCGTTCTGCTTCCATTCAAGCTGCTGCTTCTTCTGCTCCTGCTGCGTAATCTTACTGGTAGTACCGTATGTCATACCTTCGATCAAAGTATCTCTGTCCATCCCGCTGGCCAGACCGCCATATCCGCGAAGGCTGTTACTTGTTGAATTCGTCAATCCACCTACTGTTGCCATACTAATCTCTCCTTTTCTTTCATTAATACTTATTATTTGTGCGATACGATAGCTGCCACAGACATAGATTGCCGGTTTCACTCCCGCACCTTTTTACAAATTCAAATTTATTCTGTACTTATTTATCGGCATATAGTATACTTTATATAATAGTTAGATAAGCTTTAATTACGAATGGAGGAATTTATTTTGGCTACTATTATCGCACTTACAAACCAGAAAGGCGGCGTAGGCAAGACAACATCATCCAGCGCTTTAGCCGCAGGTCTGTTTTCGTTTTATAATAAAAAGGTATTGGCGATTGATCTTGATCCCCAGGGAAGCATGGGCTTCAGCCTCGGACTGGACATTGAGAACTGCAGCACGATTTACGATGTGCTAAAAGGTCAGGTACCTATTAAAGATGCGATCCAGGATACCGACTACTGTGATATTATTACTTCAAATATTTTACTGAGCAGCGCAGAACTGGAATTTACTTCTTCGGACCGGGACATCCTGCTCAAAAGAGCTCTGCTCCCCGTTATTGCTGAGTATGATTATATTATCATTGATACTCCGCCCGCACTGAATGTTCTTACGGTCAATGCTTATGCTGCTTCTGATCATCTGATTATTCCCATGGCGCCAGAGATCTTAAGTCTGCTGGGCGTTTCACAGTTAAAGGAAACTATTGATTCCGTACGCCAGAGCGTGAACCCCCATCTGAATGTTCTTGGGATTCTCCTTACAAAGTATAATCCTCGGACGCTGCTTGCCCGGGAAGTAAAAGAGATGGCCGAGAACATTGCGTCCCAGATAGGAGCATGTGTATTCCAGGCACAGATCCGTACCAGTGTTTCCGTAGCGGAGGCTCCCGCCCATGGACTTAGTATTTTTGACCACGCCCCTACTGCGAAACCATCTCTGGACTATCAGGAATTTATCCGGGAAGTCGTAGATCTGACTTCTTCCGATACCATATAAGGAGGCATAGATAATGGCAAGAAAAAGCAATAAAACAGCTCATGTGTTGAATCTGCTTTCCGGACATGACGCCCAGTCTGCGGCAGACGATACGACGGACACCAGAACATCTGCCGAGGACAAAACACCAGACACCAGAACATCTGCCGAGGACAAAACGCCAGGCGCCGGTTCATCTGCAGATGTGAAGACAACCGCTCAAGATGCGCCTGCTCCTGCAGATTCCAGATCTCCAGCAAGTGCCGCTCCCTCTCAGAATATTTCTGTAATAGATACAACAGGTGAGGATCCTGTCGCAGATCTGATACAGCAGAATTTATCTGCTCAGTTTGATGGAGACGGCAAAGAGACTTCTTCGGAAGATCCTGAAGACAAGGCAGTTTCTGCCGAGATATCCGATAACATCGAAGCCGCTGATTCACTCTCCTCCGCTATTATGGAAGATGGGTCAGATCTACCCTTATCTACTGACGTAAAGGAGCAGAATTCTGAATCTTCTTCCACATATACTATAGCAACAGAGGATCGTACGGATGTGACTGTCCCCACTCCGGATCCGCTTCCAGAGCCTACTCCTATTTCGGTTCCCTCTCCGGATCCGGTTTCGTCCGTGTCGGTTCCAGACCCGGAATCGGTTCCAGGTCCCGGCCCTACGACGGTTCCAAAGAAAGCGGCTGAACCGGAGCCGGAGCCCGAACCAGAGCCCGAACCGGACTTCATCTATCTGAATGTTATGGAGGCCATTGTAAGAGATAAGATTATCTACTACATGCGGCAGTTCGACGTCTGTACCTGCGACCGCTGTGTTGCCGACACAATTGCACTGGCAATGAACGGACTGTCCCCGAAGTATATCGTTACTTCACCGGCGGCAGTTGACCCGCTCATCGGATTTTACACAAACAAGCTGATTTCTGATATTACGGTTGAGGCAACCAAGGCATGCATAACCGTGAAAGAGACCCCCAGGCATTAAAAAAGGAGTGCAGATCTGCACTCCTTTCTCTATTCTATCACTTCTTAAGCCTGAATTTCTCCGTCTGCTGCTTCAACATTGTTACCTGTGCAAAGAGTTCCTGACTGACTGCCGCAGACTCCTCGCTGCTCGCAGAATTCGTCTGGACAACCTCTGAGATCTGTCCGATTCCATCCGTAACCTGTTTAATAGACTCCGCTTCTCCCTGAATCACTTCTGCAATCGTACCAATCGCAGTGTTAGATTCTACCACTAAATTCAGCGTCTTCTGCAGAGTATTGGATACCTCATCGACAATCTGGCTTCCTTTCTCCGTGACAGTAACGGAATTACCAATCAGATCTTTCGTCGCCTTAGCCGCCTGGTCGGACTGGGCCGCAAGGCTGCGGACTTCATCTGCCACAACAGCAAATCCTTTTCCGGCGTCTCCCGCCCTTGCCGCCTCAACAGCCGCATTCAGAGCCAGAATATTTGTCTGGAAAGCAATATTCTCAATCGTTGCAATAATCTCTCCAATCTTCTGTGAGGCTTGCGTGATATCGTTCATGGCAGAAACCATCTCTTCCATCTGCTGACCGCTGATCGTCACCTGTTCACCGGTCAGACGAGCGTTCTCCTGCGCATTCTGAGCCATTTCGACATTTTTTGCCGCATTCCTCGACAATTCCTCAAGCATTGCATATAGCTGCTCCACCGCACTGGCCTGCTCAGTCGCACCCTGGGCAAGCGACTGCGCTCCGCTGGATAACTGCTCTGCACTTCCAGAGATCTGGTGTTCCACCTTGCCAATGTTACCGATAGAAGCTGAAAGCGTATCTGTAAAGATCCCGATCGAAGTCTCGATAGACTTAAAATCTCCTATAAACGGCGTAGACGTACGAACATCAAATACCCCCTGCGCCAGTTGATTCATAATCCGATTAATATCTCCGACATAACCCTGAATCACCTTGAATGAAGTCTGCAGAGTTGTCGACAACTCTCCAATCTCATCCCTGGATTCATAATCAATATCCAGTTCAAGCCGTCCTTCCTGGAGCGGCTGGACACATTCACTGATATGCATAATCGGCTTGATCACCTTCTTCATTACATAAATGATAAGGCTTGCAAGACAGATCAGCGCTACAAAAAAACACACTCCGGCCAGCACCTGAACGACGTGGATCGTCCTGAACATACTCTCTGAACTTTCCTCCGTCAGCTGTTCGCTTTCCTGTACAATCGTTTCCAGCTTTTCCACCAGCACAGACAGATTCGTGCGGATGGTGCTTTGATAATACTCCTGTGCCTGCGCCGGATCCGTCTTCATCAGTTCCAGTGCATAGCCGGCTGACTCGTGCAGTTCCTTATGCAGCGGCTCGATCTCTTTCCTCATTTCGATGACAACCGCATCGTCCGTCTCCACGTCATTATAGAGCCATTTCCCCAATACACATGCTGTCGGATCCAGACTTCCTTCGAACTCAATCCCTGCGTACAAAGCGCTGCTCAGACCGCTGGACCATTTATAATGCGCCGTTTCCGCCTTTTCAATCGTATCCAGCATCTGACTTGCAGCACTGCTGGAATTCGCCGCATCTTTAATGAGAAAAACATTAAATGTAACCACCAGGCTGTACACGAGCACGGCTGCAAATGCAAAAGCTACCCGAATTCCAACCATTGTCTTAATACTTTTACGCATGGATATATATCCCCTCTTTCTTTCTATATACTCCCATTGGTATTACTGGGAGTTTTCTCTATATAAGATCGAACCTCTCAGTACATTGTATTACAAGATCGTAAAAATGTGTCAGTTATCTTGCTATGCAGCAACAAATTCCCCATTTTCCGTCCGCTCTGGCTGTGGATCCGCCGCAGTCGTTGTCCTCGTCGTCCCTCCCGATACATAAGACGCACCGCACTCTGGACAGATGGCCGTATGCATGGTAACTGACTGGCTGACTACCCGCCGGTCTTCGCGCACCGCTGCCGCACGTTCCCGTACGACATGCTCCATCTCATGGCCTCTTACTGCAGCGGCAGCCTGTTCAGGCGCAATCTGGGTAGGCGTCTTAAATGAAACTCCTGCATCGTCAGAACCGTCCTGGTATTTTCTTTCCTTACAGGTCTGGCATTCACCCTCTTTTGCCGCTTCTTGTATTTCTTCTATCCCTGTCCCGGATGTTGGATTTTTTCCCGAAGCATTCTGATCTACATACTGAATACGCATGCGTACTGCCAGTTCTGCCGGATCCATTCCTTCCCTCAGAAACGGAATCATGTATCCAATTCCCCGCGGAGCATCTGCTTCCACGGTCGATACCGGACGAACAGGCTCTACAGGCGTCCCTGGATTTGCCGGACGCCCTGCCGCTAATGCTGCGCCGACGCTAAGGCCGGCCCGGATTCCATATACAGATCCGACACTTCTGCCAGACTGTATCCCAGACGCTGCCGATAAACTCTGCGCTTCTGCAGCCGTACTCCGAACTCCCTGCACAGGGGCCGCCTCACCGACACTGCGTAAAGACCGCACTCCATTCGTCCGTGCATAGCCCATATATTGATAAGATGTGCTTATATATGGACTCATTGCTGAGATTCCGCCTACCATAAGCTTTCACCTCCGCTTTACTCTTCATTCATACCTACGACATTATCCCAGATATTATTTACTTCTTCTACGCACTCCATATAAATCTGTGCCATCTCATTCGTCTTAAGTCCCAGCTCGTCTGCAATCTCCTTGATCTCACCCCAGTCAGCCTTCTCATAGCAGAGTACAAGTTCATACAGGCGGCCTGCCTTTCCTTCTTTCCGGATCAAAGCATCCTTCACTTCTTCCAGAATCGGAATCTCGTAGAGGATCTCTGCAATCGGAGCATCTATCATGTACTCCAGCATCGAGAACATACCGAGCAGATATGCGTCTGATGTATTAATCGGGAAATTCTTCAGTCTCTTTACCAGTGCGGATGTAAAATTCGCACGCATAAACGATGCCTTCAGCAGTTCCTCAGATTCCGACTTGTTCTGTTTATCCTCGAAACTCAGAAGATAAACCCACTGCTTTAACTGACTGATTCCGACGCGCACCAACGCCTGACGAACGGACGTTGTCTCATGATGCACTGCGAAGTATGCCGAATTCGCCATCTTGAGAAGCGCATAGGTAAGGGACGCATCTCTTGTGATCGTCTCTTCCAGAATCTCCACATCCGGCTCATCCTTCGTAATCTCGACGATAAGCTGATAGAGGTTACCCTGCATAAAGTCCATCTTGCTTGCTTTTGACGTTGTGGCTCCTGCAATATAATTGCCTTCCACATAGTCTACGCCCAATTCAACCGCACAATCGTACACCTCCTTGCTGTTCACGCCTGTTGCAATAAACTGCTTCTGGAAACCGTGGGCCATGTCGATCACATTGGCAATAGAACGCTTCTGCGTCCCTTCCAGCTTATTCGAAAGATCCATCTTGATAAAATCTACATATTCCAGCATACTGAAATACTTTGGCGTAAACTGAAAATCATTAATCGCAAAATGATATCCCTGATCACGATACTTACTGATGAGAATCGCTGCCAGAGAATGGACCACAATATTGTCCTCAATCTGGATCACAACCTTATCCTTGTCGAAAATCTTCGGCGTATTCCGAAACAAGAGCGTCGGTGTAAATGTCATAAAGGTCTTTTTATCTTTAAAGATTCTCTCAGAATTCTCTGACAGGAAAGCCACCATCGTATTCGCCGCTACGCTGTCTGAGCTTGAATTATACAAACTACTCTCATCCTCCTGCACAAGCAGCTCATATCCGATGATCGTATCTGTCTTGAGATCCTTAATAGCCTGTCTTACTACACAATTCTTCATTTACGCTCCCTCCGGTCCAGCAATGCATCCATGACCTCAACCAGACGTCCGATTTCCGGTTTCGACAACTGCTCGTCGGCGCCAAGCTGCTTTCCTTTAATCCGCATCTCTTCATTGATTAACGATGAGAAAATAACAACCGGCATATTCCTCATCTTCTCATCTTCCTTTACAAGCTTTGTCAGGCGATGGCCGTCCATCTCCGGCATCTCGATGTCCGTGATCAGAAGCGCCGCTCTCTTATAAAAATCGTCTTCTCCTCTAATACTCTCCAGGAATTCCCACGCTTCCTTTCCATTATTGAATGTCGTAAGATTACTATATCCGGCGCGGAAAAGCGAATCTGAGATCATCTTGGTCAGAAGAATAGAGTCTTCCGCAAGAATAATACTCTGATCTCTCTGAATCCTCTCGCCGAGTTTGTCGATATCGGAAACCTGGATGCTCGTCTCTGGCGCAATCTCTGCCACAATCTTCTCGAAATCAAGGATCGTAACAAGATTATCTCCGCACTGAGCAATACCTGTAGCAACCCCGTCCTCGCCATTCGTCAGCGCCTTGTCAGGTTTCTGGATTGCTTCCCAGGAAATCCTGCTGATTCCTACCACAGAATGTACACGGAATGCAATATGCATCTTATTGAAATTCGTAATAATGAACAGATCCCTGTCCTTCGTGTCCCCGCTTTCCCCTGTCAGATACTTTGGAAGATTAATAACTGTCAGAAGAGTTTCCCTGGGCTTGAAAATCCCTTCAACAGCGTTATGGGAATGCGGGATCGGCTTTACTTTATCCGCCATCATAATCTCCAGTACCTTTGCTACGTTAATTCCATACAGCTCGCCGAATATGGTAAACTGCATGACTTCAATCTCATTTGTTCCAGATTCCAATAAAATCTCTGTATTCGCCATACATACTCACTCCTTTACATTCTATGTATATTTGATTAAAGCATCTTTTCCGGCCTGCCCGCTGACCGTATGTACACCTGCCCGGTCGCCACGTCCAGCAACATGGTTCTTGCATAATTCGCTCCGACATCCTCACTGTAAACGCGCAGCCCTTCAGACATCAGAATTCTCTTCACATTCTGTGCGTTCCTCTCTCCGATATTGCCAAGACCGCCGCCGCCCTTCATTTCGAACATCTTAGCGCCTCCTGCAATCTTACATACCATCCGAGATTTTGTTGCACCAAACGCAGAAAGCTTGCGCAGCGTTTCATGTATTCCCGTATCTGCAAATTTGTAGACATTGCCGTCCTTTGCACCACTCTTTTCCGGAAGCATAATATGAAGAAGCGCTCCTAACTTAATCATCGGATCGTAAAAAGAAACACCGATACAAGAACCCAGCGCATATGTAATCAGTATGCCCTCCTGCCTCGTCATCTTCATATCAGCAATTCCAACCGATATCTTCTTCTCCATCTATCATTCAACTCCTAGTTTTCTCATAAGAACATTCAAAGATTCTACATCCGGCAGAAGCAGCATATTGCTGTTTAATGCTTTTCCGTCTATCTTGAACTCGCCTGTTATCATCATGATTCTGTCAGAATGCTGTCCCATCATCGCAATCGGCACACTCATTATCCCTCCCAGCATATTCACGGCAAGCTGCGGAACCGATAATTCCACGCTCATATTCACCAGAGAAGCCATTGCCGTAATATAGGATGAAATCACGATATTACCGATCTCCATCAGGACGGAAGAATCAATCTCTTCCAATTCAAAAAAATTCGCTTCCGTCTTACCAAGCATCCGGAATAAGATCTCGTCAGAAAACTGCTTTGTCAGAATGAACAGCATGATACCGCTTAATTCTCCCGACATCTCCACCAGTATGGCTGCGACAACTTCCTCAGGATCTCCTACATTGCTCAACGCTTCATTAAAATCCAGGATCTCTACCTTAGGAAGGGACATATTCACCTTTGCGCTCAGCATACTGGACAAGGCTGTCGCCGCGTTACCGCCGCCAATACTGCCGATCTCCTTCAGAATATCCATCTCTAGCTCATTCATCTCTTCATAAGTTTTTATCCCCATAATTCACCTCTCTATGTTCTTAATGTATTGATTGTATTAATTACTTCATCAGATGTCTGAACCATCTTCAATGCATAAGAATACGCTCTCTGCGCCTCAATAATGCGTGTAAAGTCATCGGCGACGCTCGCTCCCGACATCTCCAGTGCATGATCGACCACCTTTGCACCGGCAATCAGGAACGGCTCTCCGTTCTTCACAGACGGAGCAAATTCATTATTACCGACGCTTAACATTCCATCCATAATATTGAATCCATAGACTCCAATCTCGCTGCTGAGTTCACCGCCGGTTTCCCCATTCAGAACCTGTATCGGATTACGGTTCTGATCCAGCACCAGATTTCCATTGTCATTCACCAGGTAAAAATCGTCTCCCCGCTTAGACATACTGAAATGCCCGTTCCTCGTATATGTAATCTCGTTGGTAATCGGACTTCTTACCATGAAAAATCCTTCGCCAACAATCGCATAATCGAATTTTCCCTCTGTCGTGATCAGTCCCTTCGGATCAAAATCCGTCTTTGTCTGCTCTACGAGAATTCCTGTACCGGCCTTCAGCGGGGTATCGTCCCCGTTATAGTTATTCAGATTATAATACATCAGATCCGTAAACACCGGCGTCTTTGCTTTATAACCATAATTGTTCACATTGGCAAGGTTATTGGCAACAACGTCCAGTTTGCGCTGTTCCTCCATCGCCCCTCTTGCCGCCGTATAAAATGATGTATACATATGCCACTCCTCTCTGTCTCGTCTTCCCGCAGATAGCCAGAAGACGTCGCCTGTTATCAGTAGTCTATGTCGCAGACCCTATCGTAACCATCTTAGCTTCAAGCTGATCGTAGATCTTAAGAAGCTGTGCAGAACTTTGAAGAATCCGCTGACTGCTGATCATCCGCGTCATCTCTTCTGCCATTGATACATTAGAATCCTCCAGAAACTTCTGGTTCACGGCTGCTCCCTGGGCCGCCTGAGGCGCTCCCTGGGCCCGGAACACACTGCCGCTGATCTTGGTTAGCTGGCCGTAATCTGCAAAATCTACGATCTGCAATGTTCCAAAGAACTGATTGCCATCCTCGCTGGTAATATTGCCCTGCTTGTCGATCGTCACTTTATCCGTTGTAAGACGGATCGCCCCGTTTGTTCCCTGTACTCTGCCGATTCCCGGCATCGTCAGATATCCCTCATTATCCAGATTAAAAGATCCGTCTCTTGTATATACCGGACCTTCCCCGGTATCAATTACAAAGAAGCCATTACCGGTCAGTCCTACGTCTAACGCATTACCGGTCTCACGAATGCCTCCTTCCGTATAGTCCGTCACCCGTTCATCCGCAGTATTAACCCACGACACAGTCCCTACCGGAGTCTTGCCGCCTTTGTCATAACGATAGATCATCTCTTCACGGAAGGTACTCTGCATGATTCTGTCCATCCTATATCCCGGCGTAGAGACATTCGTCATGTTATTACTGATAACGTTCAGATTGCGGTTCTGTGTGATCATATTAGAAGTTAGATCATAATACCCTTGAAACATTCCTGCTCTCCTTTTCTTCGTTGAATTTCTCCATGTGTTTTCGTAGTTTCTTTATTGCATTCGTATGAATCTGAGAGACACGCGGTTCACTGACATTCAATACGTCCGCAATCTGCCTCATGTTCAATTCATCTATATAATATAACGAGATCACCATCTGTTCATTCTCCTTAAGCATACCAACCCCGTCCGCCAGGACCTGCGTAAGCTCCTTCTGAAGGAACTTACTCTCCGGCTGTTCACTTTTATCACCTTGCGGCAGCGTCACCCCGACCTCGTTGCCCTGCGCTTCTGCCAGCACCATATCCAGCGAAAGAATATTAAACAGCGACGCTTTACGCATTGTCTCCTGGTATTTCTCCGGAGTAATGTTCAGAAATTCCGTTACCTGCTGCACAGAAGGATAGTATCCAAGTCTATTATATAACGTTGTGACCGCTTCTTCAATATCTCTTGTGCTCTTTCTTGTACTTCTTGGCACCCAGTCCTGCTTTCTGGCAAGATCAATGATCATTCCTTTGATTCTCTTGGAAATAAAAGTCTCGAATTTTACATTTTTTTCCATATCAAACTTGTCAATAGAGGACATGATCGCAATGACTCCCTCACTGATAATATCATCTACCTGGGAAAAACTCATATAAATATCCCGCATCTGCAGCGCAATGCTCTTCACAAGATAGATATAGCGCATGACGATCTCCTGCTTTACCTCCAGGCTGCCCGTCTCTTTATACAGTTTTAAAAGCTCTTCGTTCGTCTTGTCTTTATACTGTTCCTGTGTGTTCATACTGCACTCCGTTTAGTCTCATTTACATCGTAATATTGCCGATTGCCTGTATCTGGATATTATTGCTGATCTCGTTAAAGGACAGCACATATACATCCGGGAAAAACTGCTCGATCAGACGGTAGACATGAATTCTTACCACCTGGCTCGTCAGAATGATCGGCGCCTGACCAAGTTCCTGGAATTTCTTCACTTCCTCGGACATCTGCGTAATCACGTTCTGCATCACGTCCGGGCTAAGCGCCAGATATACTCCATGGTCGCCGTTTGTCAGACTGGTAATAATATTCTTCTCCAGTTCCGCATCAAGGGTCACAACTCTCATGCTGTTGCCCTCGCAGAATCTTCTGGTAATCGTACGTTTCAATGCAACACGAATATTCTCCGTAATAGAATCCAGATCTCTCACCGTCATAGACGAATCTACAATCGTCTCCATGATCGTCTCCATATCCTTAATCGGGATTCCCTCTTTGAGAAGATTCGTCAGAATCTTCTGGAAGTTACCATAAGAAATCAGGTTTGGTATCAACTCATCTACAAGTTCCGGAGATTGCTTCTTCATGTTGTCAATCAGACGCACAACCTCCTGCCGGTTCAGCAATTCATGCGCATGCTTCTTCACAGTCTCCGACAAATGCGTCAGCATAACAGACAAGGGGTCAATAACCGTATATCCGTAGATTTCAGCCATCTCTTTCTTATCAATAGTAATCCATTTACTAGGAATACCATATGCAGGCTCAATCGTATCTATTCCATCGATCTCCTTTTCAAGGTTCGGCGGCTCCAGAGCAAGATAATAATCTACCAGAATCTCTCCCTTTGCAACCTCCTCGCCCTTAATCTTAATCACATACTGGTTCGTATTCAGACTGGAACTGTCGCGCAGCCTGATTGAGGGAATCACGAGCCCCATCTCCTGCGCATACTGACGCCGGAAGATGACGATACGGTCGATCATTCTTCCGCCGCTCGCCTCGTCCACAAGAGGAATCAGACTGTATCCGAACTCCATCTCAATAGGCTCTACACTGATCAGCGAATATACGCTGTTGATATCTTTGAAGTTCTCCTCGTCCTCCATCATCTGCATGGGGTCTGCTTCCTGCACGCCCGGGCCGCCCCCCATAGCCATGGGCCCCTGCTCTTTCACCGTTGCAAATGTCTGCATACGGCGAAGGAGATAATAACCGCCCAGCATCATTACCAGTGCAATAATAGAAAGCTGAAGTTTCGGCATACCCGGAACCGCAATCAGAATCGCAAGAACGCCGCCTGCAATCATAATTGACCTTGGCTGTGCCGAGAACTGTTTTGTCACGTCAATGTTCAGGCTGTCTTCCGCAACCGCACGGGTTACAATCATACCCGTTGCCGTTGAGATCAGAAGCGCCGGGATCTGTGATACCAGACCGTCGCCGATCGTTGCAATAGAATATACCTGAAGCACTTCTGTGAATCCCATGCCGCCCTGTACCATACCGATAATACAGCCGCCAAGAAAGTTAACTGCCGTGATAATAAGGGACATGGTTGCATCTCCCTTAACAATCTTCGTGGCACCATCCATGGAACCGTAGAAGTCCGCTTCCTTCTGAATCTTATAACGTCTTTCTTTCGCCTCGTCCTCTGTAATCAGTCCGCTTCCCAGGTCAGCGTCAATCGCCATCTGCTTACCGGGCATAGCGTCCAGTGTAAATCTGGCCGCAACCTCAGCAACACGTTCCGCACCCTTGGTAATAACAAGGAACTGTACTAAAACAATAATCAGGAAGATAACAACTCCGACAATTACGTTCCCCTGAAGAACGAAATCACCCATGGACTTGATTACCTGTCCCGCCGTACCTGAATTACTAAGGATACTCCTTGTTGAGGAGATGTTGATTCCGATACGATATAAAGTTGTAATCAGAAGCAGCGACGGGAAAATAGAGAATTCCAGCGCCTCTTTGATATTCATACTGATCAGAAGAATAATCAGTGATACCGCAATATTCAAAATAATCATAACGTCCAGAAAAAACGGACTCAGCGGTATGATCAGCAGAAGTACAATCATGACTACGATCAGTGATACCGCATTATTTAATATATTTTTCATTCTCTACACCAACTTTTTATTCATTCGGAATACCTCAACCAATATCTCCGCAACCACTCCGTAATATTCCGCCGGAATCTGTCCTCCCAGCGGGGTCGAAGCATAGATTCCCCTGGCAAGGGGTTTATTTTCGATTACCGTGACATGATTGTTCTCCCCGACCTCTACGATCTTAAGCGCAATATAATCCTGGCCTTTCGCAACAACCACAGGAGCATTGTCATTGTCTATGTCATATCGAAGCGCAACCGCAAAATGTGTAGGGTTACGAATGATTACATCCGCATCCGGAACCGCCTGCATCATTCTGCTTCTTGCCATATTCTGCTGGAGACTCCGGATCTTACCCTTAACCTTCGGGTCTCCTTCCATCTGTTTGTACTCTTCCTTGACTTCATCTTTGGACATCTTCAGATCTTTCTCATATTTCCATCGTTGATAGAAGAAATCGAATCCGGCAATGGCCGCAAAGATCATACCGATCTGCAGGATCATACTGATAATCTCTTTCAGAACATATGTCGCAGCCGAAATCGGATTCACATCCATCATCTGCGCAATCATAACCAGTTCATCTTTAAGGATTCCATACAGAACCGCCGCCAGAATAATGATCTTCAGCAATGATTTCACCAGTTCTACAAGCTGCCGGGTGGAAAACATATTCTTAAGCCCCTTCAGCGGACTGAGTTTGCTGAGTTTGAATTTTAACGGCTCCCTGGTGAAAAGGAACCGAGTCTGTATTCCTGTACCAATCACGCCGATCGCCAGGCTTATCACTCCCAGAGGAAAGATACACCACGCAGCCGTCTCAATGGCTTTCATGCCCACAAGCTGCAGGCTGGAAAGTGAAAGTTCTTCAATATCTGCCACTGAAGTAACCTGGAATAACATGAGATCACGCATCCTGCGAAATATGCCTGGAAATAACAACTGTAAACAATAGAAACACCCTACAAGCGAAGCGACCGTGATAACGTCCTTACTGGTAGCAACATTACCTTTTTTACGTTGGTCCCTTCGCTTCTTAGGTGTGGCTTTTTCGGTTTTTTCATCTGACGCCAAAGGTGTTCACTTCCTTTTATAAGAATGTCAGTATTCCCTGGACCGTCTTCATCATCGTCGTCATAATCTTTTCAATGAATTCACCTGCAGGCGCATACAGAAGCGCCAGAAGGCCCAGACCGACAATTAATTTCATCTGAATATTAATTACGAATATACTAATCTGCGGTACTACTTTATTCAGAATTCCTACTCCCATCTCTACCAGGAATTCTGCTGCGATCATAGGTATCGCAAGGCTTATTCCCATTCCTACACATTCCAGAAAAATATCAATAACCTTCAGTGCAAGCCCCTGGGTAATTACAATCCCGCCATAAGGAACAATCTCTGCTGATGTCAGCAGAATCTTCATCAATGCAAGATGGCCGTCTACTGCAAAGAAAAGCAGGATCAGCCAGGCCTGATACACACTACCTGTTACAGGCATCTGCGCATTGCTCTGCGGATCATAGACCGTAGCCATGGAAAGTCCGATCTGATAGTCTATCACATAACCTGCAAAACTAACAATAAAAAAAAACAAGTGCATGACATAGCCAACTACATAACCTGCCGCAAATTCTTTGATCAGAAGAAACCCAAACTCCACCGTACTTACAATCTCTATCGCCTCTTCCATGGAGGCTGAATAGATTGTCATGGTCAGGATGAAGATGAACCCGGCTTTCACTCGTACCGGTATGTTATTCCTTCCCAATATCGGATTCATTAAGACAAACCCTGACATCCGCATCAAAATCAGCGAAAACAAGGTAAGCTGTGCGGTATTATCTATCGACATGTCATCACTCCTCGCATCAGCCTTGTATCATTCGGAAAATTTTCGTGGTAAACTCCTGCAGGGATTCCAGCATAGAACTGCCGGAAAATACAAGTATGATACCTATTACCAATAATTTCGGCACAAACGTGATCGTCTGTTCATGAATCTGCGTCGCCGCCTGTATGATAGATATCAGAATACCTACCATCATACTGATCACCAGAAGCGGCCCTGCCAGTTGAATAATCAGTATGAATACTTCATACATCAGATCCGCCACTTCCCCATTCGTCATCTATATGCCCCCTTTCCAGTCATCAGCTCATTCGGAAACTATTGACGATCGTTGAGAACAAAAGTTCCCATCCGTCTACAGTTACGAACAGCAACAACTTAAACGGCATGGAAATCATCGCCGGAGGCAGCATCATCATACCCATGGACATCAAGGTCGACGATACTACAATATCAATCAGCAAAAATGGAATATACAGCAGAAATCCTGCGGTAAATCCCCGCTTCAGTTCACTCGTCATAAAAGAGGGAATCACGACTGTCATGGGAAGTTCCACTCGGTTCTCCACGTCTTCTGTTCCCGACATATCAAGGAACAGCTTCAAAGAATCCTCCTCCGTATTATTCAGCATGAACGTCTTCAGCGGAACCTGCGCACGATCAATAGCCTCTTTCTGAGTAATCTCCTGGTTCTTATACGGCGTATAAGCTTCCGTATTAATCTGCTTAATAACAGGATCCATGATAAACAGAGTCAGAAAAATGGCAATCCCAACCAGTACCATGTTGGGCGGCGTCTGCTGGACACCCATTGCGTTTCTCAAAAAAGAGAGGATGATTACCGTTCTTGCAAAGGATGTCACCATGACCAAAAGAGAGGGCAGAAGTGATATAATCGTCAATGTCAGCAGGATATCCAGTGTAGGAACCTGGTTGCCATTCACATTGATTAATGAATCGTACACTAATTTCTACCTCCTCTTTTCGTTAAATCACCCAGTTTATCCATCATTGTCTTAAAATCCGGTATCTTCCCCATTCCGTCCTCTTCGTCAGGCTCTAATGGAAACAGGTCTTCATCCCGGACTTCAGACAGGAGACTGATCTGGCCTGACGTAACGCCTACGAGCAGATACTTTCCACCCACCTGCATAATCGCAACGTGTCTGTCCTGGCCAAGGGTAATCTGGTCGATCAGGCGCATGTAACGGGAACTGCCGCTTCTGCCCAGACCTTTACCTATATATTTGCTGGCCAGATAACTCAGATATATAATCACTATTACCGCAACAAAGGTGGCAATCACTCTCCACATATCTTTCCTTCCTTACTCCTTTAATGCTGCTCCAAAGCAATCAGATTCACTTTCATGATCTCCGTAATCCTTACTCCAAAGTTGTCTTCTACGACCACAACATCACCTTTCGCAATACACTGTCCATTGACATAAAGGTCTACCTGCTCTCCTGCGAGTTTGTCCAGAACAACTAATGAGCCTTTTGAAAAATCAAGAATATCTTTTACAAGCTTCTTCGTTCTTCCAATCTCTACAGACACTTCAAGAGGCACGCTCATAATGAGTTCCATGTTCTCTTCCTGTTCGCCCTCTAACACAATTCCGGTATCCGCCTTCAGATTCGGCTGCATAGGCGGCTGTACATGAAGCATCTTCGGCTCCGGCGGCGCTTTTGGGGCCGGTTTCGGTTCCTGCATCTGAGCCTGCATCTGCTGCATCTGCTGCATCATCTGCTGCATCATCTGCATCTGCATCATAGCTACGTCCGGGCTTACCATTGGCTGTACCGCTCCCTGGGGCATCGGCATCATGGTTGGCTGTACTGCCGCTCCCGCCATTGGGTCGGCTGCCGGTGTCGCCGCAGGTACTGGCGCTGGTGTTGGCGGCGCAGGCGCTGGTGTCGGTGCAGACGCGACTGGCGCTGGCGCCGGTTCTGGTGTCGCCGTAGGTACTGGCGCTGGTGTTGGCGCAGGCGCCGGTTCTGGCTCGTCACCCATCATACCCGCAAGCATCCTCTCAATCTCTTCCTGAGACATCTTGCCTCCGCCTCCGGAAGAATCTGCTGACGAAGAATCCGCCTCTGGCGCCGGCGCCGGCGTCGGCTCAGGAACTGCCGCAGCTTCTGGCGCAGATACTTCTGCCTGCGGCGCACCTTCCTGTCCGCCCGGAACATAAGGAACAATATCCTCTGGCGGAAGAAAGCCTTCTACCAGTCCCTTTGCCAGTCTGATCGGCATCACATTAAAAAATTCACTTTCTAACTTATCTGCAATCTTTAATGTAAATCCGATTAACACCTTCGGCTCTTCATCCGTAAAGTATTTATCAATAAACTGTTTCTTATTCTCCACCTCAAAAGAAACCGGTGTGGAGATATCTACTACTCTCCCCAAGAATTCAGACAACGCTGTCGCAGATGCCCCCATCATCTGGTTCATAACCTCGCAGACTGCGCTGATATTGATCTCGTCTAATTCGAAATCTTCATCAGCGATCTCCATCCCCATGGCCATCTCTACGATTACTTTAATATCATGCCGCTTAAGCAGCATAACGTTCCGGCCTTCCAGACCCGCAACATAAGTAATCTCGACACAGACTGCCGGGTCTACTCTGTCCATCTCAAATTCTTCTCTTTTCACGACATTGACGACTGGTGTCGTAATATCCACCCTTGCATTCAGCATCGTGGAAACGGCTGTCGCAGATGCACCAAGGCTGATATTGAGAATCTCGCCTATCGCATCTATCTCCAGTTTACTAAAGCAATCTGCTGAATTCATATTAACCCTTCTCTCCTTCCGGGAAAATCACCCCTTTTTCTATTTGCCGATATCTAACGCTTTCTGCGCCATCAGCTTCATGGCATTAAAGGCTGTAATGTTTGCCTCATAGGCTCTCGTTGCAGACATTCCGTCTATCGTCTCTTTTACAAGATCCACGTTCGGCATCATAACATAGCCTTCCTCATTCGCATCCGGGTGATCCGGATTGTAAACTGGATACAGGTCTCTCTGGTCTTCCACAATCTCTGTCACCTTTACTCCGCCCTTGGAAGCAGTCCGGTTCAGAAGACTGTTGAATCTGGTACGGAAAGAGGTTGCCGGAACCTCCTCTAAGACAACCATCTTCCGGCGGTAGGTTCCTCCGCTGGCGGTCCTGGTCGTCTCGGCATTGGAAATGTTCTCTGCTGCTATGTCAAGTCGCTGCCTCTCTGCCGTCATTCCTGATGCACTTATATCAAATGAACTCAAAAAAGACATATTAACCTCCTTAATAATTAACCAAGGATCTTCTTTACCGTTGATAATACACGCTCCGGCTTAAATGGCTTTACGATAAAGTCCTTTGCGCCCGACTTGATGGAATCCATTACCATCGTCTCCTGTCCCATTGCGGAACACATGACAACGGTTGCTCCTGGATCCATCGCTTTGATCTCCTTAAGAGTCTCCAGTCCATCCTTATTCGGCATAGTAATGTCCATAAACACAAGATCCGGCTTCTCTGCCGTATAAGCTTCTACCGCCTTCACTCCGTCCTCCGCTTCAATCAGATCCGTATACCCTGCCTGTGACAGCGTATTCTTTAACATCATTCTCATAAACGCCGCATCATCCACTAATAAAATCTTTGCCATTTCTTTTACCTCACTTTTGTTCATGTTCTTGTTATCATTATAATTTATTTACTCAGATAATTCCTTGGATTTATCTGGTAGTTATAACACTATGTCTCCGCCGGCCTCTTCAAGCATTTTATTCGGCTCGATCAGACGATCCTCAATCTTGACCGCAACATTCTTATTATGTACGCCAAGCTGCCCGTTAAACCACGGCTGACCTTCTATATACAGGGAGATCAGTGAATCCTGCGGCTTATTAAGGTCGATAACGTCTCCTACGTGAAGATTATATACGTCGTCCAGGTTCAGCCTCGCTATACCAAGCTGCGCCATAATATCCATCTTGGATTCTCTGATATTCTCCAGAATATCTTCCCTGCTGTTACGGCGAAGCGCTGCATCGCTTTTCTTCGCCAGGTGCTTCGTCTTGTCAATAATCTCAAATACGTTACTTAAAAGCGTCCCCGGCATACAGATATTCATACTTCCGTCGACTCCGCCAAGCGTAATATGCAGCATAATGATTACAACCGTCTCATCCACACTGATTCCCTGGAACATACTGGGATTCTCTTCCACCCGTTCAAACTCAACATCCAGATTAATATATCCCGCCCATACGTCTTTGGTAATCATGACCAGGTATCTGATAATCTTCGCATACAAGGCTAGTTCGATATCCGTATAAGTATATGACATATCAACCGTCATATCGGTTCCCGTTCCCCCAAGCATACGGTCAATCATGGATACCATCAGCATTGGGCTGATATGCATGAGCATCGGCGGGTTACTGGAATGATCAGGCAGTTCTATATTAGCAATCGTGAGTACGTCTGATTCATTCAGCGCATTCCCGAATTCGTAATACCGCTGCTCTTCAACACCCATAACCTCAACTTCGCTGGCAGCCCGGAAAAGACCATTGATCTGTGAGGCGGCTATCCTGGAATAATTATCGTAGATACTGCTGAGCATCTTCAGCTTATCCTTCGTATATTTCTTCGGGCTGAAGAAATCATACTTCTTATATTCCTTTTCCTTCACAACTTCTTTCTTTTCCTCTGCCGGCTCATCCATGCCGCCGGAATTCTGCATGGAATTCAGCAACGCATCTATCTGACTTTGCGATAATACATCTGCCATCCTAAACTCCCACTTTCCTTACTTTACTCGCTTGTTCTGTTCATCATCTGATAATATTCTTCCAAAGAATGCTCTACCGCGTCAGACTTCGTAATCAGCAGTTCAACCCTGCGGTTCTTCGCCCGATTCTCGGGCGTGTCAAACGGGGCGACCGGCCGGAACTGCCCGTATCCCATCGGAACGATTTTATCCGGCGAGACTTCCGTACGCTGCTGGATAAACGCCGCAACCCTTGCCGCCCTCTCACAGGAAAGAACTCTGTCGTTCTCTGGATTATTAGGAATTACCGGATCTGCCTGGGCCGTATGTCCCAGCACCTGGATCTCCTTCACAGAATCCTTAACTCCCGAGAGAATCGAGGCAAACTGTGCCAGCACGTTCATTCCGTCCTGCTTGATCACGGAACTGTCCCCATCGAAAAATACATTATCCTGAAAAGTAATGAACGTGTAACCGTCTCCTTTAAATAATTCAACTTCGCTGTTCATACTGGCATCGTCTACCGCCGCCTTCAGGCTCTCGTACAATTCGTCGAAAGCATCTGCCTCAACGGCTCCAACCATCTCTTCCACTCCATCGGGATTCGTCTCATCCGCAATCTGAGATACATCCACTGCATCCGGGTTGAAACTCTTAACAATCATAATCCATTTCGACTGATCCAGAGTAGACATGGAATATAATAGTACGAAAAAACATAACAACAGCGTAACCATGTCTCCATAGGTGTCCATCCAGTTGGAGCCGCCACCACCGCCGCCTTTCTTCCTTTTTTTCATAGCTTCCTCCCGTTAGTTATTCTGATGCCTTTTCCTTCTTCTTTGATACTGCATCCGGATCCAGAAGTTTCTGACGTTCCTTCTGAGACACGAACGTTACCAGTTTCTCACGCAGGAACTTCGGATTATCCCCCGCCTGGATTGCCAGAATTCCCTCAATCATAATCTGCTTATATAATAATTCTTCTTCATTCCTCACTCTCAGTTTTCTTGCAATAGGTGAGAATATTAAGTGGGAAAGTATACATCCGTAAAATGTCGTGATCAGCGCAGTACCCATATCTGTACCAAGACTGCCCGCTCCGCCTTCGTCCAGATTCATTCCCTTCAGCATGTTAACCAGTCCGACCAGCGTACCGATCATACCGAAAGCCGGAGCTTTCGCATCCAAGGTATCATAAATACCTATGAGATCCTCATGTCTGGCAGCCATCGCATCTACATCATTCTCCAGAAGGGTGCGTACTTCCTCTGGTTCTGTTGCATCTACAATCAGCATAATGCCCTGCTTGAAGAACATATCGTCAATCTCGTTCGCTTTCTCTTCCAACGCCAGCAGACCGTTCTGCCTGGCAAGCTGGGCCATCTCTACAAGCGTGTCAACCAGTTCTCCTATATTATACTTCTTCCCTTGAAACAACATCTTTGTATGCTTGGGAAGCGTCAGCAACATACTGAACGGGTAACTCGCAATTCCTGCCGCAAGCGTTCCCCCTAATACAATCGCAATACTGGGAATATCCACAAAATTCCCAATTTTCGCCGGACCGATACCTACGACTATGATCAGTACCGCTCCGATAATCACACCTAAAACACTAGTGATATCCACTTATCTTCACCGCCCTATTCCTTAATTACTTACACGATCTATCTCAACGGTAACAATGTATCTTTCCATTGTACTCTATTGTTTTCTCGATTATCTCTTCCGCACCCTCTTTTACTATGTAAAACTTACCGTTAGTCATAAGAATCTTTGATTCTGGAATCAATTCCACAGACTCTATATGCGCACAATTCAATACAATCTTTGTGTTGTTCAATTTCGTCAGCATTATCATATCATAGTTCCTCGTAAATTTCAAATACATCACAAGATATGACGGCAATTCAGTAACACTTTAGCCTGCAACTGCGCAGCAAGTGCGCAGTTGCAGCCAATGAATTGCAACTCCATATCCCGAAATATATCTACCTATTACAATTGTTACTATTTCTACTTTTCAACAGTTACTAACGCTTCATATTAACAAGTTCTTGCAGCATTTCATCCGTTACGGTGATAATCTTTGAATTTGCCTGGAAGCCTCTCTGGGTGGTAATCATATTAGAGAACTCATTAGCCAGGTCTACATTCGCCATCTCAAGATTTCCTCCAAGAATTCTTCCTACAGGTCCGCCGTTCGGCTTGATTGCTTCCACTCTTCCGCAGTTAGGTCCTACGGAATAGTAATAACCATTCTGTTTCTCAAGACCGTTAGGGTTCTCTACGGCAACCAGGGCAAGCTGACCGATCGGAATCGTACGTTTATCCTTGTCAGTTCCCATGATGGTTCCGTCTTCATTTATTCTCCAGCTCTGGATCTCATAACGCTGTCCGGTGTCCGGATCCAGAGGAATACGGATGGTTGATAATGTATCCGCATACTCCGCGGCTACTGAAGGGACGAGATCATTCCCCTGATTATATGCTGACTCTTCCGTATTAATCGTTCCTCCGCCTTGATCTGCCGGTATTTTTACTTTACCGGTTCCTGTCAGGGCTTCTCTAAGCGGTACGATCACATCTTCAAATGTATCGCCCGCCTCCTTGGCCTCAATCGTAATCGTTGCACTGTTAAGGTATCTTCCGATTCGGTTTAAGCTGATATTTACCTTACTGAAATCAATAAATTTATCTTCCAGCATAATCTCGCCTGTGGCCGGATCGGTCTGAATTTCACCATTAGCATCCTTCACAGGTCCCTTTCCCATCAGACCTGGGTTCAATTTAAACAACTCGCCTGTCCGGTCAGCCGGATCGGTCACTTCCGTATATGCTCCGTTTTCGTACTTATATAAAGTAACCGTTGTATCAGCTATATCATCATCTGTTGCCGTAACATACTGATCCATCTTTCCCACTGCCGTAATCCAGTCGTTTACCGCATCTTCAAAATCATTCACTGATTTAACGCTGGTCTCCACAGTGATACCTGCTATGGTGATTTTTGATCTTTCACCCGGCACTGTTGAAATCTGCAGATCTACCGGAAGATCTTTAATTGTGGATGAACTGGGTGTTTCCGGAACCTCCGGTGTTCCCGTTCCTTCAATAGGCGCATATCCATACACATAACTTCCCTGGTTATCTACCAGATATCCATTGTTATCCACACGGAAGATTCCGACCCTTGACAGACTGAGTCCTGAAGACTCGATATTGTCAAAGGAACCGTTCACCATGTTACCCACAAGGAAAAATCCCGTTCCGTCAATCATACAGTCCATGTTATTGGAAGACGGCGCCGGCGCTCCTGTGTTAAACTCTGTGGAGATCGAAGACAACTGAGAACCATAACCTACCTGTGAAGCATTATGTCCGCCGGCAGCTCCCGCCAGCTGGCTTCCTCCTGTACTGTTAATAGAGTTCGTATACATTGCGTCCTGAAAGTTGTAACTGTAGGACTTAAAACTCCATGTATTAACGTTCGCTATATTATTACCGATAACGTCCAGTTTTGACTGATGTGACTTGAGTCCTGCGACTCCTGCAATCATTGATCTAACCATTTGCTATTCATCCTTTCCTTCATCATACTCTGCGCCGTCCTTATGTATCTGCAAGTCATACAGATACAAAAGCCTCCGTCAAATGGTCCGGCCTACATTAAGACTGCGCTGTCAATATTTGTAAAAATATTTTCCCTCATCTCTGTTCCCGACATTGTTGTCACCACGACATTGTGTGGAACGTTTACTATAAAAGCACCGCTCTCGCCGATGATAACTACGTCTCTTGCACCTTTTTCCCTAGCCTTGGAAACTGCCTGGTTCAAGTCCTTAAGGAGACCGTCTGTCATCTCGATTCCCCGTTCCCGGACTCTCTGTACCGCATGTTTGGAAAATTGAACGGACTGAGCTTTATCGGCTTCTTTCTGCAAAACATCTGCGAACTGCACCTTCGTGCTTTTGCCCGCACCTGTGCCGGTGATGCCCTGTGCGGCAATCTGTGATGCTGCATGCTGCAGCTTAAGCGCTCCGGCATTCGTAATCTGGTTCATCTTCCCCATATCTGCACCGCCTTTACCTCTGATCCCCGTGTAATCCCCTCAAACTACTCTTTCTCTTCCTCACCCGTGGTATTATCAGTATCCGTCTTATCAGTATCTGTCTTGTCAGTATCCGTCTTATCGGGGTCTGTCTTATCGGTTCCTTCGGTCTTATCCTCGTCCTTAAGCTTCACTGGCACATCGCCGATACCCATTACCTGTGACAACTCGTACTTCTTTCCATCAATATACACAGCCGTTGCTCCGGTCAGGTCTACGCCTGTCACGACCCCCTTCTTTGTTCCGGTAATATCTCCGTCATCATTAGTAATCGCAACTGTTACCTCTTTCCCAAGCAATCCTGTTGAATAAGTAGTCAGCGTCACCTGCGACAGATTATTGGATACCGTTGCAAACTTGGATACCGCATCCGTTACCTGCGTCATGGCGTTCATGGTCGCCATCTGTGTCATCTGGTTCATCATGTCGCTATTGCTCATAGGATTCATAGGATCCTGATACTGAAGCTGTGCTGCCATCAGTTTCCAGAAATCATCCATGGTCATATCCTTATTGGCCACGGCGTTTGTCTGTGATGCTTTTGTTGCGTCATATTGATATTGGGCTGCGTCACTTTTTAATACATCTTCAATTCCTGCCATATTATCTTCTCCTTTCCATTACCTTGATATCACTCTAACCTGCCAGTCCCAGACGCAGCTTCTGCAGGAATTGTTCTGCATCCTCTCCGTCCTGATTGTGATTCTTCTCTTCCTTCTGCTGCTTTGCGTTCTGGTCCGCCTGCTCGTTCTCATCCCGTGTCTGATTCAGATAATCCGTCTCCTGTTTATCCACAATAATCGTCGTCTCTCCGCCAAGATTACGCTCAATGATATTACCAATCTCCCGTACATTCTGGCTGAGCGCCTCCATAGCGCGCTTCTCGGAACAGATGATCGAAATCGTCGCCTGGTTTCCTTCATACAGGACCTTAACGGCAATCTTTCCAAGGTTTGCAGGTTCGATATGAATCTCAAACTCCTTTACACCCTCCACAAGCTTTGTAAGTAAGGTATCAGTCACCTTCTGCGGCAATTCTTCCGGCTGTTCCACATATACCCTTACAGCCGTCTTTGGCCCTTCCACCTCTGGTTTTGCTACATTCGCCGTATCCGGTCTTGCCGTTGCCGCTGCCGCCTGTTCCGCCGTAAAATTCTCTGACGCGCTTTCCGTCTTTTTCTCCGGCTGTACGGCCTTCACCGCGGTTTCTTTCCGGTCTGACGAAAAATCCTGTGGCTGCTGTTGTGTTTCAGGCGTATTGCGCATAGCTGCAACCGGCATTGCCTCTGTCTCGCTTACATTCGCCGTATCCGGTACTGGTTCAGACTGCTTCACAATCTGATCCGGCTGCAGACTCTGAACTCTTCCGGTCTCTGGCATCTGCTGCGCCTCTACTTCTGTCTGCACCTGTGCCGCCGCTTCCTCTCCGCCTGTCATCTGTACGAGTTCTTCTGATCCGGTCTCTGTGAGTTCGACGGGTAATTCTGGCGCGCTGCTCACCGTCTTCTCTTCTGCAGGCTGATCCGCCGTCACGAAACCGTAAGAGAATCTTTCGCATAACTGTGCCGCAATCATAGATTCCGTCTGGCTGGTATCCGTCTTTGTACTGTCTGTCTCTGCGCCGTCCGCCTTGTCTGTCTTACCTTCGTCCTTTGATACCGCTTCCTGCTTTTTGTCGTCAGCCGCCTCAGTCTTATCCGGTCTGGTCTCCTGGTCTTTGTCCTGTGTATTCTGACTTTCCTGTGCATCCTCGTTCTTACTCTGAAGCATTTTCCGGAAATCATAATCACCTGACACATCTGCCGGCTGATTCGCCGATTTTGGCTTCCCCATTGTCTGAATCCCGATATCCATCGTTTTCATACTCAGTTTCTCCATGGGTCTCTTCCTCCTTTCCTATATATAATATGAAATCTATAGTAATCTGCCAGAGATGATATCTATCATCTTGCAGGATTACCCCACAATCCTTGCCATCGCCCTCTTGGTAGCGACAAACTCTTCTATAAACTGCTCTTCTTCCTTCTGAACTTCCTTCTCATACTCCTTGAATTTCTTTTCTTTTAATTTATCAATAGAGGAAGTCTCCTTTTTTGCTTCTACCACTTCATTGCGCTTGGCTTCTTCCTGTTCTTCAAGCTTTGCCAGTTCCTCATACTTCCTCTTGATCTTAATCCCTAACGCATCAAGATAATTCTCATAGGTATGAATATCGCAGATCTTCATGCCATTCATCCGGTTATCTCTGAACTCCATCGCACACCGACGGTGTTCCTCTTCCATGGCCTCAATGGTTCGTTCACATTCTCTGACCTTCGAAAGAATCCTGGCGTGCTCCGCCTTCAGACCATCAAGCACCTGTTCCTTATAATTAAGTACCGTATCCAATGAAAAAAAGAACTTCTTCACCGCAATATCTCCTTCATCGTTGCTAAGGACTCCTCCCCAGAGAAGCTTTCATTAATCTTCTGCATCAGAAATGCATTCACCTTGTCAATCTTGGAAATAGCCCCGTCAAGTCTTGGGTTTGTTCCCGATTTATAAGCCCCGATCGAAATCAGGTCTTCATTCTTTGCATACACGCTTAAGATATCCCGCATCTTAGCCGCCGCCTCACGGTGCTCTTCCGGCACAATATTCGTCATCAGACGGGAAATACTTGCATTCACGTCAATCGCCGGAAAATGATTTTCATTAGCCAGCTTTCTCGTAAGTACGATATGTCCGTCCAGAATACCCCGGACGGTATCGGCAATCGGTTCATTGGTGTCGTCGCCTTCTACCAGCACCGTATAAATACCGGTAATGGATCCCTTCTCGAACTTCCCGCTCCTTTCCAGAAGCTTAGGGAACTCCGCATAAATAGAAGGGGTATAGCCTCTTGCAACCGGCGGCTCTCCGGTCGCAAGCCCGATCTCACGCTGCGCCATGGCAAAACGGGTAAGGGAATCCATCATCAGAAGAACATCCTTGCCCTGATCTTTAAAATACTCTGCAATCGTAGTTGCCACAAGAGGACATTTCATTCGCAGCATCGCCGGCTGGTCTGACGTCGCCACTACAAGGACGCTTCGTTTCATCCCTTCCGGGCCAAGATCTTTTTCTATAAATTCACGTACCTCACGGCCTCGCTCTCCTACGAGTGCGATCACATTGATATCAGCCTTTACATTTCTTGCGATCATTCCAAGCAGCGTGCTCTTCCCGACACCGCTGCCTGCAAAGATACCGATACGCTGTCCTTTGCCCACTGTGTTGAGCCCGTCGATCGCTTTCACCCCGAACTCCAGAGGATCTGTAATCGGCGGCCTGGACAGAGGATTAATATAAGTATTCTCTACATAGTAATAACGAGAAGAAGGAAGCGGTCCTAAATCATCCATGGGATTTCCCGTGGCGTCTATGATCCTTCCTCTTAAAAACTCTCCTACCGGAATCTTAAGACGCTTCCGTGTATTTCGCACAAAACTGCCGGCTGCCACACCGTTCAGGTTCTCATATGCCATAAGCTGCATCTTATCTCCGCGGAATCCCACCACCTCTACCGGAATCTGCCTATGTTTCTCTTCATTGTAGATCATGGCAATATCCCCGATGCTGGCCCGGTTACCCGAAGACTCCATCGCCATCCCTATGACATTCTCTATCTTTCCTATGTAGCTGATTGTCTCTGCTTTCTGTATCAATTCCGGCAATTTTGAAAACATGCTGTCTCTCTCCCTGGTTACACTCTGACATTGTTCAGAATGTCTTTGATGTTCTCCAACTGCGTTCCAACGCTTGCATCAATAATTTCATCCGGCAATTCTATAATGCAGGTGCCTTCTTCTCCGTTGTCCATGGTAATAATCTTGATATTCTCGGAAAGCCTGGATAATTTATCCAGGAATTCCGTATCCACATCCATAGAAACACCCGTGTCACACTTGGTAATGTAAATCTTTGCCCACTGCTTCTTCGTAATCTTATCAGTTGCCGCAAGGATCATGCGCTTTACGATATCGCCGCTGGACTGCAGGCTGGTCTGAATCACCTTCTCCGCCACCGTAAGGGAAATCTTCTTCAGATCATCTACATACTGTTCCAGCAGCTTCTCCTTCTCTACCGTAACACTCTGGAGCACCTCAGATATATTGCTTTTCAGTTCCCGGATCTCGGCATCCAGGAGTCTTCGCTGTTCGTCGTATGCCTCCCGAAAACCGTCCTCCTGTCCCTTCTGCTGACCTTCCCGATACCCCTGGTCGCGCAGATACTCTGCCTGCGACCGGGCATCATTTATAATCTGTCTCGCCTGCGTCCTGGCCTCTTCCAGAATCTCTTCTACCGAAACCGAATCTTCTTCCTCTTCGTCTTCGCCCTCCGACTCTTCCTCTTCCTCCTTCGGCTCCTCGATAATCTTGAACCCTGCGAAGAAATCATAGGGCTTCACGTCCTGCTTCTTTTCCGGTTCTTTTACAATCCTAGGCAATGATTTCATCCTTTCCGCTCTTAACAATAATCACTTCTCCGGCCTCTTCCAGTCTGCGGATCACGCCAACAATTCTCTGTTGTGCCTCTTCCACATCTCTCAGACGCACATTAACTGTGATCTCAAGGTCGGACTGAATACTCTCCGCCATACGCGAAGATACGTTGGAGAAGATAAGTTCTTTGATATTCTCGTCGGATCCCTTGAGGGCGTATACAATATCCTTGACATCGCACTCGCGGATGAATCTCTGTATTGATCTGTTGTCCATAGACACAATATCTTCGAATACGAACATCTTCTTTCGAATAGTCTCTGCAAGTTCTTCGTCCGTCTTGCCCAATTCGTCGAAAATGTATTTCTCGTTGGATCTGTCCATATGGTTCATAACGTCCGCTATGTAATCAATACCGCCGATCGCCGTAACATCAGATGTAAGAATACTGTCAAACCTCTTCTTCAGAGAATCTTCCACCACCTTAATAGCCTCCGGAGACGCACTCTCCATTCTGGCAATGGCCTCGACTACTTTAATACGCTTCTCCTTAGGGAGTTCGCTGATTACCATAGATGCCTGATCCGAGTCTGCATAAGAAAGAACCAGCGCAATCGTCTGCGGCCTCTCATGCTGCAGGAAAGAAATCAAATTCTTCACATTGCTCTTCCGTATAAAATCAAAGGGTCGTATCTGAAGAGACTTAGACAATTTATCTAACAGCGATTGCGCCGTACTCTCTCCAAACGCTTTCTCAAGTACCGCCCGGGCATATTCCATGCCGCCGTCGGTCACAACCTTCTGCGTCAGACACGTCTTATAGAACTCATCCAGAACAAGTTCCATCTCATCAGGACTTACATGCCCAAGCTTCGCCACCTCAATCGTCAGCCGCTCAATATCGCTCTCACTCAGGTGCTTATAGATCTTCGATGCCTTGTCAGCTCCCAGGGAAACAACAACGGCGGCGGCTTTCTGTTCCGGCGTCAGTTTGCTTTCTCTAATTTCATTACCTTCTTTATTTTCTTTGCCTTCTTTACTCTCTTTATTCTCCGCCATCACCAACGCCTCCATTCAGCCAGTTCTTCAGCAACTGAGCAGAAATCTCTGCATTCTGTTCTGCGAATTCCCGTACATTCTTCTTAAGTTCCATACTTCTGTCATTCTGAAGCTGCAGAAGTTCTTCATTCATATCAAGCACTGCAGGAACTTCTTCCGTCTCTTCCTCTTCTTCTACAAGTTCCTCAAGTTCTTCCTCTTCCTGTCTCCGTCTTCTGATTACCAGAATAACAACGATTATGATCAACAGCAGCAGCAACGCAGCGCCTGCGATAATCGCCCACAGAGGAATGATCTCAAGGATTCCTCCAGACGACACTTCTTCAGAATCCTCATCACCGTCAATTCCGTCAAACGGCGCGCTCACAATTGCAATCTTCTCTTCCTGGGCATCCGCCGCAATACCTGCCGCATTCCCCACCAGAGAGCGGATCTGGTTCTCTCTCAGGCTCCCATATCCATTACCGTTAATCGCAACGGAAACCGTAAGGTCTTCCAGTTCTCCCGGATCAATCTGCCCCTCTTCCTTTAACTCGTTGACCAGATAATCCCGAACCGCACTCTCACTGTATGCATTCGTACCGTCAGCTTCTCCGTCCGTATTATACTCCGGCGTATCTGCATTCGTCTCTGCTCCCGCAACTCCTCCGGCGCCGTCTCCAACGCCGGCCTGTTCCTCATAAAGTTCCTCATGGCTGATAATTCCCGATTTATCCTCTGCGTCAATCTTATCCGGCGTGGTATATGTGGTCTGCTGACGGATCAGCCGTTCCATATTCAGCCGCGCATGCGCCGTAACACGTACGTTCTCCTGGCCGTAGATCGGGCCGAGAACCTTCATAACGCTTGCAGAAACCGAGTCCTCTACCACCCGCGCAAGTTCTTCTGTATCAGAACTCCTTGAAGAGTTCCCATTCGCATCAACAGAGACGTCATTTCCATTCCCATCAATGACCGCAACATCTTCCAGTTCCATCTCCGGAATACTCTTTGCGACCAGACGCTGGATCGCAACCACCTGTTCTTCTGTCGGCGAACCGCCGTCCTGCATAATGACCACGACAGAAGCCGTCGATGCTTTTTCATCGTCATTCAGCGCATACTTGCTCTTTTCTCCAAGTGCGATTGTAACTTTAGAGTCCTTCACCCCGTCAAACAGACGAATGGTGGAGCCGATACGATCCTGCAGTTCGTAGAGCTTATAGGTCTGCTTATCCGAATCTGTGGTCAGCATACTGGCATTATCCTTAAACGTATCATATGTAAATCCACTCTTAGGATATCCCGCCTGCACAAGAGTTGCCTTCGTCTGATCTACGGTATCCTCCTTAACCATAATGGTCGATTCGCCGTTAAATTTATAATCTATGCCATCCTCTGTCAGCCTCTGCGCAATCTGCTGCATCTCTTCCTGCCCCAGGCCGGAAAACAATTCCGTATACGGCCGATTATTCAGAACGATCGCAATTGCCACCGCGCCTCCAATCAGCAGTACCGCTCCCACAATGATCAGGATCTTGACCTTTCTGCTCAGATTGCCGACAAATTCTTTAAACTGCCCAAACTTTTCCTTCATTGTCCAAAACTCTCTTACTTTCCGATTCTATGTATCATCGTTATTTTTTACAGTAAAAAATATCCGTCTATACACCAGTACGTTTCCGCACTATAGACTGATACGCATAATCTCATTATAAGCCTCTAACGCCTTGGTACGCATTGCCACCAGCATATCCACTGCAAGCTGGGCTTCTGATCCGGCAATCCCGACTGTATGCGGATCTTCAATCTGACCCGTCGCCAGCTGATACTGCCTTCTTGTAAGCGTGTCTTCCGTTGACCTCACATTATCAATCGCTTCCTCAAAGATCGACTTAAACGCCTCAACCCCTTCCTGACCTTTCACCTCGTCCGAGGCTACGACATTCTCTCTCCCGTTCACGGTCCTCAGTCCCGATATTCCCGAGACATCCATCATACTTTTAAACGGCTGCAACGGCGTAATAAACTTATCCTCCATATTATACCAATCCTTTCTGAAATTACATATCTTCCCTTCTGATTACTGTGCCTTAATCGCAGTCTGATAACGCTTGACATCGTTAGTTACAGACTGTAACAAATACTGGTAATGAAGCGTAGTCCTTGCCATCTTAGTATTCTCAACATCCGCATTCACGTTGTTTTCATCCATTCTCCCAGAATTATCCCTGCTGTATACCAGACAGTCCGCCTCGTCAATCGCCTGACGGATCGTCGCATTATTTTTTGTCTGGCTTGCCGCCAACAGACGCTTCCGGTAAATCTCCTCAAAACTCACGGACTGGCACTTATATCCGGGAGTATTCACATTCGCAATATTCAAGTCTATGATCTCCTTCTGTTTCCACAAAAAATCCAGAGACTTGTGCGCCATTGAAATCGTATTTCCAAACATCGTATGTCACTTCCTTTTCAATTATTAATAACTCCTCCGACTTTCAGGTTGACAATCTGCAACCGCTCTTGTCTATTATAGACTTTATTCTACAAAAAGTCTACACTTTTCCTTAGTTTTTAACATTTATGTAACATGTAAATCCTACCAGTCTATACCTGCGCCGCATGTACAGACAAGACCGAAAAGTATGACCCGGCCATATGCAAAAACATCCTATAAAAATATCCCCTGATTATTCACGTCAGAAAGAGAACTGGTAAGCTCATTCATCCGGCTCACCATCCTAAGCCTCATCATATCCACCAGATACTGGGCGTTCTCCTGCGACAGACTGTATGTACCGCTATTTGACGTATCATTCTCCGACCTTATCGTCTTTAATCCATTCAGAAAAGCATTCGCCCCGCTAATCCCTGTCTCAGCGTTCGCACTCTCTACCGTCTTACCGGTAGTCAGGTCGGAATTCATATAGCCCTTGATTCTCTGGATATAATTTCTCGTCTCTTTGAACGGCGGAACTCCCCCGTACTTAGCTACATTCCCGCTCCCCGCATTGTATGCGGCTAAAGCCAGATCTATGTTACCGTTATATTTCTCCAACTGCTGGGAAATGTATTTTGCGCCGCCCATAATATTACTTCTTGCGTCGAAGGGATCCTCCACCCCCAGAGATCTCGCCGTTGCAGGCATCAACTGCATGACTCCCTGCGCTCCGGCCGGGGACACCGCATTAGCGTCAAAACCGGATTCCGCCTTTCCCATGGCCTTAAGCAGATTCAGCGGAACATTATACAGACTTGCCGCTTCCTCGAAGATCGCATCCATGCTCGTACTCCCGGTCTCTATAACGGCTGCTCTCTCCGTAACTGCAGAATTCCCCGCCGTATTCTGGCCAAGCATAATATTATATATATCCGCAAAACTCCTGCCCCCAGATGTCGTCTGCCCCGTATACGATGAATAATCGGACATCCCCTGAATCTGGTTCAGAACATTGCTCATATACTTGTACCAATTCTCGTAAATCGTGTAATCCATTCCCATAGCCTTCCTCTCCATATTTTAAAATTTCCCAGACGCAAATTCTTAAACCCCGTGGGTATACCTATGATAATGCAAATCAGAATATACTAAAAACTATGTTATTATTTATACCACGTTTAGTCCCTCTTGAAAAGGTTTTTTTGCAATATAGGGACACTTTGTGCACATTTCTATAATATTTTATAATTTGTTATAAAATTACTGTTATTGACAAAAATTTACCACAGATTATTACACGAAACTTTTAAACGTATATTTACTTTTTTAGCAAAACGTTATAAAATAAAAAGTGCATATTACTCGTCGTTTTTATATTTTTACTATTTACTACTATCATTATGTACTAGGAGGAATGAAACGTGTTTAGAAATTTTAAGGTGAGGAGCAAGCTGCTCCTTTCATTTGGAATCATGATGTTATTCTACATTGTCTCAATTATTGTAGCTAACATCGGACTCTCAAACGTTCTCACCGGATTAGAGAACTTCTATGAGCGTCCTTATCCGATGGTTCGGTATTCTCTGGAAGCCGAGGCGTCCACCTGCCAGAATCAGTTGAATATGTTCCGGGCCCTGACGACCGAAGACGAAGCCAAAAGCCAGGAACTTCTGTCTCAGGTAGAGGAACTTGCCGCGACGATGACCAGCGCCCTCGAAGAACTGACTGAAGTCTACGGCACCGACGATCCGCTGGTAGCAGCCGCTCTGGATGCCGCCACTAAGCTTAAGAAATCCCGCGAGGATGCACTGACATATCTGAACGCTCATCAAGGTCAGATGGCGCTCGGTGTTTTAAACGGAGAATATGCACAGGCCGGTATTGAATTCCAGGAAGCTATCGATGCCATTATCGAAAGAGCCGAGACAAACGCCGACTTATTTTATGAAGAAGGCCATGATACCAAGAAAGCCGCTTCGCTCCTTTTGATTGCAGTTGCCTTTTTCAGCCTGCTTGTAATATGCATCCTTGCAATCCGGCTTACCAAGAGCCTTACCACACCAATCATAGAGATTGAAAATACTGTAAAAGAGATGGCGAAAGGTAATATGCACGCCACAGTTACATACGAATCTACAGATGAGTTAGGCGGACTGTCAGATAATCTTCGTTCCCTGCTTCATACATTGTCAAGCTATATTGAACATATCAGCCAGAGGCTTGGTTCCCTTGCCGACGGAGATCTGTCTGTGGAGATGGATATGGATTATCTTGGTGATTTCCAGTCTCTCAAGAGTTCATGCGGTAAGATCATTGAATCCTTGAATGATGCCATGAGCCAGCTGCATCAGGCGTCCGACCAGGTTGCAGAAGGTTCCGAACAGGTATCAAGCGGCGCACAGGCGTTAAGTCAGGGAGCCACCGAACAGGCAAGTTCCGTGGAGGAGCTGGTTGCCACGCTTAATGAATTATCTGACAAAGTCAATAAGACGGCGCATAATGCGCGCGACGTTAACGATCTCATGGGCCTGACTGTAGGAGAAATCGACAACAGTAACAAGATGATGGAATCCATGATGACCGCTATGACAAGAATTAACGACTGTTCAAGCGAGATCGAGAAGATCATCAAGACCATCGAAGATATCGCATTCCAGACCAATATCCTTGCACTGAACGCTGCGGTTGAGGCTGCCCGCGCAGGAGAGGCCGGCAAGGGATTTGCCGTAGTTGCGGACGAAGTAAGAAGCCTTGCTTCCAAGAGTCAGGAGGCTGCAAAGGATACCACCGCATTAATCAGCAATTCTCTGACTGCTGTTTCAGAGGGTAATCAGATTGCAGCGGATACACAGGAGTCTCTGCTGAAGGTTGTTTCAAGCGCACAGAAGATTTCAGAGAACATGGCTGCCATCACAGAGGCATCCGATATGCAGGCAGAAGGAATCCAGCAGGTTACGCTCGGTATCGACCAGATTTCTTCCGTTATCCAGACCAATTCCGCAACGGCCGAGGAGAGCGCTGCGGCAAGCGAGGAACTTTACAGCCAGTCCAGCCTCCTCAAGAGTCTGGTAGGACGTTTCCGTCTGAAGAAGATGGCAGGGCCTATGACGTCGGCTCCGACAAGAACTCCAGATCCAACGCCAGTTGTTCCGGATCCGATTCCTGCTCCGGTTTCTGCTCCGGTTTCTGCTCCGGTTTCCGATACTGTCATAGTACCGGGTCCGGCTCCAAAAGTTCCGGTAAGCAGTGGGGCTTTTGTAGATGATATGGCCAAATATTAAGATTATAGAGTAAGTCGAATAAAAACAGGATTCCTTTTATAATAGGAATCCTGTTTTTATTGCCTTTACTAATTATTCTGGTCAGATGACCTAGCTTTCAAAATCTCCTGTTTCATCCGCAAGACCTCCAGATCTTCCGGCAATAGCGACATCAACTGTCCAGCCACAACATATGCTTCTTCCCACTGACCGCCGTCTATTAATCCTCGAAGGACCTGCTTTACCTGCCCTCCCAATATGGCGAATTCTTCTGAAACTGCCTGCTGCGGTTTCGCCATCTCTTCCTCAAGATAACCCAGAAGCTGACCGACAGCGCGAGACATCTCTGGACAGAAGTGAACTACATCCTTCAAAATCGGAACGCTTTCTATAAATTTCCCCTCTCTGATAAATTCCAAAGCTTCCTTTATAGCCGCAGCAAACCGGTATCTGGACGGAAGTGCATAAGCCTCGGGATCAGCGAGCGCTTCGTCTCTATATAATGCCTCTGCGTCCGTGCAGACACTTGTACAATACTGCTCAAGCACCTCTTTTAATTCTGATGAATCTGGCAAACCCTGACGTAACAACTTCTCTAAAAAACATTGCTCAAGCTTTCTTGCATAAAAGGGACGTCCTGCCAATAAGGGCATAATATTTTGATAAAATTCTTCCACTTCCGCCCCTTCTTTGCGCTCTGCCACCATCCGGGCATATTCGTTCCAGGCTTCTGGAGACATCCGTCTTATCAGCGGTTCCAGGGAGAAGTGATTGCGCACAGCAATTTCAATAAGTTCCCACTGAAATCCCATCGGACAATCACATACACATACTCCCCACAATTCTTCCAGCTTCGCTAAATCTTTCTGACTTTCTGCAAAAAGAACTTTCTGAATGCGCACATATGCATTATCTGTTTCCAGACCTCCGTATTCTCTAAGGATTGCGTCTCTCTGCCCTTCATAAGACTTCTTCCATTCTTCCAGGCGCGGATAAAGGGATCTCACCTGTTCTTCATCCTCCCACGGAATCCAGGAAAGAATCTGTCTGGCCATCTGAAAGTCCCTAGTCTCTGCAGCAAAGAACAATCCGTCCACATACACCGGAACTTCCTCTTTCTTTACCTGTTCAAAGGTCATTCCTGCCGCGCTCTGCACTCTGGCTTTTTCTTGATGTTTCAGAAGATACGACAGCTTTTCATGATACAGGCGGACATATTTCAACCCTTTCCGGTGTTCTCCAATCCTTCGGCATACAGAAATAAGGGTTACGCTCAGATAAAGTTCTCCCACCTCCAGAGTCCTGGGATGTTTAAGAATACTTTCTCCTTCTTTCAGCGCAAGTCTTAGATCTCCTGTATAGGAAATCAAAAGCGGAAGATTGGCCTGCAGCCAAAGTTCATAATTGTAGATCCGCTCTTCTCTCCTGGCCAACGCAAGACCTTTCCTACAGTATTCCACCGCCTGGTCGAATTCAAACACACTACGGTACTCCTGGGCAATCTGCATACAACACTGAGGCGAATTCGGATCTTTCTCATACATTTCCAGAAGAAGCGGAAGATTCCGGCTGGTTCTTGTATCTTTCTGATTCAGTTCTTCTTTACGGGCATAACCAAAATGGTGTACATACGCTCCAAGCCTCTTACACGGTTCTGGAAAAGGCGCCAGATTCTCATGAATCGGGAAAACAAATTCCGTTTCCTTCGTCAGGCGGCACATTCTTCCCACATCTCCGTCAGAGAACCGATTTCCTTCCAGATCCAGATAATTTCTCTGTACATAAAGCGCAGAACCATACTGTTTATATTCTCCGCTCTTAAAAAAACGGATAATCTCTCCGGCGTCTTCAAACCATTCGTCATCATCAATATACAGGAACCATTCCCCTTTTGCCTTCCGAAGTCCCGCATTCCGGGCCTTCGAGAAATCATCACACCAGGTAAACGGAACAATAACCGACGTATACTGCCGCACCAGTTCCAGCGTCTCTTCATTTTTCCCGGTAAAAACAACAATCAATTCGCTGTCCAGTTCCTGAAGAAGAGGCTTCAGCGAAGCGAGACATTTCCCAAGGGTTTCCATCCGATCCGATACCAGCATAGAAATCGAAAGCTGAATTTTCATAATGATCTCCTCCTTATAAATTCCTGTCGGCATCTGATTAACTCCAGGTCTTCCGGCAAAAGTGGAAGGAGCTGGTTTAAAACAACCTCTGCCTGCGCAGTCTGCCCGGCAGCCGTCAAGGTACGAAGCGTTTCCTTCATCTGCGCTGCAAGCTGCAAAAACTCTTCTCCTGCATGCAGCATAGGATCATCCAGTCTGTTTGCGGCCTGGCGGAATAATTCTGTAACCACTCCTGTCATCTCAGGGCGGATATGAAATACGTCTCTAAACAGACGAACCGCTTTGGTCATATCTTCTCCCTTTAATGCTTCCAGTCCTTTTAAAGCGATTCTGGCAAAACGATATTCTTCAGGCAGGAATCGGCTGTTTTCCTCCCTAAGCCATTCCTTTTGATACAGTCCTTTGTAAAACTCTATGATACACTGACAATACGCTTCTAAGATTCCTATGAATTCATCCCACAAGGGATATCCCTTGAGCAGCTTCTGCTCCAGCCGGTACTTTTTCAGACACAGACTATGAAGAGGATAACGTTCTGCAATCTCTTCCTCACATACCAGTAACCGGCTGTTCAGGCTAAGAGGGCTTTCTTTCACCACAGTTTCTACCAGATGATGAAAGGCATCCAGATCCATCTGAGCCACCAGCGGAATCACACTAATATGGTTGTGAAGGATTTCCTTCAGACACAATTGATGCAAATAGCTATCTTCTGTATGTCCGACGCAGAACAAGAACAGATTCATCCCTTGTTCCTTTTCTCCCTTTTCTAAAAGATCTATAGCCTTGCAAAACAGAAGATAGACAGAAACCGGGGCGTCGGCATACGCACTGGTTTCCAGAACATCACTTAACCCTAGAGATCCCGTCATTTCGGACAAGACCTGCAAAAGTAATTCTGAAAAATGTGCTCCATATTTCTCCGTCCACTCTTCAAATCTGGGATAATACCGCGCAAGAATCTCCTCTGCCTCCCACGGAAAAAGCTTCAGAAAATCCCCTGCTGATTTCCAATCCTTGATTTCCAGAGCACAGGCTGCACAGTCTGCCCTCGTACCATATAAATGTTCCGGACTTTTCACATAATTCTCGTCAAACTCGCCATAGCTCTGCTGTTCCCAGGCCGCCGCCTCTTCATCCATCTCATTCAGCAGCTTCTCAAACTCTTTTCCATAACACACCGCTTTTTCACTCTCTTTCGCTTCTGCGCACAGGTGTATCATCTGCTGTAAAAGAACCAGACGGATCAGTTGCGATGGCTTCTTCTGCGCTGCCATGGATTCAATCTCATCCATGGCAGCCTTCTTTCTGGGATTTTTAGAAACCAGATAGGTAAGAAAGGCCAGCAGCCATCCCTGTGAATGGGAATCCTGACAGACAGTCAGTCCCGTACGGCAGTACTCTTCGGCCAATTTCCAGTCCCCGGCCAAGTCATATTCCTTGGCAAGCTGGATATAATTTTTTGTCTGTCCGGGCCTCGTTTCTACGGCCTGTAACAGTAGCGGAATATTCCGGGATGTTTTTCCTGCGCTTCTGTTTCCAGTCTCTTTCGCATAGCCATAATGGTGAACGCAAGTCTCAAAATATTTGCAGGGTTCTCTGCGCGGCGTCAGTTCTTCATGGACTGCCCCTCGAAAACAGGTTTCCGGAAATCTGTGCGTCATCCGATATGCCGAAAAATCAGAATACTTTGTCCCATACCAGTTCTGATAATTTCGTTGAATATAGTGGGCGCTGCAATAGTTCTGGTATTCTCCGCTTAGAAAAAACTGACAGATCTCCGAAACATCATCAAACCACTCGTCATCGTCAATATACAGGAACCATTCCCCCTGCGCCATGTTAAGCCCTGTGTTTCTGGCGGCTGAGAAATCATTACACCACTCAAAGGGGATGATCTGAGACGTATAGCTTTCGGCGATTTCCCGGACTTTTCCATCCGTTCCGGTTAATACTATAATTAATTCTGTCGGGATTTTTACCAGCAGCGGCTTCAAGGAGTCCAGGCAGCGCTTTAGGGAATCCCTGCGATTTGAGGCGAGCAGTGAAATGGTAAGTATGATATCCATAAGATTTACGTTCCTCCTGATTCTGTGTACCCATCGCATACCAGGCGCTTACATCGTTCTGTGGTAACAGTTCAGCCGGTAGGCTTCACTGTTACGTTCTGTGCAGTCAGTCCAGGCGGTCAGTACACCAGAGTAAAAAAAGAAAGCGCCCATCCGACGGACCGGCGCTTTCTAAGATTATACTTTTGATAATTCGTAATAGCGTTACTGAAATTACTGTAACAACTGAAGAACTCCCTGCGGAACCTGATTAGCCTGTGCAAGCATAGCCTGAGAAGCCTGAACCAGAATGTTGTTCTTCGTGTAAGCCATCATTTCCTTAGCCATATCAACGTCACGGATACGGGACTCAGCAGCAGATAAGTTCTCTGTCTGAACACCCAGGTTGTTGATGGTGTGCTCCAGACGATTCTGTAATGCACCGAAGTCGGAACGTAAGGATGATACAGCATCGATTGCAGCGTTGATCATATCAACAGCAACTCTGGCAGCGGTCTGTGTAGAGATATCGATATCGCTGGTCTTTACTTCCTTCTCAACCATGTTATCATTCTCGTCTCTAACCATTGCTTTTGCACCAGCATATCCGTCAGCACTCATTGCCTTCAGCGTAATCTTAATCTGGTTGTTTGTAGAACTGGTCTCACCTGCATGAATTGCAACAGCTTTCTCTGTGAAACCATTGAACAATGTTGTTCCATTGAAGTTAGCCGTCTTGCTGATACGGTTAATTTCATCGTTCAATGCCTTAATTTCCTTCTGCATCTCACCGCGGTTAGCTGTAGAATAAGTTCCGTTCGCAGACTGTGTAGCCAGCTCAACCATACGATTCAGCATGGAGTGAACTTCTGTCAGAGCACCTTCAGCCGTCTGTACAAGAGAAACACCGTCTTCGGAGTTCTTCTGTGCTGTCTGAAGACCAGTGATCTGAGCACGCATTTTTTCGGAAATTGCAAGTCCGGCAGCGTCATCACCAGCGCGGTTGATTCTATAACCAGATGACAACTTCTCCAGGTTCTTTGTTAAAGAAGAGTTGTTGTTGGATAAATTTCTGTGTGAATTTAAAGCCGTAATATTATGTTGGATTCTCATAGTTTTTCCTCCTTGAAATTCGTCGGGGAATTCCTTTTCCCCGCATAATTATTCATTATTTATTTGTGTGTCCGAAGTAATCGGGAGTGAAATAACCGTCCTTTCCGAACCTGCCGGCAAACCGTCCAGAAAAGTACACTTATTTGGACTGCTCCGAAAACTTCTTGACACTTATATTATCGTATCTTTTCTCGAGAACTTAAGTCTTTTTTTTAACTTTTTTAAATAATTTTCTGTACCCGCTCCAAGGCAGGCTGATACCCTTCCTCCGCCGCCATCCGATAATAATCCAACGCTTCCTCTGTCTTTCCATTTACCTCAAACCAGACACCCAGGTTGTATGCCGCTTTAAACGAGCCGTTCCCAAACACGCCCTCATGCTCCGGCACTTCCCCGATCCTAAGACATTTCCGGTAAGATTGTTCGATTTCCGGAAGGTATCCGATATAACGCTGGATGTCCGAGAAAATTCCCTGCGTATAAAAAGTCCCGCATGCAAAATGATAATCCGCATAAGCGCCCAGCCTTTCCTTCTCCTCTGCAATCAACTGGAACCCTTTCTCATATTTTTTCAGTTCCAATAGATTATAAATATAAGTAATTACGCCGTTTGTACGATATCCCGTACCGGATTCCGGTACAAGCTGATAGAAGCGCTCAAAATATCCGTCTGCCCTTTCAAAGTCCTTCATAAGCCAGAGCGTCCTGGATACCTGGTAGAGTATGTAGGGATCCTGCGGCTTTTGTTCCAGTTCTTCCAGAAGAATCTTAAGATTCCGTTCCCCCTTCCCTCCCTGAAGATAGCCGTCATGGTCAAAGATCAGAGGAAGGGGCGCTATCGGAAGACTGCTTACGATCTGTTCATGCACTTTTCCCTGGTAAAACGTCCCCTTAGGAACCAGGCGTGTGGTAAATACACAGCTCTGGCTGATCTCTCCATTCGCCTCCCTGTAACTGTCATGCCTTTCGATAGCGCCTACATGGCCGCCTGTTTCTACGAATCTCTGCAGATCATCCCTTGTTCCGGAAACCAGATATTCATCCGCATCCAGAATCAGGTTCCAGTCGCAGGGCGATTGTTCCAGGGCATGGTTTCTGGCAGCCGAGAAATCGTTGCACCATTCAAATTCTGAGATATGTGCGTTGTATTTTCGTGCAATCTCTATGGTATGATCGGTTGATCCGGTATCTATAATATAGATTCCGTCCACCAGTTTTTCCGCCAGTGACAGACACTTATCCAGACTGCGGCTTTCGTTTTTCACAATCATAACAAGTCCTATTGTATTCATCCTTTTCCTCCCCTTGGTTTGATCTTTCTATTATAACGTTTACCAGACGTGAATACAACCAGAAGTCTCTGCAGAATAGGATTGAGTCGCCAAAGTACTTTTCTGTATACTCAGAAACAGGTAAATTCAATGTAGGAGGTACGAAATGAGCACGAAGGTATACGGTTATATCAGGGTTTCTACGCAGGAGCAGAATATTGAGCGACAGATGATCGCGCTCCTTGATACAGGGATTGAAAGGAAGGATGTCTATATAGACAGGCAAAGCGGACGGGATTTCAAACGGCCGGCTTATGCAAGGCTGCTGCAGCGCATACGGACGGGAGATCTGATCGTGATAAAAAGCATCGACAGACTGGGACGGAATTACCAGGAGATTATGGAACAGTGGCGCATCATTACGAAAGAAAAGAAGGTTGACATCCGTATTCTGGATATGCCGCTGTTAGACACCACCCGGACGAAAGATCTGCTGGGAACCTTTATCAGCGATGTCGTACTGCAGTTACTCTCTTTTGTAGCAGAGAATGAGCGAGACAACATCCGCCAGCGGCAGGCAGAAGGGATTGCCGCTGCGAAAGCACGCGGGATCCGGTTTGGCAAACCCAGGATTCCTGTACCAGATAATTTCCCGGAATTATACAGGCAGTGGATTGTAGATGATATTACGACAGAAGAGTTTGCGGCATTTTGCAAAATGGGGAGGAGTACATTGTATAAACGAATCCAGGAATACCGAATTCCCAAGAACACACCGTAATGCATACCCTTCGGACAGACGAGCGGCCTTTGTCCAGCAAGGTGTACTATCCTGGACAGTTCGCCGGCAGGTTCAGACGGTATACTTATTTCACTCCCGATTCCTTCAGACGCACAAATAAATAATGAATAATTATGCGGGGAAAAGGAATTCCCCGACAAATTTCAAGGAGGAAAAACTATGAGAATCCAACATAATATTACGGCTTTAAATTCACACAGAAATTTATCCAACAACAACTCTTCTTTAACAAAGAACCTGGAGAAGTTGTCATCTGGTTATAGAATCAACCGCGCCGGTGATGACGCTGCCGGACTTGCAATTTCCGAAAAAATGCGCGCTCAGATCACTGGTCTTCAGACCGCACAGAAGAACTCCGAAGACGGTGTTTCTCTTGTACAGACGGCTGAAGGCGCTCTGACAGAAGTTCACTCCATGCTGAATCGTATGGTTGAGCTGGCTACACAGTCTGCGAACGGAACCTATTCTACGGCTAACCGCAATGAGATGCAGAAGGAAATTAAGGCGTTGAATGCTGAAATCAGCCGTATCAGCAAGACAGCTAACTTCAATGGAACAACATTGTTCAGTGGCTTTACCGGAACAAAAGCGATCGCTATTCATGCAGGTGAGACCAGTTCCACGAATAACCAGATTACGATCACGCTTAAGGCGTTAGATCCGACTTCCTATGCAGGTGCTAAGGCTACGGTTTACGACAAAACTGGTAAAACCCAGTCCGAGCAGACTGTTGCTACTGAGAAGCTTGATATTCAGACACAGACTGGCGCCAGAGTTGCAATTGATATGATTAACGCGGCTATCGACGCTGTATCATCCTTACGTTCCGACTTCGGTGCATTACAGAATCGTCTGGAGCACACCATCAACAACCTGGGTGTTCAGACAGAGAACTTATCTGCTGCTGAGTCCCGTATCCGTGACGTTGATATGGCTAAGGAAATGATGGCTTACACGAAGAACAACATTCTGGTTCAGGCTTCCCAGGCTATGCTTGCACAGGCTAATCAGGTTCCGCAGGGTGTTCTTCAGTTGTTACAGTAATCTGATCACAATTGTACGAATTTTCAAAAATATAATCAAAGAAAGCGCCGGTCCATTGGATGGGCGCTTTCTTTGTATACCCAGGGGCATACATCACAAATTTCTCAGGGTACACAAAAAAGTCTGGAGGAACCCAAAACTTATGGATATCACACTTAGCATATCTCTGCTTGCCTCAAACCGGAAAGAATCTCTGGAACGCTGTCTGGATTCTCTGAAACCGCTTCTTGTAAAGATTCCCAGTGAATTAATCATCGTACTGACCGGAACGGATGCAGATGTCCGGCGAATTGCCGAAAGCTATACCCCCCAGGTCATCCCATTTGAATGGTGCGCTGATTTCTCTGCCGCCAGAAACGCCGGAGTGAAAGCGGCACAGGGAGAATGGTTTCTGTACATTGATGATGACGAGTGGTTTGATGATGTTTCGGAGATCTGTCAGTTTTTTCTAAGCGGGGATTACAAGAACTACCACAGCGCCCATTATATTCAACGAAATTATCAGAACTGGTATGGGACAAAGTATTCTGATTTTTCAGCATTCCGAATGGTGCGCAGAGTTCCAGAAACCTGTTTCCAGGGAGCAATCCATGAAGAACTGACCCCCCGCAGGGAGCCATGCAAATTTTTCAAAACCTGTGTTCATCATTATGGCTATGTAAAAGAGACTGGAAACAGCGAGAAAACCGCCCGGAATATCCCGCTGCTTTTACAGGCCATAGAAAAAAAGCCCGAAAAGATAAAAAATTATATCCAGCTTGCCAAAGAAGCTGATCTGGCCGGGGAATGGAAGACGGCGGAAATGTACTGCCGGAAGGGTCTTTCCGTCTTCCGGAAAACCGAAAAAAGCGGTCAGAAGGATCTCCGCCCAGAGGGATGGTTACTGGCCTTTCTTTCCTGGCTGATTTCTAAAAATCCGGGAAAAGACTCTGCCATCACTGAGATCGAATCCATCCTGGAACACCAGAAACCCTCGCAACTGATTAAGCTGGTTCTCTGCCAGCAGTTAATCTACCTGTGTGCAGAAGAAAAAGAGCCGGGAAAAGCAGTGCAGTATGGGCTGAAATTTGAAGAACTTCTTAAAAAAATGGATGAGCAGGAGTTATCCTGGGCGGAACAGAGTTACGGTGAGTTTGATGAAAATTATGTTAAAGCTCCAGAACGCTTATATAACGCAAGAGCGCACTGTGCTGAATGCACACTCGAAATCCGGGACTGGACTTATACAGCGTACTTTCTGAAATTACTTCCATGGGAAAAAGAGGATCTTCTGGAAAAGTATTATCCCGACTTTGAAGCGTGGAAAAAGAAATATGGTTTCCATTTTTCAAAGATGCTGCTGGAGATATTGTCAGAACAGGCCTGTTCCATGGGAATACCGGATATCTCAGAAATCCAGGAATATCCGGGCAGACCGCTTCCCGCCTATCTCTTACTCCAGAAAGCATTACAAGGTCTTGAAAGCGGGAACAGCGAAGAAGGTCTGCAGCTCTTTGTATACTGCATGAGCAATGCAAAGGATGGATTTCTGCAGAATCTATGTCTTAAGGAAGCCATTTGCCATCAGATCAGCGTAATCCCGCTGGTAACACAGATGGATCTGTGTGCATGGAATGCCGTTGTTGAAAACGTAGTAAGCGAACTTCCATTTACCCTGAATGAGAGAATCCGGGTATGCGCAGAAGAGGCAGAGAGCCGTTTCCCACTCCACAGTCTCTGTCTGAAAAGATTTTATCTGGAGCAGAAGCTGCACAAGGGATTTCCTCTTTGGGAAGAACTCACCGGCACTTTAAAAGCGTACTGTCAGTGTATCTCAGAGTTTTACAGGGGAATATACAGAGCGGAATTATTCGGAGCAGACACCTGCCGTTTTCTTCCGGCCGACTGCCGGTCAGCGCAAATTACGTTAAGGGCATTGGAAGAACTGGAGCAGGAACAGATGGCAGAGGCTGTACGCCTGCTTGGAGACGCCTATCACGCCAATCCAGACATGACCGGCGTAATTACAGAATTGTTCCGGCAGGCCGCACGCAGGATGGATGACACGGCGCTGCAGGCAGGCGAGGAATTTCATCAGCTTGCAGAACAGATGAAAGCGACGCTGTATACCTTAATGGACGAAGGCCACCCGCCCCGGCAGGGGCATGCTTTACGGTGTGCCCCTGGGTATACCTTAATGGACGAAGGCCACCCGCCCCGGCAGGGGCATACATTGGCCGACCAGGACCGGCTTGCGCAGGCAGCCGAAATTCTGAATCAGCTCCTTCCTCTGATGCCAGAGGACGTGGAAATGATACGGATCCGTCAGGAATTGATAAGGAGGGCAAAATCATGAGCAGAATACAGCTTACCATCTCCATGCTGGTATCAGACCGGCCTGAAACCCTTGGAAAATGCCTTGCCTCGCTGAAACCGCTTCTCAGAGAGTTAGACAGTGAACTAATTGTTGTTTTTACCGGGAAAAATAAAAAAGCACTGGAACTTGTGCAGCAGTACACATCCCACATTATCCCATTTGACTGGTGTGATGATTTTTCAAAAGCACGGAATGTAGGGTTGAAAGCAGGGCGGGGGGAATGGTTTCTTTATCTGGATGATGATGAATGGTTTGATGACACCGCTGAAATCATACGTTTTTTTAAGAGCGGAGAATCCGCGCATTACCAGTCTGCACTTTATATGGTCCGTAATTATCTGAATCCGGAAGGGAGCCGGTACTCGGATGGGGAGGTCGCAAGGATGTGCCGTCTGATCCCGGAGACGGAGTTTGTTTTTCCGATTCATGAAAACCTGGTTCCCTTTGAGGAACCCTGTAAAAGGCTGACGGCTTTTGTACACCATTTTGGTTATGCACGGAAGGAAGTTCTGGACCGGAAGGACACCAGAACCAGCCGGAATCTTCCGCTTCTTCTGGAAATGTATGAGAAAGACCCGGATTCTCCCCAGTGCTGCATGCAGATTGCCCAGGAATACCGGAGTGTGTTTGAATTTGAACCGGCAGTGGAATACTGCAGGAAAGGGCTTGCCCTGGCAAGGAAAGAAGAACGGATCTATAACTATGAGTTATGGATGCAGGCAAACCTGCCGCTTCTGATTTCTTATACGGGGAACCTGGAACTGGCATTAAAGGAAGGGGAAAGCATTCAGAAACATCCCCGCACCCTGGAGGCGGGCGAACTTCACCTGAGTGTGACCATGGTTTCCTTATGCAGGAAACTTAAGGAATACCGGAAAGGGCTGAAATATGTCCGTCTGTATCATGAAAAACTGTCCTATCTTCTGAAGCACCCGGAAAAGGCCCGGACCCAGAGCGCAGCGGGACTGACCTTTGAACAGGCCAGGCAAGAAGCTGTACCCGTGTACATGGACGGGCTGTTTTTTACCGCAGAGGTAAAAGACTTTCAGATGGCCAGACAGATTCTTTCCTGGATCCCCTGGGATGACCGGGACCAGGTGACGCCTCATTACCCGCGCCTGGAAGAATGGAAAAAGGCTTATGAGGGACAAAAGGAGGCGATCTTAAGAGAATACAGCCGGCTGAACACAGACAATGACTATGTGCGTATCCAGAAAATGCTTTTTGCAGAAAAGCAGGGCCATATACAGGAAACTAAGGCGTTATGGAAGGGATGTGCGAACGAATGCCCGGCAGGATTTCAGTGGGAGCTGATCGAGACTGCTGTACGCAATCAGTTTTCATTGGAACCTTTATTCATGCATATGCCGCCAGAGGCCTGGAATGCATATGCCCGGACTGTAACAGAACGTAAGGAATGGGATGAGCTGCAGGCATTCTACCAAAGTATCATACCTTTACTTGAAATGCGTCCTTTCTATGCCCGAAAGCTGGAACAGTGTTACCTGGAGAGAATGCTGATGCGGGAATCGCCGGAACCTGCAGAACTGGCCGGAGTTCTGCAGCAGTATTGCAGGAGTGTCTGCAGCGAGGCGGCGGCATTGTACCTGGATGAAGCGCTTGCCGATCCGGAATTCTACGCCCTTCCATCCAGATACCGGTTTGCCGTGATAACCGGAGAGGCGCTGAAGTTCATTGAAGAAAGACGATTTGCTGAAAGCTTTCCGCTTTTTAAGGAGGCGGTACGGTTTTATCCAGAAATGTCAGAGGCCATAGGCGTTCTGCTGCGGTATCTGGAGGAGAAGCTGCAGACCCCTTCTGTTCCGGAAGAGTTTATGATACTGGGCGGACAGGTAAAGCAGGTTCTTCGGGGGATGATTGATAAGGGACAGTGGACAGAGGCGCAAGAGGTTATGGAGCAGTTGTTGTCGCTTTTACCGGATGATCCGGAAGTTCTGCGGATGAAGCAGGAGATCTTAAGCAGAGGGTAGATTGTATTTAAAACATTGGGCTGATAAGTAATGAATACAGCCCAATGTTATCTCACACAGCAATAACTATATTTTAGTCCCTAACCACTTCTCTGATCTTTTTATCCGTAAGTATCATATTCCATCCCACTTTGATTATTTTTATATTATACCGCACCACCATCGAAATTCAACGCAAAAATCCCATACTCCTGCAATTGTTTCATTGCAGCTTCCTTATCCTTCATGGTAATCACCACCGAAAACTCCTGCTTCCTGCCCAATCCGCAGGTTTCCTCAAGCCTCGTTAAATCCTCCGGCCGATACACCGGCAATCCCTGGATCCGCGTCAGATGCTTCTCGGGCTGATTATCCAGAAATCCGGCGAACTCCCATCTGTCGCACTTCTTCTCATCTTCTCTCCACTGTGCCAGCGCCTTCTGCCCGATCCTGCCAGCGCCAAACAGATACAGCCGCTCCTTCTTCCGCGCTCCTCGTATCTGTTTCTTTATCATGGTCGAACTGGTGCTCTTGGTATAAGGAAGATAGACAATATCCGATCCTACCGCCCGTAATTCCTTCTGTTCCCGCTCCCATTGATCCTGATGGTCATCCCCGGAAAAATACGCATCATAATGGTACAGCTTCCAGGCCTCCATTTTCACCGTATTGGTAAAATCAACCTTTACCACCTCGTCCACTCCCTGGATTGCGCCTACAATCGCAATCCTCTCCTCGAAAGGAATGTACGGCCTCTTCCCCTTAAAATGCTCCACCAGTTCATCCGATAAAACCCCGGCCAGCAGATACTCGCTCTGCTCCTTTGCACGCCGGATCAGATTCAGGTGTCCGATATGAAACAAGTCAAACACGCCAGGTACATACCCTTTTTTATATTTTTTTTCGCACTGCATTCTGCTCCTGCTCTCCTTTACAATGATTCGCTTACAATAATTCCACAGACCTTTACGGCAGACCTTTTACGCCTCTTCCGACTTCACAATCCATTCCACATGCTGCACATACACGCAGTAGTCATGAATCCCCATCTGCTCTAACTGCTTCTGAATCTCCTTATAATAAAAGCTGCAGATTATCAGCCGACGCTTTCCTTCCGGTATCTTAAGTATTTCCTCCGGAGACTTGATCGGAATCCCGAAACGCTGCCTGTCCCATTTATTTTCGTCATTGTCCACGAGGAAATCCGGCCTGTAACGGTTCCCCCATTTCTTCATATAATCTTCCATCATCATGCCTGCCCCGAACAGAATGATCTTCTTTCCCTTCACATTCTCAAACATGCCCGTCAGCATCTTCTGATAGTCTCCATAAGGCTTCTCCGGGTCAAAGATCCCTGTATGCTTGGGTTTACGCTGTTCCTCTGGGGGATATTTCATATAATCCTTTCCCATACTCATAAACAGATAATTTTCGTACCCTTCGGGAGCCGGATATTTCCTCTGTTCGAACTCCAGCAGAACCGGCTTTTTAAAATCCCCTGCGCTCAGACGCCTGTGCTTATAATATCCCGTAAACATGGCCACGTCCTCAGAAGCCTTATCCGTATATAGCAGCATCGCCCGGTTCAGCATACGGCACAGCGCTTTGTGAGGATAGAGACGGGAAAGCAGCCGATACCCCTTCCACTGCAGAGGTCCCATGTCCCAGTACCGCTCAAAATCATTTCCGTAAATCTTCGCCAACAGCAGACGGTGACAGTGACGGATCCGTTTCTCTTTCTTTTCAAACAATTTCTCATCCATGGTGCATACGTCCAGAGGAAGAATGTCAATCCAGATTCCCAGATTTCCCTTATGGCTCAGTTCCCTGGCCTCAATCCCCGTGGTCCGGCTGTTGCGCACCCGGGCAAAACCTCCCCAGAAGATATCCTTCTCCGTCTCCGGCGTATGGATGGAAAGCGGCTCTTTCAGCTCCTTTTGCGCTGCCCGTAAGAATCGGTTGTAATCCTTTCTTGGCATTGCGATATCCAGATCGTCGTCCCATGGGATAAACCCTTTATGACGGACGGCTCCAAGAAGGCTTCCATGGACCAGGAACCAGGTAAGATGATACTTCCTGCAGATACGGTTCACCTCGTCTAACATGGCAAGTTCCACCTTCCAGGTCTTCTTCATCTTATCGGAAATCTTATAGTCCGCAATCGTCTCTTCCTCCGATTCCAGACGCTTCACGTTGGCCTGAATCCGATTCCGGTCTACTCTTGCCCATTGATAGAACTGTTGGTATTTCTGGTGGTTGCGGACCTCGTTTAAAAAACGCTGTTCTTCCTGCCAGAAAATCTGCCAGGTATCTTCCATACCATACTTTTCAATCAGTTTCTGCTTCGGATAATACAATTGCGCATTGGGGGTGAAGCAGTATATGTAGTGGATCGCACGGAACAATACATATTTCGCAGGATAGTTCTCACGAACAAATTCTTGATCAAAATACAGGAATTCTTTCGTATCTGGATTATAAAAACAATTAAGCGGAATTAATTCCATGTAGGCTTTCCGCAGAATCGGTCCGAAATCCAAGGTACTCTGACCGGCATTCAATTCATTGACATCGGTCTGGCCGCTGCCGTCCGGTTTCACAGACGCCAAAGCATTCTCCGAAGCAGACGCCTGTTCGGATGACTTTAAGATATAATCATAAATACGGTCGATCAGAGATAAGAACACTTCCTGATCTTCTTTGATAACCTCTTTGATATAGTTTGACAATGTGGGCCATGAAATATACGGCATTTCCAGACTTCCGTCCGGTAACAGCCGATGTTCCAGAACAGGAATCCCACGCTGCCTCAGGTCTTCGATATTGTCATACAGACTTCTGGAATTCTCATTCCCCTCTGGAAACAGGGGCGTCTTTCTGACAATTCCATCCGCATGTATAGTGGTCGCATATCCCCGCTTTCTTCCACGGTCGGTCGACAGGGCGGCATAGATTACCCGGGACTCGTCTGAAGGAATTGGATCGGACGTTGAACCTTTCTGTAATGCGCTCCTTGTGCACTCTATAAAAAATGAATTCGCAAAAAATGGAAACACGTTATTTTCCACCACATCCCGATACAATTTTCCTTCCTCCGCAACCAGAGAGTTGTGATTCGTGTAATACGTGATCAGACGCTCACTCAAATTCTGCTCTGGAAGATAGTCCTCCGAATAAACCATCTGTGGAAGTTTATAATCTGGCAACGGGTAGTAAAAACGCATCTGTGCAAATCCGGCTCCTGCAAGAATATCCTTTAATTCTTCCCTGCTGAAAGAATACCCCCTGGTTCCATGAGGATAGTTTTCAATCCCCTCGAAGGCTTTCCCGCCATGAGATTCCTTCGCCCCGCAGAAATACTTAAGCCCCAGACGATTATCCGCGGCTAAAAGCAGCATTCCGTCCTTTTTCAATAATTTTGAAACCTTTTCCAGATATTCCACATAATCCCTGCGAATCAGCGAGCCGGCGCAGGCCCTTTCCAGAATTCCAGTGAATACGATATAATCGAACTCCTGCTCAGACAGAATCTCACTCCATTCGCCTGCATAAACATCCAGATTTTCCCTGGTATCCCAGCGTTTCGCAATCGCCGCCGCCCGAAAGGCTGAACGTTCCGTAGCCGTTACATGCGCACATTTATCACATAATACACCCGTTAAAGCGCCAAATCCGGCGCCAATTTCAAGTACCTTCGCATTTTCCCGAAAGGGATACCAGCTTAACAGACCAGTCCGCAGGCTGGAAAGCTGATACCAAACCTGGAAACATGGTTCATCGGCAATCTCCTCATCGTAATAATCCTTCCTTCCGGTTTCAAGATAGTCATTGATAATTCTGTCCGTTTCCGTCTGGCGCTGTACATTCATTTTTTTATCGTCAACATGCAATACTGCCATTCTTCCAGTCCTTCTTTCTTTTTCGATATCAGACTCCGAAGGTTTACATCCATCTGAAAATCTGATTTCCAATAAGATACCGATAAATCTCTCTCTTATCAAACCACACGATCTTGTGCGCCGGCACGCCTTGTTTCATCAAATCTACACGTATTCCCTCTGCTGCCAGCCGGTCCACAACTGCGATCAGAACACTGTCGTATGCCGCCTGCCCCAGTTCCTTTAGTCCGGCAATCTTCATTTTATCATTTGTTATCTCTTCATGATTTTTATCCACCCATTGAACCACCGTTCTATCCGGCCTTCCGTCAATCATATCATATAGCTGGTTTCCATATTTCCCGGCAGCGTACAGAACAATTCTCTTTCCGAGTATCCCAAAAGGAAAACATCGTTCAAAAGTCTTTTCCTGAATATTCACAGGCATCTCTTCCCGGGCTTTTTTCTTATAATGCCCGATCATCTGTTTCTGCTTATCACTGCTTCTCAATAAGGACAATTCAAAACAAGATCCTTGATAAAAATCCTCCCTGGCGCAAAAACGCTGTGAATAAAATATCTTTTCTATCTGTTCATCGGTCAGACGAGGCGCAAACCTCTCTGTATTTCCTGTTCTTCCGGTTTCATTATTCGGCATATCAGCAAAGAAGTTAAATTCCTCCGACTGGTTCTCCGTTAATAAATATGATAAATATAACGAAACATTCCGCAGTCCTTCCTTCATCCCCAGACAGAGCATTTCCTGATTTTTTTCACAGATATAATCCGTATACTTCATAATTCCATCTATATATTCATCATATTTGTAATTAAGAAGCTGCTTTCCTTCTTCATCAAACTTCGGCTGCACCTGGCCGTCTTTATCCTCATACCCCAGCGTCTGTCCATGGCACGCCCTGCAGATCATCTCGATGATCAGGTTCTTCACGTCATACTCTGGCAGGAAGACAAACTGCCTGCATTCCTCCCATTGGTTAAGCCTGTCCATTTTAAAATAAAAGGTCTGACAGGTTCCATTATCCCCTCTGAGTTCATTCAGTATATCAGCCAGACACCTCTGTGTATATCCGCCTCCAGCCAGTTCAACAAAAGCATAGCTGTCATCGCTGAAATCTATATTTTGCTGCAAATACTTTTTAACCAGTTTCCGGTCTTTTTCATGTCTGCATATTAGAAACTCTTTAAAACTCCGGTTCTCGTTCAACTGCTTTACCGTCAGATACAATGTATACGGTGTAAACGATATCTGTTGATCAAATCCTTCTGGCAAAAATTCTGACAAATCTGATTCCGATATGCCAAAGGCTTCCGCCAGTTTATTAAGATTATTTATTTTAGCAGTATGCGACCAGCTTATCAGATCTATCAGATTATCATTCTTTCTGCTGACTGCCGGCAGACGCCACGCTTTTCTGGAACCATAAATATACTTTGTCTGGATCGGATACCCCATACATGCAATTACCTTATCCGCAATTAATTTTAAAATATAGCCGTCCCTGGCTATAAAATATAACCGGCGAATCCTTCTCGCTTCTGCTTCACTGACCAGCCACAAAACATAAGGCGCCAGAATATTCGCTCCCATAGTAACTCCAACTGACGCCGCCCCTTCCAGCCTGCCCTGCATTCTCACATACCGCGATGCCGCCGCCGCATATTCGGTATAAATTCCTCTTGTTTCATGATCTAAAACATACTTTTCAGCATTCCTCAATCCTTCGAAACAAAATCTCTGCGTTTTAATTCCCAACGCCTCTGGAATCTGAACATCGGAGCGAAGATTATCGCCTCTGTGAATCCAGCCGGAAAACTCCGCCTTTTCCTTTTCTTTTACGATTCGAAACAGATCTCCATTCCACTTATTTTTTTTGTATTCGCTCGATACATACAACGGCAGACCTGCGACGACCTCATCCACGCTTAAAAGAATCCTGTGTATTGCCTTTCGTTCCAGATACATATCTGAAATCAGAACCACCCGGTTCTTATCCTGCAGCAATTTCTTAATGGCATCAATGTTTTCCTGTATTCCCAGCATATGATCCACTTCTGTACCGACTTCCAGTTCCTCAAGCCTGCAGGCCTGCTTTGCCGTAAGATATCCGGTTCTTACAAACCCGTCATATATCTGGGAAAGAGTTACGTCCTGGATCCCGTTATAGCAATAGCTTACTCTTGTAAGCTTCTCGATCTTAATACGCAGGTCATAAAAATTTTCTCTCACATACCTGCTTATATCAGAATAAACTTCATCAGTCTTCAGTTCCTTCTGCATAATCTTAAAAATTCCCGTTGGTTTTGCCGTCTTTCTTGTAATAATCGTATCAAATACATCGAAACTATAGAGCATCTTCTGACTCCTTCCTATTTTTACAGAAACAGATTCAACAGGTCGCATCCAAGCCTGTACTGCTCAATATTCTGACGTTCCACGCCTAAGTCTGATAATTGATTCCGCATACTTTGAGAATACTGTCTGTTAGCGATGATATATAAGGCGTTTTCTAACGAGGAGACGCTCTGTTCAACAGAATATACCTCTTTTTCTGCGTATCGCGTTCCCCATCTTCCGCTATCATTATCACAAAATACAATCTTTTTATCTAATCCTGCTTTTTCCAAAAGGCAATTCACAAATTTCCCGACATTACTGCAGGAATAAAACACAATCGTATCATACTCTGCCGCCTTTTTATACAAGCCCTGAAGCAGTTCTTTTCTCATAGCGAACAGATTCCTTTTACCCTCAATATACTTTTCATAATCAAACAGAAACATCTGAAGCTCGGTCCATGTCGGTTCATCTAAAATATATTCATCATACACATTCCGTTCAGCCGCATCCGAGAGGATATTTCGCAGATTCTCAATGTCTCCCACAGCCTGCGTCCACCATTCGCCCGATGCAGCCATGATTCTTATTCTGCCATTAATCTGCATAAAAAGCCGGCAGTAATAATACGGTTCGATACTCTTCCATATATCCTGACCGCTTAGTTTATCGTATATAAACGTATACTCGTTTACCAGATACCCAAACCCGTTTCTATTATAAATAGAGGACCCTGAATTATCCTGCCTGTAATAATAGAAGATCTGATCAAGGTACATGACTCTGTCGGCATATCCAATTGTCTGAAATAGAAATCCCGCATCCTGAAATGCGGCTCCTTCGCTTTCATTCAGCCGTATATGATATTTCCTCAAAAACTCTAAATTATATAAACCCTTCCAGATAAATATATCGCTCATATGAATTTCCCGGTGTTCTTTCGGGTCGATTACCTGATTATACAACGCCGGAGGCACAGAGTGAAAACGCATTTTCCAGATATCCCCGCAGCCCATCTGTATAAAGTTATAATTATCCGCCTTGATAAAATCAAGCCCGTATTCTTCCGCCTTGAGATACAATTCCTGAAACATATCACTGGCAATGTAATCGTCCGTCTCAACGATCGCCAGATACTTCCCTAGCGCTTCCGTGATCCCCCGATTCACCTGATAACCATAACTCCTCCGTTCAGAGCAGATTACACGTACTCTCTGATCTCTCTTTTCAAATTCCCTGATAATCTCTTCTGTACCGTCGTCTGAACCGGCATCTATGATAAGCACTTCTATGTCTCTGAATGTCTGCCGTAAAACACTCTCTATGCACTGTTTCACGTACTTTTTTACATTCAATGTTGGCATGACAACTGTAATTTCCGGCATAATAACTCCTTATCTAATCCTCTTTGTCACTAAGCTTCAGCAAGCCTTTTATATGCGCCGCTGCTCTCTTTGATGCATTTCCGTCTTCATTTACGCCATAAGCTTTTAAAAAACTTCCGACACTCTCCCTATACCGCTCTTCGTCAAAAGACAGAATACACTGGAAAAGTTCTTCGTTACTTTCCGCTCTTGGAAACGGAAGAGAATCTATCCCGATCAGCAGGTCGTATTCTTTTTCTATATATTCTTGATAATCCGTAGTAAAAAGAAATACAGGTCTTTTAGCAAACGCAGTCTCAAACATAACGCTTGAATAGTCAGAAATCATAATCTCTGCGGCTGCCACCAGTTCCTGCACGTCATCATAATTACTGACGTCAATCACATCTTTCGAAAGTTTCATTTCCTTGCTGTATTTCGCAACCGCCGGATGGAGACGCAGCAAAATCTTCCACTCTCCGTCAAAACGTTTCCTCAAGACCTCAAGAAGTCTTTCATAATCCAGATCAACCGCTCTCACTTCCGGGGTATTACTGCCTTCACTCTGTGCATATCGGTAAGTCGGCGCATATAGAAGCAGTTTTTTATCCGCTTTGCACCCACAATAGTCATACACCTTTTCCTTAATATCTTTATTGCGGAAAATAATGTCTGACCTGGGGGATCCGATCTCCCAGATCTCTTTTTTGAAACGAAATCCTCTCCTGCAGGATTGTGAGTCAAATTCGCTTCCTGTAATCATATAATCAATCATACGGAAATCCTTTTTCCAATGGTGAACCTTGGCCGGTTCCGTTAACAACGTAGGCGCGTCAAAATAAAATTTTTTCAGCGTAACTCCTGCCCAGTGCTTGGTCTGTATATAAATCTGTCCTTTTCGCTTTCTGACCGCAAGAGGCAGTTCTACATCACTGACCCAGATTTTTGCCGTTGCAAGCTCATAGCACAGTGACTCTCTGTCGCGAAATTCAATCATCCTGATTCCTTGCGGAACCCGTGTCTCTTTCTTATCGTTTACCAGCCATACCAGTTCAACCGGAAGTTCCTGCCTTAGAAGCTCTTCTGCAATATATTTTCCATGATCCATATATTTTCCAAAGGTCATGAAAACAATTTTATTATTTTGTATCGGCCTCTTACTAAAACCATGGAATCTGCGTACATCTGCCCAGACATATTGATTGAAACCGGTCCGGTCATAGATCTTCTTCTCAAATCCCTTCTTTACTGATTCACATGACTCCTTAATTCTAAACGGAATGTAGCGGCAGGAATAAGCCTCCATCAACAGCAGCGCATAGTAATATAGAATATTCATCTGCTTTAGCTGTTCTGCGATTTCCTCATAATAATTCGTACTGGTTATGATGACTACGACCTCATCTGCCGGATACTTCTTTAATTCATCTGGAGACTTTACTAAAAGTCCTTTATATTTCTCTGTCAGCTTTATTTTAGAAAAACTCTCATATCTGTGGTCCGCCTTTTTACCGTCATTATCCAGCACAGCTTTTATATCATAATACTGTCCATATTTTTCAAGGAAAAAATCACAAGCAGTAGTTCCGCCAAATAAAAACACGTTTTTATCTGCCGCATTTCTCTGAAGTCTTCCCCATTTTGACTCTGCCAGAAGATCCCTGTGATCCGTATGATGTTTTTTCATTTGTATTGCGCTTTCGATAATGTTCATACTCTATCCTCACGATCTGCCGTCCTGGTCATGAAAGTCTTCCTCATATGTCAAATCCGGGTTCAGCGCCCAGCTCTCCAAAAAATATTTATCTACCAGGAATCGATACTCTTCATGCCTGACCAGATCACAAAGCGCTTTCCAGCTATCACAATTCATTCCCAGTTCCATCCGTACAATATTCTTTAATTCAGACAAATAGTACCTTTGATCCAGTATTGCATAATACATATACTCTTTGGGGCCTGCAGCCAGGTGATCATAATTCCAGATTACTTCTTTACGATACCCGTGCTCCTCCAGAATCTGCATAACCATGCTTCTCTGCTTCTGACTGGAATTTATAAAGAATACATCTTCAAATTCTTCACGGATCTCCTGCAGACTCTTTACTTCGATTCCTTCATAGACCTGCCCCCTCTTTTCCGGGTTATTGTCACAAAAAGCCTCTATCTGCTTCAGGCCCAGATTGCGGAGAATTCGGAAAACTTCTTTACCATAATAGCTATATCCGAAAATAATCACACTTTTATGTAAAGAAGCCCTTCTGATTACCTCTTTAAAATTCCCCTTGTCTTCAGATCGCTCGGCCTGCTGCCTGACCGCCTGATAAATTTCTGCCGGAAGCGCCTTTCCTGCATATTCCCACCATACGCCGCTTCCCGTCCCTCTTATGTTCTTCCAAGGTTTTGAGCCTTCAGCGTAATGAAGAATGACCGGAGCTTCCTGTGCTTCTTCTAATTCTGACCCGCCAAAATCCGTATGCTCCAGCAAATATAACCTTTGATAAAACCGCCGGAACAGATTGTACTTTAACGGAAGATATTGAACCCTGTTCTGGCAGCAGCGATTTAAAATATCCTGATCTGCATACAGATATACATTTTCTGTACATGCCATAAAATCCTTTATCAGTTTGTCCTTTCGAATTGCAGACATATTCATCAGCAGCACGCCAGAGTTAAAATAATCTCTCATATCAGAAATTCCAATTGTTTCTGCATATTCACGATTCTTTTCATAAAAATACTGAACGCCGCAATCCTTTATAGCCGCAATGTAATTTTCTTTAATATCTGTTGCATACAGTACCGAAACGTCTCCCAGGACAATCACGTCACAGTCTATATACAGACATTTGTCATAATTTCTCAGATACTCACTGAGAAGCAGGCGGAACATTGCGGATACCGTTATTCCTTCTTTCAAACTCACATGTTCGAACTGGCTTTCATCTACGCTAAGAAATGAAAGCCTGCAGTTCTCGTAAATTTTCTCTATACCTTCCAGAAATTCTATGCTTCGTTCTGACAAACTTCCGGAATGCATAATATATAGATCATAAAAACAGCCGGTACTGGCATTGTTCAGCATGGACCATATTGCCGTATATGCCGGAATAATAAATAAATCATCCGTAGAAAATACGACGGGTATTCTTGTCTCCATAAGCGTGTCTCCCTCCAGGAATGATTATTCCTCTATCCTCAGTTCATATAGCGGATATTTTATTTCCGGATCTTTGTAAATCACTTTCTCATCTGGTATTCCATGCATGTTCAGCCAGCCTTTCATCTCCTTAGCAAGTTCCATCTCTTTTACCGCAATCAGAATATAATCCCACTGTTTTATAAGCAGAACCTCCGGTTTCTCTATGTCCATAGCGCCTATTTTACCGCCGCATACATGATTGTCCACAATCGCGGCAATCTCGATATTCTTTCTCTGCAATAGCTGTCTGTAATAAGACTGCCCTACCTTTCCCGCGCCAAAAATTGCAACCCTGCCAGATTGTGACGTTGGAAGTCCGGGCAGTTCCCAAATATGATAGGAATGAGAGACTTTAAAACTGTAACCGAACATTGTTTCCGTACCATTATTAATAAAAAATGATATAAAACGTCTCAATTGCGGCAGCATAATCTCATATTCTTCCGAAGCCTGAAAAATCTGCTCCATATAACGGTAAAGATATACTGCGTTTACCAGGTATTTTTCATCGCGTTTTGAAGTACATATAGATTCTTCATGTATCCTGTAATGATAATAAGGATGATTATCTATCACGATTGACGAAGCTCTCAGGCACGCATCAAATACACACGCCACATCCTCTCCATCATAGATTCTATCATCCAGATTCATAATACATGGTTCTATTACAGACTTTTTATATAATTTATTCCACAAGTACTGCAGAATACCAAACCGGTAGAAACTGTCATCTTCAAAGTAAAGCATCTGCGGATAAATCCTGTCTTTCAATTCTGTTTTGTCATAACATGCCTCCTCAAACTGATTGATCCGCACAGAGGTTTCCCCGCCGCGCTCAACCGCACAGGCTGATACTGCCAGATCTGCCTGATGTCCTTCTGCCAGCTCATACAATTTACTAAAAAAGCAGGGCTCTAACCAGTCGTCGCTGTCGACAAATGCGATGTATTCTCCTCTCGCCGCTTTCATTCCCGCTTTTCTGGCACAGGCGACGCCTTTATTTTCCTGATGGACGACGGATACTCTTTGATCCTTTCCGGCATATTCCCGGCATATTTCCAGCGAAGAATCTGTGGAGCCGTCGTCTACCAGAAGGATCTCTATCTGACGAAACGTCTGGCTCAAGATACTGTCCAGACATTCCGCCAGATATTTTTCCGAATTAAAGACTGGTATAATAACTGATATTTTTATCATCAGCCCCTCCTTATCCTAGAAATCTTTCTATTAGCATCATATCTCTGGCGCTTGTATATAGTAAAATATCTTTCTCGTTCACCCCATGATTGCATAACTGTTTTTTCATCTCTTCTGCACACAACCGATTCGCAATTATATATTTTGCTTTCGGATATTTTGATATCGCCGTTTCCGGTTTAAATACCTTTATTCCCTGAATCTGTTTTTCCGGCTTATCGCCCTGATTGTCACAATACGCGGCAATCTTTACCTGCTTCTGGTTTCCTAATAGTATGTGCAGAAACTGTCCCAGCTTCCCACATCCGAATATAACGGCCTCTCTTCCGCTGATTTCTTCAATGATATTCTGCACCTCGTTGATTTTATCATGAACCACTTTCTCGCAGGCATTATATAGCAGCCTTGGCGATCCGCAAAAGCACATCGCTTGAAACCATTCTGTTTCTGTGAGACTTGAATTTTTTAAAATACCATCCGAAATTGCAGTCTCAACTCGTTCCTTAAGTCTCTGCATATCCAGAACTGACTCTTCCCAAAATTCTTCAGAACAGGCCATCGTCCAAAAACGCCTCATTATCTGCCGGAACATCTTGGCTGCAATGGCTGCGCGCCATTCCTTGCTTCTTCCCGAAAACAGACGGTCCACATAAGTATACTCCTGATTCAGATTCTGAAATGCTTTCACATTTTTATTCCCACAAGAAGAATTCTCGCTATTGCGTCTATAGTGATATACCAGTTCATTGAGATAGACCGCTCTTCCCGCCTGATAATGTACCTGAGCGATAAATCCTATATCCTGAAACGCCGCTCCTTTTGATTCATTAAGTCGGATCCCCTGTATGAAGTCTCTGCGATAAATTCCGTCCCACACATAGTAATCATTCAATACAAGATCCGGCGTCTTACATGGAGAGATCTCAATAGCTCCCTGGCAGGCTTCATATTGCTCTTGTGAAAATATTTTTATCGGAATCCGCACGTCGTCTCCTACCAGACTGGTAAAAAATCCTTCCGCTGTTCCTTTCACATAATCAACTTCTGTATCACTGGCAACACGGTACAATTTCTCAAACATATCAGTTTCTACGACATCGTCAGTCTCCACGATACCGACATATTCTCCCCTGGCAAGTCCAATCCCTTTATTCAGCTGATATCCATAGCTTCTCACGTCAGATCTAACAATCCTCATTCGGGAATCCTTCTGTGCGTACTCTTCCAGGATTTCCATTGTTCCATCAGTTGAGCCTGCGTCAACTACAATAATCTCTATCTCAGTCATCGTCTGTCCAAGAACACTTTCTATACATGGACGTATATAATCAGCCACATTTAACGACGGCATTATAATTGTTACGCCCGGTATCATAACATTCCTTTCCATTGATGGGCCAAGCAGCTTTGATATGAATCCGGCAGCTCTTTCACTGGCATGTCCATCCTCACAAACCCCGTATTTTTTCATAAATTTATCCAGTTTTTCTTCATATTCACTTTGTCTGAAGTTCTGGATCTGCCGCATAAGTTCATCATTCGATTCAGCTATCGTAAAAGGCAGCGAATCGTATTCCATAAGCAGATCATATTCTTTATCAATATAGCTTTCTCTGTCCGGCGCAAACAAAAATACGGGGTTCTTTACAAATGCAGGTTCGAACATAATACTCGAATAGTCTGATATCATTACGTCTGCCGCCGCCGCCAGTTCCTGGCTGTCACTATATCCGCTTACGTCAACCACATATTCTGGCGTATTTATATTCTTGCTTTCCCTCGCAACTCCCGGATGTAACCGAAGCAGAATACGCCATTCTGCACCCCATCGTTCCTTAAGCGCCTCTCTTAAAACCTCAAAATCTAACTCTATGTGAGGCGCCCTCTGCTGATAGCAGCTTCCTTCACAAAAACGAAATGTAGGTGCGTATAATAACAATTTTTTGTCGACGTCGATTCCATAGTATTTACACACCTTCACCTTGTTTTCCGCTCCATGAAAAACAGCATCTGAACGTGGAGAGCCGATCTGAACAGCCTCGTTTTCAAATTCAAAAGCCCTCCTACAGAACTCTGTATCAAACTCGCTGCCAGTAAGCATGTAATCCATCATCTTCCCATTGCGTCTCCAGTTATTATACGACGGCGCTTCACTGATTGTGGAAGAATCCAGATAGCATTTCTTTAAAGTAACTCCTGCCCAGTGTTTTGCCTCGACAAAAATCTGACCTTCACGCTTTTTTATATACTCTGGAACCTCTATATTAAAAACCCACACTTTTGCTGTTGCCATTTCATATATGACCTTTTTCCAGTTCGTAACGGGGACAATCCTTACCCCTTCCGGAACCTCCGCCGACAGATCAATCATAAGCCAGACGATATCCAGATCATTTCTCAGCTTCATCAGCTGTTCCGAGATGTATTTCCCATGATCCGAATATGTCCCAAAAGAATAGAACACAACTTTTTTATCTGAAATTCTTTCTTTACAGCATTCTTCAAAAAACTCTGCTTTTCTTCTATTTGTTTCCATAATCACCAGGACAAAGCTATTGTTAATTCCGATTCCTTTTAGCTGTTGCAGAATTTCTTTATAATATTTTACACTTGTAATCAAGACCGCCACTTGATCTGGAGAATACTGTTCCAGAATCTCAGGTCCCGAGATACTTAATTCTCCCTTACCGGAACGAAATGAATCTAAGACGACGTCGTCTAATTGCTTTCCCCATTTTTCCCTGCTATTATCAATAACGCCATCTAAAATAAATTTTTCCCCTTTATAATGTTGAAAAAATTTTTCCGTATATGCGCCCGCGCCAAATAAAAATACCTTTTTTCCTTTAATGGCAGTCTCATATCCTTCCCAGGTCTGTGGGTTTCGTCCTCCTATTTTTGAGATATTCCGTTCATTGTCTACTGCTTTGTCTGCAATATCCATTTTCTGTTTTCCTTTCTATTCAAATAGCATATTAACAAGATCCGGTACAAAAAACACCTTCGTTTCCTTCGGACAATATTCTGCAATATTATGTTGTAGTTCTTCCTTATACCGGCTGCTTGCGATAATGATACCGTCGACGTTCATATCTGCCAGGTCCTTGATATTATATAATGGATAGCCCTGGTAGCTTGATCCGCTTTCTTTATAAGTATCTATAAAAAATACCGCCGCGCTGATTTCATCCACAAAGCTTTTATAGACAGCCAGAAATCTGTCGCATACCAGCCCCGTCCCATAAATGCCTATGATTTTCCCTTTCTCATTCAACGGAATCTCTTGTACCTCTGCCGATACGATCTGCCGCTTACACTCTAGGACGTCTATATCCGGCAGATCTATCGGCATCTCCGATTTCCCAGATTCTGCCTTTATCCGCTCTATCGCTAACAATATTTTTCCCTGGAAATCCTTGCTTTTCTCTCCAACAGAACTATGCCGGGATACCAGATACTCATAAAAACTTATCAGATCCTCCCAAACGCTATCCACTCTTTTTTCCTGACAATATATCTGAAATATTTCGCGAAATCTTCTGAATATTTCGCTCAATACCGGAAGAATCATATCTTGTTTTGACATTTTCTCTTCGTTTATCAGCATCTCTATCATTTTTTTACAGATAAAAATACAGCTTCTCATATGTATGTCGTTATAGCTGACAGTCATTATTGAACCTGCATGAATTCTTCTATAGTACATTTTGTAGGGAATATATGTAATTCTTTCTGCACATTCATAGACTCGCACAATCCAGTCCATGTCCTCATAAAACACGCCTGCTTCAAAATATAGCTCATTATGTCTAAAGAAATCTGCGCTTAAATAAACTAAATATGCGTTAGAATAAATTCCATGACAGGGGAAATAGCGGTTCCAGAATTCTATTCCTGTATATATTTTTGTATCTATTCCAATATTACTTCTGTCATATACCTCTGCCTCATCTGCACAACCGTCTCTCAGCTCATCTATATCCTCAACAAAGGCTTTTGCATCGAACATAACAAAGTCCAGATCATTCTGCCGGGCTTCCTGATAACACTTTTCAAACAAATCCTCCCGGACATAATCATCTGAATCCAGAAAATAAATATATTCTCCCGAGGCGATCTTCACTCCTGCATTCCTGGCTGCTCCCAGCTTCTGGTTCTCTTGAAAAACTGCTTTTACAAAAGAATACGTCTTTTCATATTTTTCAATAATCCTTCGGCTACCGTCTGTAGAGCCATCATCCACCAGAATAATCTCTATCTCTTGCTGTGTCTGTGCCAAAACGCTTTCTACACATGCATCCAGATATTTTTCTGTATTATATACAGGTATGATTACAGATGTCTTAATTTTATTCATATCATCTAATTTCCCCTTACACAATAATCCCGAACGGTATCTTCAATCGCTTCCTTTAATTTATCTGCGAACTTATCCATTGTAAAATACGCTTCATATGTTTTTCTTGCATTTCTTCTGATCTCTTCCAGTTTGTTCTGATTCCTGATAATCCACTTTATTTTTTCTGATAAATCTATGGAATCTTTTGTTTTACTTATAAATCCATTTTTTCCATTCTCTATATAGTCTGCCATTCCGATTACATCCGATGCAAGACATACCTTACCGTACATCATTCCTTCCATGATTGCAATGGACACAGTCTCTTCTAGTGAAGGACACACGACTACGTCTATATCCGCATATTTTTTCTGAATTTCCTTTCTGGTCTGTTCTCCTAAAATCTGAATGGAAGAATCTTGTAACGCTAATTCTTGGATTTTCTTTCCATATTCATTTTCGCTGATCTTACCAATCATCCAGAATTCGGCCTCTTCTTTGTCTTTACGATCTAAAAGTAATACGGCCTGCGCTAAAATATCCTGTGCTTTTCGAGGTTCTACGTTCCCTATCACAGCAAAAATCATTTTTTTATGATTGGATCTGTCTATATTCTCGCCACTGTTATCCGGTATTCCAAATCCAAGTATTTTTTTTATCCTTTGTGGAAAATAATCATTAAAGTTTCTCCGGGCGATCTCACTAACGGCATATATATTGATCCCTGACATTTTATCTATATCTGCATATTCATTAAATCTATGTAAAATATCGTCAAAAAGTTCGCTCGGTTCATGAATCCACCACAATACAGGTTTCATGCGGCTAATCTCACAGGCACACGAAATCATTTGAAACACATTCACCAGAACAATATCAAATTGCTGAATCCAGAATAATTCTTCTTTATGCAGATTGGGTAATGTGGGACATATCATAATATTAATTCCAGCCTGCACCATTTCATTAATTAATTTCCGATTTCCGCCAGGAGCCGCCAGCATAACATTATACCCGCAATTCTGCAGTACCTGCGCCGCATATCCAATTACAAGGGATCCCCCGTTATAGTTTAACCCCGTAGAAATTATCAAAACTTTTTTCCTATTTTCTAAAATCACATTATTTCCGCAATAGAATTTAAAGGATCCACAGTACATCTCATCATAAAACTGCTCCCAGTCATATATTTTCTGAGCGCAAATTCCTAAATCAAGTAACTGTCTCTTCATTTCAATCGCATTTTCTTTTTTGCTCATAAGAAGTATTTTATCATATGATATCTGATGAATATCATCCGGCCCGATAACCGGGACTCCGTCCAGCTCTTTTCCATGCAGTTTATAATTGTTATCAATAAACGCAATGATACGAATATCCGGAAGAATATAGTTCTTCCTATTATGATAAAACGCTCCTGCTCCGAATACTACTATTTTCGTCATTGTATAGATCCTCTAAACTCCTATTCAAACATAGGAAAATATATTTGATTCCTGTTAAATTTCTCTAACAACAGGCTTTCAACTTGTTTCAAATTATTTTTTCCTAACGCTACAATAATCCCATCTTTGTCGTTTAAAACCACGTCTCTAAAACGACAAGCGTTCCTGTCAGTCTGGTTATCTGTAACAATAAACGCTTCTATTTTCCAACAGCGATACTTGAAATAAGCTTCTATTTTTCTTCCCCAGATTCCATTACCATATACAAATATTCGTTCATGACATCTATAAAACTCATCTATATCCAGGAAGGAAAATGGCGCTATTCTTTTTTTTGTCTCTAATCTCTTTAAATGTTTCCAGACTATAGACGTATCAAATCCATAATCTTTCTCTATATATTCCAATATTTGTACGATTTGCTCAATATTGTACATATTAACACTTTTTCTCTTCAAAACAGGAAAGTGAAAGTCAAGTATTAGTTTACATGGATAAGCATGATAGACCACCCTCCCCGGTTCTAAAAGCTGCTCTGCTCCTTGCATTTCAACCCATGATTTATACCGGAATCCTCGATCAAAGAAAAACCGGGTAAAGGCAGCCTCAAAATTCAAAATTGCTTCTTTATATGTAAGCGGGTCATCTATAGAGAGCCAGAAATCAAAAAAGGAGACGCTTTGTAATATACTTTTTTTTACTACCAGAAAATATGTCTGCAGATGTTCCGGTAATTTTTGTTCCAGCAATGCAGAGTGTCCGTCTATCCATTTACTCAATCCCCAAAAATCTACTTTTTCCTGATCAAATCTTTCAAAGATCGTCTTCATAGAAAAAAAAGGACCGTAAAAGGTATCATTAAAAAAAACCGCTTCATCATACTGTTCCCATTCTGTTTTAGAAATGAATCTTAATACGGCCTCCTTATAGGCTCCTCCATCATATCCTATATTTCTTCGATAAAAAAGATCCGCAGAATATTTTTGCAGTATTTTTTCGGACTCTCTTTTTAAATCTCCATTTACAACGATTACCAGTTTATTCAAAACCTCTCGCATTTTTAATAGCAGATATTCTATAAAATCATCTACTATACCGTCTTCATCATATAGAACAAAAACCCCTATACGTTTCATATTGTCACCCTCTATCTAATCAGAATAGATACAATACATTTGGGAAGCTTTTTAATTTACTCTGCACCTGTACTTTATTCTTCTCACTTAATGCGACTATAATTGGCGCCAGGTTACCTCTCTGACTTTTCAGTTCCGAGATTCCGTATAAAGGAATCTTATCAAAAGACTCTTGCTGCTTATCCCCAAGAGCACACCGTAATTCACGCCCTTCGTCCGGCAAGAGATGATCGTCAGACACAATAAAACCTGCCACGCTTTCATCCTTAAGCATGTTTTTTATCGCTTTCCCATAGCCTCCAATACCATAAATGTATACTCTTTTATGTCGTTGTACAAATTTAACAATATCCTCTTTTCTCGTTTTCGTAACAATCATTTCTTTTGCCTTAATTTGTACTTTATGTTGTTTAATCTCCTCACGGCTTAACGTAATAGAATTTCGCTCTTTTAGATCTTCTAAAATCAACCTGATATCATAGTTATACTGTCCGTCAATATAATGCAGTACATCTAATAGTCTCTCCCTGTCATAATATTGCTTTGACAATACCTTTTTCTTTAAAATCGGAAGCCTGTCTAAGCATATACTTCCCTCGAAGTCCGTAAAAATATGATATCTTTGTACTCGAAACGCATTATAATGATAACCTTTATCAACCAAAAATGAAAATATATTTTGTTCAAACGACATTAATACTCTGTTAAAATCTAAAGTATTCTCATCTATATTTTCATCAAAGAATTTTTTCAGATCACCGCTTTTCCATATTTCTTTTTTAAAGACTAAAAAATATGACTGAAGGAACGTACTCAGGCCGGTATCCGAAAGGTTCAGTCCCCAAAAATCTACTTCTGGATCATCCATCTCCTCAAATATTAATTGAAATGGTATAAACGGCCCATAAAAAGTGTCGTTACAAAAAACCAATTCCTGGGCTTCATCAATCATACGACTGACCTCTTCATTAAAAAGAGCCTCTTTATACGCTCCCGCATCATATCCTCTATTCTCTCTGACAATTAAAATATCTGCCAATTGTTTCATTTTACTGCGGTCTTCTAATTGTCCATTGGAAACAACAACAAGTGTATCTGCGATCTGTTTCAGACTCTTTATCAAAAATTCTACATCGTTTGTCAATCTCCCTTGTTTATTATAGAAGGGAAAAATCGCCGTACGTTTCCTTTTTTTCATTTCGTCTCCATCTCGCAAAACACTTTTGCAAGGTCGTAATCTTTCTGTTCATCTATATCCAGCGCCTCTATTCCTGAAACCTCGTGAATATAAGGATGAAAACCAATTCTACGATTATATTCTGTAAATATCTCCTTTTTAAACATGAAAAAGGCGCTTGTTTCTAACCATACAGGCTCTAAATCCTGAGTCCGCGGCACATCCTGCAGATCATAGTTGATGGGACTGCCCTTATACCAGGCAAATGTCTGAATTCGTTCAGCCGTAAAAGCGGAGTCACACTCTCCCGACAATATGTACTCTAACGCCTTCTCGAATGACTCTGCTTTAATAAAAGGCGCGGTGGCATGTGCTAACACATATATATCCGCCGCTTCCTCCTCAATAAAGCTTTTATAAATTTCAAATCCTTTTACTTCATTACCATCCAGCCGTTTATCCCTTTTCTTGAAAGTAACTCCCTCTGGTAAATACTGCATTACGGATTCATCACTACAATAAACGTATACTTCATCTATACCTTTCACCTGAAGCAGCGTATTAACAATATGCCAGCACAGCGGATGTCCGCCAATCGGCAGAATATTTTTTCCCGGTAATCTCTGAGAATTTAATTTTATAGGTACAAACGCGATCGTTCTCATTTATTCTCCCTCCTCGCCAAAATCAGTATCTAATGTCAGACCATATGAGATCTCCTTCTCTGACATATCGTCCCATAAATACTTTTTCAACAGTCTTGCCAAAAACTGATCATAATTTCTTTTCTGCTCCGTTGTCATACCGTTTCTCAACGCCATGCTGATTTCTTTACCTAAGTCTTCCCTTCTGTCCACCTCATAAGAACACTTTTTCCCTCTCAGTCCGGTTATTCCCACCTGCACCAGCGGCTTTTCATACATCAATACTTTATAATCGACTGCCGACGCTATACTCACCACTACGTCCGAAATCTGAATTAACCGATCTATTGACATATCCTTGACATATATCATCCTATTATAATCATCTTCATTTAGATTCAAAATAGTATTCCCTGGATGGGGCTTAAAGATAAAATTTAACTTATTTTCCGTACAAATCTCCAGAAGATCATCCAGAACCTCTTTTACAGAGAGATAGATAGAGGAAATATACTGCCTCCAATATCTGCTATACGGATTCATCTCCATTCCAAGTTCATCCATTCCAACTAAAAAAATTGTTTTTTTAGTTGGATCTAATTTCTCCATTTCTAAACGATCTGCCCGGGTTTCATAAAATACCCTTGTATCTAACTGTCTGGCCTTTATATAGTCTGTCACTCTTTGCGCTGCAGACAGATCTTCTTCTTTAATAGATATTTTTTCCAGAACATCCGGGACAACCGCATATTCTCCCTGTCCGGCTATTCCGTATGGATCGAACTGATTCGTACCTGGTATCCAGCCATGCTCCAGATAACCATGTCTGATTCCCTGCACTTCTGCAATATGCCCTAATATATAGCTTTCTCGGTGCCAGTTTCCCCAAATAATTATTTTTGACGGTCGAATAATGCTGACTGCTTTTTTATAATAACAATATAATTCCTGGGAGCATCTCAAAGATTCCTCCTTATTTACTGATGTCTTTCTGTCTTCCAGTTCGTACAGCCAGTTAATTTCTTCTTCTGACAAATATTCTGTAATTGTAAACTGTGATCCATACCCCTTCTTTTCCCTCCATTCTTTCTCATAGATCCAGGGAACATCAAACACTGTACACCCAAAATCCTTTGAAATTTTATCGCTTGAAATCACAGATAAATGTGTAAACAGTACCACTTCTGCCGGTTTCCTGTTTTTCACATATTCCTTTAAAAATGAATAATAACTTTTTGCGTTTCGGACATTACTAATCGGCGCCTGTAACATAATAGGACCGGAACTCTTTTCATGCCTGGTCCCATATTCCTTTATTAAATCAAGGCTTTCTTTCATAGGTAAATCTGTATAAGAGAAAAATTCTCTGTATCCCAGAAAATCCTTCCCTTTATGAAGCCCCCTGCTTTCCAGCTCAGTTTCTATCCCCTTACTGTCTCTCACTGTAATTATGATATAGTATGCCGACCAGTCCTCCACTTCGTCAGGATGCCTCACTTGCTTTTCACAAAATAGTTTTCTATCAGAATAACTGTCAATAAAAAATTCTGGAATAATATCCACATGCTGTTCCAGACAGGCTTTACATATTCTTCCTATTCCCCAGTAAACAATACCTTTCTCCATAGTCTTTCTATTATTCTACCTTTCAAAAAATAAACATACACTATTAAAAAGCAACAATTCCTACGCCAATTATATCCTGCAGCCGAATAGTACCGGCCAGCGTCCCCTTATTTACTACCGGAAGAGAACTGATGTTATTATCCTTCAATATTTTCAATGCCGTGACTGCCAGTTCCCCGACTTCAATCGTGATCGGATTTCTCGTTATGACTTCTTCTACATATAAACTATAAATACCTGCGCCTTTTTCCAGTTGTCTTCTCAAGTCCCCGTCTGTAATTATCCCTACTAATTTACCCTCGCGATCAACTACCGACACCATCCCCAGCCCTTTTTTACTCAATTCGACAATTGCATCTTTTAGCATTGATTTTTCAGGAATTACCGCATTCTTTTCATTAACCGCCATCAGATCTTCCACCCTTATTATTAACTTTTTACCAAGGGATCCTGCCGGATGGAATTTTCCAAAATCGGCCTCTTTATATCCATAAACTTTACTTGCAACCACCGCCAAGGCATCTCCATAGCACAATTCTACCGTTGTACTCGACGTTGGGGCAAGCCCAAGGAAACATGCTTCCTCAAATTCTGGAAGTACTTGCAAAAAATCTGTATTCTGCGCCAGTATTGAATTCGCATTTCCTGTGATTGCAATCGTTTTAGCCCCGATTAATTTTATACTTGGTAAAATCCGAACAATCTCATCGCTTTCTCCGCTATAACTGATTAAAATCACCACATCATCTTCTGTAATCATCCCCAGATCCCCATGCATCGCCTCCGCTGGATGAAGATAAAACGAGGGGGTTCCTAAGCTTGCAAATGTAGCCGCTATCTTTTCGGCTATATGGCCCGGCTTTCCCATACCAGTAATAATAACCTTCCCTTTACATTCCAGTATGATATTAAGTATTTCTACAAACGACTCGTCCAACTGATCTCTGGTTCTCTTTAAAGCTTCTATTTCCTTGTCAAATACTCTTTTTCCTTCTAATAATTTATCCACCATCTTTTCTACCCGCCAAAGACTTTCAATGTACCGCATCATATACTTTGATGACCCGCTTTAATATGCCCTCTATTTCATCCAGCCGGACCATATTCGGGCCGTCAGAAAGAGCACGTTCTGGTTCCGGGTGCACTTCAAAAAATAGTGCATCTGCGCCGGCCGCTATCGCGGCTTTTGCCAGTGGTTCAATATAATCACGGTTTCCGCCTGTCGACGTACCGTCTCCCCCAGGTTTCTGAACACTGTGCGTGGCATCCATAACTACCGGGTATCCATACTTCTTCATTTCATTAATACCCGTCATATCAACCACCAGTGTATTATATCCGAACGCCGTTCCTCTTTCGCAAAGTAATATATTTTTATTTCCCGTTTTTTCTATTTTCTGCACTACATTCTTCATATCCCATGGCGCTAAAAACTGCGCCTTTTTAACGTTTATTATTTTCCCTGTTTTTGCAGCGGCAATAAGCAAATCTGTCTGTCTACATAAAAAGGCCGGTATCTGAATAATATCTGCAACTTCTGACACTCTTTCTGCCTGCCAGCTCTCATGGATATCTGTAGCAATTTTCAGATTACACGCCTCTTTTATTCTTTTTAATATCTCCAGTCCTTTTTCCAGGCCAGGCCCTCTGTAAGAATCTATACTTGTTCTGTTTGCTTTATCAAATGAGGCCTTAAAATAATATTCAAGATCTAACTTATCTGTAATCCTCTTCATTTCCTCTGCAATTAGCATAGCGTTTTCTTCTGATTCGATTACGCATGGACCTGCTATAACCATCAATCTATTTTTCACTTTCTTATCTCCATCTTTCATACGATTCAGTTAATCAATCATCATCAGATTATCAAATCCCATATTCGTCAGCTGCTTCTCCACTTCCTGTCTATACTTATTCGTCACTCCTATTATAACTGTTGCGATATTTTTATATTGCATCAGATTTTTAATTTCCATAACATCTAAACCGCAAACCGTTTTTGACGAGACGTCTAAATCACTTACAGCCACTGCATCTATATTAATATTTTCACCCTGGAGGATTTTAATGATATCAATCGCCGCCCGCCCTGCTCCAAAAATAATAATATATCTGGCCATTCTTAATTTTTCTATCTTTTCGTCAGATAATGATGCATATTTCTTTTTCTTAAGACTTCCCATCATTAATCTGTAAATATTTTTTTCAGCAAAACTTCCTATTTCCAGTTCTTTATAATCCTGACACATGTTTTTATAATAACCGAAAGTAGAAAACTGTTCTTCAAGATAATATAGAATTGCGCGATTTACAGAATCCGTAAACTTATTACGATTCCAATATTTGAAGATCTCCAAGATCACGATGAACGTAGACTGCATTCGGCGTTCGCTTATTGTTGACATAATAGAACCCTTATGCTGTCTGTAAATATAATATTCTTTATTAATATTCTTAACTTTTTGTGCTTTCATTGCACATAAAAACGAAAACAGGCAGTCTTCATGTAAAATTCCTTCATAAAAGGTTAAACTATTTTCTGTCAGAAAATCTCTTTTAAAAAATTGCCTACAGGCTTCTATTTTCATCTTTTTCTCTTCAGCAAATCGGCAAAACATCTCCTGCCCACTATAGACGCCGTCATAATGACGGTATTCGGGATTATCGACACTCTGCATATGCTGCATTTCCGTTTCGTATATTTTTTTCATATTAAAATATATATTATCCAGATTATACTGTTCTGCACATTGATAAAGTTCTTCCAATGTTTCTGGCACAATCATATCATCTGCGTCTAAAAAAAGTACATATTTTCCACATGCATTCTTCAGCCCCGTATTCCTTGCTGCTGATAAACCTCTGTTTTTCTCATGAAAAATTATTTTAATGAACTCATATCTTTCTGCATACTTTTTAACAATTTCTCTGGAATTATCTTCTGATCCATCATCTATGCAAATAACTTCATAATTATTAAAATTCTGTTGTAATACACTTTTCAGGCATTCGTCCAAATAGCATTCAGAATTATATATTGGAATAATAATAGTGACCTTCACAGCGCTTGTCATCAAATTCTCATGAAACATATGCTCTATTTTCCCTTCTTTAAGACCGGCGATAACGCTATTTCCAATTTCATTCTTACTCATTCTGGAAGTCTTTTAATATATCTTGAAATTCTTTCGGCAAAGGAGTTGCATCGATTTTTTTTAAGTCTATATCTATAATTTTTTCTGTCGGTACGCCATGCTCTTCTTCTAATGACTTTCTTATATTTTCCCGGATACCGGCGACAAGAACTCCCAGGATAATATAATCATATTCCGCCCGATGTATTTCCTCCGGCGACACAACATTAAGGCCTTTTTCCTGGTACATCCTAAAATTCTTATCTACCCAGGCTTCTATATCTGCATATTTATTTTTTCTAAGTAATTCGACAACCTTTTCCCCAAATACGCCTGCGCCATAAATAATTACTCTGCTTCCTTTAGGGAAATCACAATACGGAAATACGCCTTCTGATATTTCCAACTTTTCCGGAAAAGAAAATAATATACTATACAACAGCAAATATTTTGCTTGTTTTAATAGCATTTCCTTTTTTATTTCTTTCACAAATCTGCTTACTAATGTTTTATATACTAACTGAAATCTTTTGTATTCATCATCAGATTTTGTTCTTTTTAAAGAATTACTTCTTTGCCTGTAATGATAATAAATATCCTTCTCTACATATATTTTCTTTGCATCTAAAAGACACGGATAAGTAACCACTGCATCGTCCCATATTCTTATTTTGTCATCTATATGTGTCTGGTTCTTTTCAAGTAAATTTCTATCAATCAGATAATTCCAAAACGCCACTCTATGAGCATTTTCATAAAATCTATCTGTCCTCATCATTTTTTCAAGCATCACATTGTTTATCCACGCTTGATCGTACAGTCCGTTTTCAAATGGCAAATGTGAAATTATACTTTTACCGCTCTCATATTCTCTTTTATTCCCCACTACTACCATATCCGCTTTATGCTCTAAAGCGATTCTATTTAGAGATTCTATCATACGATCGTCGATCCAGTCGTCCGAATCAACATAATAGATATAGCGTCCGTCCGATTCCCTTAATCCATTCTTTCTTGCCTTAACCACGCCGGCGTTTTCTTGATGAATCACCTTAATTCTATCGTCTGTTTTTGCATATTCATCACAAACGCTGCCGCTGCCATCTGTAGATCCGTCATCCACTAACACAATTTGAAAATCTGAATAGGACTGACCAATAATACTATCCAGGCATTTTTTTAAATAATTTATTGTGTTAAATACGGGAACTATCACACTAATATTTTTCGTTTTCATAAATTTAACCAATCCACTATTTCAATCCATTTCCTTTATCTGTACCGCTGTCTTTACCTTATTTTTGTTATCGTTTCCAAATCCGCCGCACACCTTGCAAAAATCAATGTAACCTCCCTCAATATTTCCACTGCAGCAGTCCAGAATACGTTTTCTGTCCCGCAGATTATTCTCATCTATTTCGCTTAGATTAAGATATCCCCTGGGATCATCTTTATATAATCCGCTTCGATATGCCGCCCAGGCAACCGCGCAATAATACAGCCTTCCTTCACTTATACAATGACAAATCGTATTACAGCAGGCCATATGCTTTTTTACCGCTTCGCCTTCATAGCAATACATTTTTCTGGGAAATCCAAAATCAAACCACTGAATATCTTTATTTCTGGTATATTTTATTCCTGATTCTTCCAATATCTCACACAGTCTGTCAACCGTGTCTCCATAGCCCACTGAATCTGAATAATCGCTTATTGAAACGCCTATTTTATATTTTTTTATAACATCCAGCGTAGACTGAGCCGGAATAATTGTTCCATTCGTTATAAGGCCCAGATAACCTATTTTATCCCTATATTTCTGACCGCACCACGCTAATAACTCGTCAAGCTCCTTATATAAAAAAGGCTCTCCCCCAACGATATCCATATCTAAAAGATAATCCACGCATCTGAAATATTGATCCATATCAGATTTTATCTGTTCAAAGCTGAATATCGTTTTCGTTTTCCAATACGGCATGAATAAAGCGCAATTTTCACATTTCAGACTGCAAAGAGACGTAATTGTTATATCTGTTTTTAATACATAAATCTTCTTTTTATATCTATAATACCATTCCATAATAAACGGCTGATACATAATAAAATCTTGATTCTCTGCTAATCCCATCTTAAGCAGCTGCTCTTTGATTTCTTTATAGAAGTATTCGGCTACTGTTACGACGATTTTATACTTAGATAATAATTCCGCGGCGTTGCCAAAATAGATTACGGGAACGCCATTGACAATTCTACCGTCCTTACTCTGATCATTATCTACAATTCCAATTACGTCGAAATCTTTCTGTAAAGTAGGCAGCACTTTAACTCCCTGCTTTCCACACCCAAAAAGAAGTATTTCCTTCACTTCTTTCCATGAATTATTCTCAAGCAGTTTCAGTTCCATTTACACTTCCTCCATCTTCTTGATATACTGATGCACTCTTTCACCGATCGTTAAACTTCGATCTTCCTGATAACAACTATATTCTTGTCTGAATATACTTACGTCACTGCTTGTTACATAGTCTATAAACTGTGGTATCGTAACATTACTTTCTGACAGACTATATGGCGTTGAAGTAGAAATCCAGCGCTTTTCTATCTGTTTTCTTTCTGCCTCTAACATCTGCTCTGCCGGTAATCGACATGAAAAACTTTCCCACTGGCTGGTATTCAGATTCCACAAATTGATACTGCCGTTCTCTCTGCAAAATAATATTGCCGTCTCAGGATCAAGGGGAGCCGCAAATCCAAAACCATCCATATTGCTGACTTTCTGGTTTTTAATTCTGCCAAGTAGTTTTTTTATCTTTTTATTTCTTCTGCATGATCCTGTTTTTTTGTCGATAAACAAGATTGACAGTGAAAATCCACTGCAGACTATAATCTCGTCTTTGCTGTCAAGCAACATAACCCAGACTTGATTCATTGTCTGATCTTCCTCTACAGGATATTGATACAATCTGGTATCTCCTGATTTTTCATCCCATCTTACAATTTTATTCTCTTTATTTGCAGCCAGCCAGAAATACTCTCCATCATATATCATAGAACAGTAACCGAAAGAATACTTTCCTATTTCTTTTACGCTGAAACTTCCGTCATTCATGTTAAAAATAATCATTTTACTCTCATTACAGCCGGCAAGATATAAATACTCGTCTTTTGCATAATAAGCAAGGAAAAAAATCGGGATTGTACGATCTTTCAGCCGGAATTGCTCAGCACATTTTTTATATTCACAGACCTCGTAATTCTGTAAATCTACACTTACAATCCCAGGATAACATTTGGGTATCAGATATAATTTATTTTTATATTCTATGGCTTCGCCAAATAACGATCGGCCTGTCTGCGCTTCTGACAAAACCAGTTTTACCGCCGTTTTTTTATTCAGATCATATATATAGATATCTTCCGTATTGTGAGGAATCAATATAATTTTATTTTCTACTTTTTTTATTTTGACATAATAGTCGCTTACATGATCTACCGTACCAGGAAAAGACATCTCCTTTTCCACTTCACCGGTTTTCAGACTGCAGCGATATAAATCATGCGCCAGTCCTTGATTACTGGGTACAAAGAATATGTGATCCTCTTCTTTAAAAAAAGTATAAAACCATAGATAGTCTCTGGCAAAATTCTTTGTACTTAGAAAACTCCAGTCAATATACAATATGGGTTTCCCCAGTACGCCAAAATAATGTACTAACGAAGAGGTAGACTCTCCCAGATATGCATCTGCCAGAACTGCGGCCACTCCTGCATCACCCGACTCATCAAAAATCCCCTTATCTTTGCGGATAAATGCTTCTTTCATTTCTATATATTCTATATACAGATCTGGCCGCATAGTCTTTAAAGTTGCTTCAATTAGCGGGTGAGGACGCCACAATAATATCACATCTTCTCTGACTTCAAATTCTGATAAGACGTAACGTATTTTATCTAGCGCATATTTGCTATTCTTTAATATTCCCGTTATACTGATATTAAAAAGAAAAACTTTTTTTCCCTCTATTTTATTTTTCCAGTTTTCGGGTATTTCAAGATCTATGATTTCATTTTTCCTTTTTTCTAATTTCCGCAGTCTGTCTACCTTTGGGGAGCCAATAACCGCAATTTTATCGGCCGCAACATGATCGGATAATGATTCAGCCTTTTTTGAATCCTGTACGATGATTTTATCTGCAAAAGAATATACCGGCAAATTTAGATGAGTATCAGGCATCTTTCCTTCGCCGCATATGAAATAAGGTATATAAACCAATGAATCTGTATACTTTTTTAATTCAGAAGAATAGTAATCTGGATGAACGCTCGTAACATAATTCGCATTATCATAAGGATTATGTATATAAATAATATCCGCACCCTCTGTTTCACAAGAAAATTCCGAATAATGTGAGATTGGGACATAACCCGGAAATAACTGACCGTCATAACAAAGTTTTTCTAACTTTCCTTGCCCGTCCCTTTCATAATATGGAACCGGCATTACTTTTACTTCACAATCTTCATCTTGATTTGCCGCCTCCCATACGCTTTCCATACAATCCCACATTGCAGCCTTATATGGCATAAATATAATCTTTAATTTATCAGTCGGAATCGCCGTATCTACTTGATCTTCTATACGCTGCAGTATACTGTCTAATTGCCTTTTTAACATTTCCAGCGCTTTCCGATCTACAGTTCTGCTCATCTCATATAATTGTTCACAATACAATTCCAGATCAGAAACTGCCTGCGTATCCATCCCCTCGCTCTTCTCAATCGATTCTCCAATATACAGGGCGCAGTCCTGACACTGTGACAGCAGTTCATTCGCCGTCTCAACACGTCTATTCTGTAGTAATGAAAAGGCTTTCGTATGTGCCTGCCGCATTGTCTTCATAAGATTCTTTATATTATTCTTTATTCTTCTTTTCATTATATAGACGCTCCTTATACATTATTGCATTTATTTAATATATCGGCAATTTCAGATAATTCTTTAGCCTGTCCTGTTAGCGATCTGTCTGAGAAACTCTGCAAAAAAATAACTGTAGGATTAATAAATAATATCTTAACCCTACAGTTATTTCTTACGCATTATTTACAGAGATCATTCCCTTTACTTTACTAGTTTACAACATTTATTTTCATAGCAACATAATTTGCAAGGTCGCCGTCAAATACTACTGAAACCTGGCTTTCTCCGTCCTGCATACCCTTCATCCATGACTCGCTTAAAGTGAAGGAATCATCTGATACCGTAACAGCCGCCACTCTAACTGAATTCCATGCTCCGTTTGCAGAATAAAGCTTTTTATCGGATCCTACGACTACTGCGTCAGTAACACGAGTAGCCTTGTTACTACCCATACCTAAATTACAAGGTACGGTTAAAGCGCCGCCCTTTGATCTGCTATATGTTACGTTTGCTACGCTTGGGCCTGCATTAAGATCAACGACATCTCCAGAATATGCTTTCATTGCATATGGAGCTCCCTCTGTTGTATCGGCAACATCACCAGACTTTAACTCACTGGTGAATGAAAACGTAGCCTTCATACCAACTTTCTTATCTGGACCTCCCGTTAATGGGGCTTGCGGTGCTACAAATTCACTCCAATCTGCCTTCTTATTAGCAAAACCTGCGAATTCTACTCCTGTCGCATGGCCTGATCCATCTGCCAGCTTATAAGTTACCGCACCAGTGGTTGCATCTTTTTCAAACTGATATTCTGCTGCATCCAAAATAAATTCTAAATCAGTCGGCGCAGATTTATGTATTACAAATCCGTTTGAAGAAGCAGAGTATTTGGTTGCATCCGCACTCTTGGCATCAACTGCAGACGGAACGGCATAAAGCAGAACATTAGTTTCATCATCAGCTTCCACCTCATTAATCGCACTAACGTCCGTTGCGTCTCCGCTTAACTGCATAGACACTCCCACCTTCATCGGTACAGAACTAGTATTTGCTATCATCGGAATTGATTCACAAGTAATCCTTCCGGCCGCTCCTGCCAGATCATCTGCGGAAGCCGTGTCGCCGCTCTTCATCTGCATAATACCCTGTGGATCAATGATCAGCTTTGTTGTTACAGCATCTGTAGGGAGTGTAACGGAATAGACCGTTGTATCAACAGCATTTACTTCTCCTTCTCCCTCCCATGTAGCGTCTCCGCTTGAAGCCCCAGTAGCTGCAAACGCCTGCATGGATGTTCCCAATACCATCGCACTTGTCAACAGAAGTGCCAACACCTTTTTTTGTTTCATCTTGTTTCCTCCTTAAAATTTTATTGTTCAATATGAAGTGTTACTGTAACGGAAACCGTGCTCAGTTCCTTTTCTTCATCATCGACCAGATGGTATGTAACGACCGCCGGATAATCTCCGGCTTCTAATTTTTCCGAAAGCTTAATCTCCTTCAATTCTTCCCCCACAGGAATAAACGGCGAAGAATAAACAAGGGTATTATCCTCTTCCAGATTCACATCGAAATATACGGTCCGGGTATTGATTTCCGAATTAGCAACATAAGCATTATAAGATGGCTGCGTAGAATCAACAAAATTCCATTCAACATTCATCTGGCAATTATAATAGCCATCTTCAACCGGTTCGTTCATTCGCTGCATGATCTCGTCAACATTGTCTTCTGTCACTATCGTCGCTCTGTTCGAATCAGGTTCCTCCGAACGCCTTGTTAATAAATATACAATAATGCCAATCAGAACAATAATTAAAAGAATCACCAGGGCAACGAAAATTCCCCCTCGTTTTTTGGAACTTTGTGTTTTTTCATTTTCCATACGTCAACACTCCTACATTGAGATTCTGCCGTCTTATATCAGACGGCGATACGGTATATATAATATAATATATATACTTTATACACCGTGCTATTGTATATATCGACAACTCCTAATAAAACTTTAGAAAAAAATAAATATTTTTTCTTCCTTAAATAACGCCCTCTAAAAGCCTGTAAACTGCATTTGCCAGAAAGCGGTTTCCCGCTTCTTTCAGATGACAGACGTCTCGAAACATCTCTTGTGTCTCATCCTGAAATAAATCAGTCATGTCATATAAACCGGGACTCTTACAGATCAGTTCCTGCGTTTCTTTTTGATAGTCTTCGAAATCTTTTAATTGCATCCACGACAATTCTTTTGACCATGCATAAATAACTTTTTCATTAAAAGACTTATTTATCTTATTACTCAGAACAGGCTGAAAAATTCCGATAAATTCCGCTCCATATGCATTAGCTATTATTCTCATCATATTCTCTGATTCTATCCATTCTTCCGCCCGGGTGGAAGCCGTCTTTATTCCAAATACCTCTTGTTTCTGCATTTGATCCGTTAATCTTTTTCTGAGATATGGGAACCCCTCTGTATGCGTCTGGGACACATCGTTAAATCCACTGTAAGAAATTACAGTGTCTGGTTTTATCTGTTTTCCATCCCTCAAAAGTTTCAGTAATTCTTGCTTAGAATCATATGCGCAGACCGCTCCGCAGAATATCACGGCATCTTCCATTTTCTCTGCAAGAAATTCCGGCCAGCTCTTTATAAAAGATTCGTATAATCCAACGTCTGACGTAGATCCCCCCAATATCAGAATCCTTTTTTTAGCCTTCGATTCATCTCCTAGCACGATATAACCGGGATATTGATATGATGATTTTTTATAAATATAGGTGTAGTCAAGCAGATCATCTCTCTTTATTCCGTAATCCGGTTCTACTCGTACATTGCGTATTGCAAAAACAGAACTGTCAAAAATTCTTATTTCCTTAAAAAAGGTCAACCCTAATTTCTCAAGGATCGTATAATCTCCATTTTCAATACCCTTTTCTTTTTCTTCTACCTTAACTACATAGACAATTTTATCGGACATATCCTCATATGCCAATTCATAGATCTCTCTATACTTAATATTCTGTCCCTGCATTTCCAGATTTTCCTGGCTAATCACATGGTCTACGCAATAAGCCACTTGAACTTCAAGCAGCTCGAATAGTCGAATAAGCTGGAATGTAAACTCATTTACACCATATAATATAATTTTCTTTTTTTCGTAAAAATCCATCAATACAATCCAGAAAAAGCTCCACCATTCTATACCTTTTATAATATACAATTTTGTATATTCAAACCATAATCTCACTCTGTTCTTATAGTATATCGGTTCCTCTGAAAACTCTGCGCTATTGCGAATATCAATAAATATATTCTTTTCTGAAATCCCTCTTTTTAATAACAGTTTCTTTATATCTGGATAGTATCGGGAAGAAATAATGATTACGTCATTTTCTCCTATCAGTTCTGGTCCATAAACAAAAGCATCACTAGAAGCATCTTCTATTTTTTTATTCCACTTTCCGCTGTCAGCATCAATAAAAGCGTTTATTTCGATCCCCTGTTCACGTAAGATCTGACAGGTTCTTTTTCCCGAACTGCCCGCGCCATATAAATACAGATTTTTTGCGTTTTTAATAGTAGAATCTATATCAGAAACAGAACATACGATATATGCGCTTTCATAATGTTCCTCAAGCCATTTTAATTCCTCGCTCCCGGCTTCCCTTTTTTCCACTAATATATATGCATTTTCCCTTGTGAATTCGCTATTTAATAGCTCTTCCTTTGTTAAAACCAGTTTCCCGAATAATTTCTTTCCGTCTGCCTCCCGAAACTCCCCCGTGAGATCGACAAAACACTCCACAGCAATTCTTCTATTTAGAGTCTCACAAAATATTTCTCCGCTCGCCTGATTAATTCCCCAGATTATAACCTTCTTATTCTCAGGTATTGAATCAAAATTTTCATATATATCCCGCATCGTTTTATCTGCACAGTTTCTCCATAACGAATTTTCTATGCATATCCTTTCATTTTTCTATAATCGGTAGACGAAATCTGGAATCTCGATCTTTTGTTCCTCACAACTTTTTTTAATATCATTTTCAAAATGTCGTTTAAACGATTCTACAGCCATATGTTTTGCACATTCCTGGCCGACTCCCGTCGCCTTTTCGATTTTCTGTTTTAACTCGTCTATATTTATAAAATCATAGTCTTCAATACCATAGTCTGAGTCCGTGCATTTCCAATAACTGTCTTGATCCGGCGCTATCTCTTCAAATTTATATTTCAGATTATCTCTTAAAAGCATTTCTTCACTAATCGAGTTCATATTTCTCCCTCCAGTCTTCGTCTTCCACAAATCGAGGTTGTTCTTCCTTCTTTAATATAAATCGTTCTAACACCAATATATCCATATTCGTTCTCATAAAGCATTCATAAGCTTCTTTCGGGGTACACACAATCGGCTCTCCTCTTACATTAAATGAAGTGTTCACGATAACGCCGCAGCCGGTCAGCTTCTCAAAGGCTTTTATGACACGATAGTAAAACGGGTTTCTCTCTTCATCTACAGTCTGGATTCTTGCAGAATAATCTACATGTGTGATCGCCGGTATATCCGATCTTTCCTGATTGACAATCGGAAGCAGATTATCATTTTTTTCATTTAAATATTGCGAAAGATCAAAAGATATTCTTCTTTCAGGTCTCACTTTTTCTACCATGAGCATATAAGGACTCTCATGAATTTCATCCAGTTCAAAATAGTCGCTTACTCTTTCTCTTAAGACAGACGGGGCAAAAGGCCTGAACGATTCCCGGAATTTTATTTTCAGATTCAGTTTGGACTGCATTTCTTTAGAACGCGCATCCGCTATGATACTTCGATTACCCAAAGCCCGCGGTCCAAACTCCATTCTTCCCTGAAATAGTCCGATCACTTTTCCTTTTTCAATCATTCTGGCAATATAACAAAAAAAGTCTTCCTCTTCTTCTATATATTGAAAAGGATATTTATTCCACTTCAAATAACTTTCTATCTCTTTTAAATGATATGCCTTCCCTAAATAGCTTCCTTTCTGTTTATCTGGTTTTTCAACGACTCTTTTATTATCCAGATAATCATAATATAGATATTCCGCCGCACCCAGCGCTCCTCCTGCATCTCCTGCCGCAGGCTGAACCCAGATATGATCGAAGATCTTCTCATCCAGCAGCTTGCCGTTTGCAACACAATTCAAGGCTACGCCGCCGGCAAGTACCAGGTTGTCTATATTCTGACCATATTCTTTTTTAGCATACCGAGCCATGGCAATAATGATTTCTTCCACCAGCTTTTGCACGGAAGCGGCTATATCCATATAAAATTTACTTATATTTGTTTCTGCTTTCCGTCTTGGACGCCCGAATAATTCTTCAAACCGGTCGTCTCTTATCATGGTCCTGCCGTTCTGATAGTCAAAATACTCCATGTTCATACGGTAGGAACCATCTTCTTTCACATCTATTAATTTTTCTTTGATGATCTCATAGTAGATCGGCGCTCCATATGGCGCAAGTCCCATAAACTTATAGTCTCCGGAATTCACCTTAAACCCGCAATAATATGTAAATGCACTATACAGCAGGCCAATAGAATGGGGATAATCAATCTCGTTACATACTTTTACCTTATTCCCCCGTCCAATACCAATCGTCGTAGTCGCCCATTCTCCTACTCCGTCGTTTGTAATGATAATCGCCTCTGTATATGGCGACACATAGAACGCAGATGAGGCGTGTGAAATATGATGTCCGCATACCAGTAATTTTCCATGTTTACCTAAGCTTCCTATACCGCTTCGTAATTTTTCATGAATCCATAGTTTTTCGCCCAGGACAGACTCGCACATATTCGCCAGAACAGCCTTTCCCTTCCCATCCAGAGCCAGTATATTCTTCACATATCTGTCCAATGTGAGCAAAGGCTTATCGTAATATACAACATAATCGATCTCTTTATCCGTTATATTTCCTTCCCGCAGACAGTATTTTATTGCATTCTCCGGTACGCTGAAGTCATGTTTGATTCTTGTGAAACGTTCCTCCTGCGCCGCTGCTATAATCTCCCCGTCTCGCAATAATACTGCTGCCGAATCATGATACAGACATGAAATTCCTAATATATTCATCGTTTCTTTTATGAAGCAGTCGGGATCATCTTATATTTCCCGACGCCCATCCTTTCTTACAATTATTTTCTAAAGCAGTCCTTACAGATTTCCCCCAATTCCCGATGCGCTTCTTCAAACCTGTCATATGACTGAAAGAACACTCCATCCACTTTAAAATATGCAGCCACGTCCTCCCCCACATCCCATGACAGCAGCCTTCTTTCAGGCTGTACATACTGCCTGCACACATTACGGCAGACAGGCGTGGGAATCGCAACATATATTTTCCTTGCTCCACATGCTTTTACCATGTCGCAGACAATCCGAAGGGTCGTTCCTGTAAAAATCGCCTCATCCACTAACATAATATTTTTATCTTCCAACAGTTCGCGAATAGGCGTGATCTTTTGCCGAATAACATGCTCCCGCAAGGCAATATCTGATATCTGGAAGCTTCTTGTCAATGTGTCCGGCTTAACCAGAGACTGCAGATACGGAACTTTAATCTGCTCTGCAAGCCCCATTGCATAATAAAGGCCAGAGTTTGGTATAGGGACAACGTAATCCATCCTTCCGACAATTTCCTCTGGCAATGAAAATCCGAGCTTTTTACCTAATTCATAGCGATAACTTCCAATATTGATACCATAAGCCATTTCAACGGGATTACTCTTATATATTAACTGGAATACGCATGCCATCTGCTTTCGCAGGATCTCTGCCCCTCTCTTTACATTAGTAACCTCGTAATCCTGCTCATTTACACAAAGCTTCACATGCTGAGGCCTGTCATTCAGAGAACTGTCTGCGTCTTCCTGAATCAATCGTTCATCATATCCAAATTCCTGCGCCAATATTTTTGCCCACGCATATTTCGTTACCGGCTCTTTGCTCGTCACATGGATAATCCCCTTTTTATGTAAAGAATGTGCCACGGCGAACGCCACGTCGTCAATCAGAACCGGATACCTTATCTGTTTATTGTCAAGAAAAAGCGGTTCTCCCGATATGAGTTGTTCCAAAACCTTGACCGGGAAAGTTGCTTTATCTCCTTTATGATTATAGCCATATAACACTGGAACTCTTATAATTAAGCTATTTCTGCACTTTTTTACTTCATCTTCGGCCCTTACCTTTGTAATACCATAATAATTCTTAGGCTGCCTGTTATCCTCTCTCCCATACTCCTCATACGATTCACCGTCAAAAACATAATCTGTAGAGATATGGATCATCTTCATTCCTGTTTCATTACAGATCTCTGCCAGATTCTTCACTGCTTCAACATTAATTCTATCTGCCGCCGCCCTGTCAGCCTCGCATTTTTCTGGCTCTGCGATTCCTGCCGTGTGCACGACGATACTGGGTTTCATCAATCTTGCATACGCCTTTACCGCTTCTTTGCTCAACAGATCTATTGCGGTAAACTCTGAATCAGCGCTTTTCCCTTTTGTTCCAACCACGTCAAAGTTTCGCTTTAAAATATGGTATATCTTTTGTCCCAAAAAGCCCGATGCCCCTGTTACCCAGATCGTATCCTTCTCGATTCCAAAATATCTTTTTGCTTCCAGATAATCCGAGTAAGTATTAATCCCTACAATATGGTTTGTCGTATGGTATACTTGAAACATTTCCGTCTCCAGTATCCTGTTTAACGCAACCGTATACCAGAACGTCCTATTATCTTTTAAATTTTCAGCAAGAACCGACGCAGTTGCCGGCGTCAGTTTCATAATACTGGCATAGCTTTTCTCACTGAACAGATGTTTTCCAATCGCCTGCAGTCTACCGTTTTTTCCGATACTGACTCCGGTATTTCCATTATAGCGATTGCTTTTTGCGACTAGTACCGCATTCCCCTCTGCCTCGCAAATCAGGCGAAGCGCCTCCGCCTCGTATACCAGATCTCCGTCTAACACGAGCGCTTCATCGCTCATATTTTGAAGCGCCAGCCAAAGACTATATGAATTATCAGTCACCTTATATTCATTATTGAAAACCAGAGAAATATCCTTTATTGTCTTTATCTTCTCAGCCTTATATCCCGCTACCACACAGATATCTGACTTTTTGATCCCCGCCTCTCCCAGTAATCGAATCTGTCGCTCTAATATCGTCTCTTGTCCAAATGGAATCATACATTTGGGAATATCTTCTGTCAGTTCTCCCAGTTGTTTGCCTCTGCTGGCAGCCAAAATAATTGCTTTCATTATTTCTCCTTTAACTGAAACATTTCCAAGGTTTCCAGATAATCCTCTACAAAGTCTATCTCATGCCATCTCTGTTTCGTGGTCAGATTATAGAATGGATACTGTCCGCAAATCTCTGTAATCGCCAGCGGATACCATGTTTTCTCTGATTTCTCTTCCAACAGCGCCTTCCGAAAGTCCCGTATCGTATCTTTACCAATCTTAAAAATACTGATGTACACATAGCCTGTATTCAGATATTTTTTTCCGATCGCAGTTACTCTTCCAGATGGTTCTGTCACAATTCCAGTACTTTCTTCAAGATCGCCGCTCCTCTTACTGAGCAGAACATTCTCATGAACGTCCTCTATGATTTCCATTATTATGTCTGCATCAAAACATAAATCCGCATCAAGAACCAGAACACTGTCATCAGACACTGTTCCCAATGCAAGTCCCAGACTGTACGAATTATCTTTTGTATCATAATGTGGATTGTAAATCAGGTTTGGAGCAATCGGCTCTAGAAGTTCGCTGCGATAACCGCCTACCACATAGATATTGTTCTCTGCCAGACCACACTCCTGCAAAATCCTGATTTCCCTAGACAGAAGTGATTCCGAGCCTAACGGAAGAAGACACTTAGGTTTGCCCTGTGTATACTGTCCCAGCCGGCTGCCTTTGCCCGCCGCCAGAATAACTGCTTTCATCTCGCTCTTTCTCCTTATATAATTCATTCTCGAACAATTTAATATCCGAAACCGGATGTACTTTTCTTTTTTCAACCGGCGGCAGCGCCATATAATTGCGAAATTCATAAGTTAAGAAGTCATGGCTATTTTTAATTCCTTTAAAGGTATAACCTTCAAATTCATAATCTTTGCTCTCTTCATACCATTCACGGAGATATCCGAAGCCTTTATTGGGAAGGGGCATCAATGCGATTCTTACCCGTTTTGTATACTTACGGTTCCTTTTCCGGGTTAATCTTCCATAATGCATTAAGATCCTTTTCCGCGGAATTTTATTCATTATTCGAAAGAGTCTCCTTTTAAAGGCGCTTTTATCCGCATATTGTCCCACTTCTGACCACAATATTTTCCTAATGCAAAAGCAGTGGAAATCATTCCACGCACGTAATATATAATTGTCAGGCACTGCGTCTACAGGAAAAATATCAATAAAGACCCCTTGTCTGTACGGCATATGTTCTTGATATTCCCGCAAAAACAATGTATTTTTCCGTCTGATTTTACCATAACTCCAGCGGTATCCTTTTGTTACTGTTGCATCTTGAAAATAAAACCGTTCTGAATCTAACTCAGACCGGCATACTTTCTTAAATCGCTCGTAGTCGGGGCGCAACATTGCGATATCGGCATCATCGTCCCAGGGTATAAAGCCTTTGTGTCGTACAGAACCTAGTAGAGTACCGCCGATAATATTGTATTGGATATCGTGTTTTCTGCATATACGGTCTACTTCTATCAGCATTTCCAGTTCAAGCATCTGAAGTTGGCGTAACATTTTATTGTCTAGCTGTATCATATCCGAGATTTCCTTTGACTTAAATATTGTATAATAGCAGCAAAAGGAACGTCCCACTTCATTATGGACGCCTGATTTCATGCTGACTTTTCTTCCGATTTACACATTTCCCAGATCGTCAGTATATGTAATATGATATATATACTTGGATTTTACCTGTAATTATAACAGAAAAAGGCATGAATGTGAAGAAAAATATTTCCTTCCGTCTTCTTCAAACTGAGTATAATGATTAAAATATAATCATATATCCCCTAACCCACAGGATAATCCCTTTTTAAATACTGGCGGTCATACCTCATTTCTAAAAATTCTACAGTCAACGACAAGCAATGAGTCGTACGACGGAATTCTTCAACATATGCAGAGCTTATCTCAAACACGGCGATGGCGAAACAGAAACCTGCTGTCACAAATAGCTTCCTATCTCAAAGCAGGAAACGTTTTATTCCGTACGTTTTCAATGGTGCCTAGCCAATAAACGCCTTTTCCAATCACGGCCTTTTTTCCCGAAATTATTGCCAATATAATCTCGTCTTCTTCCCGTAATTCTATTTTGAGCATCCCGGCGTTTCATACAAACTTTACTTTGTTCATTACATGTATTACGAGCTTTCCGCAGCGCATCGCACTTCTTACAAAGCTCCTGATGATCTCTTTTCATTTGGGCCTTATTAGTTAAAGATTTATTGTTTATTTTCTTGCTTAAGGAATCTATCTGAGATTGCGTTGAATTTATCATGTCGGTAAATACTCCTCCAAGCTTTCTCAATCCGTACAGTTCTTCGGTCAATTTATCCGCCAAAGTAAAGGAAGCATAATGAAGGCCTATATAATAATAAAAATCAGCCTTTTTCTTACTATACTTCCAATATCTTTCAATTTCTTTTTCCGCCTCGTTGGCGCATTGTAATATATCACTTGTGGCCTTGACCGACTGCACATTCAATTTCTGATTGTTTTGTTCAATTCTCGATTCTAACTGCTCAAGCCTATCATATAAATATTTAATACTCTCCTTATATTCTATCGGCGTGTTTTTATAAATCGTTGCTTTATAATCTTTACTTCGGATATTCGGAATCACGTCATAAGAATTCTCCTCCGTTTTTCTTGTATTCATTATTTTGAATCTAACTATAGCAACAATAAAGATTATAATTACAGCAATAATTAAAATTGTATAAATATTCATTTTTCCCTCATTTGTATTCTATCTAAATTTTTTTAGGTGCTTTTCAAAATTCAAGTACTCCCCAAAGGAGACCGTTGGATTCTGACGAATCATTTCATTCAGAACATCACATACGCTTATCACGGCACGACTATTATAACGATCCATGTTCTCTGCCAGCTTTTTGGCAATAAACATAGTAATTTCCGCCTGCTGTATACCTTCTTTATTAGATTGATTAAGGAAATCCCGATACATAGCACATTTCATCTCATTTTCCCGGATTGTATTGATATATCGTGTGTCAATGCCGTCAAAATGAGTCTGTACTGCGTTATTTAATTCCTGAATCATATTTTTTCTCGATTGTTCAATCGCATATGACTGATTGATATATAATTGTTCTACACGATCCAGGGAACGTTGAAAGCTTCTGTCAATATACAGTTGTATCGCAGCTCCTGCAGTCTGGATTCTGGCTATTTCAACTTCTGCATTTAACCTTGCTTCTTCCAGATGTGTTGTATATTTTAACGCTTTTGCCCGATACTTGGTTTCTTTTATCATACCAAATGTTTGTATGGCGCTATCTACGGTATGTCCTATAACTGAAATAGGCTCATGCTCAAGAAGAAGACGGGCTACCTCCATTGATTTTTCAAAAAAACCATTTTTTTTCGGCGGCATGAATTCCGCTACCGCCCTGACGACAGGTACGATCTCATTTTTCATATGTATATTTCCTTCCTGCTATTAACCTTTCATTTAACTGCAATTACAAAAAAAGTAAGCAAATAAAAAGAAGTTTCCTTCTTAACATTTCCTTACCTTTGATCAACCTTTTTTATTATATCATATCTTTTGATATTTTTCGATATTTTTTTATCTTCGCCTTTTATTTCTTACCTCCTACTATAAAACACCAGACATCAGGCGGAGCAGAGGGCTGGACCTGGATATTTATCTGGAAATCTTTTTCAAAGTAAAGAGCAAAATAAGGGCCTCCTTATAGATCCGATACATAGTTATACCCAAGGGCACACCCCAATGCATGCCCTTGGTATAGTTGAATAGATTCTTTACACCACTGTCATTGATTGATATAATAAAATCTCACCGGCAGCCCCTCTGTCCGTCGGGGCTGCCTTTGTCCCCTTATTACTTCAAAAATAAAATGGTGACAGCTTAGGAAATCAACCTTTATCAAAAAAGGTAATCTTCTTCAATATTATATTCTATTTCCTTTTGCAATGAAGGATTATCGTTATATTGATAATTTTCAATACCATTCTCTTCAACCCAACGTTTTATTCCAGACAAATAAATATCGTCATCATACAAAGGAATAAATATTTTCTGTGTTACAGGTTTTGTAACTAAATAATTTTTTCCCGCCGTTTTAATTTCTAAATGGAACGTTGGCTCACATGTCTCTTCGGTAAAAATGTATGTTTGAAGGTACTCGGTATCTGATGCACCTATTTTAAACTCTGTACGCAATGATATATCATATGGCGTTTTCTTATTTAACTTTATCATTACCTGCCTTTTGATCGCTTTCGCTTCACCGCCTATTCCTAGTACTATATCTAAATTTCCATCATGATTTACTAAGTTTCCTAATGGATAACGTCCGATTTCTGTACCCTCTTTATCATCTATGAACGACTTTACTTCAATCCATATACTCCCGAACACCTTTTTATTTCTTTCAAAATTATCTACGCTCATCTCCAAAGTAGCAAACTTTAAAATTTGTCCTGCTTCTATTTCCGGAATTTTAATCTCATTATTGTCATCTCTTGTATCTATAACAGAAGATAACATACTATTACCAATTTGGATTGATTCAGTTTGTCCGTTATCTCGATAATTTCCGATTAGCTGAACTTTTGCATTTTCTAATTTTATGTTTCCATTATTCACAACATATAACGATAATTGGTTATCCTTACAAATCGAAAATATATCTGCAGTAGGCATTTCAAATGGCTTAATCGAATCTACTACTAATTTATATTTTGAAATAGCAATATTTTTATCCGTTACATTCTCAATATATGTATTGAGCATACATCCTTTTGACATATAATCCTTGTTTCCATTATTATAGTCAAGCGTACCTAATTCCTCACTACGACTCAGTACACTAACAAATGATTCGCTTATTTTTAAAGAGTTCAAGCGAATGGAAGAAGTAATTTTCATATATAAACGTTCAACATTTAGCTCCGCAATCCTCATAATAGCTGGCGCAATCAACAAACCAATTATTACCTTTTTGCATCTCGATTTATTCTCTTTTTCTTTTTTCATATAATTTCTCCATTATCATTCTCTGGCTTCCATTACAAATTCATTAGTCTTGTCGTCAAAAATAAAATAGCTTGGAATATAGTCATGATATCCTTTAGAAAAATCTCCCGTATATCCTACATACCTTTTACTTTCCTCATGAAAGTCCATATATTTTCCGGATATCTGCAGTTCATAAGCCTGTCCGTTTCTAACTCCAAATATATAAGATACGCTTCCAGATCCGCCTGCGCTTTGCTCCCACACAATAAATTTATGCTGATCAGCTTCGCAAAAACCAGAAAAATATCCATATGTATTTATCTTTTCCAAAGTAATCTGATTATCCGACGATATAAAATATATGTTTACCTCAATATTAGGTCCAAATTTATTCTGCTCATTATCTGTAATAGCAAATGCTTCGTTTTTCCCATCTCCATCATAATCATCAATCATGTAATGTAAGATTATCTCTCCCTCTACTTTTTCCTGAAATTCTCCCTGACTCATCAAGACTCCATCTAAACCCTCCTTTTTATTAATCTGAACCACTCCCCACTTTCCTTCTTTTTTCACCCAGCATTTCCCATCGTATACCGGTCGAATTTCTTCAAATTCTCCCATACTGATTATTTCGTTACCATGAGTATCTCTCAATTCCCATTCGCCCTCTTTGCATAAAACTACATATCCGCCAGATGCTGCATAGCAAAACTCTTCGGATTCACCATTTTCATGATTCTCATATGGAATATACTCTTTCCACGAAGCATCATAGTCTAACGGAATTACGATTTCACCATTTCTGTCTACATACCCCCATTTTCCATCCCTACATACGGCCATCAGACCGTCTGAAAAAGAACCACATTTTTCATAGATAAAATCCGTTGATAGTTTTCCATCCGAATATACCGCATATTTACCTGTCAGATCCTCATACCATGCATTTTTCATTTCACTTTTCACCTTCTCTGTGACTCCAGAAGTATTTTCTTGTACTGGAATCGGAAATTTCGGATATGGCATTTCATTTGCTAAATAACGGTACATTAAGCCATTGTTCCAGAAATAAATCCCCCCATATAAGCCAAAAGCATCCCCATGGCCAAAGGCAAAGGCTAATCCATCCTCCGACAAATCAAATTCTGTAGTATAATCTCCTGTCATCGAATCGTATCGTGGTTCTTGACAGATCACATGATATCTTGATACATGGGTACTAACTGATTGAAAATTCATATTTTCCAGTAAGTTTCCTTCCATGTCGATCAGGCCATACCCATCCCCTCTTTTAATAACTGCATATCCATAATTTTCTTCCAATTGTTTATTTAACATATTGACAGGAGTTCCCAATGCATCGTTACTATTCAGATAATATATGTTATCCGCTTCAATATCAGGATTCAAACTCCAGGTATAATTCTTTCCATATTCATTTGCCTGCCGTATTGCATTCTCAGCATTTACTGCCTGATATTCATATGTCTTGCCGTTAAGCACAGATGTATATTGTCCCGTCGCACTATCAATCAAGAGTTCTTTCAGTTCTTTTCCTGACAGTTCTGGATTCGCAGAAAGCATTAGCCCTGCAACTCCACTTACATAAGGCGCTGAATAGGAAGTTCCCCATGCCCCTTCATCAGAATACTGATCATCAGGCTCAAGCAGATATATATCTTCTCCTGGTGCCAGTATATCAACGCGCGAACCCGAACAACTATATTCCGAAGCATAAAATTCATAATCTTCTGACATACCTATGGATCCAGCAACTACAATTCTGTCTTTTATTTCGGGATTAGTTATACCAGAAAAAATATCATATTGAGCATCAACATTTCCATAATCCAGTCTGGACTCATAATCATCATACTTTTTATATTTTTCCGCATTTTTATTCGAAGCCTCAATATATCCAACTTTAGCATTTTTATCATCTGCGTCAGCTTTCACATAATAGTATCGCTTATTCTTTCCAACGGATTCATTGTTATTTCCAGCGCCTTTACAAATCAAAAAGTCGTATCCTTTGTTTAATAATATTTCAAGAAACCGTCCTACTTCCTCATTCAACTCATTCAGCGCTTCTATTGCTTCAGTGTTCTCTCTGCTTGCTGCAAATGCCAGAAGATCATAGCCTAAGCTGACGTTTATAATAGTCGTTTTGTAATTATCGTTATCCAAAGACATTAAATATACCAATGCAACCCTGCTGACCATACTCGATACATAATTGACGCCCAAATTAGTAATTCCTTCCCACGATGCAGCCTTTAATTTCACATTCGGTATGATTCCAGATACGCCAATTCCATTATTAAATCCAGCTCCTATAATACCCGAAACTGCCGTTCCATGCTTTTTATATTTCTTTTCTGACTTGTTTGTCATATTTAGATTACCTAACGGTCTTTCAACAAAATTTTCTTTTAGATCTTCATGTTCATAATCGGTTGCTTCTAATTCAAAAATACCTACATTTACCTCGTCCGGTGTATTTTTTACATTATTTTCCAGATAATACCAGGCTTCCGGAACTTTCATAAATTCCAATCCCCAGTTTTTCCCACCGGGATTCTCAGACCATTCATTTTTCCATTCTGCATCGTTGGGATAATAGCCCGACAAATTATTGCCTCTAAAAACACGGTTTAACCACACGCCTTCTGTGGCCTCTTCTTTCTCCAGATCTTTCTTTAACTCAGTCAGTTCATCATATGTCAGTTCGCTTGCCGCCTCAATCTGATATGTATTGGTAATCTCTATATAGCCTACAATATCAAAATTGTATTTTTTAATCAAGGCTTCCATATCTTTATAATTTATATCTGGTCTGGCATCAATAACAAGTTCATTTTCTATGTATTCTAATGATTTTCCCGGAATCTGTTTCATCTTATCTGAACCGGCTGTTTTGCAGTATAGACTTTCAGAATATTTTATTTGGTTATCTCCCACCACTTCCGACTCTGTACTTCTATATTTGTGTATTAAAAGGGCTATTCCTGCTATAGTAAAAATGATTCCAATTATAATATACACTCTTTTCTTAATAATAAACTTCTGAAACTGCATAAAGCCCTCCCCAATAATTAAAATAATTTCTAATACCTACTGGACAAAGGCCACCCGCCCGCAGGGCCTGCGGCACGGTGTGTCCTTGGATATAGATATTTGCATCAAAATAGGTAAGCAAATAAAAAGAAGTTTCCTTCTCCTTATCTCCTTACCTTGATTAACCACGTATTATTATACCACATGTTTCAATATTATTCGACATTTTTTTAAATTCCATAATACATGAATTCAGTGGAACTATTTTATAATAATGTGTTTTAGTTTACTCATTGCAAAAAATATCCCATATCCTATATATTCCATTATAGATTCTATTCTCCTGCGCAGTACGTGCTTATTTACGATTCCATATTCCTCAAACATTTTTCGCATATCTTCTGTTATGCCCATATATGAAATGGCATGATTACTGTTCTTTGTACTACAGCGGACAATCCTTGGCGGGGTTTCAAACAGCAGGCTAATTGCAGCTTGATGATTATTTATTCCAAACTCACTGTGTGCTCTGTCTAAAATTACAAGCTTTATGTCTTTGGAAGCAAAAAGCACATTATGGCTTAACGTTCCATTTGTAGAAATTATGATCGAGGCATGCATATACTTTTCCACCTGTTCTGCCAATGTCATACACTCCGGATGAAGTATCTCAAAACCATTATCTCGTAATATTTTTTCAATTACCCTTTCGCCAAAACTCCGATATATTTTATGTAAATTTGAACGGCTAAGATAAAGCTTTACTTCATTTATATCTTTTTTGGGTATTCCTCTTTTAGATACATTATCGGCAACATAATTAAATATATTTTTATATTGATTGCTTATATATTTGCCTGATATATAAGCAGGGGTGTAAAATAAGACTTCTGTGAATTTTGTGGGCGCTTTAATATAAGCAGCCTCGATTGCGGCAATCCTACATATTCAAAAAACTCTAAAAGCCATTTTGGCATCTGCTCCAACGCAAGAAAACACACAACACGGACATCCGCATTCTCTTCTAAAATCCCCCAGAGTCTTGAGGCTTCATCAATAAGGAAATGGCCATAATGGCATCTTAGATCTCCAAGATAATAAACCTTTTCATCAATATATTTTATTTCTTTTTCCTTAACCCCCCCCCCCCTCATCGTCAAACACATATATATCCGTTCCATACCGCCTCTTTCCAGAATATTTAACATATTCTCCATTTTTATCATATAATCCAGCTTTACTGCTGAATCCTCTTGGAACAATGGTCGCATCTCTGTAAGATGCACTCTTTAGACATTCGTTCATTACCATTTTCCCACATGCCTCCTATCCAGTAAGGGTATGATTTTCTATAATGCAGCAAATATTATCTGCCAAACAGGCCGAAGATTTACCTATTCCAACTTTTCTATAGATTTTCCATTCATCAAAGCCAGGAAAATAAACAAAAACGGAAGCGTATAAATCGAATATTCGTTCATTAATGCCTGTATCAGATAGATAATCAAAGTTAACGCACCCATAATATAAAAAGAATTCTTCTTCCAATTGCGGAATCCTCTGACCAATGTTGAAAGCAAAAGACCAAAGTAACTGATCAGGCCTAGCAGCCCCATGTCTGTCGCCATCTGCAGGATTTCATTATGGGGATCTGCGTATCCACTATCGGGTGTAAGCTTATTCATAAGGCTCATAAAGGTTTCATAAGAATTCATCCCATTTCCAAATAATTTGCGCAGAAAGGGTTCTTCTTTAATTGCAGCTACAGTCCTGCGCCATACAAATCCACGTTCATTAAATGTTGCATCTGTCAGAACAAGATTCTGCCAGAAAGATTCATTGGATAGATTAGCTGCATTTATATTAGCAAATAGAATGCAGACAATACCGATTCCGGCGGCGGCCAGGAAGATCATCACAACTCCCTTTCTTGCAGCGGCCAGTTTTTCCCTCATTGTTTTCCTGTTTCGTTTCCATGCCAAAAGAAATGCCAGATAGCAGAGTATTTCACAAATCAGAATCCTGTAATCTAATATAATTGCGCCCGTTCCGTGGAATGGATGGAGTTTGTCGCCGAATAAAAGACGCAGGAGACAGATTGTAAGCTTTGCGCCGAGATAAATGCCGGTGATCTGGGTATACCGGTCCGCCCACTGTTCCGACTCCAAGGCAAAATACCCGAGTAAAAGCATACCAAGAATCATTGCTATAATGGAACTGTCGGTTTTTATAAAAAGCGTAAACAAAAAACCAAGATAGAGATTGTATCCACAGATTTTTTGTGTAGACACTTCTTTACATAGCATATAGATTACCATGATTGGCGGAAGCATGAGACTGACATAGCAGGCAGTGTAGTTTACATTGCTCATCGGGGTCAGATAAATACGGATCTGCGCAGCATTAAGTCCATCCTGGATGTTAAAAAAATTAATGCCGCAGGCACAGAAGATTCCGCAAATGTAGATAGCGGAACTGCCGGCAATCCATATCCATAGCAACGTTTTATCTAATCGTCCATATTGCCGAATGGCAAAATAAATGGCAAGGATGACCAGAAAGCATAATCCGCTGATGGTTCGCGAAGACATCTCTAAAAATGTCGAGGTAATGTTACGTGAGAGGATTGTGGATATGGCAAGTGCGGCCAGCAAGACCAGAGTAAATACGACGTCTGGTTTCTTTGGCATTGTCATGTTATTTCCCCAGTCATACAGTGCGATCAGAAACTGCGGAAGCATAACGCAAAGGTAGATAATAGAAGAGACAAGGAAGAAATTCCGCTTGTCCAGATATAGATGGAACATTTTATCTGTGTTAAACAGCGGAAAGAATACCAGCATAGAGAGCAGATACAGATGTGTAGCTGCCAAAGCCAGCCAGGCAGGTATAAAAGATTTCAAGTTATCCATGAGTTTGTCCATTATTGTATCCATAATTTTACCTTTTCTTTCTAAAATATAGTTTATATATTATTTGCAGATGGAAATCCAGGCAAGTCCTTTGGCGGACTGTAAATGCGTCAGTACACCAGACTTCCTGTAGTTCACAGGGCGGTTCGGCGACCAAGTGAGCAGGTCGATCAGCAGCCGTCATTTAGATACATGTAATACTTTTTTATCCCCTCTTCTATCCCGCATAAATCATTATGGTATAATGCCCGGATTCTGTGATTATCCAGTATGGATGTCTGTACATCCACGTCCCGTGCCGCCGCATAATGCACATCGACTTTCAGCCCCAGGGTTTCTACAATGTCAATCACCGAATTTTGAGAAGTTCCTATTCCTGTGCCGACATTAAACACCGTTTCTTCTCCTCTATATTCTATAATTGTCTTAAGCATATTACATACATCATCAATATAAATATAATCCCTGACAATATCTCCTTTCCCCCATATTTCAATACTCTCGCCTGCCATTACTTTTTTTAGCACGGCATCTATAAAGCCAACACCTTTTTCAAAATTCTGCCCTGGCCCATACGGATTAGAAATTCTTGCAATGCGGATATTGGATTTATTATGCCTGTTAAAAATACTAATTGCATTCTCGATAGCAACCTTCACATTTCCATAATGATTAATCGGCTGCAATTTAGCGTGTTCTGGTATCGGCTGTATACTCTGCTCCCCGTATACAGTCCCGCCAGAAGACAAAAACAACATCCCTTTCTGACTTTTTGAAACCCTCTCACAAAGCTTGACAGTCTGAATCAGATCCCGGCTATATCCCATAAGATACTTAGGATTAGAATTACTTGGATTCATTGTACTTAAAGCATGTACAATATAATCCGCCTCATCCACAACTTTGAACAATTCAATGTCGTCGAAAAAATCTCCTTGTATATATTCATAATTTCCCTGAAACAAACATGGAGAAATATCATAGACCTGTACTTGCTGGTCTTTCAGAAATTTTACAAGATTCTTTCCAATAAAACCATTTCCGCCTATCATAAGAATTTTCATACACTACCTCTTCCTAATTACTCTGTCCAGCAATTCACAGGATAGCGCCAGTATATCCGTCACGAACATTCCTTTGACTGCCAGGTAATATTGTATCCTAATATGCAGGTTCTGTCTTTTCGCATATTTTTTGAAATGCTTTTTTAGGAAAGCATCACATTTTTTTCTTTGTAAATAATATTCTTTCCTTTCCTTATGTGTCGCAGCTACACTGGCAACCATTAACGGCCTGTAAGAGTTTAGAAGCGTCAGCAGCGCAGCCTCACCATACTCAGAATATCCTCTTTTCATGACATACCGATATCTTTCTATTTCAGAATATATACGCATAAAAAGATCTTTTAGTTTCCTGGTGGCTACAATACTGCTTTTTCTATGTACATAATGATAAAGAACATCTGGAAGCACCACCACCTTAGAAGCTGCTTCTACAAGCCTGTACATAATCGCTATATCTTCGTAGCTGACTGACTTAGGAAAATGAAATCTGTCAAACAGGCTTCTGTCATACAATTTATTCCAGGCAAAACTTTCAATCGTTCTGTCTAATATTTTTCCTAGCGCCTCTTTACCTGTGTAGATTTCTTTTTCATCTACAATATGGCATGGAATACACTTCTTATAATCTCTGGAATAACTACAGATAACAATCTGTGCATCATTCCCAACAAAATTATCCAGCATGATCGAAATCATATCCGGTTCCATCCAGTCATCCATATCAATAAAACTGATGTATCTTCCCGTCGACGCCTCGATTCCTGTATTACGGGCATCTGCTAACCCACCGTTAGTCTTATGTATGACTCTGATCCTTTCATCCTTTTCTGCATAGCGATCCAGAATCTGCGGACTTAAGTCTGTTGAACCATCATCTACAAAAATAATCTCCAGATTCGTATATGTCTGAGATAAGATAGATTCAATACACTTATCAAGACAATCTTCACCGTTATAAACGGCCACCAGAACCGAAACTAAAATTTTTTCATTATCCATTTTAGATACCTTATGAATCCTTTTATACAAAACATTGACAACCATTTATTGAGTAATAATACTACCCGCAAATATTTATTCTGTTTGCAATATAATCTAATGTCGCATTGGGCTTATTATGAACCGTACCAGGATTACCGATAACAATTGAATGAGATGGAACATCAAAATTAACAAAGCTATTTGCAGCAATTAACACATCGTCCCCGATTGTTATATTCCCAACGATAACAGCGTTCATTCCCACAAATACATTATTTCCTATTCTAGGTGCCCCACCTTTTTCACCTTTTGTATGTCCTATGGTACAACCTTTTAATAAAGTTAAATTCTTACCACAAACAGCTTTAGGATTAATTGTAATATTATAAGGATGAACTAATAATACCCCCCCCCCAGATTGGTTCCCTCCGGAATCTCTACGCCGCACAGCCTTGCATATTTACTATAGAAATGTCTATAAATTCGTTTTACAAACTTATTACCCGCCCCTTGTAATCGTCTATAAAAATATAAAGTCATAAATCCGTAATTTTTTCTAAATCTAAACAGATTATAAGAAGATGTTCCTGTAATTCGAAAAGCGTCTTGTTGTATAAGCTCATTCATCATTGTCTTCATATTAGCAATTCTCCTTTTCCATTTACCCAGGATATTAAAAACTTATTTTTTTAATATCCTGGTTCTAAATACTCTGATCAGGCCCTTTACTCCTTCTTTTTCAAGTGTCTCCTTTATCTTAAAAAAACACCATTTCAAATTACTCTTGTACTTAACAGATATTCCATACATATTTTTGTACACATCCGGATGAATAATATCTAAAATACTGTCACATTTTATGTTCAAAAATTTTTGATATGCTTCACAATCATTTTTCGCAAATATAACACAATTTTGCTTATACATCGGTAATATCTTCGGCTCATTCCATATTTCAGGTCTTACAATATCAAATACTGTATATCCACACTCAGCAAACTTCTCTACCCAATAAGATAATGGCTGCTCATTAATATGTCCTAAACCGCCCTGCCTGGGTATCGCCGCACTAAATAATATTACATCTCCAAGCTTTGTTAAATCCTCAACAAATGTTTTTGCTCTTTGAGGCGGCAAATGTTCTGCAACTTCTAATGTAATCACTAAATCAAACCTGCGATTTAAGTTGATTCTCTTCTCTAAATTTGATGGAATAAATTCATTTTGTTCAATTTGGAGATAGTCTCTATTAACATAATCTCCATCTAACCCACATATTTTGATATCCTTCCCTAAAATCCCGCGTCCTTGTGAAAGCCATGTACCCACGCCACATCCAACGTCACACATTGATTTCACTTCTATAAAACTAAAAATATAGGAAAGCACTTTTTTTGCAGAATATCTTGTTTTCTCGTCTCTTGTTCTATAAAACTCATTATTATATTTAGCCATTATTGCTTATTCACTTTCTGAATTCATTATTATTTTTATAGCAGCCTCTCGAATTCGGTTAATACTTATTTAAAAATTGAGCAAAATCGAAAACATATTCAACATTTCTAAGTCCATAATCCCTTTTGTAATAATCCATCACATATCTGTTAACCCTTCTCAACTTAAAAGTATAGCTTATATCTTCATAATCCTTATCCGAAAAAACTACCAGATTACTACACTTCATCTGTGACCATTTTCTAACATCTTCCTCCGGCAGATCAATGTCCGTGGCAATAATATACAACTTATCATAATTAATTCTTTTTGACCGTTCATACCATTTTTCTTCTGCATCTTTTTGAGTCTTATAATGCATAAAATATATGGTAATCTTTTTATCTGCTTCGCCTAATTCCGCAACAGGAAAGGTTTTATCGCTTTCTACAAAAACCAGCTTCCGATCAACATAATATCTGATGTCAAAACAAAATTTCTGAAAGTCTTTTTCACCCATCCACAAATTAACAGTCGGAGATAAAAACGGCATTTTCAAGCTATGGTAAACAATTCCGCCCATACAGTTAGATGCAAGAATCGTAAACCCTCTATTACTCACTGCTCTCCTCAACTTTATCTCATAACTATACCAATGTCTGAAATTTATAATTTCATTAGATATTTTCTTTTTGATTCTAACAATTAACTTCCCCATTTTTATCCTCAATACCCGAATTTAATCCTATCATCTGCTCGTTTTTATAAATCCCTAAGATTAATTCACATAGTTGCCTCACAGCCCCTCTTCCACCATTATAATCTGACACAAAATCGCATATTTCTACTATTTCAGTAACCGCATCAGCCGGGCATGCTTTTAAACCTGCAAGCTGCATAGCCTCATAATCATTAAGATCGTCAGCAATATATGCCAGTTCATCCGTACGAATATATGATTCAGCCATAATTTTCTGCAACGCTCTTTTTTTATCTTTTACTCCTTGATATATCTGTTGTATTCCTAATTCCTGACAACGTTGTACCACAATTTCTGATTCTCTGGCTGTCAGAATAACGGGACAGACCCCTATTTCCATAATCTTCTTTATCCCCAGTCCGTCCTTCACAAAGAAACCTTTACATAGTTCGCCCTGGTTTCCAATATACACTACGCCATCTGTTAATGTACCGTCTACATCTATCACAAGATACTTAATCATCGCTTTTTCTCCATTTTTGACGCATTCACTTCTTGTCTTTTCCAATCAGATCATCTAAATCAATCCTCGGAAAAACTTCCAGTTTTCCACCTCTGGTAGCATTATAAACTTGCACGCCTTTACTATTTAAAATTCTTTTAATAACCACATAAGCCTCTGTCATCCTTCTCATTTTTGCCTTAGCAATATTATAGGGCATCTCATTCTTCTTTGTTTCCCCGACATGTTCTTTGTTCTGTGTCAGATCGCAATCACATCCCAGAAGATAAATCTCTGTGCATCCCATAAAATCTGCCAGATTAATTGCAGAGTTTGTTATTGTCTGGAAACAGTAGCATCCATATGTTTTGATATCTGTTTTATACTTATAACGTTTTGTATGCCAGTTAACTCTATGATCAAGCCAGTTTGCATCATAGACGCCAACCTTGGTTTTGTCAAATTTATAATGAAGCTTTCTTGCAATCTGACGTGAAATCAAGGTATTTTCAAGACTCATATCTTCTATTTTCCTGCCCTCATATTTTTTATCAAATGCTTTAAAATCTCCATTTATATAATATGTCGGCCTCCATTCTGTTTTATCAAAAATCTGAAATACAGAATTCATAGAAATTGTTATTTCTTTATTCTTATGAAGCCATTCTAAATCTTCCAATCTTAATGAAGGACCTGTGGAAACAACAAAGATTCTTTGATTTTTGTGTTTCCCCTTCAATTTGCTTAAAACACGATCAGCTTTTTCCAAATTCATTTTTCTCAGAAACACATGAAAATGAAACGAACTATTTAACAGAATATCATCAACCACATACAAATATACTATATAAATTTTTCGTTTTAACTCGAATAAAATCTTATATATCTTCTTGTGACTTTTAATCCAGTTTTTTAATTTCTTCATTGATATACCTCTTTCTACAGGGTTTTAACGACTACTTTTTATCATATATACTGGGCGTTATAATCTTTACCTCGCATTTTCCATGTAATGTGTTTACAATTTCTAAATACATCTCTTTGATTTCTCTGTTCAGTATGTCAAATTCTTTCTTGTTCCGTTCATTAGGAAATGACGCATCCAGATAATTCTTTTTACCTCCGGCTCTGAACCCATCAAATCCGGCAATTGTAATCTTATCAGGGTTTAATTTTTTCAACAAATTAAATAGCATAATCGTTGAATTTTCAAAGTATTTATAACCTCTGTTGATCAGACTATGATAATTTACGATATGATCCGTTCTGCTGTCAGATTTTACATTTGACGACAGAATTACATTTTTTCCCTGGCGTTCTGAAAAAAGCCTGTTATACCTTTTCTGATTCCCAAAAAAAGCAAAACTGTTCATATATTCAGCAATATAATTCACACTAAAAATAATGGGGTTATGTTCCGAAATATATTTATTAATCAGACCTTTATGGGTATTAATCGAGTCGCCCGGCACCAGAACGAACGCTTCTTTATCTTCCACCGTTTTTTTGAGTTCGTTAATCGTATCATAATCCTCTATTTTATCCGCAATATACTCCATATAAATCCGTTCGATATTATCGTAATCATATCTCTGTCTTTCCTGTGGACTGATCATAGATAGCAGATTACTAATATCCTTGGTTTCTAATCTGAATTTCTCCGTCAGATATACAATATTATTTGGATGTGCTTTGTAAATACCAGCCATCATTGCAGGAATGGAATAGCCCCAGCTGTATTTTGCAGAATACTTCTGTATATAGTCGTCAATAATGTCTAAAATATTGTCGAGTTCATAATCATACTGGAGTTTACGAACTAGATAATCAACGATCAGTTCTGTATTCAGATTACCGGCAACCTTTCCCATCCCACTTAACGTCCCATCTATAATAATCTGTCTTACCCCTTTACTTAATCTTATTACCTCTTGCGCTAATGCAAACGATAACTGATAATTATTATGGGAATGGAAGTTAATGCAGATATCACTATCCATATTGTGATCAATCAGACTATAAATTCTGTCTATATCGTCCATATACATGGCGCCATAAGTATCCACAATTCCAAAACTATATGGATGTACTTCATTAATCATATCTACCAGTCGAAGTACTTCCAGATCCGAATAATTTAATGAGTTTACGCCTTGAATAAAAAGCTGATAACCTTTTTGCTTAATAATTTTTATGCATTGCATAACTTCATCATGCGATTCCACAAAATCTCTTTTTGTAAATCCAAAACGGATCCCATCTATAGAGGTCCCGTCAAAAGGTTTTAATGTAGTAAAATCAAACATCCCATAGTCGATAAATGCAACATACATTACATTCTTCCTGGTCTTATCCAGGAAAGGTTTTATTTGTTCTACATCAGTAAAAAATGTACTGTTACCTTGATAATTAACAAAACGACAATCTCGTAAAAAACCGATTTCTACAATGTCGATCTTTGCATTCGCCAATTTACCTGCCAGTTCCTTTATTTCCTGATCAGGGAACGCACAATCTATGATTCTTCCTCCGTCACGTAATGTACAATCCAAAATACGGATATTTTTCATCACTTCCCCACACTCTCTTTATCTAAATACGCAGCGACTGCCTCAGCAAATTTAAAATCCTCCGCCGTATCAATATCCACTGCTTCAAACTGATCAATCTCATAAATATAAGGTTTGTTGCCAATTCTTTGCCCTAGTTTTGTAAAAACCTCTTTCCTAAATATAAAAAATGCTCCTGTTTCCATATATACAGGCTCCAGATCCTGTGTTCTGACAATATCTTTCATATTATAGTTAAGGGGTTTTCCATCCATCCACATATAGTCTTGTAAAAGAACCGCCGAAAAAGCAGAATCATACTCCCCGGAAACCACCTTATTCAACGCCTGTTTGATACTTTCCGCCTTCGTAAACGGCTGCGTAACGTGGGTTAATACATAAATATCCGCATCAATGTCTCTGACAAAATGCTCGATAATTTCCAATCCTTTCACTTCATATCCGTCTAAGTATGTATCTCTTTTTAGAAAATTAAGTCCATCTGGAATATAATCCACAATTGCTTCGTCGCTGCAATATACATATTTTTCATCAATCGTATCAACTTTTGCAATGGTATCAAAGATATACTGACAGGTAGGTCTGCCATTAAGCAACAGCAGATTCTTCCCGGGCAGTCTCTGATTGTTTAATTTAATCGGAATAAATGATACTACTTTTTCCATTTTCAATCTCTCCTTTTGTTTATCCTCTGTAATACAACCTTTGTAAATTCTTTTGCGCCCTTTTTGTTTAAATGATCAACATCCATAAAATAGTCTAAATTACTGCTGAATCGTTCATCAAACGAATAATCATAATATTCGACGCCTGTTTTATCTACTATTTTTCCTATCTGCTTATAAAACGCATCATATAATTCGATCTTATCCGTCATAATCCCATTCAGATATTCAGATGTAAAAGGAGTTGTGATCAAAATCGGTCTTGCCCCCTTCTCTTTACAAATATCAATCATTGAGTATAGGGCCTCTATAGAATCCGGATTAAGCAATACATTCCCCTTTTCATCACAACACTGTCCGACATGCTTTCTTACAGTATAGCCGGCATCATAATTTGAAGCATTTAGTGAAGCACTCCAGATGTTGTCATTTTCGTTTTCTTTGTAAAATATATCAGCTATGGATTCGTAAGCAAATAGTAACGGCAGTTTCGCTTGAATATCTTCGGAAAAAGAATAATAACTGATATATTCTTTAGGCAAAAATTTATAATATCTAAGATTTTTTGACTGAAAAACATCTGTATTCTGTTCACCTTCTCCAAAAAAAGAAAAATAACTGACAGGTATTATTACTTTTGTCTCTGCACTGATTCGATCCTCATAATATGATAATATTCTGTTGTCATATTCTAATGTCTGACTCACCAGCGAGAAATTAAAGCAGAAATCTTTATCTATATCATCATAACAAAATCCATATAGTCCATGACTTGAACCCAAATTACAAACTTGAATTTTGTCTGGAACTTCCTGGAATTTCTGCGTATAATCACTGTCCAGTTTATTCAGGAAACCAACATATATACGATTCATGGTTATTATTAATATACATATCAGACATACTGCGCCGACAATAGTGATCAAAAACCTTTTCATCTCCGCTTAGAACTGAAAATAAACAAATTCAGTTGTTACTCCTTTCTGTGAAAAAAGAACAATAATAACAGCCAAAACTATATATATAATCCAATTTATAATAGGTCTTTTATTCTCTAGAATCTCAATAATGTTCTTCTTATACGAAACAAAATCAATAACGGTAAGTAACATAATCATAAAAAATATATAAATCACTCTTTTGGTTCCAATACCTATCACTTTCAATTCTTGAACCCCATTTCCCAGGTATGATTTTATATGCAGTATTCCCGAAAACATATTTTTATAAATATAGATCGCCTCTGAAATGCTTTCACTTCTAAAAAAGACCCATGATAAAACACAGAAGGAAAATACACATAGCCATGATATAAAATTATATATCCTGTTCTTTTTTATATCTTGTAGCGCTTTAAGAAAATAGCCCTCGAAAATCTGCCCCAATCCGTGCCACATTCCCCACGCAATATATGTCAGGCTGCTTCCATGCCACAAGCCACTTAAAAGAAATGTAAATAACAGATTAAAGTTATGTCTGAACGCCCCGCAATACCCCCCCCCCCCATAGGAATATATACATAATCTCTAAACCATGATGATAAAGAAATATGCCATCTTCTCCAAAACTCTTTCAATGATTTTGAAAAATACGGTGAATTGAAATTATTCATTAATCTGATTCCCATAAGTTTTGCTGTTCCGACAGCAATATCGGAATACCCGGAAAAGTCGCAATAAATCTGTAATGTAAAAAATAATGTGGCCAGCATAAGAGTAAATCCCGTATATTCTATTGGATTACCATAAACCCTATCAACATAAACAGCCAATGTATCTGCTACCACAATTTTTTTATAATACCCCCAAAGCATGAGTTTCACCCCATCTATAGCTACACGATACTCAAATTTATGGTTCGCTTTTATCTGAGGGAGAAGATCTTTGGTTCTTTCAATCGGTCCCGCCACTAATTGTGGAAAAAAAGAGATAAAGGCCGCATAATATCCAAAATGTTTCTCTGCCTTGATATCCCCCCTATATACATCAATTACATAACTCATTGTCTGGAATGTATAAAAAGATATCCCTACAGGCAACGTTAGTTTTACCCACACCGGGTCACATGGAATGGCGATCATACTACATAGGCTGTAAAAGCCTGCAAGAATAAAATTCAAATACTTAAATATAACCAATATACCCAGGCATATAACTGACGACCAGAATAATACTGTCTTTTTTCTTTTGGTCTTTTCCAATACTAATCCCGCAAAATATGAAACAAGTGTAGTTCCCAATATTAACACAACATATTTAGCATTCCAGCTCATATAAAAATAGTAACTGAATACTAATAAAATAATCCACCGATACTTTTGCGGAGAAATCCAGTATAAGGCAAATACAATAAGCAAAAAAACAACAAATGAAAATGTATTAAAAAGCATCTATAACCACCTTAACCTCCTCTTCATTCATCCCATAGTACATCGGAATACTGAACTGTGTTTCGGAGATCTCTTCAGCAAGCGGGAGGCTGCCCTGCTCTATGTTAAGATTTCTATATGCTTCCTGCAAATGAATCGGCGTAGGATAATGTTTGTTAGTACCAATGCCATACTTGTTAAGTTTCGTAATAAGATCTTCCCGCTTTTTGCTTCGCAAGGAAAAAATGTGAAATACATGTTTCACTTCCGGCATAATTTTCGGGAGAATAATATCAGGATTTGTAATTCCAGACAGATATTTTTGGGCAGTCTTAATCCTGTCGTCGTTCCATCTATCAAGATATTTTAACTTAATCCTTAAAAATGCAGCCTGTATCTCGTCAAGCCTTGAATTATATCCTGGATAAATGTGGTGGTATTTATAATCAGAACCATAATTACCAAGCGCCCGTATTTTATCCGCAAGCTGCCCGTCGTTTGTAACAACCGCACCCCCATCTCCTAATGCTCCAAGATTCTTACCTGGATAAAAACTAAATCCTGCGGCATCTCCCAGACTTCCGGCTTTCTTCCCTTTATATTCTGCTCCATGGGCCTGTGCGGCATCCTCGATAACCTTAAGATTGTATTTTTTTGCAATTGCTGAAATCTCGTCCATCTTTGCAGGCTGACCATATAAATGCACTGCTATGACGGCCTTTGTTCTTTCAGTAATTTGTTTTTCAATCAAAGTAGGGTTAATATTATATGAAGACAATTCCGGTTCAACGAACACAGGTGTCGCCCCGGTATGCGACACCGCAAGAACCGTTGCAATAAAAGTATTGGAAGGAACAATCACCTCATCGCCCTCTCCAATCCCGTAACCTTTCAAAATCAGAAATAATGCATCCAGACCGTTCCCACACCCAATACAATACTTCACATTGCAATAGTCTGCGAACTCTTCCTCAAAAGCCCTGCATTCCTCACCCTGAATAAACCAGTTTTTTGCATATACTTTCTTGAATTTTTCTGTTACTTCTTGTTTTATCTCTTTATGCATTGCCTCAAATGAAACAAAAGGAACCATTATTATTTTCTCCCTTTCTAATTCTTTTGTTCCTGCACATATCGACAGAATTCCTGGTAATCTCTTATATAATCACTCTCATCATACAATTCCGATGCAAGTGCCAGAAGAACCGCATCTTCTGAAAATGAATACATTTCTCTCCACATATTATTGGCAATATACAAACCCTCATAGGGCTTATTAAGTGTTATTTCCGCAGTCTGTACGCCGTCGTCAAGATGGATTACACAACTTCCGCTTACACAGATTAATATCTGCTGTAGTTTTCTATGCGCATGATAACCCCTTCGCACATTTTTTCCAGTATTATATAAATAATAAATTCTTCGAATAATAAAGGGGATTTCCTTGCTGTTTTCTAACGCCACAAGCATCCCTCTATTATCTCCATGCTGCTGAAAATCAATGATTTTATATTCCATTCTGATAGCCTTCCAAATTTCTGCCAAACTCGTCTCTTAACATACCAAACCATTTCAGATTATGTTTTATATTATTAGAAATAATATGCTCTCGGAACTCACCTTCAAAGATAAAACCTATTTTTTCGTAGAATCTCACCGCTCTTTCATTATCGGAAAAAACATTCAAATAAATTTTATTAAGCTGGTACTCTTCAAAACCTATTTTAAGTATCTCGATTGTAGCCTTTCGAGTGATTCCTGTCCCTCTTGCCTTTTTTCTGGAAGCAATTGCAAACTCAGCGGTTCTGCTCTTTTTATCTATATCTTTAAGACTGACTGTTCCCAGATACTCGTCGTTTTCATCAACAAAAGCGTAGTGAACGGAGTTTCCTGGCTGTGCAGCATTTTTTATAAATTGTTTTACGTCTTCGTTTGTTTTAGAATTCATATCAGCCAGATATATATTCTTACACTCTACGTCATGCATCCATTCGAGAATATATTGCGTATCTTTTAACTCTAATTTCCTTAACATTTTAACAACCACTCCATACATCCAAATACTGCCGCGCGACATCCACACAATCATTATGCTTCTCTACATATGTTCTCCCAGCTTTTCCAAGGTCATATATTTTATCTGGGTTTAGAACCAGTTCTTCCAGCTTATTATAAATATCGTCTGTATCGGGCAGAATATTGATAATCGGACAATCGTCTGCAGAATCAAAATACTCTTTCGCCTCAGGTTCTGCTCCACTCATAACAACCTTCCCCTGTGCCATGGCATAAACTGCATTGACTCCCCAGGACAGACATTTGCACTGATCTATCACAATATTTGTCCTCTGCATTAATTGCAGGTAATCCGCTAAGGGCATCTTGCCGTCAACGATGCATTCCACCTTATCGGGATATTTTTTTTGGAGGCGTTCAAGCGCCGGCTTAACTAAATACGTGCCTTTTACTCCCTCCCGCGTAACTCCATGGAAAATGATTATTTTATCATGAACGATATTTTCTCTATACTCTGTCCCCTCCAGATCAACGCCAATCTGGATACCCCTTTTCAGATTTGAATGCTCCTCGAACGCTTTGGCATATTCCCATGAAATCGGTATAATACCGTCAAACTTATCTGCCAGTTTTTTTTCTAGTTTTTCGTTCCAGAATAAAGACTCATTTAACTTATTTCCTTTAAAATAGTCTAAATCATCAAACATGTAATACTTATATATCCCCTCAAGATAAGCGCGTTGGACATGATAACAATTACCAGCCGAACTCAAAAAACATTTTTTACTTTTTCTTACAATGACAGAACACAACATGTAATTTAACGGAAGCAAAAAAGCACTCGGACCAATAAATTGTACAATATCATAATTGGGGATTTTCTTTATCTTATCATACAGATTTAAAAGACCGACAAATCTCCCTATCACCCTGCTATTCGTTTTGTTAGTATATTTGTTCTCTACGCTTCCTGGAACTTTTTTGTAAGAATTTTCGCCGTTATAGATATCCACGGTATGTCCCAGTTTTCGTAATCCAATAGCAATGTTATAGTAAAGAGCGCTGTAATCTCCCATAAATGCAATTCTCATTGTAATCACTCCCTATAATTCCGATTTTCTACTTCTTTGATTTTCCCATTTGCAACACGATATACTATGTCACAGTCTGATATAGTCGTAAGCCTGTGTGCGATTATTATCAATGTCTTTTTTCCATGAAGCGCATTGATGGATTCCATAATCTCTATCTCTGTTTCATTGTCAAGCGCCGAAGTAGCCTCATCAAGAACAATAATCTCCGGTTCTGTATAGAGAGCTCTTGCAATACCTATACGCTGCCTCTGGCCGCCGGAAAGTCTGATTCCGCGTTCGCCGATCTGCGTATATATCGTATCAGGCAGGCTGCTTACATATTCCTTTAAACTTGCCTCATCAAGAGCACGCCATATTTTCTCCTCATCGACTTTATCCTCTCCGATTCCATAAGCAATATTAGCAGCTATTGTATCATCCAGCATAAAGATCATCTGCGGAATATAACTAATCTTAGAAAGCCAGCTATCATAATCATCCATAATATTAACACCAGCACATACTATCTGACCCTTTTGCGGTACAAGCAGACCAAGGATAATATCTACTACGGTAGTTTTTCCCGCACCCGATTCCCCTATAATCCCAACTGACTTACCTATAGGTATTTTCATATTCGCATTATCAAGAATAAGTTTTTCGCTATTAGGATATTTATACGAAACATTATCCAAACTCACTTCACAGATCTCCGAAAGCCTGTCTCTTTCAGAAGTGATATGATTCTGACTATTCTGATTTTTTTCGTGATTGTTTACAATCGTCAAGGTTTCCACAACGGCATCCATAGCTGGTGAATAATAAGATATATCAGCCATAACATTACTGATCTTATTGGCCGACGGCAGAATTCTTACTGCCGCCAGAGCGAATGCGCTAAGCTGCGGTAAAAGCTGTGACAATGACTTTCCGTTGTTAAGAAGTACCGCCATTAATAATAGTATGGCTGAGACTGTAACTGATTCTAAAATAACTCTGGGCGCGGCTGAGAGCACATTATATCCCTGCAGTGCAGATGCGGCTTTCTGAGCATATTTTGTATATTGCCTGGTAAAAAATGCTTCTTTTTTTGCAATCTTAGTCTCTTTAATTCCAGATACTGCCTGCATAACCCATTTACTTCCCTCTGCATTAGCCTGACGGGAAATCACACCATATCGGAACATACGTTTTCTCATGAACTTAAATATTAAAACTAACTGGATCAGAACAACAAGCGTAACAAAAGCAGCCATAAAAATGTCAACGAAACAGATTGCAATAAATAATGAAAGACTGATTAAGATTTCAGAAAAAAAAGCCATAATACTGGTAAGAAGTCCAAAACAGCTGCTTACATCGTTAACGATAATTTTCATAACATCAGCCGTTGACTTATCCAGATAAAATTCGTAAGGATAGTCCAGATATACGGCCATGATTCTTCTTTGCGTATCAACCCGGTTATTTGTTATAAACCTTGTCTGAGCATATTCTTTTACTATTAAAAATACTCCTTTTACAAGATATACTCCAATCATGACACACATAATAAAAATCATAAGAGTATGCGTATCCTTAATATGAAATAATCTGCTTATAACTACAGCGATCTGGTTATTCGAAAAAAACTCTTCATCCATCATTAGCGTTATAAGTGGAACAATCATTGATACGCCAAATGTTTCAAGAACACCGGCAATTATCATCATAACCAATAGATATAGAATCTTTCTCTTCTGGGCGCTATTGAATATTCTTCTGTACTTCCCTAAAGTTTTAAATAAGTCCTTCATAAAATATCAGCCCCAATTCTTAATTTTTCCCTTTCCGGCCCAGTACCCGATATGCTCGCCCAGTCTCTTTACAAATCCCTTCACTCCGTTCTTCTTAAGCTGATTCTTCATGCCAGTTACTCTCGCCTGCAACAGATTCTTTCTCTTAAGCTCCACATTCCTATAGACTGAGGCCTTATATGCGCGATACCATTCGTCTGCGCACGGAATAAACGAAAATTTCCATGGCTTCATTCCTGATGCAAAATGAATAATGACCGCATCGTCTACCAGTTCCTTAAATGAAGCATATCCTGTCCCATATAACTTGTTCACTTTATCAAGCTTAAATATCCTTTTTTCATCACCGAGAAATTTGTCTGCGATACAGTTGAATTTCGGCGGCAGAAACAGAATCTGATCGCCCAGCACCATATTAAATGTCTGCTGATCCATAGATCCCCTGTCGCCAAGTTTCTTTCTCTCTGCCACAAGCCTCTCTGCCATATGTTCCGCACGCATCTTGCTTGCATTAAAAAGCATAATGCCGGCATTAATCATTCTTTTATCACTTGATAACATTTCCAGGGACGGAACCCCGCCTGCAAAGCATTCTCCAAGGTCAATATCGTATAAATCACTTAAATCATTCCTTACGCAGATATCACCGTCAAGATAAATAATCTTTTCATAAGAAGATACCAGATCGCAAATATTAAATTTCAAAAGGCAGGCAATTGGTATATGCGCAAGCTGTTTAATATCACGGTATTCTTCAAGGGATGCCTCAACAATATTCACACGCATATCTTTCTTTTCAAGCCGCTTAAACTTCCTCTTTGCCGTTTCTGCGCAATCCGCCGTAACCACATATACATCATATTCTGTTTTTGCTTTCTTCGAATAATACAGAGACGTCATTGCAACAACTGTCTGCATGATAAAATTCTCATCCGTTATAAAAACCACAGGAATCATACCTATTTTTCTCTCTCTTTCCATACTTTCTTCTTACGGAACTGATTTTTCTTCTCCCATAACCTATACCACAGAGAGGGGCTGAGACTCCCCAGAAAAACCAGAATTTTCTTTTTTAAAGTCAGATCTGCTCTCACGATATCTTTCAGCAGACCTTTTAATTCTTTTCTGTAGCTCCTAACAACATCTCTATAATCAGCGCCGCATTTACTCAGTCTATATCCAGCTACCATTAATGCATTGCAGTGAAGATACATTGACTGATAAAACAATTCACTCTTCTCTTCCTTCTTAAAAAACAGCATTCTCTCTCTTGTTGACAAAGGACGGTCCAAATCATTCTGCGGTTTATAGGCATGGGTAATACTGTCTTTTCTTTTTGATTGATACAGATATAACGCTTCATCTATAACAACTACCGTTTCAGCATTCCAAAACAGCAGATATGCCATGGCTGTGTCTTCCCCCATTAACCTTCCTTTTGGGAACCTTAAACCTTGAAATACTTCCCGTCTATAAAGTTTTGAATGTGCACAGTCATAATCATTCGCATTTTTATCATACAAAAGTTTATGGCACATCTCTTTCCCCGACAAAACAAATATTTTGTTCGTAAAGGAATTATACATAAGCTCTGATTTTATTTTATGGTAGTTTTTGAATGCGTATGCTCTGCCTTGTACAATTGACGCTCTATACTTAAGCGCTGCTTTCACCAGTTTTTCTATGTAAATATCTCTTATCAGATCATCACAATCAACAAATGCAACAAACTCTCCCCGTGCAAGATTCAGTCCCACATTTCTCGCTTCTGGAAGTCCTGCATTTTTTTGATGAATTACAACGATTCTTTCATCTTTCTTCTTATAATCATCACATATATCCGGGGAACCGTCCGTTGAGCCATCATCAAGCAGTATGATTTCCAGATTTTTATATGTCTGATTGACAATACTGTCAACGCATCTTTTTAAGTATCTTTCAGTATTATATACGAGTACAATTACCGAAACCAGCTGACTTTCCATTCCGTCCAATCTCCTTGAAAATATAATTATAAACTATCCTTGTTCCGCCAGATACACATCCTGCAGATATAATGCAGTCTCTTTGATATCATACCCAGCGGCGACCACATCCTTATAAGCCCTGTCCCTGTCCGGCAAAACATGCAGCCCCTTCACAATTTCCTCCCCCCATCCGGCGCATCCCAGCTCCAGCCTCATCACCTTAACATCCTTGCAGATCACCGCTTCCAAAGGCACCTTTTCAGAGACGAAGCACGGCAGCCCGGCAGCCTGTGCCTCTATAAGCGAAATCCCCAGTCCTTCCCATTTCGATGGGAACATAAAAACATCGAATGCACTATACAGCTTATGAACATCCCTAACGCTGCCAACCATTCTCACAGCGCTTTGAAGCCCCCTTTTCTCTACCGCTGACTCAATCTGTTCCCGAAGTTCGCCGTCACCGCCCCATAGCAGTACGGTATTGTTCTCACGTTTATGCACTTCCCGAAAAACATCCAGAATAAAAAAAGGATTTTTCGCATCGCACAGCCTTCCCACCGTACCTATGACCTTTTTATCCTCAAGATGAAATTCTTTCTTGATCTCCGTCTCATACCCTGTGTGATACCGAAAAGCGTCCACATCAATAGCATTTTTTATAACCTTATACTGCATAGGATTCCTGACTACACGTTCCCCAAACATCCACTTCCCGGCATTTTCTGAACAGGCGAAAAAGTAATCTGCAATATAACGTACCGGATACTGCATAAGATCTTTAATCAATCCATTCATCCCTCTGCCATTAGAAATGCTATGGCTGTGCGCAATCACTGTTCTCCCGTTTTTTTTTGCCATCTTCATATAGATACAGGCCGTACTTCTTACATGTCCATGGACAACCGCCCACTCGGGATGCTCGGCCAGAAGTCGTTTCCACGTTTTCTGATACACAAGCGCATTCTTCAGACTGAACCGTCCTGCCAGATAAATTCTGCCTCCCATTTCTTCAATCTCTTTTCTGTATGAGCAGTTTTCGTCTGTATGGATAATAAAGTCAAACTGAAGCCTTGTTCTATCAATATGCCGGTAAACATTCATAACAAATGTCTCTGCGCCACCCCGGTGCAACGCCCCTAATACATGTACTACTCTGACAGGTTTCTCCATAATCAGCCTTCCAGTCTTTTTATTTCATTTACATAAGCTTTCACAACCATCTCCCTGTCAAACTCCCGTTCAACCTTCTGTCTTCCCGCAAGCCCCATTGCCTTACGTTCCTCAAATGACATAGAGAGAAATTTTTCAATCTTACATACCAGATCCCCTGCGTCCTTCTCTTTAACCAGAAATCCCGTCGCTGCGTCGTCAACGATCTCCCCGCATCCGCTTCTTGACGTTGTTATAATCGGCCTGCCGGAAGCGGCAGATTCCAGCAATACATTATTCATTCCTTCGGGATAATAGGAGGGAAGAACCATACAACTGCTCATTTTCTGATATTCCGACATATTTTTCTGCAGGCCATGATAGATAATACTGCCGCTTTCATTCTCCCGCCGCAATATATCGACATAATGCTCGTCATCACAGCCGCCGATCACATGAAAGTAAACATTTTTATGTTCTTTTCGAATCTCTCTGGCGGCTTCAAGATACTGGTCTATTCCCTTTTCCTTCAGAATTCTAGCCACAAACAGAAAATGTATTTCTTCTGTATCCGGATATTCCAATACCGGGTATTTCCCCAGATTAACCCCAGAACCGGGAAGCAGTATGCTTCTTCTGCAGAAAATATTATTTTCTGTAAAGAATTCTCTATTTTCACTGTTTTGGAAAAAGACACAGGACGCTTCTTTCAATGCAATCCGATACAGCAAAAGGGTTATTTTCTGCATTAGTCCCGGATATTCCACCGCTGTTCCAAGTCCCGTAATATTTGTGAGATAGGGAATATGGAATAACCGGCATACCATTCCAACATAAATATTGGGTTTGATATTATACGTCAGTACCACATCCGGCCTGTGTTTACGAATAATCTTTTTAAATAACCAGAACATTGAAAGATCTGTAAATGGATTTTTACTGTGTCTTTTTATTGACATGGGTATCACGACCGCACCCGATTCCTTAATTTCATCCTCATACAGCTGTCTTTCACACACAACGGTTACTTCGTAACCGGTCTGGATCAGCCTTTCAATGACCTCATATCTCAGATTATAAACGTACGTTGTATCATTGGCTATCAACATTACCTTGTTCAAATACTATTCACTGATCCCCTCTGCGTTCTCTTTCATTAGTATAATCTTCAATGTCATCAGAATAATCTGTATATCTATCAGCACAGAATACTTTTCAATATATAGCAGGTCTAACTTGAGCTTGTCCAGAAAACTGGTGTTATACTTTCCATAAACCTGGGCATATCCGGTCAGTCCTGCCTTGACCTTCATACGATATTTAAACTCCGGAATCTTCTGGCAGTTCTTTTCAACAAATTCCGGTCTCTCTGGTCTTGGGCCGACGAAACTCATATCCCCTCTTAAGATATTTACCAGCTGCGGTAATTCATCCAGTCTTGTCATTCTAAGAAAACTGCCCGTCCTGGTAATTCGGGAATCACTTTTCTTTGCAAGCTGTACTCCGCCTTCTGATTCTGCGTCCACTTTCATACTGCGAAGCTTGTACAACCGAAAAGTCCTGCCATTGATGCTGCACCTTTCCTGGCTATAGATCACAGGTCCTCCGTCTTCGATCTTTATGGCCAGTGCGGATAAAACCACCAGAGGAAATGTAATCACCAGAACCAGGATGGAGATGACAATATCCATACCTCTTTTCACAATCCGCTGTGTAATTGACAAACCAATATTCTTACACAAAAATAAGGGAGTATCAAAGACATCGACTTCTTCCGCTTCCTTTACAAAAATATCCGGTATTTTGGGTGTAAAATAGACCATAATTCCATTATCAAAGCAAAACTTTAATATCTCATTCTTCTTTTTACTTGGAATATCATTTAAAATCACTCCGTCATAATCTAATAATTCCTTAATGCCTTTCTCGGCCAGTTCTTTGTAATGCATATCCCTTTTTATGGTATATCGGTCTGACCGGGTCAAGATCTTTTCCCTTAAGTTGTTCTTATAATTTCCATAAATAAGCAGCATCTTGTATGGAGGGAACAGGATATTGTAGACTGGTGTGAATATTAATGTTATACACAGCATACTCAGCCAGTTCAATACCAGAAGCTTAAGCATGACTTTGAGAATCCGGAGGATGAGCGCCACTTTTCCGATCATCAGTATCATCTGGACGGACACGATGAAATGGGTGCACATTAGTGATAATAACTGCGAGACAATCAGGCTGCCGATCTTGTAATACCCGATCTTAACGCCTTTAAACACGTGGAGCATGATTCCCAGAATAAGGAAAAAGCAGATGGCGATCAGCCAGTTACCTTTATTTTTGAACACGGTGTGCTGTAACTGATTGATTTCCTCGTTCCACGCCATGAAAAAAAAACCTGTGGGCAGGAGCATAAGCAGGCCGCCTATTACTCCAATATATATTTTCTTCCATGATTCCGCTTCGTTTTTCATATATCTTCTTGTCCTTTTATACCCGTCTTTTTATAGACGTCGGTTTCTTTGGTTTGATTTTGGATAGGGAGATTATATGTATATATCGGCATATTTTTATTTAATATAATATATATACTTTATTTCTATCTCTTCTGTATTATATAAGACCAGGATAGAAAAGTCCACAAAAAACATATGTTCCATCTCAACAGATGCCCAAATTTTACCGGGATACCCAAAGCATATTATCATGCGGACCTGGCATACGGAAGGGGGGGGGGACATCCTCCAATACGGCATAATAATAAGCACCTGGAATATTTATATTCCAAATGCTTTTATTATCTTCAACATCCGATCTCCTATTTATCTCCATAATAATATCGGCATGCCAGAATATATATATTATTATCATCAATTCTATAAATCAGACGGTCTTTATCATTAATCCGCCTGCTCCAGTATCCAGATAAATTACCACTTAACGGCTCTGGTTTTTATCTTTTCTTGTAACAATCATAGTCTCATAATCATCCGTTACCTTATTCATATACTTTTTCATATTATCACGAAGATTTGTATAATTAACTGCTAACATTCTTAACCACCTCCCAATTATAAGTACAATATTCTGCACGTCAACGCTTTTATTATGTAACCTATTCCTCTGAAATTTCCATCCATTCTTCATCTATCCTCTGATACCGTATTTTACTGCATTTCTTGTCTCCTATCTCGTATATGTAAAAACTGTTCCTATAAGTATAGTCCTGGTAAAAAGCACCGCCTATACATATCCTGGCAGACTGGACCGTATAGCTTAATTCCGACGTCTCATGTGAATGCCCGCACAAAACAACGTCTGACATCTTTGTAATCGTTCCCCACACATTTATACTGCCCTGGTAGCAAGAACTATCCTGCTCTTCCCAATATGTGCTGGGATGATGCATCATTGCAATAACCGGAAATTCTTTCCTCTTAGGATCCTGATCATAGGATTCTTCTATTCCATTCTTAATAGCAATCGGATAACTTTTGCCTACCCATACTTTCTCCTTTTTTTCCTGGGAGAGCCATGCCGTATTCAGACATACAATCGTGCAGTCTTCACAGAACCGCACGCCCGTCAGATAATTTTCATGATCTCCAATTTTATAAGGAAGACATTTCAAAGACTTACATAATGAATTATACTCCTGGAACCACTCTGTATTCCGTTCTAACTTATTCAATGCTAACATGCGGTCTGCTTCTTTCTGATCACAGGGATAGTGATAGTCCTCATTCGAAGCACGAGCTACGTCATGGTTTCCCGGACATAAAAATAATCGGTCTTCGTGAAGTCCGCATATTTTCAAAACATTGCCGATAAACTTCTCTGCCTGCACATAATCGTCTTCCTGTGCACGATACCCGATATCACCAGTAACAAAAATATACTGGAATGACTTTTTGCGGCAGATTCCTCTGAGTTTATTATAGAATCATAGAATCCCGTATTTAAGCCGTTTATCCATCAAAATGTAGGAATAATCACGGAATAAACGACATTTCTACACCCTTAAATACTTGATTTTACCCTTAACTGCATTTCCGGCTTTATCCTGTACATTCCCTCCGGATGAGTCCGAAATATCCTCTTCCAAAAAGAACTCTGCCGGACAGCCGGATAACATAGTTCCGACAATAATTCTACCATCTGCCCCATGTGCTTTGCAACCTTTAAGCAAAGTTTTCTCGGTAACAGTATCCCCAGTCAGGTCGATCAACGTCCTGTTTCCATAGATTACTTTATTCACAGACATTCAATCACCCCGCAATCGTTACCGTAGTACCTCCCGCAGAATTGGAACTTTCCACATAAGGAATTGCATCAACCGTGATCTGTGACAAATAGTTATACCCGGAATCCGGCAAAATGGTCTGCTGCTCTGTCGAGGGAGAAACTGTCTTGCTCTGGGATT
>CAJTVY010000003.1 GCA_910579925.1 uncultured Dorea sp.
GAATATTCCACTACAAAATATATTGGCTATAATCCAAGAAGAATATAAGCTGAGTCTGGAAACCGCAAAAAAGTATATTTAATAGTAACTCTCAGGTTATGGGGATATCAGGCAGGGATTTTCCCTGCCCTTTTCATTTCTGGCTCAACCCGTCAATATAAGCGTTAAGGAGCATTTGCTTATTCTGTGGCAACGCTCTGTATTTGTTTATCAGTTCATCTTCATCTGGCGTGAGATTGTCATTATTCAGTGGATACAGTTCAAAGTCGAAGAAATCAGACAGAGAGATATTCAGCCCTTTGCATAGTTTTTCTAAAGTGCCGACTGTAGGGCATGTACGCCTATGTATGATATTATTGAGACTGGAGTAGGGCATACCTGATTCCTTTGCCAACTTGTACATGGTAAAATGCTTCTTTTCACATAGGTATTCAATACGTTCAAAGACCTTGTCCTCTATCACTGCTATCACTCACTTTCATTATAATAGTTCCAGTATATGTAAAATGAGTGATAAAATTTAGACTACATGTTGGGTGATATATTGATAAATATATCAATATAGAGATATAATCTATGAGATAGCAACAAAATAAAGAAATACGGAGGATGAGACCAATGAAGAACATGAAAAGATGGAAACGTCTGTTAGCAGTTGGAATGTGTTCTGCTATGATGTTTTCAATGTCTGTGGGGGTATCTGCCACTGAAAACCAAGATACGGAAGAAACAAATGTTGTGGAGACAGAGGAAAATGATGAAGTCGAAGAATCAGTTGTAGAAACAGAAAACCAAGACATAAATAAACCAACTGGAGAGATAGGAATAGAGGAAGGGGAGAATTTTGGCGATGTAAAAGAACCTGTGAAAACTGACGAAGAGGCAGTAGAAGCACAGGTGGAAGAAAGTAAAAAACCTGAGTTTCTTACAACATAGGCAGATTTAGATGGTGTCTACAATGTGGTATTTAAGGTTAAGAATACTGTGAAACTTGAAGCAGGTTGGGATGATGGAAGTGTGGATTGTGTAATTGGCGGAAGGGGTTTGCGAACAGTACCATTAGACTGGATTATGTCTTACGATTCTAACGCCGAGGAGATTATAGTTAAAGGGGGACCTTTATGGTATCTAATGAGACAAGAGAACAGGGTTGGAGATTCAGATGTTTATGTAGGGCTCAGAAGTGCTGATGATTCATCTTCCTATGTCAGATTAAAAATCAAGTATACTGGAAATAATTGGGCGGAAAATGACGAGATGCCAAAACTTATAGACGGTTATTACGAATTTGATGGTACGAATGATTTGGTATTCAGCTTCAAGAATGGAACGAATAATAATGCAATAAAATCTGTAGATAAAATATCATTTAATATCAAAGAAAATAATCTGTCTGATGATTCTGCGGCAGGTTTTATCCAGATATATGATTTTGAGTCTGATATTGAAAAGGGGCAGGTGAGTATAGGTAAATCTTTATTAGCAGGACTTGTGTATGACGAAAAATTGGATGTAGTTTCAAACGTATATGGAAGAGTTGGTGTTTTAGTTACATTGGCAAATGGTAAACAGTGCATGCTAAATGAGATAGAGCAGGAAGAGGCTGATTGGTCATTTAAAGTATTAGAAAAATCACCAGATGCAACAGAGCAGTATTGGGAAGATGTTGATGAAGCGTTTACGGCAGACGACATGCAAAGATTAGTGAAGATAAACGAAACAGCCGATGTTATACTTCGTACACCAGAAGATGTGTACTATATATATGCTAGGGGTACAATGCGTATGATTGAAGGCAAAGAGTTATATAAGTTTGACTTAGAATTGATTACTTTGTTTAAGGATAGTGATATCAATAATACAAAAGTAACAGAAGCTGACTTTGCCTGCCGTATTAACTTTGAATACAGCGGAGAACTGCCGGGAACTGCTAAGATTAGTATTCCTGTAGACAACAAATGGAATGGACAGACCTTATATTACTATCAGGTGATGGAAAATGGAACTCTGAAAGACACTGGTGAAAAGAATGTTGTTAAATCTGGCAGATATGAAGCAACACAATCACACTGCTCCGACTATGTTCTTCTTGCCAAGTCTCCAAAGGAACTCGGAGTTACTGAAAATACAGATAATGACAACAATAACAATAATAATACAGGTAACGGCAATAACCAGACAGGAAACAATTCAAACCCACAGGTGAAACCTGCCGATACAACCAAAACATCACCAAAGACAGGCGACAATAACATGATATTATTATTTGCCGTACTCTGTGCAGGCTCCTGCATAGTGGGGGTATCAACCTTAAAAGCAAGACGTAAAATCAGATAAAGAAAGAACATTTTTCATAAGTTTACAAAAAGCCTTTACCACCAAAAAAGTGGCGAAGGCTTTTTTCGAACACGATTATTTATATAAACTTTCAGTCGTATAATGTAATTAAAGGTCGTAAAGTGAAGTCATCAAGACAATTCTTATTCAATAAAGAACTGCAATTTCGGATCCGGTAATCCATTATGTAAGCCCAAGAAGTCTGACATCCAATCTTCGAGAATGTGTATTTAGTGCGAATGAAGATTACAAAAGAATTCCGGGCAACACATATGATATGATGAGGATTTTGGTGTTTTAATCTGGTTTGGAGTGTGGTATTATTGAGAGAAAGCTAATTTGAGTTTGGAAGGGGGCTGTAATATGGTATTAAGTACAGAACGGCTGATTTTGCGTCCGTGGAAGGAAACGGATGCAGAGAGTTTATATGAAAATGCAAAAAATCCGGAAGTTGGACCGATTGCAGGGTGGCCGCCGCATAAAAATATTGAGGAAAGCCATGACGTTATACAGAATGTTTTTAATGGAAAAGAGTGTTATGCGGTCTGTTTGAAGTCAGACAACCGGGCAGTTGGCGCTATCGAACTGAAATTGAATGGCAATACGGATATGACGGATAAAGATGATGAATGTGAACTTGGTTACTGGATAGGTCAGGAGTTCTGGGGACAGGGGCTGATTCCAGAAGCTGCCAGTGAGTTATTGCGGCATGGTTTTGAGGATCTTGACATGAATATCATATGGTGTGGATATTATGAAGGAAATACGAAATCAAAAAGAGTGCAGGAGAAACTGGGATTTATTTACCATCATACATGTCATGATGTGGCTGTGCCGCTTATGGGAGAGACAAGAACCGGGCATACAAACTATATGACAAGAGAACAATGGGAAGCTGATAGATAGATGCAAACATGATTTTTGTTGTGTATGTTCAGAAAATGTTAAATGCAACGGTTGTGGTTCAAATGAATGCCTTGACAATGACAGGTGTGAGAATAAAAGACGTTCTATTGAAAAGGACATTTTTCATTACTATATGTGTCATGAAAACTGCAAAAAGGAATTGTATCAAAGCATAAATTTGACGGAGGATAAGGCATTGAACTTAACATATAAACGAGCAGAGATTGAAGATATAGATATGCTAACAGAAACAAGAATAGAAGTATTAAGAGCAGCTAACAAACTGTCTGATGATATTGATATGAACCAGGTGGAAAAGCAGACCTATGACTATTACCAAAAGGCGCTTTGTGATGGTACACATATCGCATATTTGATATTTGATGGAAATTGTTTTGCAGGCGCTGGTGGTGTCAGCTTTTTTCAGGTAATGCCAACTTACCATAATCCAAGCGGAAAGAAAGCATATATTATGAATATGTATACACGTCCCGGTTACAGAAGGAAGGGAATTGCGTATAAAACATTAGATATGTTGATTAATGCCGCTAAGTGTAAGGGGATTACATCTATTTCTTTAGAAGCAACCGCTATGGGACGTCCGTTATATGAAAAATATGGTTTTGTAAAAATGAATGACGAAATGGAGTTGCCAGAATAACAACTTCCAGTTGTGCGCCCAGCAAAGGGCAATTAAAGCGAGTGTATCGTTCACTTTCAGCCAAATAACCCAGAATGGATTTTCAATCTGCAAGGCAGATTTTCGACGGCGTAACGGTGGCTGCGGATAGAAAACAACGCTGCATATTAGTCGCTAACATAAATTGCTGGCTTTGCTGCCTGACTAAATTAATCAAGGAGGAAGCCGCATATGAAATATATTATTGCAAATGAAATTCTTCCTGTTAGACTGGTTGAAGAGTTGCAAAAGTATATGCAGGCAGGTTATATCTATATTCCTGCAAAAACGGAACAACATAAGTCTTGGGGAGAAGTTTCTGGCTACCGAAAATTACAACGATGGGCGAAAGTCTATCAATAAAAGAGAGAATAGCTTATATGAAAAAACAGTTGGAAAATATAACCGATGAGAGACAGATTGTATTGAAGTTAAGTAAGAAAAGGTGACAGCATGGAAATTAAAAAGTGTATGAAGGAATCTTTTTCTGTAATTGGGAAAGAAGGTTCTACAAAAGATGGCGCAGGCTTCATACAGAAATTGTGGGAAGATGCAAACAGTCACTTTAATGAAGTTGCCCACCTTGCTAAAAAGGATGAATATGAAAATATTGTCGGTATTTGGGGAGCGATGTCTGATTTTTCTCGCTCTTTTAAGCCATGGGAAAATCATTTTATGGAGGGACTGTATCTGGCTGGCGTGGAAGTTGCAGATGAAGCGGAAGCCCCGGCAGGATGGGTAAAATGGACAATTCCCGGATATGAATATTTGTATGTAAAATGTACGGAAGAGGATGTATTCGTGAAGGTTCTGGAATATATGGAAGAACAGGGGATAGAACTGGCAGGAGCAGTCCACGACTTTAACTGTCCAAAGGAAAATGGACAGGGATATATGTTCTTTCCAATTCGGAGGTTATCAATGGAAAGTTTGGATATGGAGTTGATACTGACAGATAATCCTGCTATTGTATCAGGAATAGTAGAAAAAACGATACAGACTGTGTATCCACATTATTATCCGTCAGGTGCGGTGCAGTTTTTTCTTGATCTGCACAGTGAAGTAAGAATTGGGAAAGGGATGTCCTATGAAGAAATTTATCTTGTGATGATACATGGAAACATCATAGGAACCGGGAGCATTCGGAAGAATGAGATTTGCAGATTGTTTATTTTGCCGGAATATCAGGGAAAAGGATATGGAAGCAGATTGATGGATTTACTGGAAGCAAGGATTTTGGAAAAATATCCGAAGGTTCATGTAGATGCTTCTTTCCCGGCGGAGAGTATGTATCTGAAGCGAGGGTATCAGATTACTTCGTATGAAAAAATTGAAACAGAAAACGGAGATTTCCTCTGCTATCATACCATGGAAAAAACTTGTGATATCCGCAAATCATAATTCACCGGTTCTGTTTTGTATTCCGCAATTTTTTACAATTCAAAAAATAAGCCTGCTGGTATGATGTAGACAGGCAAAAGCATTGCCGAAAAAATTTGAAAGGAAGTGTTGGAAATGGATTACAAAAATCTGTTTGAAAAATTTAACGAGGGAGGAAAGATGCTGTTACCGGACGCCGCAGTTGCCTTTGATACGATCCAATGGTCGAAATATCCTGCTTTTGAGGGTGTGGAGCTTAAAGCAATTATCACATCCGAAAGGACAGACGGACAATTCAGTTACCATCTTGTGAGGATAGCCCCTCATAAAAAGATTGGCGACCATTTCCACGAGAAACAACTGGAAACCCATGAAGTAATCTCTGGTACGGGCGTGTGCGTAAATGACGGTGTGGAATTGCCTTATGAAGCGGGCGTAATATCCATATTTCCCGTAGGCGTACCGCATGAAGTGATTGCAGGGGACGACGGGCTTTGCCTGTTCGCAAAGTTTATGCCCGCCCTCTGCTAATGGTTCTGTCTGGTTATATTTCTTTCGTATCGCCCAGCGACACGAGTGTCCCAGGGGAGATAGAAGTATTTTGGGGGATAATTCCAGAGGACGATTTATAAGTTAAAGGCGGCAGGCCTACATATTTTTCAAATTGTTTTATGAAGTGGCTTTGATCGCAGAAACCCGTGGTCAAAGCTACTTCAGTTATTGTATCGACTTCGTGGATTAGGCTTTGTGCCATTTCCTCGACGGTAAGCTTACATTCTGGGTATAATTCCAACTGTCTTTTTAAGTCGTGGATATATGGGGTGTGTTTTTTTAGCTGCCAGTTGGAAGAACCTGCGATTTCATTCAGACAGTTTAATCACTGTGATATTTGATATTGATTGATTTTTCTTATAAATCCTTGTTTCCCTATTCGTTGTAAGGAAAAGCGAGCCATCCAGTATAATACCGATTATCAGTACGGAAATGTGATGATGCAGTGGGTAGGATAGGGTTGAGTTTTGCAGAAAATCAGTTCAATACCTGTTTGGGCATCGTATAAATAATGTATGTAGTCTGCCATCATCAATCTTCCTTTTCGTGTTGATCATACTTTTTCAATCTTGCTATTAGATTTTCTGCCGTTGGTCATTGACAACAAGAGTGTTGTCGGATAAAATACTAATCTGATAAATGATCCTCACTACAGCCCGAAATGCAGGCAGGGAAGATTGATTGAAATAAAAATCTGCGAGTGACAGTGGTTGGGAAATGAATGGAAAAGCGACATATAGGAGAAAGAAATGATACGACCATTAGAAGAAAAGGACTTTGATACGGTATGCAGCATTGTAAATGAGAACTGGAAAAATGTTTATTCTGGATATGTCAATCCGATGCTGTTAAATCCAGATGGGTGTGCAGAAAGGACACAACGGTTAAAAACAGATTTTGCCACTCACAGACTGTCAGAGTATGTGTGGGAGGAAGAAAACCGAGTGTCGGCAATGCTGTCTTTTGGAGAAACAGCAGATGGGGAAATGGCAGGGGCATTTGAAATCTGGCGTATTTATGTTGCTTCCCAATTTCAAGGAAAAGGAATCGGGAAAATGCTGATTGACTTTGCCGAACAAAAGGCAGAGGAACAAGGATATAAAGAGATTGTGATATGGGCATTTAAAAATAATCATCATGCGGTTTCCTTTTATAAAAAGAGAGGATACAGCATTGACAAAGAAGAATATCGGGGTGAGCCGTATTTTTCAATGGGAATACGGTTAAAGAAGAGTATCATCTAATTAAATGATATCTTGATGCGTTGGCGAAAGAGGCATTGAAAACCGCACTGAAAGTTTCTGACAAATGCGTTTCAGCTTAGACCGACTGAAACTGACGTCTAAGCTGATCCGCTTTAATAACTAATCAAGTTAGCTATCTGAAAGTATTCTATTCATATTGCCAGTAAACCGTAATCTTGTTCAGTTCCGGTTCATCCATATACTGATACCGAACCTCCATAAGCCCGTACTGATCCGCAAGGTTCTGGGCGGCTGTCTTCATGACATTTTCAAATACATCGTCATGCGCTTCCTCATAGATTGCCTCACTGGCGAATTTCAGCACCACCGGATTCTCACCTTTGAAGATGACATCATTCATCCGCATAAGTGCAAGATCCGGGTCATAGGAGGTATAATACATATTATTCATCATGTAATAATTCCGGTTCATCATCGTACATGCAGGAAGAGCCACATCGCGATCCGGGGTATGGTTTTTCATGAGTTCCGTATCATCGCAGAGCATGTAATCATAGCTGATTAACTGGAACTGGTTCACATCTTCTCCTTCTGAAGCCTGGAAAACCGGGTCGCCCCAGGTTACGTCCATATAGTAGTAATTTCCCTCGCATTTTACAAGGTTCCAGGCATGATTCTGGCCGCCGCTGGTTGTCCCTGTAATATAGGTGCAGAATACCCCCAGACGTTCCAGAAGGTACTGTGCCGCTTTGGAGTATCCGGCGCAGACGGAACGCTGATGGATAAACACGCTGTAAATGTTCTGGTTATCCGGGGCTTCCAGGTCATAGTCAACCGTATTTACAATATACTCATAGACATACAGGATCTTATTGTAATCTGATTCGTCTGCCGGAATCTCTGCCAGACATTGAGCCGCCTGAGCCTCAATCTGTGCTGACATCTGTTCCTTTGCCGCTGCATCATAGGTGTATGTGGGCTTTAGCACGGTATATGGTTCCTCGCCGTCATAGCTGGTAGCGGTAATCGTACCGTCGCACCAGAAGATTTCCGGACAGTCCTTGAGAATAAACTGAAAGATCTCATTGGCACGTTCCGCTTTGGAAGCATGAATATAGATATCCTCTGTGTTTCCCTTTAAACCTTCCAGGATTTCCCGGTAGGTGAGCCGGTCTTCTTCATTAAGCTGCTGGTAGTAGAATTTCTGTCCGACTTCGTCATCCTGAATCACGGCCTCCTGGAATGGGATTTCCTTAGGGCCTGTCAGTTCCCGTTCGATTTCTTTCACTACGTCCGGTTCGAAACCGATGCCATAGGCGATACAAAAGGATGCGACTGCCAGACAGAACAATCCCCCCATGATTGCGGCCGTATGCAGGCAGCCCCTTTTTCTTCTTCGTCTTTTTCCCATATATCTGCTCCTTGCCGTATCTGTTTAAACAGTTTTTACACTGTTGATACTCTATATTATATTCAATTTTCCTAAAATATACAATATCAGTAACGATTTCTTCAGGTTCACATATTCTGATCGTAAGAGAGTCTTTTATGAGGTATTTCCATGAATGTTATGAAAGCAACCCAGCAGGATACCCCGGATAAAGGAAAGCTTAAGATTAATCTTACATCGGAGATTACCGCTTATCCTGTGGCTGACGCAACTATATCAATCTCATACACCGGAGTTCCGGACAGCACGCTTGAGAAACTGACCACCGACTCATCCGGCCAGACTGAGACGATTGAACTTAGTGCGCCGCCGTTAGAATATAGTCTGGATGTGAATAATGAAATCCAGCCGTATTCAGAGTATACTCTCCAGGTAGAAGCTCCGGGGTATGAGCCGGTCAGCATTGCCGGGGCGGAGATTCTGTCTTCAGTCACTGCAATCCAGAACATATCCTTAAGCCCGCTAGAGACTACAGACCCTTCGGAGGAGATCTTTGTGATTCCTGCACATACATTATACGGCTCTTATCCGGCCAAGATACCGGAGGATGAGATAAAACCCATGAATGAGTCGGGAGAGATCGTTTTAAGCAGGGTGGTGGTCCCGGAATATGTCGTGGTCCATGACGGAAGCCCACGGGATACTACGGCGAGAAATTATTATGTGAAATATAAGGATTATATTAAAAATGTGGCGTCCAGTGAGATCTATGCCACATGGCCTGAGGATACCATAAGGGCAAATGTGCTGGCCATTATGTCGTTTACACTAAACAGGGTGTTTACAGAATGGTATCGGAATCAAGGATATGAATTTACGATCACGTCCTCTACCGCTTTCGATCACAAATGGATTCCGGAAAGAAATATTTTTGATACGATATCCGTGATCGTGGATGAATTGTTTGCAGATTATCTGTCACGTCCGAATGTGAAACAGCCGATCCTGACACAGTACTGCGACGGGAGACAGGTACAGTGTCCGAACTGGATGACCCAGTGGGGCAGTAAATCCCTTGGCGACCAGGGATATTCCCCTATTGAGATTCTGCGTTACTTCTACGGCGACAATATGTACATCAACACTGCCGAGGCAATCTCCGGCATCCCTTCCTCCTGGCCGGGGTATAATCTGGAAAATGGTTCCAGCGGAAGCAAGGTGCGCCAGCTTCAGGAGCAGATCAACGTGATTGCAGGCGCTTATCCTGCGATTCCTAAGATCACCGTTGATGGAATCTATGGTCCGGCGACTACGGCGGCTGTGCGCAAATTTCAGTCTGTGTTTGGCCTGCCTGCTACTGGGATAACGGATTACAAGACCTGGTATAAGATTTCTGAAATCTACGTGGGCGTATCAAGAATTGCGGAATTAGTATGACGAAAAGAATTCAAACCGTTCCTGCCGGCAAACTTTAAAATGGGCGGATTTCGTAACAGTGAAGCCGGAAGGCTGAACTGTTACGTTTGAAAAGAGCAGAGACAATGATAGAAGTTGAAAATAATGTCGAAATATGGTACACTATGTCACACATAAAGGCAGGAAATACCATCTGTTATGGTGCAGAAGACGAGCAGGATGAGAAGCATAAGAATGCATAGGCGGCAGGTATAAGACAATGAGAGGGAGGCTTGTATAACGGCCATTGGTATAGGGAGATGCGTAAGGAATCAGAACGGGACAGAATAAGGAATCATTCAAGAAGGAGTGCAAGGAGGAAGACGTGGCATGGGATTTCTATCGTAGAGGAGATCTTTTACAGATATAAAAAATACATAGCTGCTTTTTTGGCGGTTCTTCTTTTAATGGCTGCTTTATTTTCTTATGTGAAATGGTTAAATCATCAGTCGTTCATTGAGCTAAAGCAGTATATAAAAGAAAGAACGGAGGCATCTGATCTAGAGGAAAAAGAAAAAGTAATCGAAGAAAATATACCTTATACAAGTTATAAGAATATTTTTCTTGATGTACCGCATATGTCTCAGAAACCAGAACTTCCTTCAGGATGTGAGATTACTTCGCTGGCAATGCTGTTGAATTATCTTCATCCTGAAGCGAACGTTGATAAGGTTGAACTTGCCAGCGAATATCTTGAAACAGGCGAGCCGGGAGTGGTATCGCCTGATGAGAAATTTGTAGGCAATCCCCGCAGTTCCTCTGGTTTTGGGGCGAACGCCCCTGTTCTGGTAGAAACTGCCAAAAAGTATTTTGCAGAAAATAAGACAGAGTCTGAAAATATCGTAAAGGATCTGACAGGAACAGAATTCAAAGATTTATTGAAATATGTGACCCAGGGATATCCGGTCATGATATGGGCAACAATCAATATGCTTGAACCATATACTTCCGTTACATGGACTATTGACGGAGAAGATATTCCATGGCAGGCGCAGTTCCATTGTATGGTATTGACAGGGTTTGATTTTGACAAAGACGTTTATTATGTAGCCGATCCTTGGAAGGAAGACGGAATCATAGAATATGGTATAGAAATATTGGAACTGCGTTACAGTCAGATTGGTAAGCAGGCTGTGGTCATATACTAGACACATTTACTCTAGGTTCTACGAAAGTTCCTTCTTTTTTCTGTATGGGCGTATATACCGTGGTATACGACTCTTTACACGGCAGGCGGTTGCTGGTATAATAAAAAAAGTGCAGGCCGTCAGCCATCCGAGCGACAGGCTGTGACAAGCGGACGATGGGGTCCGTGAATCGAACCGGAAGACGACGAATTTTGTGTTTCCGGCAAAGATGGTATGTATAATAAGGCAGTTGTGCATGCACACACTGCCTTTTATGATATAGGAAACTTTGTTCCCTATATCATAAAAACTCCGGGAGGATATACGAAGGAGAATTTCAGAAAGGGTACAGGTGAACAGATGAAAGCATTTCTTATTCTGGAAGACGGAACAGTCTTTTCAGGGACAAGCATAGGTTCCGCAAAAGACATGATCAGCGAGATTGTGTTCAACACTTCGATGACGGGATATCTGGAAGTATTGACGGATCCTTCCTATGCAGGACAGGCGGTTGCGATGACATATCCGTTGATCGGAAACTATGGGGTGACGCCGGATATGGAGTCGGGACGTGCCTGGCCGGACGGTTATATCCTGCGGGAACTCTCAAGACTGCCTAGTAATTTCCGCTGCCAGGGAAGCCTTTCAGACTTTTTAAAGGAACAGGGCATCCCGGGAATCGCCGGAGTTGATACACGTACGCTGACCAGACGGCTCCGTGAAAAGGGAACGATGAACGGAATGATTACAACCAGAGAGGATTACGATCTGGATGAAATACTTCCGAAAATTAAGGAATACAGGATCGGCGACGTGGTTGCACAAGCCACCTGTAAGGAACGTTACGTCCTTAAGGGGGAAGGGGCAAAAGTCGCTCTGCTGGACTTTGGAGCCAAGGATAATATTGCCAGATCTTTAAACCGTCGGGGCTGCCAGGTGACGGTGTATCCCGCATATACGTCGGCGGAAGAAATCATCAAGTCGAATCCAGACGGCATCATGCTGTCCAACGGTCCGGGGAACCCGGAAACGAATACAACGATCATAGAAGAAATCCGGAAATTATATCATACGGATATTCCTGTCTTCGCAATCTGCCTTGGGCATCAACTTATGGCTCTTGCCAATGGAGGCGCTACTTACAAACTGAAATACGGACACCGGGGCGGCAATCATCCGGTCAAAGACCTGGAAAGCGGCCGGGTTTACATTTCTTCTCAGAATCATGGCTATGCGGTGGATGCCGCCAGTATGGACCGGTCGGTTGCCAGGGAGGCGTTTGTCAATGTCAATGACGGAACCAACGAAGGTCTTGCCTACGAGGGAAAGAAGATCTTCACGGTTCAGTTCCATCCCGAGGCATGTCCAGGTCCTAAAGATTCCGGGTATCTGTTTGACCGGTTTATGGAAATGATGAAAGGAGCGTAAATTATGCCAAGGAATAATGCGATTAAGAAGGTACTGGTTATCGGTTCCGGTCCCATTGTCATCGGACAGGCGGCAGAGTTTGACTATGCAGGCACCCAGGCCTGCCGTTCCTTGAAAGAGGAAGGAATAGAGGTGGTTCTTCTGAATTCCAATCCGGCTACGATCATGACGGATAAGGATATGGCAGACCATGTCTATATCGAGCCTCTTACGGTGGAAGTGGTGGAACAGTTAATCTTAAAGGAAAGGCCGGACAGCGTGCTTCCTACCCTGGGAGGACAGGCGGCTCTCAATCTAGCTATGGAACTTGAGGAAAACGGATTCCTAAAAGAACATGGAGTGGCTCTTATCGGAACTACTTCTGAGACGATCCGTAAGGCGGAGGACCGTCTGGAGTTCAAGACGACCATGGAGAAGATCGGAGAACCTTGTGCGGCGTCTCTGGTGGTGGAATCAGTGGAAGAAGGCGTGCGGTTTGCCGAGGAGACCGGCTATCCGGTGGTACTGCGCCCGGCCTATACTCTGGGCGGCAGCGGCGGCGGTATTGCGGATAACAGAGGAAAACTCATGGAGATCCTGGAAAACGGGCTGCGTCTGTCCCGGGTGGGGCAGGTTCTGGTGGAACGGTGTATCGCAGGATGGAAAGAGATTGAGTACGAAGTCATGCGGGATAGCAGGGGAAACTGTATTACGGTCTGCAACATGGAAAATATTGATCCGGTGGGGGTACATACAGGGGACAGTATCGTAGTCGCGCCTTCCCAGACGCTTGGAGACAAGGAGTATCAGATGCTCCGTACTTCTGCGTTGAATATTATCAGTGAACTGAACATTACCGGAGGCTGTAACGTTCAGTATGCACTGCATCCGGAGACCTTTGAGTATTGTGTGATCGAGGTAAATCCACGTGTCAGCCGTTCGTCCGCGCTGGCTTCTAAGGCGACGGGTTATCCCATTGCCAAGGTTGCGGCGAAGATTGCGCTTGGTTATACGCTGGATGAGATAAAGAATGCGGTTACGAAAAAGACCTATGCCAGTTTTGAGCCTGTGCTGGATTACTGTGTTGTGAAGATTCCAAGGCTTCCATTCGATAAATTTATCAGTGCAAAACGTACTCTGACAACGCAGATGAAGGCGACGGGAGAGGTCATGAGTATCAGCGATAACTTTGAAGGGGCGCTGATGAAGGCCGTCCGTTCTCTTGAGCAGCATGTGGACAGTCTTATGTCCTATGATTTTTCGTATCTTGACAGAGAGGAACTGCTGGAAGAACTGGCAGTTGTGGACGACACCCGGATCTGGAAGATTGCCGAGGCAGTCCGGCGGGGAATTTCTTATGAAGTAATCCATGGGATTACAAAGATTGATCTGTGGTTTCTTGATAAGATTGCGATTCTTGTGGAAATGGAACAGAAGCTTCGGGTTTGCGAACTGGATAAAGAACTTCTGAAAGAAGCAAAACGTCTGGAATTCCCGGATAGGGTGATTGCAGAGCTTACGGGGATGACAGAACTTAAGATTCACGATCTGCGCCATGAGTGGGGAATTACTGCGGCTTACCGGATGGTGGATACCTGTGCGGCTGAATTTGCGGCAGAGACGCCTTACTATTATTCTGTATTCGGGAGTGAGAATGAGGCGGCAGCAGAGGATCATGGAAAGAAGAAGGTTCTGGTTCTTGGCTCCGGCCCGATCAGAATCGGACAGGGAATCGAGTTTGACTTCTGTTCCGTACATTGTACCTGGGCGTTTGCCAGGGAAGGATATGAGACGATCATTGTAAATAATAACCCGGAGACGGTGAGTACGGATTTTGATATTGCGGATAAACTGTATTTTGAGCCATTGACGCCTGAAGATGTGGAGAATATCGTGGATCTGGAGAAGCCGGACGGGGCCGTGGTACAGTTTGGCGGACAGACGGCGATCAAGCTGACGGAATCTCTGATGAAGATGGGCGTTCCGATTTTAGGGACTTCTGCCAAAAACGTGGATGTGGCAGAAGACCGGGAACTGTTTGACGGGATTCTGGAACAGTGCCAGATTCCAAGACCGAGCGGCGGTACGGTATTTACGGCGGAAGAGGCGAAAGAGGTTGCGAACCGCCTGGGGTATCCGGTGCTGGTAAGACCGTCCTATGTGCTTGGAGGCCAGGGGATGCAGATTGCCATTAATGATCATGACGTTGAGGAGTTTATGGGGATTATCAACCGGATTGCACAGGATCACCCGATTCTGGTTGATAAGTATCTGCAGGGCAAAGAGATTGAGGTAGATGCGGTGTGCGACGGGGAGGATATTCTGATTCCCGGCATTATGGAGCATATCGAGCGTGCCGGAATTCATTCCGGAGACAGTATTTCTGTATATCCGGCCAAGAGTATTTCTGAGAAGACCAAGAGGACGATAGAGGACTATACAAGGAAACTGGCAAGATCTCTGCATGTGATCGGACTGATCAATATTCAGTTCATTGTTTGCGGCGAGGATGTGTATGTGATCGAGGTGAACCCGCGTTCCAGCCGGACGGTTCCCTATATCAGCAAAGTAACGGGGATTCCCATTGTGCCCCTTGCCACAAAAGTAATTATTGGAAAAAAGATTAAGGAACTTGGGTATAGGCCGGGGCTGCAGCCGGAGGCAGATTATTTTGCCGTGAAAATGCCGGTGTTCTCATTTGAGAAGATTCGTGGAGCAGATATCAGCTTAGGGCCGGAGATGAAGTCTACGGGAGAGTGCCTGGGGATTGCAAAGACATTTGAAGAGGCGTTATATAAGGCGTTCCTGGGGGCGGGAGTTCGTCTGCCAAGGCATAAGAATATGATCATTACCGTCCGGGAGGAAGATAAGGCAGAGGCCGTTGAGATTGGACGCAGATTCTGTGAGATCGGCTATCGTATTTTTGCCACGAAGGGAACGGCGCAGGCTCTGACAGACGGCGGGGTGAAAGCGAATATGGTACGAAAGATTGAACAGGAGTCGCCGAACCTGATGGACTTAATTCTGGGACATAAGATTGATCTTGTCATTGATACGCCGCAGCAGGGAGCCGACCGGGCAAGAGACGGATTCGTGATTCGCAGAAATGCGATTGAGACGGGCGTGAATGTGCTGACGGCCATTGATACGGCAAAGGCGCTGATCGAAAGTCTTGAGAATACGGATATCAAGGCTCTTACGCTGGTGGATATTGCGAAAATCTAAAGTGGACGGATGATCAAAAACTGTCGGGAGATAATATTTCCGGCAGTTTTTTTGTATTTTAAAATCATTTTCTTTTTACTGTACGTTATCTATTACAGGGGACGCCCTGATATGCTGACTCATTTAAGGAGGAAGAATTTTGACGCGTGAAAATGAATTGCTGCATCAGATTAAAAAGGGAAATATTTCATGCTGGGAAGAACTGGTGTCCATGTATTATGAGGATATTCTTCGATACTGTATCTATCATTCACCGGATCTTCAGACGGCGCAGGATGCGGTGCAGGAGACATTTCTTAAGGTGATCCGCTATTTCCCGCAGTATCAGAACAGAGGGAAGTTCCGGGGATTTCTGTACAAGGTGGCTTCCAATACCTGTACGGATCTGTGGAGACAGAAAAGAAATGACGAATTGCCAGAGGAGATGGAGTTTTTGGAGACAGGATATGCAAGATCAGAGGCAGAAGTAAATTTCCAGTATATGGTGCGAAATCTCCCCAAAGAACTGAAGGAGGCCGTGTATCTTAAGTTTGCCCAGGAACTGACCCTTCGGGAGATCGCCATAGTGATGGACCTGCCTATGCGGACGGTGCAGTCCAGGCTTCGAAAGGCATTGAAAGTTATGAAGCGGGAAATGGAAGGAGAGGTGTAAGGAATGAAGCAGAAGATGTTTGGAGAATTAGGAAATGCATTGAAGATTGATGTCGGATCCGGTGGAAAGAGCAACGAGAACGGGGAACATAAGGAAAAGGTTCTTTTGTCGGTTCAAAATACGCTGGCTGTCCGGCCGCCGAAGAAGCGAATCCGATTCCTGGAATTCATGCTTCGGCAGATTCCGTTTATGGGGCGGAAGTTTTGGACGGCCCAGGGAGCGGCTGCATTTGCAATGTCAGGAATCCTGTATCTGAGTGCGGCGGGAGAACTGGAAAGACTAAGTGTGCGCCACATTCCGCCGCTTATGGGAATCCTGGCGGTTATGCTGGTGATGTCTTCCATACCTTTTATATTAATGCCATACCGCTATCAGATGTATGAGATTGAGATGGTCTCACGGATATCGCTCTCAAGGCTTCTTATGGCAAAGATGACGCTTCTGGCAGCAGAATACGTGATAGTTTTTGTATGCAGCGCAGGCGCCTTAACCGGCGCGGTAAATCTTTCGATGGTAAGACTTGCCTTTTATTTCGGGCTTCCGCTTCTGGCGGCGTGTACAGGATGCGTGCAGATTATAAGGCATACAGACAAATGGAAGGAAGATTCCCAGAGAGCCGGAGTGTGCGAAGGATACTGCGTCTGCCTTGGGGCAGTTCTGATCATTCTGTATGACAGGAAGCCGGCGCTCTATGAAAACATGGAAACGTGGAGTATCCTCAGCTTTCTCCTGTTTCTGGTTCTGATTCTTTCCGTCCGTCTGTGGATGAAAGAGAGCGCCAGGATCGGCGGCCGGGCCGGAGTCATTGATCACATATAAAGAAAAGGAGGACTATATGGAACTTGAAATCTGTAACATTACGAAACAATATAAGGATAAGTGTGCTGTGGATGATGTTTCTCTGAAACTCACTCCAGGAGTATGGGGACTTCTGGGAGCGAATGGAGCGGGAAAGACGACTCTGATGCGTATGATTGCCGGAATCCTGCGCCCCACGTCCGGGTGCGTCAGATATGACGGGGTGGAGACTGAGACATTGAAGGAAGCCTTCCGGGATATCTTCGGATATCTGCCCCAGGAGTTCGGGTTTTATCCGGGATTTAGCGTGCAGGATTATCTGGAATACATTGCCGCTTTGAAGGGGCTGACGAAATCAGAATCGAAGGAGCGTATTCAGACGCTTTTAAAACGAGTGTCTCTTGAGAATGTCAGAAATAAGAAGATCTCGAAACTCTCCGGCGGTATGAAGCGCAGAGTCGGAATTGCACAGGCATTGCTTAACGAACCGGAAGTGCTGGTGCTGGATGAACCAACCAGCGGTCTGGATCCAGGGGAACGGGTAAAGTTTAGAAATCTGCTGTCGGAATTTGCACAGGACAGGATCGTTCTGATCTCTACGCATATCGTGTCGGACATTGAGTACATCGCCACCTGTAATGCAGTTATGAAGGACGGGAGGATCATTGCCACGGGGAAGACGGAGGAACTGGTGCGGATGGTGGACGGAAAAGTGTGGTCTGCCAGTATTGACGGAAGGGAACTTGGTTTCTACGAGCATAAAGTTCCTATGGTGAATATTTATAATGAAGAAAACGGTGATGTGAAAGTACGCTATCTTTCCGGGACGGCAGTGATCCCAGGTTCAGAGAGTGAGAAACCCCGGATGGAAGATCTCTATCTGTGGCTGTTCCCGGAGAGTGCGAAGGAGGAATGAATATATGGGACGATTAATATATCTGGAACTGAAACGGGTCGTATCTACCAGGACTGTCTGGATCATGCTGGCAGTAATCCTGCTTTTGTCGGCGGTAATGGCGTATTTCCCGATATCATATATGAAGACGAAACGTGTGGATGACCAGGGAAACGTGATCATGCTGGAAGGAAAAGCAGCGATTGATTATCAGAAGGAGAAAGAAAAGGAGATCAATGGAGAGGTTACAGAAGAAAAGATTCGCAGCGCAATCCAGGTATTCCGGGAATGCTATCAGGAGTATGGAGCAGTCTTTCCTCCGGAAATGCCAATAGAGGAATATGTCCGAAGAATTGAGCCGGTTTATCCGTTGCTGACATTGGTTGGAAATACTTTGTCCCCGCAGGGCGTTACCCTGTATTCCATGACAGATGCAGACATTGCGCCGGAGGATGCATCGAAGCTTTATGAACAATACCGGGAAAGACTGATTCTGGAAGGGAAGAGTGAGGACGAGCAGGAAAAGATTAAGGAACTGAGTAAAGATATCAGGATGCCTTTTACTTATATATCGGGTTATGAGATCTCATCGTATGACTATATGACACTCTATATATTGCTGATGATGCTGGTATTTGTGGTGATTATTTCACCCATATTTTCGGCAGAATACCAGACAGGAGCGGACAGTATTCTGCGGTGTACCAGACATGGAAGGGTACGTCTGGCAATTGCAAAGATTGTGACAGCGATTCTGATATTTGTGCTGACTTTTCTGATCGGAACAGGAATATATATACTGATTACGGATCTGACTTTCGGAATCGAGGGGCTTCAGACGTCAATACAGATGGTGTGGCCTGCGTTGATGATTCCTGGATTTACGGCAGGTCAGACTCAGGCGGCAGTGGCGGCGGGATTGTTTTTGTCCATGGCGGCAACAGTAAGCATAACCTTGTTTTTGTCTGCAAAGTGCAGGAATGTACAGGATTCCCTGAAGATTGCGCTGCTGCTTGGCCTGCTGCCGATGATTCTGGCTGTGATCTCCTCGGCAAATCTGATAAAAATTATTCGCTGCATTCTCCCTTCTGGAGGGATCGGGCTTACGAATTCGTTTCTGTATGAATTGTTAGGGACAGATTTTGCCCATGTAGGGTCAGCCGTAATCTGGACGCCCTATCTGATAATCGGGGCCGCGTTGGTTGAGATTCCATTATTTCTGATACTGACGGTAAGAGTTTACTGCAGGCGTGAAGGCGTGTAAATTATATTTGCTGAAATGCACCGGATATGCTATACTAACCACAATGAAGTCGGATTTATTTGTGATAATGTGGGAGGAAGAAACATGAGACTGGTTACACGTTCTGATTTTGATGGTCTGGCATGTGGCGCGCTGCTTCTTGAAGCCGGAGTTATTGATAGTTGGAAATTTGCACATCCGAAGGATATACAGGACGGCCTGGTTCGGATTAATGAGAATGACTGTCTTGCCAATGTGCCTTTTGTCGAGGGGTGCGGTTTATGGTTCGACCATCATTCCAGCGAGCACGAGAGGATGGAACTGGAGGGGCGGTATCATGGTGAAAGCCGTACCAGTCCTTCCTGTGCAAGAATTATATATGAATACTACGGAGGGAAAGCCACATTTCCGCAGTTTGACGATCTGATGAAAGCGGTGGACAAGGTGGATTCCGGGAGTCTGACCGTGAAGGAGATTCTGAATCCGTCAGGCTGGGTTCTGATCGGGTTTCTGATGGATCCCCGTACCGGATTAGGGAGATGGAGAAAATTCTCCATTTCCAATTATGAACTGACGGAGAAGCTTATGGATGTCAGCCGTACTATGAAGACCGAAGAGATTCTTGCGATGCCGGATATTAAGGAGCGTATCGAGACTTATATTGAGCAGACGGTGAAGTTCAGGGATATGATTTTAAAGCACACGATTGTAGACGGTAATGTAATCATCACGGATTTAAGAAATGTAGATCCGATCTATTCCGGCAATCGTTTTATGATCTACAGTATGTATCCGCAGCAGAATATTTCTGTGTGGATCGTCAGCGGACGCAGAGGAAAAGGATGTTCCGCTGCAGTCGGTTACAGTATTCTGAACAGGACGGCCACCCTTGACGTGGGAAGCCTGATGTTAAAATATAACGGCGGAGGTCACCGTAAGGTAGGAACCTGCCAGTTTAGCGAGGAGAATATGTCGGAAGAACTTCTCAAGATGCTGGGAGAACTCTGTGAGATGGCCAACAGATAAAATATCCAATATTTACATCAACATTCCCCCTATGAACATGTGGTAGAATAAATCTGTATCTATCAACAGGAACAGGAGGAGGAAGACACGATGGTACATGAGGCGAAAAGAGATGCTGAGGTGGACAAGGTCAGCAGGGTGTTTGGCGACTACATAAAAGAAAGCCCTTACCTTGACTGGCTGTGGTCTGACAAGCTGGGGTATGTCTTGATGCAGATTTCTTTCGAAGGCCAGGAGATCATGGAGAGCCATGTGATCATGGAGGCCGAAAGACTCTGCTGGATTCTGTTTAACGAGATTGCCGACGATGTGGTGCAAAGGACACCGAATGACCATGCCACGTATGAGGCGGATCTGTCGGAACGTGCCAGGATCCGGAAACGTCTTAAGCCCTACACAGATCAGCTGCCAGAGTATAGTTATCTGTGTGAAAAACTGTGGGAGCAGTAGCCGGAATTTTGTAACAGGGCGGTTTATCTGAACTGTTACGGTATTTTCTGTATCAGAACAGTTCCAGACATAGAAAACGTGCAGGATTAATCCTGCACGTTTTCTATGTCTGAGATATCCGAATCTATCACCAGGGAATAGTTCGTATAATACACCACAAATCCGGGCTTTGCCCCGTTAGGTTTTTTGACATGCTTCTTCTCTACATAATCAATCTCGACCTTATCGCTTCCGCGGTTTCTGGAATAATAGGCGGCCAGCCGTCCGGCTTCTTCAAAAGTATGGTCGGGAAGTTCGTCTCCTCTGGATTTTACGATCACATGGGAGCCAGGCGCGCCTTTGGCGTGGAACCACCAGTCGTTTCCGCTGGCAAAGGAGAAGGTCAGCTCATCATTCTGCAGATTATTCTTCCCCACATACATATGGTATCCGTCGCTGGAAATATAGTGCATGGGTCTGCTGGTGAGCTTTACTTTTTTCTTTGTAAATTTTCTGCGGATGTATCCGCTTTGCATCAATTCTTCTTTAATCTGCGCCAGGTCTGCCTCGTTCATGGCGATGTCCAGAGCGTTGCTGATGGATTCCAGATACTGGATATCGTCGGCGGTCTCCCGGATCAGTTCTGTGAGCGCTTCGAAAGTCCGTTTCTGCTTATTGTATCTGGCAAAGTATTTCTGTGAGTTTTCCTGGGGCGTCATGGTGGGATCTAAGGGGATGGTGATCTCCTGATCCGTGTAGTAATTCAAGGCCGTCAGTTCTTTGGATCCCGCGGGCAGGCTGTAGCCATAGATATTGATCAGTTCGCCGTAAACCTTATACTTGTCCCGGTTTTCGGTATCCTTAAGCTGTCTGGACTGCAGATCGTATTTCTTACGGTTCCGCTCCAGAGCAGTCTGCACCACATGGCGCAGATCCGTGCTTTTCTGCCGGATTCTTGTGAGGGTGTTTTTCGTTGCGTAATATGTCCGAAGCACCTGGGACATAGAGTGATATTCCTTCGCAGTCTCCCGACTGAAATGGGAGAGAGGAATTGCACAGAATTCCTTTGGCGCATTTTTCACATAGTAGACCGTAGGATGAAAGCTGCCAGTCCGGACATTCTCCATATAATACGAAAACTGCCGGTACAGGTGGGAAAGCATGTCTGAAGACAGATCCTGCGGAGTCATGCCGGATTCCAGGCCGGCAAGAGCGCAGATCTCTTCTGCCACTACAGGGCTGACCCCGGTAAAACTGGTATATACGGATTTGCCAAGAGGCGCAGGCTTGCTCTTCAGCGCCTGGATGAAATCATCTTCATCGACGGTCAGGGGATCAAGCTTGGCCATGGTGTCCGGTATAAAATATTCTCGTCCGGGCAGAACTTCCCGAACGGAACTCATCTGCGCATTGACGTGTTTGATGCTGTCAATGATCCGGTTATTTTCGTCACAGAAAATAATGTTGCTGTGTTTCCCCATGATCTCTATGATCAGTTTCTTCTTACACAGATCTCCCAGCTCGTCCAGGTGTTCGATATCCAGATGGATAATCCGTTCCAGTCCGGGCTGTGAGACTTTGGTGATCCGTCCGTTTCCGATATGCTTGCGCAGAAGCATGCAGAAATTAGGAGCGGTCATAGGGCTTGGTTTGTTTTCGTCTGTCAGATATATCAAAGGAAGGGAGGCGCTTGCAGAGATATAAAGCCTGCACGCCCCGTCGGGTGTCTTGATGGTAAGCAGCAGCTCGTCCGTCTCTGGCTGCGCGATCTTTGTGATCCGTCCGCCGGTCAGAGAGTCCCTTAGTTCCTGCGTGACCGCCGCCACGGTAATTCCGTCAAATGCCATAATCTGAACTCCTTTCTCTGGGTACTATTCTCAGCATAGTATAACATGGTTGACTCAATTTGCCAAATGTCTTATAATGAATGAGTCAGATCATTTGAATATAATTTAAAGAAGAGGTTCATATCATGATAAACAGTATGACAGGTTTCGGACGCTGCGAAAGCTCTGACGGGAACCGGAAATTCACCGTTGAGATGAAGGGTGTGAATCACCGGTATCTGGATGTAAATATCCGTATGCCCAAGAAGCTGAATTTATTTGAGACTGCAATCCGCAGCCGATTGAAACAGAGTATCCAGAGAGGTAAGGTAGACATCTTTATCACATATGAAGATCTGTCTGAGAATCAGGCTTCTCTGAAGTATAATGAACAACTGGCAGGAGAGTACCTTGCCTGTTTTAAGCAGATGGAAGAGAAATTCTCTCTGGGAAACGACATCAGGGTTTCTACGCTTCTGCGCTGCCCGGAGGTGCTGACCATGGAAGAGCAGACGCTGAATGAGGAGGAACTGTGGAACGGACTTGAGAAGGCGCTTTTTGGAGCTATCGGGCAATTTGTTGAGACGAGAACCCAGGAAGGACGGAATCTGCGGGAAGACATTTTAAAGAAGCTGGACGGGATGTTAAAGCTGGTGGATTTTATCGAGGAACGGTCGCCCCAGATCGTGGCGGAGTATCGGGAGAAGCTTGAGAACAAGGTGCGGGAACTGCTTGCGGACACGCAGATCGAAGAGGGAAGGATTGCCGCCGAGGTCGTGATATTTGCGGACAAGATCTGTACAGACGAGGAGATCGTAAGGCTTAGAAGCCACGTTGTACATATGAAGGAGACCCTGCAGTCTGAGGAGAGCGGAATCGGACGGAAGCTTGACTTTATTGCCCAGGAGATGAACCGGGAGGCGAACACCATCCTTTCCAAAGCTAATGATCTGGAGGTTTCCAATGCGGGAATTGATCTCAAGACGGAGATTGAGAAGGTAAGAGAGCAGATTCAGAATATTGAGTAATGGGCGGCGTGCCGGCCGCCAGATTACATTAAAAGAAAGAGGACAAGTTCATGGGCGAGAGAGGGATTCTGACTGTGGTATCCGGCTTTTCGGGAGCCGGAAAGGGTACGGTTATGAAAGAAATCATGGGGCGGTATGAGAATTATGCGTTGTCGATTTCCGCCACAACCAGAAAGCCAAGGCCTGGCGAGGAAGATGGACGGGAATATTTCTTTAAAACCGTAGAAGAATTTGAAAAAATGATTGCGAAAGAGGAACTGATAGAGTATGCTAGGTATGTGGACAATTATTATGGGACACCGAAGGCATACGTGGTGGAACAGTTAGAGGCGGGGAAAGACGTAATCCTGGAGATTGAGATCCAGGGGGCTCTGAAGGTTAAGGAGAAGTTTCCCCAGACGCTGCTTCTGTTCATTACTCCTCCTACGGCCAGAGAGTTAAGGAACCGGCTTAAGGGGCGGGGAACCGAGACGGAAGACGTAATCAACGGCCGTATGGACCGTGCCAAAGAAGAGGCTGAGGGAATGGATCAGTATGATTATCTGATTGTGAATGACGTGCTTGAAGAGTGCGTAGAGCAGGTGCATCAGATTATTCAGGGAGAACACAGAAGATGTTGCCGTAATAAAGCATTTATAAAGCATATGAAGGAAGAACTGAAAGGAGAATAGTGTATGCTGCACCCATCTTACACAGATTTAATGAAAGTAGTGAATAAGGATGTTGAAGAAGGCGAGACAAAGATTGTGAACAGCCGGTATTCCATCGTTATGGCCACTGCAAAGAGAGCCAGGGAGATCATTGACGGCAATATGCCGCTGGTGCCGGTAAAAAGCGGCGAGAAGCCGCTGTCCGTCGCGATTGATGAACTGAACCAGGCTAAGATTAAAGTTGCTGCAGAAGATGAGAGAAAAGAGATCAGAGAGCCGGAAGGGCAGGAGCAGGCTGTGATGGAAGAAGCTGTGGAGTAAAAAGACAGACAAAATCAGTTTCTCCGGTTAAGATACAGGCGATAGAGGCAGGTGCCGCAAGGTATCTGCCTTTCTTACACAGATGATTCATGGTGGAGACTAAGAAGGAGGAAGGATGAATATATTATTTATCTCTCTGGGATGTGACAAGAATCTGGTGGATTCAGAAGTCATGCTGGGGTTACTGGATGGAAAGGGATATCGGATCGTAGACGACGAGGAACAGGCGGAGGTTATCGTGATCAATACCTGTTGTTTCATCCATGATGCGAAAGAGGAGAGCATTGAGACCATTCTGGAGATGGCGGAATATAAAGAAAGAGGAAGACTTAAGGCTCTGATTGTGACAGGATGTCTTGGGCAGCGTTACCAGCAGGAGATCTTAAAAGAGATTCCGGAGGTGGATGCGGTTCTGGGAACCACTTCCTACGACCGGATTGTCCAGACAGTGGAGGAAGCGCTTCATGGAGATGGCGGCGTGATGCTGAGAGAACCGGACGCACTGCCCATGCCAGAGGGAAAGCGGCTGGTGACAACTGGGGGACATTACGCTTATCTGAAAATTGCAGAGGGCTGCGATAAGCGCTGCACGTACTGTATTATTCCAAAGATCCGGGGGAATTATAGGAGCGTACCTATGGACCGGCTCTTGAAAGAGGCGCAGGATCTGGCCGAACAGGGCGTAAAAGAACTGATTCTGGTGGCGCAGGAGACGACTCTGTACGGGCAGGATCTTTATGGTAAGAAGTCATTACACAGGCTGTTAAAGGAATTATGTAAGATCCAGGGAATCCGCTGGATTCGGCTTCTTTACTGTTATCCGGAGGAAGTGGACGAAGAACTGATCCGGGTAATGAAGGAAGAGAAAAAGATCTGCCGTTATCTGGATCTGCCCATCCAGCATGCCAGTGACGAGATTTTGAAGAAGATGGGAAGAAGAACCACGAAAGCAAAACTTAAGGAGACTGTCGCAAAACTCAGAGATGAGATAGAGGACATTACCATCCGAACCACGCTGATTACCGGGTTCCCAGGTGAGACAAAGGAGCAGCATGAGGAACTGATGGAGTTCGTAGATGAGATGGAATTCGATCGTCTGGGAGTGTTTACCTACTCACCGGAGGAGGATACGCCGGCGGCTGACATGCCGGATCAGGTAGCAGAAGAGGTGAAGGAGGAACGGCAGGCCGAACTGATGGAACTTCAGCAGGAGATTGCATTTGAGAAGGCAGAAGAGATGATTGGCCGGGAAGTTCTGGTAATGATTGAGGGTAAGGTTGCGGATGAAGATGTATATGTGGGGAGAACATACCGTGATGCGCCCAATGTGGACGGTCTGATTTTCGTCCAGACAGAGGAGGAACTGGTGACCGGGAACTTTGCGAAAGTGAGAGTGACCGGCGCCCTGGAATATGATTTGATAGGAGAGTTGATCGTATGAATTTACCAAATAAACTGACGGTGCTTCGAGTGATCATGGTGCCATTTTTTGTGTTTTTTATGCTGACGGATGTAGGCGGGGCGGCGAATAAGTGGATCGCCCTCATAATTTTCTGCGTGGCGAGTCTGACGGATATGCTGGATGGAAAGATTGCGCGGGCAAGGAATCTGGTGACGAATTTTGGGAAATTTATGGATCCGCTGGCAGATAAGCTTCTGGTATGTTCTGCCATGATCTGTCTGATTCCGTCCGGGAGTTTAGAGGCGTGGATCGTTATCGTAATCATTGCGAGAGAGTTCATTATCAGCGGATTCAGACTTGTGGCTTCGGATAATGGAATCGTGATTGCGGCCAGTTACTGGGGCAAATTCAAGACAGTTTCCCAGATGGCCATGATCATCGTGCTCATTGCAGACTTTGGCGGTGTATTTGATATGATTGGAATCGCGCTGATCTGGGTATCCTTAATCTTGACGGTCGTTTCTCTGATCGATTATGTTGCCAAGAATGTACAGGTGCTGACACAAGGAGGTATGTAACGGATGACGGTAGAATTTATTTCTGTCGGTACGGAGATCTTATTAGGAAATATTGTGAATACGAATGCGGCGTATCTGTCGGAGCAGTGCGCGGCTCTGGGACTTTCCTGCTTTCACCAGAGTGTGGTGGGTGATAATGAGGAACGTCTTGACGAGGCGGTGCGAAAGGCGCTGTCAAGATCGGATATTCTGATCTTAAGCGGAGGTCTTGGACCTACGAAGGATGATCTGACCAAAGAGGTCGTGGCGAAGGTTTTCGGAAAGGAACTCTATGAAGACGGGCGCACGAAGGAGAGGATTCAGGATTATTTCCGCCGGGTACACAGCGACCAGGTGACGCCGAACAACTGGAAACAGGCGATGGTTCCTGAAGGGGCGAAGGTAGTGGATAACCATAACGGTACGGCTCCTGGACTGATCTTAGAGGAGAATGGAAAGACTGTCATCCTTCTTCCAGGACCGCCCAACGAGATTAAGCCTATGTTTGAGCGGGATATCGCCCCCTATCTGAACGAACTGCAGCCGGAGGGAATCTATTCGAAGATGGTGAAGATCTGTTCCATCGGGGAGAGTAAGGCAGAGACCATGGTTGCCGACCTAATGGACGAGCAGACTAACCCGACGATCGCACCCTATGCGAAGACGGGTGAAGTGCATTTCCGTGTGACCGCCAAAGCTTCCGATGAGGAGGTGGCAGAACAGTTATTTGCGCCGCTTCTTGAGGAACTTAGCCGGCGGTTTGGAGATAAGATCTATACTACCAGAGAGGAAGTAACCCTTGAGGCGGCTATCGTCAGTCTTCTGGAAGAGAAGAAGATGACCATGACGACTGCGGAGTCCTGTACAGGAGGCCTGCTGGCAGGAAGGATCACGAATGTGCCCGGTGCTTCCAATGTGTACAAGGAGGGGTATATCACCTACTCCAATGATGCAAAGGAGCGGCTTCTGGGGGTAAAGCGGGAGACTCTTGTACAGTATGGAGCTGTGAGCCCCCAGACGGCAAAAGAGATGGCGCGGGGCGCGGCAAAGGCGGCCGGCGCGGATGCGGCGCTTAGTGTGACCGGGATTGCGGGTCCGGGAGGAGGAACCCCGGAGAAGCCGGTGGGACTTGTATATGTGGGATGCTATGTAAAAGGTCATGTTCGGGTGGAGGAATTTCATTTTACAGGAAACAGGGATAAGAACCGGGAGTTCGCTGTGGCTAGGGCGCTGACCCTGCTTCGGGAGGAACTGCTTGGGACCAAGTGATGAGAGGTAGCAATATGGAGATTAGGATGTTGCAGCAGCCGGAACTGCTTCCGGCGCTGCATCTGGTATGGGAAGTCTATGCGGATACGATTGCACCTGCGAGTACCCCGGAGGGTGTAGCTTCATTCCAGAAATTTATCAAATATGATTATATCAGCCAGTTATGGCAAAGAGGACAACTGGTGTTCTTCGGTGCGTTTGAAGGAGGGGAATTGTGCGGTACTCTGGCAATAAGGCCGGACGGCCATATTGCTCTATTCTTTGTGAACAAGGAACGGCAGGGACAGGGGATCGGGCGTATGCTGTTCCAGTATGCTTATAACTATTGTGCAAGGTATCTGCATGCGGACAGGATGACAGTCAATTCGGCTCCCGATGCAGTGGAGAGATACATACATATGGGAATGCGTCCCATTTCTGGGGAACAGGAACGGGATGGAATGCGCTATGTCCCGATGGAAATGTATGTGAATCTTGGCATGTTATCCCCTAAAGGCGCCAGCGAAAGGACTGCATGGATCGCTTTGGGAGTATTTGCCGTGGTTCTGATTCTTGTACTGGGTTTTATAGGCGTCAGAGCAGCCCAGGACTTCAGAAGAGGGTTCACACATCAGAGAGAATGGTTTTATGAGGAGCCGGAGGAGGATTTCGACTATTTCGATGATTATGGACCGGGATTTGAAGACCTGCCGGACGAATATGGCAGTGACGGTTATGATGAATACGAGGATTTGTCTGGAATCTGGGCAATCCCGGAAATGATTGACGATAACGTCTCCTATGAGATTGATGATGAAATGTATGAATTCACAGACAATGAGAAACAGTCCATGGTGATACAGTTTCAGGTGAATTATCCGAAGATCAGCGGTCTTGGGGATGCTTCTGTCGAGAAGAAGGTTAATGAGATTCTGAAAGCCCGCGCCATGGAGACGGTGAAGCGGATTTACGATGATCCTGTACCGGAGATTAAGGAACGGGTGCTGGGAGAAGAGTATCCCGTGTTAATGGATTATGTGGATTTTAATGTCTGCTATGCGTCCGAGAACGTGCTTAGTGTGGTTTACGAAGATTACGGCTATGAGGGTGGACAGGATTATTATGTTCAGCATCTTCGTACCTGTAATATCAGTCTCAAGGATGGGAAGGTTTACGAAGTAAAGGATATCGTGGAACTTAACGACGTCTTCATGGAGGACTGGCTGACCAGGATGAAAAATGAGGCCGGAGACGATCTGCTCCTTTCGGAGGCAGATTCGGAGATGTTGAAAAGGGCTCTGGAAGGGGACAGTCAGAATGGTGTTTATCATGTGAATTTCTTCCTGGATGCCGAGGGGATTGAGATTGGATTTGATCTTAACTATGAAAGCGACGACGAGAACGACCGGGGCTATGTATGGGTGACTGCGCCGTTTACCTTTGAGGAGATCGAAAGGTATGCGAGGGGCAGTGATCTTTGGAAGGAACTGAAATAAGGAAGACGCAAGTATGTATGCAGGAGGTGCTTTTTGGCATCTCCTGATTTGCTTTTCGGCGGGAATCTGACGGACGCCGAAAGCATATGAGGATTATTCAGAAACGACGGCGGCACCATTTTTCCAGCAGACTGATCAGAGAATAGAGGAGCATCGCCATGATGCACAAAAGGACGATGCTCATCAGAAGCCAATCCATTTTAAACAGGTGAGGAGGCATTCTGATACAATGTGATATTTTGCGGCCGACTTATAGACATTATATATAAATAGTGTTATATATTGGAATTATGAATTTGTGTGTTATCACGCTGCCATGATACAATAGTAACAATTACAAGTAAGGGAGTCGGCGTGGGAGGTATGCTTGAGGTAAAGAATCTGTCGAAACAGTTCGACGGAAATTATGTACTAAAGAATATTAATCTGAAAATCAAAGAGGGAGAAGTGTATGGCATCATTGGCGCTAATGGTTCGGGAAAAAGCACCTTGATGAATATACTGAATGGAAAAGCATTAATTTCTGAGACAGGGGGATATGAAGGGAAGATTCTGATTGATGGAACAGAAGTTTCTATAAAAAATCATAGTCAGTCGGTAGCTTATGGAATTGCAATGGTGCATCAGGAGCTTGCGCTGTTCCAGGGCTTAAGCGCTACCCGTAATATCAAAATTAACAGAGAGAACGTCAGACGAAAGAGTGTGATCCTGCCGGAATTTTCCTATGTAGATTATAAAAAGGATGAGGAAGAGGCAAAGAAAGCCCTTGAGATGATTGGCGCGCAGATTGATCCGGACAGGATGATAGACGGGCTTTCTCTTAATCAGAAACAGTTTGTGGAACTGGCCAGAGAATTAGATCATGCAGGCATTCGGCTGCTAATTCTGGATGAACCGACCAGTTCTTTAAATATTACAGAGACGAGACGGCTTCTTCAGTGTATTCGGGAGATTGCAGCAAAGGGGATTGCTGTGATTTTTATTTCGCACAGGCTTGAAGAGGTGATGGAAATCTGTGACGTGGTGGCAGTGCTCCGGGACGGGGAACTGGTTTCTACATATGAAAAAGCCGGGTTTTCTGTCGGCCGGTTTGCGGATGATATGGTGGGGCGTGAGATTGTAAAGGCAGAACGTAAAAAAGAAGTGCGGAGTAAGGAAGTGCTTTTAAGCTATGACCGGATTCAGGGGACAGATAAGAGCCTTTCCATCTATAAAGGAGAGGTTGTGGGGATTACCGGTCTGGCGGGACAGGGACAGGAACAGTTTTCAGAAGGACTTTTCGGACTGAAAGACGGAGATTATCAGGCAGTGTTCCGGGGAGAAGCGTTAAAGGCAGGAGACAATTCTGAGCTGGTGAAAAGGGGAATTTATTATCTCTCAGAGGATCGCGCCGGCACCAGTTTATTTCTGGAAAGTCCAATCTGGAAGAACATGATTTTTGGTACAGAGCATAAACATCCAGAGTTTATGAGTATACCGAAGGTTCGTCCCCTATCTTTTCTACGGAAAAAAGTCATTAGGGAATATACGGAAAAAATGATTGAGGAACTGAATATTCTGTGTTCAGGTCCCGACCAGAAACTCCGGGAGTTAAGCGGCGGAAACCAGCAGAAGGTATGTATCGGACGTGCCATTACCTTCGAACCAGAGCTTCTTTTTGTGGGCGAGCCAACCAGAGGAATTGACATCTTCTCAAAGGAACTGATTCTGAACTGGCTTCTGGAGATGAACCATAAAAACGGCGCCACAGTGGTCATAACCTCAGGAGAGATTGAGGAACTGATTCGAATCTGTGACAGAGTGGTGGTCATGTATCAGGGCCAGGTTTTTCAGACCTTTGAAGGAGAGATGGATCCAGAGGAAATTATGCTTTCACTTTACGGGAGGACGGCAGATGAAAAATAAAAAGATAAATCCTCCTCAACTGATTATGGCGGCTTATATGCTGGTACTTTTAGCAGTCACTGTGGTGATTGATATGAATCTGGTGGATATCATCAACGACGCACTGATTAAATGGGCCATGAACGGCGTGATCGTGCTGTCGCTGATTCCCATGATTAATGTGGGAGCAGGGCGAAACTTTGGTATGGCAGTAGGACTTTCCGCCGGACTTTTAGGGATGGTGTTTGCTGTAAACCTGCGTCTTACCTCCTGGGCAGGACTGATTAGTTCCATGGCAGTAGGAAGTCTGATTGCCGCGGCGCTTGGATTCCTTTATGCAAAGATTTTAAATCAACTGAAGATGAATGAAGAAATCGTTGGAACCTTTATAGGGTATTCCTTTATTCCGGTTATGAATATTTTTTACACCTTTGTACCTGTGACCAACAGGCAGATGCTATACCCCATCGGCGGGCAGGGGCTTCGGCCGAAGGTGAATCTGGATATTTATTTTGGGCAGATCTTGGACAATCTGTGGCAGATTAAGATTGGAAAACTGGTGATTCCACTGGGACTTTTGCTGTTTCTATGGGGGATCGGCGCACTTTTGTGGGCTTTTTCCAAAACAAGGACAGGAATGATCTTTTCTGCCATTGCAGAAAACGAACGGTTCGTACAGATTGTCGGAATTTCAGTAAACAGATACCGGACCATAGGGATTATGATGTCAACCATCCTTGCGGCTGTCGGCGTGGTGGTTTATTCCCAGAGTTATGGAATCCTTCATCTGTATGACGGACCCTTTATGATGAGTTTTCCGGCTGTATCAGCCATTGTAATTGGCGGGGCGGGAAAGAAGAATGCAACGGTAATCAACGCGTTGGTCGGAACATTTCTTTATCAGACCACCTATCTTCTGTCAATTCCGGTAGCTAATGCGCTACTGATCCCGGAAATGGCGGAGATTTTAAGGACTATTGTTACCAGCGGGATCATCTTATACGCATTCATTTTTGAAAGAAAGGACAGCAGACATGAAGTTCGTGAAAAATAATATTGTGCCCATAGGGATTTTTATATTAACTGTCATAGCCTTTCATTTTTCGGGAATGAGTCTGAATTATCTGTCGGCGGAGGTGTATACCAGATTTATCAGAAACATGCTGTTTACCCTGGCGCTGATTCTGCCTGTGACCTGCGGTATGGGGATTAATTTTGCTATCATCGTAGGCGCGATCTCTGCGCAGATGGCGGTCGTGTTCGCGCTGGACCTGAATCTGACGGGAATCTGGGTGCTGGTGTTTGTGGTAGGAGTCAGTGTTTTACTTTCCGTGATTTTCGGTGCGCTGGTTGCACTTCTGTTAAATAAAGCCAGGGGGAACGAGATGATTGTTTCCATTATGATCGGGCAGTTAAGTTCTGTGATTTATCAGTTTATTTTTATGGTGGCTTACGGTACGGTCATTCATCCCCTCAATAAAGAAATTCTTCTGGAACGGGGAATCGGCGTTAGAAGTATGCTGGATGCAAAGAATATCAGCGAAGTGTTTGAAGAGATTCTGCCTTTTCAGTTTGAGGGGAAACATTACACCTTATTTCCGGTTCTGATTATCCTTGTGTTCAGTCTGATTCTGTTTTACCTGCAGAGGGCGAAGATCGGGGTTCTGGCAAAAGCGGTGGGCAGTAATCTGAATCATGCGAATACATTGGGGATTCAGAGTAACAGAGTGCGCAGTATCTGCATCATTATTTCCACGGTATTTGCGGCTATGAGCCAGATTATTCTGATCGGCGACTTTGGAACAATTAATGTTTACACCGGGCATCTGGGGCTGGATACATTTGCAGCGGCAGCGATATTAGTGGGAGGCGCTTCGATTAAAGAGGCAAAGATGAGAAACTGTTTCGTGGGAGTGATTCTGTTCCATGCGCTTTTTATCACCTCTCCTATGGCAGGTCAGAATCTTTTTAATAACCCGTCAGTGGGTGAATATTTCCGTTCTTTCTTAGCTTATGGCGTAATTGTAATCGCAATTATTATGAATCTGAGGAAAGAGAAGATGGAAAAAGAGAGGATTTTAAGGGAAACCTTAAAATAAATCATAACCAAAGAGAGGAGAAAAGAATGAGAAAAAAGTTAGTGAGTGCGTTTCTTGTGGCGGTGATGGCTATATCCATGTCTGCAGGATGTGCAAAAAACGATGCAGAGCCGGCGAATGCAGACGGACAGAAGGTGGAAGAGGATGAGAAAGGAGCGGGAGAGGATGCTGATGGGGAGGCATACAAAATCGGAATCGTAACGCCTACGCTGACCGTCAGCGAAGATGAATTCCGCGGGGCGGAAGAGATGGTTGAGAAATATCCGGATCTGGTCGTGCACAAAACTCTGCCAGAGGATTTTGCAACCAATAAGGAAGGCTGTATTTCCGTAGTTACCAGCCTTGCAGACGATCCGGAGATGAAGTATATCCTGTTTGACAACGGAATGGAAGGGATTGTACCTGCATTCCAGACAATCCGTGAGAAGAGGCCGGATATTGTTTCAATTGTCACCTGTAATGACGATCCCAAGCTTCTGAACGAGTATGTGGATATCGCTATTACCACAGACTGGGTAAGGAGGGGTGTGACCATACCTACGAAGGCGCAGGAGATGGGGGCAAAGACCTTTATCCATTATTCTTTCCCGACGCATATGGCTGCTGCAAGCAAAGCAGAGCGCAGGGATATGATGAAGCAGACCTGCGAGGAGCTGGGGATGGAATTCGTAGAAGTGACCACTCCTGATCCGCAGACAGGAAACGGAACGGCGGCTATGCTGCAGTTTCTGCGTGAGGATATTCCGAGACAGATCGAAAAGTATGGACCGGATACCAACATCTTTGGAACAAACTGCCCTATGTACGACGTGATTTTAGACGAGGCTTTCAAACTGAAATTTACGGTTGCAGAGCAGTGCTGTCCGACGCCTACCCAGGCATATCCGACGGTTCTGAATCTGGAGATTACGGAAGACGATCTGGGTGATTACAGTAAGATTAACGATATGATCACCGAGAAGGCAAAAGAGGCGGAGATGACCGGACGTCTTTCCGGATGGGCAATGCCGTCGTCTGTATATATCCCGGAACTTAAGGTGGAACTGGCTAAATATATGCATGACGAAGGACTTAAGCCGGAGGATGTGTTAAGTAAGGAATTTCTGGATGAATTTTCAAAAGAGCATATGCCGGTTGCCGCTGACTTCCAGATTGCGGGCGAAGGGCTTGATCACTACTACATGCTGATACTTGAGGATATTTATTATTAAAAACAGAATACAAAGGAAGACGCTTCTGGCAGGATCTGGGCCAGGAGCGTTTTTTCGTGGGGCCATCTTTTGAAGAGGTTAAAAATGTAGCAGGGAGAGTTAAGACTGGCGGTCTGGGCATATATTATATTGAAAAAGTGGAAGGATGTAAGTATGCCTGAAAGACCATTCATACAACTGAACGAAAGGACGTATCCCATGGAACAGAACACAGGGATTATGTTGCAGCTGGCCGATCTCCTGTTTCAAGACAACCTGATCACATCAGAGGAAAAATATCATCTGAAGCAATTAATCACACAAAGGGATTCCGTATGATACTACGAGCAGTAATCTACGCCCGGTGCAGTACGGAAGAAGAGAGCCAGAAGGATGCCTTGAAGAAACAGGTAGAGGAAGGAAAGGCCTGCGTCCGTGAAAACGGATGGACGCTGGCAGACCTTTATGTGGAAAGCCGTTCGGGAACCACCACCAAAGGCAGGAGCGAATATAATCGTCTATATGAAGACCTGGCAGGCGACAGATTCGATATTATCGTAATCAAATCCCAGGACAGGTTAATGCGCAATACAAAGGACTGGTATCTTTTTGTGGACCGTCTGCTTACAGAACAGAAGAAACTTTATATCTATATTGAACGGAAATTTTATACTACGGACGATGCTCTGATTACAGGGATAAAAGCAATACTTGCAGAGGAATACAGCCGAGAACTAAGCAAGAAGATCAACAATGCCCATCGCAACCGCCAGAAACATAACGGACCGGCCGTTCTTACATCCAATACCTATGGATATCGGAAACTGCCGGATAAAAGCGTGGTTGTAATCGAAGAGGAGGCCCGGATTAAGCGACGCATGTATGAACTGTGCGCTGCTGGATACGGAAGCAGGAAGATTGCGTCTATTCTGAAAAATGAGGGTATTGTAGGACGGAATGGGAAACCATTTTCTGATTCGGCAATCCTTCGAATGATACATAACCCATTGAATAAAGGAACCGTTGTCATGAACCGGCTTCATTATGATTTTGAGTCTAAACGGACTGTGAAGGTGCCTGTAGAAGAGCAGTTTATCTATGAGAATAAAGTACCGTCAATCGTATCGGAGGAGTTATGGGAGGCTGCAAACCAGGAGATAGCCAAAAGAGCAGAAACATTACTGGCAGAGAATATCAAAAGAGGACGCTACCGGGGGAAGTCAAAACTTAGCGGCAGGCTGTTCTGTGGATTATGTGGAGAGCCATATTATAGAAGGACAAGAAAGGGGCGTAAAGATCAGTCTGTCGTCTACGAATGGAAATGTAAAATCTATCTGGAAACAGGCCGGAGAGGATGTCATAATATTCATCTGGAGGAAGAGTCGTTTTATGGACTGTTAAGCGACGTATGCGAGAAACGATATCAGTTGGATAAAAAGAAGATCATAGGGAATATGGTCAGGCTGCTTGAGGCGGCGCTTAAGGAAAAGGATTATCAGACAGATCTTTACAGGGAGAGCCGTCAGAAGAAAAAAATACTGGAGCGTATGGATCTGCTGGTGGAAAAATTGCTGGAAGGGGTTATTTCGGATGAGACGTATCAAAGGAAACAGAAGGAATTAGAGCAAAGTCTGTCTCTGGCGCAGGAGAAGATAAAAGATTTCCAGCGGCAGAAAGCAGAGGGAAGCGCATTAAGGGAAAGAATTTCACACATTAAGAAGACATTGCAGACAGGAAGGGCTGTGGAAAAGGCCGCTGTGGCAGAAATGTTAGAAGAAGTGGATAAGATATGGATTTATCCGGAATACATGGAGATTGCGTTCGGCTGGCCGGGGCTGGCGGAAGCGGAGAATATGGATGTCAAAACAGTAGAGTATGGGAATCTGTTTGATTATAGAAAGAAAAAGAGGGATGAGAGAGAGGATATTGTCGAACTTATGAGGGAAGATCCGAAGATCACCGCCAAAAGAATTGCCGGGAGGCTGGGACTCAGCCTGTCTGGAGTAAATTACAGGATTCGTGTATTGAAGAAGGAGGGAAGGGTTCGGTTTCGGGGGAAGGGAGGAAAAGGAGGGTGGGAAATATCAGAGTGAATAGATGTATAGAGGATATGAAGTGAACCATATGACACAGTATCAGAATGCCCCCTTATCTGAATACCTGGCTGGAATAGATAATCAGATACCCGAGCCCGTCTCTTGCCGCCAGAAACTCTCCGATAATCACCCCCACCAGACACAATCCGATATTGACCTTCATATTGCTGATGATTGCCGGGATGGAACTCGGCAGCACGACCTTTGTCAAGGCATGAAAACGGTTGCCTCCTAAGGTATAGATCAGTTTAATCTTACCGGGATCGACAGTGGTGAAGCTGGTGTAAAGGCTTAGGATGCTTCCGAAAATGGCGACCGACATTCCGGCGACGATAATGGTGGTCTTGGTTGCGCCGAGCCACACGATTAAAAGCGGGGCCAGCGCAGATTTGGGCAGGCTGTTCAGTACGACCAGGTAAGGGTCTAATACTTCGGAAAGTTTGCTGCTGAACCACAGGGCAACTGCCACCAGAATGCTGATGGCAATTACGAGCAGGAAACTAAGGATCGTTTCATATAAGGTGACTCCAAGGTGGAGAAAGATGCTCTTATCCACAACCATCCCAAAGAAACAAAGCGCAATCTTGGAGGGGCTGCTGAAAATAAAAGAATCAATGATTCCTACGTTGGCGGTGAATTCCCAGATAAATAAAAAACTTAACAGGATCAGTACCCGGGATACCCTGACGATTCGTTTATGCCTGCGGTGCATGAGGAGATATTTCTGCTGGCCTGCTGAGAGGTTACTCATCTGTATTCAACTCCTTCCATATGAGATTAAAATATGTTTTGAATTCCGGGGCGTTGCGCCGGTTCAGGGGTGTATCTTCTGAAAGGTCGAAAATCAGCGGGATGGTCTGCCGGATGGCGGCAGGGCGCCCGGAAAGGATGATGACACGGTCTGCAAGTGAGATCGCTTCCGACAGGTCATGGGTCACAAGCAGAGCCGATTTTCCCTCTTTTCGGATTATCTGGCCGATATCGTCTCCGACGGTCAGCCGTGTCTGGTAGTCCAGCGCGGAAAATGGTTCATCTAAAAGTAAAAGATCCGGCTCTAATACCAGTGTGCGGATCAGGGCGGCGCGCTGGCGCATCCCGCCGGATAACTCGGACGGGCGGGAAGTTTCGAACTGGCGCAGACCGTAGAGATCTAAAAGTTCATGCGCCCGTTCTTTGGTCCGGGCGGTCAGCATGTGCTGGACTTCCAGCCCGAGGATTACGTTGTTGTAGATGGTGCGCCACTCGAAGAGTTCGTCGTGCTGAAGCATGTAGCCTACGTTTGTGGTGCTTTCTTTTAAGTATTTTCCATTGATTTTGATAAGGCCCTTTTCCGGCTCGAGCAGACCTGCGATAATGGAAAGCAGAGTGGATTTGCCGCAGCCCGACGGTCCTACGATGGAAACGAATTCGCCTTTGTTCAGCGCAAAGGATATGTCTGTCAGAGCAGGCGTTTCCCCTTCCAGGGTGTGATAGGCGTAGTGGATATTCTTAAGTTCTAATACTTGTTCCATAGGAACCTCCAGTATTTATTATGAAAGAGATATCATTACATTATTTTATGTAAATATCATAAATTAGTGACGGATTCATCTTGCCAGAAGAAGGGAAAGCGGTTATAATGCAGAGAGTATTGTCGATAGAGGAGAAGAGTTCAGATGAATTATCAGAAAGAACTGGAGAAATTAATCGAACGTCTGGGAAAGGAAGAAAAAGTGCCGACGCTTCTGCTTCATAGCTGCTGTGCGCCGTGCAGCAGCTATGTGCTGGAATATCTGAGTAATTATTTTGAGACTACCATATTCTATTATAATCCGAATATTTATCCGGAAAGCGAATATACCAAACGGATTCTGGAGCAGCAGACTCTGATTACAAAGATGAAGACCCGGCATCCGGTTACGTTTATGGCAGGAAATTATGACAGAGATCGTTTTTATGAGATGGCGAAAGGTCTGGAGCATTTGAAAGAAGGCGGGGAACGTTGTTTCAGATGTTATGAATTAAGACTGCGGGAATCTGCAGAGGTTGCAAAAAAGTGCGGTCTGGACTATTTTACAACCACGTTGAGCATAAGCCCTCTTAAGAATGCGGCAAAGTTAAATGAGATCGGGATACGTCTTTCAAGGGAGTACGGTGTGGAGTATCTGCCGTCTGATTTTAAAAAGAAAAACGGTTACAAACGTTCGATTGAACTGTCGAAAAAGTATGGACTGTACCGGCAGGATTACTGCGGATGTGAATTTTCCGTGGCCGTGCCCCGCAGGGCATAGATCATACTCCTGTAAAGCGAAAGCGGATGATGATGGGGATTCTGAGTGAACGTGATGAAGATATAAGGGAGATGGAAAGATATGGCACAATTATGGGGCGGACGTTTTACGAAAGAAACGGATCAGCTTGTATACAATTTTAATGCATCGATCTCATTTGACAAGAGATTCTATGCACAGGACATAAGGGGCAGCATTGCGCATGTGATGATGCTTGCCAGACAGGGAATCTTGACGGATCTGGAGAAAGAGAAGATTGTGGAAGGCCTGGAGGGGATCTTAAGCGACGTGGAGAACGGAAAGCTTGAGATTACACACCAGTATGAGGACATCCACAGTTTCGTGGAGGCAACGCTGACTGAACGGATCGGAGAGCCGGGTAAGAAGCTTCATACAGGGAGAAGCCGCAATGACCAGGTGGCATTGGACATGAAGCTTTATGTGCGGGACGAGGTACATATGCTGAACCAGCTTGTGAAAGAACTTCTGCAGGCGGTCCTTAAGGTTATGGAGGAACATGTGGATACTTATATGCCTGGATTTACCCATCTGCAGAAGGCGCAGCCGGTTACGCTTGCCCATCATATGGGAGCGTATTTTGAGATGTTCCGAAGGGATCATGAAAGGCTTAAGAGTATTTACGGGAGGATGGATACCTGTCCGCTGGGATCTGGCGCGCTGGCAGGAACCACCTATCCCCTTGACCGGGATTATACGGCGAGTCTGCTTGGATTTGAAGGGCCTACGAGAAACAGTATGGACGGAGTGTCGGACAGGGATTATCTTCTGGAACTTCTGTCGGCGTTGTCAATTTTGATGATGCATCTGAGCCGTTTTTCCGAAGAGGTGATTATCTGGAATTCGAATGAGTATCAGTTTGTGGAGATTGACGATGCCTACAGTACAGGCAGCAGCATCATGCCTCAGAAAAAGAATCCGGACATTGCAGAACTTGTCCGGGGTAAGACCGGTCGGGTCTATGGTGCGTTGAATGCGCTTCTGGTGGCAATGAAGGGGATTCCGCTTGCATATAATAAGGATATGCAGGAGGATAAAGAGTGGGCCTTTGACGCCATCGACACGGCGAAGGGCTGTCTTGCACTTTTTACCGGGATGCTTCGTACCATGCATTTTAAGAAGGAACGGATGGAGGACAGTGCAAAGCACGGATTTACCAATGCTACGGATGCCGCCGACTATCTGGTGAATCATGGGGTTGCGTTCCGGGATGCCCATGGCATTGTAGGCAGGCTGGTGCTTCTGTGCATTGAGAAGGATGTTGCGCTGGATGAGCTGCCTCTTGAAGAATATCAGAAGATTTCCCCTGTGTTTGAGGAGGATATCTATGAGGCGGTCAGCATGGAAACATGCGTCAATAAGCGTGTCACGGCAGGCGCGCCTGGAAGGGATGCTATGGAAAGGGAGATTACCGCCTGCAGGAAGTATCTCGGAGAGTATTAGGAAATATTCAGAGATTATGAATGTCAGATAGAATTTAAGATAAAAGGAGTGGAGGATCATGGAACAGAAATTAAGGGTAGGGATTCTGGGAGCAACGGGAATGGTTGGACAGCGATTTATCTCACTGCTTGAAGACCATCCATGGTTTGAGGTTGTGACAGTGGCGGCAAGCGTAAGGTCTGCAGGAAAGACGTATGAGGAGGCGGTGGGAGACCGCTGGAAGATGAATACTCCCATGCCAGAGAAAGTAAAATCTCTTATAGTACGGAATGTCAACGAAGTTGAGGCAGTTGCGTCAACCGTTGATTTTGTGTTCAGCGCTGTAGATATGACCAAAGAAGAGATCAGAGCAATTGAAGAAGAATATGCAAAGACAGAGACTCCTGTAGTATCCAACAACAGCGCGCACCGCTGGACGCCGGACGTACCGATGGTAGTGCCTGAGATTAATTCAGAGCATTTCGAAGTCATTGAGGCGCAGAGGAAGCGTCTGGGAACGACACAGGGATTCATTGCGGTAAAGCCAAACTGTTCTATCCAAAGTTATGCGCCATGTCTTGCGGCATGGAAGGAATTCGGTCCAAAGGAAGTAGTTGCAACCACTTACCAGGCGATTTCCGGAGCAGGAAAGACTTTTAAAGACTGGCCGGAGATGGAGGGCAATGTGATTCCTTTTATCGGCGGTGAGGAAGAAAAGAGCGAGCAAGAGCCCCTTCGAGTTCTGGGAAGCGTAAAAGACGGACAGATCGTGAAAGCGGATCTTCCGAAGATTACCTGTCAGTGTATCCGTATTCCTGTGCTTAATGGACATACGGCGGCAGTATTTATTAATTTCGAGAAAAAGCCGACGAAGGAACAGTTAATAGAGAAGTTGGTGAATTACAAAGGATTTCCCCAGGAAGCGGATCTTCCAAGCGCACCGAAACAGTTTATCCGGTATCTTAAGGACGATAACCGTCCGCAGGTAGCCCTTGATGTGGATTTTGAGAATGGAATGGGAATTTCTATCGGACGTCTGAGAGAAGACGCCATGTTTGATTATAAATTCGTCGGACTTTCCCACAATACCGTCCGCGGCGCGGCAGGCGGGGCCGTGCTCTGTGCGGAGGCCTTGACTGCGAAGGGATATATTAAGGCAAAATAGAGAGGTACGAAAAGGAGCGGGATTTTCCGCTTCTTTTTAATTCCTTCTTTCCTTTCCTTTGCCCAGGTGGTAAAATAAATACAGTGAAAGCGAAAGACGTGAGGTGGCAGATATGGACAAAGAGATACGAAATAATACTTTAACGGACGAAGTCTGTAAACCCGAAGGGCATGTATTGCGGGGAACGCCGGGGTATACCCAGAACCGGGAATTGTCATGGCTTAAGTTCAACCAGAGAGTGCTTGAGGAGGCCCAGGATACTACCGTGCCCCTTCTGGAACGCATGAAGTTTGTGGCAATTTTCAGCAGCAACCTGGATGAATTCTTTATGATCCGCGTCGGCAGTCTCTTTGATATGGCGCACACGGATGCCAACAGAAGAGACAGCCGTTCCGGCATGACTCCCAAGGAGCAGTTAGAGAAGATTTTTGAGGCGGTGGCTCCTCTTTACAAGGAGAGGGATAAGGCCTATGCAGAGATTAAGAAACAGTTAAGCCCCTATGGAATCTGCGGGCTGAACTTTAAGGAACTGGAGCAGAATGAGAAGAAATACGTTAAAAAATATTTCAAAGACCAGATTCTTCCTGTGCTGTCCCCCCAGATTGTGGATGCCAATCATCCATTCCCCCATCTGCTGAATAAGGAAGTCTATGTGACGGCTAATTTAAAGTTCAAGGAGAAGACGAATTCAAAGTCTATGATCGGACTCGTCCCGATCCCGCAGTTTGTGTCAGACGTTTTATATCTTCCGGGCCATGACGTCCGGTATATCCGTATGGAGAAGGTGATCCTGGAGTATCTGGATCTTGTCTTTTCCAAATATGAGGTATCGGATGCCAACTATATCTGTGTGACGAGAAACGCAGATATTGCGCCGGATGACGAGGCGCTTGAGGTCAGCGATGATTTTCGTTATCTGATGAAAGAGACATTACATAAAAGACGCAGAATGGCGGTGGTCCGTCTGGAGATTGCAGAGAAGCTTAAGCCGGACATGGAGGCGTATTTCTGTGATAAATTTAACATCGGGCCTCATCAGATCTTCCGCACGAAGATTCCCATGAAGCTGGCCTTTATATTTGCAATCAGCGATAAGCTGCCGGAGTCTATGAAGCGTTCTTTAATCTATCAGCCGTTTCTGCCGCAGAATTCTTCCCATGTGCTGGAGGGAAGCGTTATGCGCCAGGTGAAGAGGCGGGATATTCTTTTGTATTATCCCTATGAGAGTATGAATCCATTTCTCAAGATGATCAAAGAGGCTTCGGTGGATCCCAATGTGATGACCATCAAGATTACGATCTACCGCCTTGCTAAGAAGGCCAGGCTGGTGGAGTATCTGTGTGCGGCGGCTGAAAACGGCAAGGATGTGACGGTGCTGATCGAACTGCGGGCAAGGTTCGATGAACAGAATAATATTGACTGGTCCGAACGTATGGAGGAAGCGGGCTGTCGGGTGATCTATGGGTTCGAGTCATATAAGGTACATTCCAAGATCTGTCTGATTACCTACCGTAATCGGAATGAGATCCAGTATATTACCCAGATCGGGACTGGTAATTATAACGAGAAGACGGCGGCAATGTATACGGATCTGTCGCTGATGACCTCTAATCAGGAGATTGGAAGGGATGCGGCGGAATTTTTCAAGAATATGTCCATCGGGAACCTGGACGGAACCTATGAACATCTGATGGTATCTCCTTCCAGCCTGAAACAGAGGGTTTTGTATCTGATGGATGAAGAGATCCGCAAAGGAAACGGAGGCCGGATTATTATGAAGATGAATTCGCTGACCGACGTGGATTTTATCAGCAAGGTATGCGAAGCCTCCAGAGCGGGAGTGAGAGTAGATCTGATCGTGAGAGGGATCTGCTGTATGCTTCCCGGAGTGCCGGGATATACGGAGAACGTAAGGGTTATGAGTATCGTGGGACGCTATCTGGAACACGCCCGTATTTTCAGCTTCGGCACGGGGGCGGAACAGAAAGTCTATATCGGTTCTGCGGACATGATGACCAGGAACACAGAGAAGAGGGTGGAGGTTGCCTGTCCGATCTTAAACGACAGTATTCGCCGCCAGGTCAACCATTATCTGAAGTTAATGCTCAGTGACAATGTGAAGGCGAGGGTTCTTTTAAGCGACGGCTCTTATGTGAAGAAGAAGGCTGCAGAGCCGCAGATAGATTCACAGGCGGCATGTATGAAAGAAGCGATCCATGCCAAGAGAACGGCTCCAAAGGAGGAGAGAAAGTTTCGTGAATGGGTTCGTGAATTTGTTGAGAATATTAAAAAATAAACGGCAGAGATCTTCTGGAAGTTTATGTTAGAGGAGAATTGTAATTGATATGGGGAAATCACTTTATATTGCGGAGAAACCAAGCGTGGCACAGGAATTTGCCAGGGCGCTGAAGATGAATGCAAGAAGAGGGGACGGATACCTGGAGTCAGAAGAAGCGGTAGTTACCTGGTGTGTGGGGCATCTGGTAACTATGAGTTATCCCGAAGTGTATGATCCTGCTTTGAAAAGGTGGAGTCTGGAGACTCTGCCTTTTATACCGGAAGAATTCAGATATGAGGTGATTCCTGCTGTAGCAAAGCAGTTTCGAATCGTTTCGGGTCTTCTGAACCGCAAAGATGTGGAGCGGATCTATGTGTGTACGGACTCCGGACGGGAAGGGGAATATATCTACCGGCTGGTGGAACAGCAGGCCGATGTAAAAGGAAAGGAACGCCGCCGTGTGTGGATAGATTCTCAGACAGAGGAAGAGATTCTTCGGGGGATCAAAGAGGCGAAGGATCTGAAGGAGTACGACAATCTGTCAGCGTCAGCCTATCTAAGGGCAAAGGAAGATTATCTGATGGGAATTAATTTTTCACGTCTTCTGACCTTGAAATACGGCAGCAGTATCGCCGGTTATCTGAGAACGGATCGTTCCGTAATATCGGTGGGCCGTGTGATGACCTGTGTGCTTGGCATGGTAGTCCGACGGGAGCGGGAGATCCGGGAATTCGTGGAGACGCCGTTTTATCGGGTTGTCAGCGTAAACGGGGAACCTGACGAGACGTTCGAGGGAGAGTGGAGGGCGGTAAAAGGTTCCCGATGGTTTGAATCGTTTGAGCTATATAAGGAAAACGGATTTAAGGAGAGGAAAAAGGCGGAGGAACTGATCGCATACTTAAGCGAAGAATCACCTCTTACCTGCCAGATTGTTTCTATAGAGAAGAAGAAGGAAAAGAAGAATCCTCCCTTGCTGTTTAATCTGGCAGAACTGCAGAATGAGTGTTCAAAACGGTTTAAGATCAGTCCCGATGAGACTCTGCGTATCGTACAGGAAATGTATGAGAAGAAGCTGGTAACCTATCCCAGGACGGATGCCAGGGTTCTGTCTGCGGCAGTGGCGAAGGAGATCCATAAGAATCTGAACGGCCTGATGAAATATGAGCCGGCAGTGCCGTATCTGAAGGAGATCGTGGGCTTCGGAAGCCATAAGGGGCTTGAGAAGACCCGTTATGTCAATGATAAGCAGATTACAGATCATTATGCGATCGTTCCTACAGGACAGGGAATGGGAGCGCTGAATGCGCTGCCTCATTTGTCGTTAAAGGTGTATGACGTGATTGTGAGAAGGTTTCTGAGTATTTTCTATCCGCCGGCGGTCTATCAGAAGATTCAGATTGTCACAAAGATAAAGGAAGAGTCCTTCTTCGCAAGTTTCAAGGTGCTGGCAGAGGAAGGGTATCTGAAAGTTGCGGGAATTCCCGGGGCTAAAAAAGAGACGCAGGAGACTTCAGAAGGGGAAAGACAGAAAGAGAGTGGGTCAGAAGGCGCAGACGGACGCACGGATGCGGCGTTTTTCCAGAGAATTCAGGCCCTTAAGAAAGGAATGACCCTTCCGGTCCAGTCGCTGGAGATCAAAGAGGGTAAGACTTCTCCGCCCAAGAGATATAATTCCGGTTCTATGATTCTTGCTATGGAGAATGCGGGGCAGCTGATCGAGGACGAGGATCTGCGGGCCCAGATCAAGGGCAGTGGGATCGGCACCAGCGCTACCAGGGGGGAAATTCTAAAAAAATTGTTTAATATTGAATATCTTTCCCTGAATAAAAAGACCCAGATTGTCACTCCGACGCTGCTTGGGGAGATGATTTTTGACGTGGTGGAACATTCCATCAAGTCCTTGTTAAATCCAGAACTGACAGCGAGCTGGGAGAAGGGGCTTACCTATGTGGCGGACGGGGAGATTACGCCGGATGAATATATGAAAAAGCTTTCCCATTTTATCGTAAGCAGGACAGAAGGGGTAAAGGGGCTTTATAACCAGGGTCAGCTTCGGGCGTGTTATGATAAGGCGGCAAAGGCGTATCAGAAGTCGGGGAAGAAAGGGTAATTTTTAACAAATTTATAGGATATACAGAAAAAGTGATGTGACGGGACAGAAGTTGTGATAAAATGTTAAGGGTAACTCGGAAAGCATAGAAGAGAGGGAGTCAGTCAGAATGAAGGAATTAACAGTCAGAGAGTTGTACACGTTGGATGAGACGATCGCAAAGGAGATCTTCGAGGGTGTTACTTATCCCTGGGAGGTGCTTCCGAAGATCAGTGAATTCATCCGCCGTCTTGGAGAGTCGCTTCCGAAGGAAGAGTATGATAAGGTGGAAGAGGACGTGTGGATTGCAAAGTCTGCGAAGGTATTTGAATCTGCGTATATTCATGGGCCAGCGATCATCGGGAAGAATGCAGAGGTAAGGCACTGTGCATTTATCCGTGGGAATGCGATCGTAGGCGAGGGCGCTGTGGTGGGAAATTCTACGGAACTTAAGAATGTGATCCTGTTCAACAAGGTTCAGGTGCCCCACTATAATTACGTTGGAGATTCCATCCTTGGATTTAAGGCCCATATGGGAGCGGGGTCGATAACTTCGAATGTAAAGTCGGATAAGAAGCTGGTGGTGGTAAAGACATCAGAAGGCAATATTGAGACAGGGATGAAGAAATTCGGCGCTATGCTCGGCGATGAGGTGGAGGTCGGCTGCGGTACGGTTCTTAATCCGGGAAGCGTGGTGGGAAGCCATACCAATATCTATCCCCTTTCATCTGTAAGAGGATTCGTACCGGCAGGCAGCATCTATAAGAAGCAGGGCGAGGTTGTCGAGAAGAGGGACTAGTGAAAGAAGAACAGGAGGAAAAATATGCATAAAATTGGTTTTATAGGTGTCGGAATCATGGGAAAATCTATGGTCCGTAATCTGATGAAGGCCGGGTTTGAACTTCATATATATGCCAGAACAAAGGAGAAAGTAGAGGATGTAATCAGCGAAGGGGCTGTGTTCCATGAGTCCATCCAGAAGTGTGTAGATGGCTGCGAGGCTGTAATTACGATCGTCGGTTTCCCACAGGATGTGGAAGAGGTGTATTTTGATACGGGAAATATCCTGGACAGTGCGAAGAAAGGGGCGTATCTGATTGATATGACCACCACGAGTCCCATGCTTGCAAAGAAGATCTGGGAAGAGGGAAGCAAAAAGGGATTCCATGTCTTAGATGCGCCGGTGACTGGCGGTGACGGCGGTGCAAGGGCAGGTACACTGTCCATTCTTGCCGGTGGTAAGAAAGAGGACTATGAGGCATGTATGTCTCTGTTTAAGGCCATGGGAACCAATATTAATTACCAGGGTGAAGCGGGATGTGGGCAGCATGCCAAGCTTGCCAACCAGATCATGATTGCCGGAGCGTTGTCGGGTGTGTGTGAAGCATTGACGTATGGAAAGGCCAAGGGGCTGAACCTGCAGACTCTTCTGGATTCTGTTTCTACCGGTGCGGCAGGCAGTAAGCAGTTGGATACTTTCGGTCCGAAGATACTGGCAGATGATTTTGCGCCGGGATTCTTTATGAAACATTTTATCAAGGATATGAAGCTGGCGCTTACGGAGGCGAATATGAGCGGACTATGTCTGGAAGTGTTAAGCCAGGCGCTGGCGAATTATGAGGTGCTGGAGGCGGAAGGGTATGGAGATCTTGGAACCCAGGCGTTAATGAAGTATTATGAAGAGACTGCAGATGACGGATGCAGCGAGGAGTAGGCAGGACTTGCAATTTGCAGATATCGGAAAGGAGAAAAAATGGCAGGCGAGAATTTTGTAATGTTTGAGATTGGAAAGACGAAGCATATTGCGCTGGTGGCGCACGACGGTAAGAAGAAGGAACTGGTGGAGTGGTGCGACAGGAATAAGGAGATCTTAAAAGGGCATTTCTTATGCGGAACCGGTACAACGTCAAGACTGATTGCAGAGAAGACAGGGCTTCCGGTGAAAGGATATAACAGCGGCCCCTTAGGAGGAGATCAGCAGATTGGTGCAAAGATTGTGGAAGGACAGATTGATTTTATGATCTTCCTGTGGGATCCGTTGGAGGCGCAGCCCCATGATCCGGATGTGAAGGCGCTGCTTCGTATTGCGGTTGTGTATGACATTCCGATTGCAAATAACCTGGCAACGGCAGACTTCATGCTGAACTCAAAGTACATGGACGAGACCTATGAACGGAAAGTGCAGAATTTTAATAAGACGGTTCAGGAACGTGTGGAGAAAATGAAATAGAAAAATTATGGTGTAAAAAATCGCAGAGTAGAATACTCTGCGATTTTTTCTTGTTTCAATAACGTATCTATTATAACCATATGGGGCAAATAATTCAATACCTAAATCCCTTTTCAACAGATTTAGAAAAATTTGACACAATATCTCAAAAAAAATAATCAATTTATTATATATAATGATTATTTTTTTTTGTATATAAATTAAAAAAAATAAAATATTCAGTTAATTATATTGATAAATTTTCGCAGAGTATTCTACTCAACGAAAATTGAGGGTAATCTGAACTATTATAATTAAGGAGGTGTTTCCAATCTGGTATGTCCTGCGTTGTGAAGAAGGAGATGAACAGATCGCCGCTGAACTGCTTAAGAGGAAGTATTCCGGTGAGGTTGAGATTTTTCTGATCACTTTTGAGAAAATGAAGCGGTATGAGGGAGGCTGGCATTGCCAGGAAGAGACTCTGTTTTGTGGATGTGTATTTGCTGAGACAGACAGTCGGGAAGAGCTTGAGAATGCAGCACGATTAGCGGCAGTGTTCCTGTCTTTGCGCTCCGGAGGATATAGTCGGCGGCTGATGGAAACGGAATGTGCTTTTCTGAAAGATATCAGTGGAGAATCACATCGTATCGTAATGTCAAAAGGATATATACGGGAGGGAACAACCTTTGTGACAGAAGGGCCTCTCTGTGGAAAAGAATGTAAGATTCAGAAGATTGATCGTCATAAAAGGCTCGCCAGAATCGACAGTCCATTGAAGTATTATAAGAGCCGAGGGCTTTGGATGGGATTGGAGATTATGGAGAAGAGCTGACAGAAGGTACAAAGACAAAGCGGATAACGAAACTAAGTTGTAGTACTGGGCTATGATTTAGTTTTCATTTGCTACAAATGGGGAAGAAGAGGGAATTTAGGGCTTTTGCTGTGGATGTGGCGAAGCCTGTCCTAAAACGAGGTGATGATTTGATGTGGTACGTGATCCAGACACGAACAGGCGAGGAAGAAGAGCTTATCACAATGATAAAACGGATGATTCCCAAAGAGTACTACGAGGAATGCTTTTCTATCAGAAGAGAGAGATGCCGCAAAATAGGAGGAGAGTGTGAGATTGATCTGTATCCGCTGTTTCCGTCCTATGTGTTTGTAGTAACTGAGGCTCCAGAGCGGATGTTTCTTGAATTAAAACGAGTTCCTAAGCTGGCTAAACTTCTCAGTGATCAACAGGACTCGTTTTTTTGTGTGGAAAAAGCAGAGGAAATATTTCTGAGAAGTGTACAGGACGAGGAACATGTGGTGAGGAGATCGCTGGTGGAGGTTGACTCGGAAGGGAAGATTGTCCGGGCCGACGGTCCTGTTGGAGTGTATTTTGACAGAATTGTGAAGCAGAGGCTGAGAAAGCGATATGTATTGATTGAGCAGGAGTTTCTGGGAAAGAAGAGGGAAGTTTATCTGGGGATAAAGCGGAAAGAAGATTTTGTGTAGCGAACGGCTTATCTTCTGAGAGATTGAAGTTTTGTAATAACAGAGACTGAAAGGAAAGATATGATTAGCACGAAAGATTATTCAGGAATTGAACCTTTTAGAGAAAAGGTGTGGCTATCGTCACCAACAATGCACGGCGATGAGATGAAGTATATAACAGAAGCTTATGAGATGAACTGGATGTCCACGGTAGGCGAGAATATTAATGCTATTGAAGTTGAGGCTGCTAAATATATTGGATGTAGTTTTGCAGTTGCTCTTTCCTGCGGAACGGCGGCGCTCCATCTTGCCGTGAAACTCGCTGGAGAGGAAATCTATGGTAAACCAAGAATCGGTCACGGTACATTAGAAGGGCGGCATGTATTCTGTTCTGATATGACTTTTGATGCGACAGTTAATCCTATTGCATATGAGGGAGGAATCCCTGTGTTTATTGATACAGAGTATGATACCTGGAATATGGATCCAGTCGCATTGGAAAAGGCTTTTGAAATATATCCGGAAGTAAAAGTGGTAGTTATCGCTCATCTTTATGGGACGCCTGGAAAGATTGATGAGATTAGGGAAATCTGCGATAAACACAATGCCGTCATTGTTGAGGATGCGGCGGAATCTTTTGGAGCTACCTATAAAGGCAGACAAACAGGAGCATTCGGTAAATACAACTGTATCAGCTTTAACGGCAATAAAATTGTGACTGGATCTGCCGGAGGGATGCTCCTTACGAATGACATTGAGAATGCAGATAAAGTCCGCAAATGGTCTACACAGAGCCGGGAGGCGGCATCATGGTATCAGCATGAGGAATTGGGTTATAACTACCGCATGAGTAATGTGATCGCCGGAATCGTGAGAGGGCAGATTCCATATCTAGAAGAACATATTAATCAAAAGAGAGCAGTTTATGAACGATATAGAGACGGATTAAAAGACCTGCCAGTGAGTATGAATCCGTATGATGAAAAGAAGTCTGTACCGAATTTCTGGTTATCCTGTCTGATTGTGGATAAAGAAGCGATGTGTCAGCAGGTGCGTGGAGAGAGGGACGTTCTTTATATCAGCGAGTCTGGAAAGTCATGTCCTACAGAAATTCTGGAGGCCATATCAAGTATTAATGCGGAAGGTCGCCCGGTCTGGAAACCGATGCATATGCAGCCAATCTATAGATTACATGGATTTGTGGCAAGAGGCGGAAGCGGTTGTGGAGGAACGAACACATATATAAAGAGATCACCGCTGGACGCCGGCGCTGACATTTTTGAGCGCGGACTGTGTCTGCCGTCTGATAATAAGATGTCGGTGAAGCAGCAGGACAGGATTATCGAGGTGATTAAGAGATGTTTTGGATAAAAATAGCTTAACACAAGGGTGAGTGGAGTGTCAAAAAGGAGAATAATCGGTTTTATAGTGGCAGGCGCAGCTACGGTAACCACAATAACCGCCTCTTTGTTAAAGAAAAGGGCTGAGAAAACTACATATACAGCAAGGGTCACCTCGATCAGACAGAGGGAAATAGGATTCTATGAGAAATATATAAAACGGGGACTGGACGTGGCTTGTGCAACAGCAGCTATTATCATTTTCAGTCCTATATATATCGGCATCGCTTTACTGGTAAAGATTAAGCTGGGTTCCCCTGTACTTTTTACACAGGAAAGACCAGGAAAGATTGGAGCTGATGGAAAAGAGTCGGTATTTCGTATGTATAAATTTCGCAGCATGACGGATCAAAGAGATGAAAACGGAGATTTACTTCCGGATGAGTTAAGACTGGGAAGGTTTGGTAAATGGTTAAGAAGTTCCAGTCTGGACGAGCTGCCGGAAGCTTTTAATATTTTAAACGGAACGATGTCTGTGATAGGACCAAGACCGCAGCTTGTCAACGATATGGTATTTATGACAGATGAGCAGCGTATGCGTCACACAGCAAAGCCAGGTCTTTCCGGGTTGGCGCAGGTCAACGGACGTAATGGCATTAGCTGGGAAGAGAAGTTTTACTGGGATCTGGAGTATATAAAGAAGGTGTCCTTGTGGGATGATATTCGGATTATTCTTCAGACGGTTAATAAGGCAGTCGTGAAGCAGGAGGGTATCTCTGAAGATGGAAAGGCGACTGCAGAAGATTTTGGCGATTATTTGCTGAAAACAGAGAAAATCAGCCAGACAGTTTATGTTCAAAAGCAGAATAGGGCGAAAGAGATAATGGAGATTGCAAATATATGAGATTATTAAAATCTGCTTACGAAAAAATCAAAGGTAAACCAGCTCCTTATTATTATGACTATTCGGTTTTAACTATGGTAGGAAAGCCAGTTAGAAAATGGGTTGTAAACGCTATTGCTCCAAATTGCGTATTTAACATTATTCGGATTTTTCTATATCGTCTCTGCGGATTTAAGATTGGCAGACATGTATTCATCGGAATGCACTGCTATCTGGATGATATGTGTTATGATCTGACGACTATTGGCAACAACGTGACGATATCATATGGGGTATATTTCGCATGCCATGGCAAAAATCAAGGGCATTATCCAATCATAATCAAGGATGGAGCATATATTGGAATGAGAGCAAATATAATTAGTAAAAATATACAGGGGGGGGGGTACAGAGGGGGTAGTAATCGGCCAGAACGCAGTGATAGGAGCCTGTACCCTTGTGAACAGAGATGTTCCGGATGGAACTATAGCGGTTGGTATTCCCTGTCGGATAATAGAAAAATAAAAAATTTTTACCTCAGAAATGAGGTGATGGCATGACAGATGGGTGGAAATATTATAATCATGCGGCAATACCGGTAACTGCGCCGCATGAGGAAGTAAACCTGTTACCAATCAAGGATGGAAGCATCTGGAAACTGCGCGGGAGACCGCTTCTGGCAAGATGGACAACGGATTGGGATTGCGGACATAAAACGAACTGGTGGTACATCATAAAAGATGAACCGTTAGATATTGCTTCACTAAAAAGTAAACGACGCTATGAAATCCTAAAAGGGAAAAGAAACTTTGAGGTGAAGAAAATAAACCCGTTTGTATATGCCGAGGATTTATTTACTGTAACAATTGAGGCGTATAGGGGATGGCCAGAAAAATACCGGCCAGAAGTTGATTCGAAAGAATTTAAAAATGATATTTTGAACTGGAGTGGCCAGGATGTATTTGGAGCATTTGACAGAAAGGACGGCGCATTATCTGGATACGCCCGATTGACTGATTACGAATCATATGCAGAATTCAGTGTTCTTAGGACGATCCCGGAGACTGAACGGCTTGCTGTGAATGCGGCAATGGTCGCCGGTATTTTAGAATATTATGGGGACAGGTTAAAAAATGGATTTTATATAAACGATGGTTCAAGATCTGTTCGACATGAGACAGCATTTCAGGACTATCTGGAAAAGTATTTTGGATTCAGAAAAGTATACTGCAGGTTAAGGATTAAATACAGAAAAGGAGTGGGTCTGCTGGTCAAATGCTTATATCCGTTCAGAGAACATGTTACAGACAAAACAAAAATAGGAAGTCAGATATCTGGAATTCTTAAAATGGAAGAGATCAGAAGAAACTAAAGGAACATAGCAGATAAGAGGAAGGAATATTGGAAGAACTTGTATCAATTATTATGCCGTCCTATAATACGGACAAATTTATTCCCCAAAGCATTGAGTCGGTCCTGAACCAGACATACGCAAACTGGGAATTGCTTATAGTGGATGATTTTTCGTCAGATGAAACAGTTCAGGCCGTTCATCCATTTCTGACTGATAAAAGGATCAGATTTTACAGAGGTTCGCGCAATCAGGGTGCAGCAATCTGCAGAAATAAGGGATTGAGAGAGGCAAAAGGGAAGTGGATTGCTTTTCTTGATTCTGATGATATATGGATGCCGGATAAGTTAGAAAAGCAAATTGCATTCATGAAAAGCAGGGGATGTCATTTTTCTTACACTGCTTATGAGGAAATAGATGAAGCATCAATGCCAACTGGTATTCATGTAGGAGGACCGAAACATATTAACAGATATTTAATGCGAGCATATTGCTGGCCAGGCTGTCTTACCGTAATGTATGATAATAACGCTATTGGTGAAGGGATCCAGGCAGCGGATATAAAGAAAAACAATGATTATGCTATGTGGCTTAAGATCAGCCGTCGTGCAGATTGCTTTTTTCTTAATGAAACGCTTGCAAAGTATCGTAAGCGGTCCGGCTCTATATCTGACCATAACTGGCTGAAGTTAATATTGTGGCACTACAAATTATTCCGTATAGCTGAAAACCAGGGAGTTCTTATTTCTGGTGTTTCAACTTTACAGAATATTTTTTTTGGCTGCATAAAGAAAATTTTTTATGTAAAGAAATACGAAACAGAATAAGTGTACTGGGAGGATTGATCATGAAACCAAGATTGAATTTGTTTGTGACGCAGATGTCTCGTGAAAATGGAGGTATGGAAAACACGGCGTACTATCTGGCAAAGGGTCTTAAGAAAGATTTTGAGGTCAGAGCTTACTGTATTCTTGGAAAAAATGACATCATTAATGGTGTCAAAACATTTTCTTTCAGCAATCATAAAATGCTTAATTTAATTCAGAATATTGTCAAATATCCATTTGAAAATATGGGCAGAAACGCTGTGCAGTCTGTCAGTCTGTGTATGTCATGGAAACATGCATTTGTACCATTTTTATATCACAAAATTTTTAGAATACCATATGTTATTATGACATTTGGAGCCGAAGTTCTTCCAATTAAGGAGAATACGCTATTTGCCAGAATTTCTTCAGATTTAAGAAGAAATATATTTGTTCATGCAGCGTATATTTGTGCAGATTCCAGATATACAGAGAACTTAGACAAGAAAATCTATTCAAAAATAAGGAGTACGGTGATTCATCCATGTAGTGGTGAGAAAGTCGTACCCTATGTAGAGGGAAATCCCAATGTGATTCTGTCTATTGGAAGGTTAGACGAGAGAAAAGGATTTCAGGACGTCATCTATGCGGTGAAAGAAGTCAGAAAAGAAATTCCAGATATTCATTACCATCTGGCTGGTGAAGGAAGTTACAAAAATGAATTACAAAAATTAGTCAGGAAATTGAAGATTGAGGATAATTGCACTTTTTGGGGAAAGGTCAGTGAAGAACAAAAGAGAAAATTACTTGATGGATGCAGTTTATTAGCGATGCCTAGTTTTTATATAGAAGAGGATTCTAATGTAGAAGGCTTTGGCATCGTCTTTTTAGAGGCAAACGCACATGGCAAACCGGTTATTGCGACAAAGTCGGGAGGTATTCCGGATGCAGTTATTCCCGGAAAAACCGGTGTACTGATCGAAGAAAGAAATATTAACGAATTGAAACAGGTGATTATAGATCTTTTAACAGGAAAGATTCAAGTTGACAGTAACACTTGTCAGAATTGGGCCCAACAACACTATTACCCGGTTATTATATCTAAGTACAAGGAATTACTTATAAGATTGCTGAATCGTACAGCCTTTTAGTGAAAGAGAGAAAAGTATATGGAATCAGATAAAGTGCTTATAGTAAATTCGGCGCTTACGATAGGAGGAGCCGAAAAAATGATAGCTTTTTTGGCTAATACGCTTTCTGAGAACTATGATGTTACCCTCATTCTTTTAGAGAAAAAAGAGATTTTTTATGAAATCAATCGGAACGTAAGGGTTATCAGGCTGGATCTGAATATGAGCCGTTCGTTCAGACAAATGGGGGTAATAAAATCATTGCGGTTACTGAGAAACGTATGTTCAGAAATTAGAAGTTTAGAAGCGCAGGAACATCCAAAGCTGGCTTTTGCTTTTAATGATAGAGAAACGATGTTCGTATGGTGGGCTTTGAGACACAAAGAGGTAAAGATGATTTTTTCCCAAAGGAATGATCCATATGATAAATCAGAGATTAAGAATATTGTTTTTAAATATATTTATCAACATAGTTCTGGAGCGGTTTTTCAGCTTGATCAGGTACAGAAATTCTATGGAATGACAAATAATAATAGTGTTGTTATCCCTAATCCATGTTGTGTAGAAAAGAATGATGGGAAACCGGAATTAAAAAAACTAGAATATGGAGAGCGAAAGAAAGTGATCATATCGGCAGGACGGTTCCAATATAGGAAAAGATTTGATATTTTAATTCGGGCATTTGCGATGGTCTCTTTATTATATCCTGAATATAAACTTATCATATTTGGCGATGGTGATGAACGAAGAAATCTGGAACAATTATCAAAAATGCTGGAAATAGATGATAAAGTTGAAATGCCTGGATTTCGTAAAGAAGTCATGAGAAACTATTCCGATTCGGCTATGTTCGTGCTTTCATCCGATGCGGAAGGAATTCCCAATATTTTGTTGGAAGCAATTGGAGCTGGAATTCCCTGTATTGCAGCCGACTGTAAACCTGGAGGAGCAAGATTTCTGCTAGACGAAGGAAAGGGCGGGATTATTGTTGAGAGAGGAAGAGAAGACTTGTTATCTGAAGCTATGATAACATATATTGAAGACAGAGAATGTGCAGAAAAGTATGCAAAGTATGCTTTTAATTTTTCGCGTAAATTTACGGAAGATAAAATAGCAGACAAGTGGCTTTCTTATGTGAAGCAGATACTTGAATTGTAGGAGAATGGTGGAGAAATAATTGATGAATATACTGATTTTATTTATATTTTTGTTAATAGAATTTATTTTGTTTTTCTGTATTGCAAAAAAAAGACTGACATCGATCTCCTTATGGGCATCGGGAACATTTTTACTTTCTGTGATTTCATATATAGCGTGGATTGGATATTTTGGAAAGGACATATCATTTGATACTGTTATTGTTATTGAAGGATCTATACTTTGTTATTTTATAGGAGAACTTTTAGGAACAAAAAAAAGAATCCGGATTCCTAGATTTACTTTAGGAAATTATAGATTCGGTTTATCTGATTATTCCAAAGTAATGATACCGAAAAGAGGATTTATATGGGCCATAAGTTTTTTTATACTAATGATTGCTGCAATCAGATATTATGATATGTTCTTATTTGTCAGGAGAATTGGGAAAAACAATATCTTCATGGTGATTTACCATATACGTGCTTATGCTACTGCGGGTGAATATTCAGTTGGAACGCTTATTAATCTTTTATCATCAGTAGGAGAAGCATGCGCATATGTATTTACATTTTACTTTATGTACAATTTAATACATTTACATAAGAGATATAATATTCTTTTAATGCCAATTATTACTTATATGCTTTATCTTCTTACGACAACAGGACGTACAGGATATTTAAGATTTTTTCTTATAGTGATCGGTATACTTTATGTACTTTTGAAACATAGTGAACATCATTTTAACATTGAATTGAAATTTATAAAATATGTGATTATTTTACTGGCTGCCGCTATTGCCATATTTTTCTTATATGGTCTGCTTGCAAGAAAATCAGAAAGATCTTTTTTTAAATATTTTGCAGATTATTTTGCAGCAGCAATTTATGGGCTGGACGGTTATTTAGAGTCACCATGGCCTTCTAACGATCATTTTGGACAATACACATTATCGAATTATTATTATTGGCGAAATAGGATATTCAGTACTGATTTTGAAATACCAAAACATCATTTGCCTTTTTTTTATTGGAGCTCAGGTAAAAGCAATATATATACAGGATTTATATTAGCGCTTCAGGACTTTGGTATATTAGGGCTTTTTATTACAAGGATTTTACTTGGTGCATTATATTCCATGATCGAAAGTTATTTACTGAGAGAAACAGACACCGTCAGACACATACTGTTATTAATCTTTTTTGGATATTTTCTATATGTAAATTTTTCCCTTTCAGTGGCTGATCGTTTTATTGAATTTTTAACAGTGATCACTTTTCCACTCTTTGTAATTTCTATTTGCCTGGTAAATCGTTTATATATAAAAAGCTGCCGAAATATTCATAAATACTGGCGGAGTGGGAGTTGATTATGAATCACTTTAACTATGTTTTTTTTTGGCGCATGTTTGATTATTATCAGCATGCTTTTTCGGAAATTATGGAAATGGATAATGTTGTCTTTCGAGATCTGCCATATATATATCAATGCAGTTTTTTAAGAAATCTGCATTTTTTACATCATTCCTCACGAATTAACGGCAGAATTTTACTGCCTGGAAGAAACTTGTGGCGTAAATCATACTTTAAAGATAGATTTCCAGAGAAAAGACCTGTTATTTTTGTGTTTCATGGAAATTATTACTGGATGAGATCGCTTAACTATTTTTCTTTTCTAAGAAGCATGCATGAAGACTGTAAATGTGTGCTGCTGCTTATGGATACGGTTGCAAGTTATTTACATTATTTTAATGGGAAATTTTATGGAGATTTTGATATAGATTATTTAAAGAAAGAATTTGATGCGGTTTTGACATATAACAAGCTGGATGCAGATAAATACGGCTTTATATATTATCCGTCAATATATTCTGGAATAGAACCCGGGATTACCAATGTTTCTTCAGATGTTTTTTTTGTGGGCAGGGCAAAAGACAGGCTGGGACGGATACATTCACTTTATAGTCAACTGACAGAACTTGGATTAAAATGTGATTTTTATATCCTGGATGTATCTGAGCAGGATCAATTATTTCCAGATGGAATTCATTATAATACATACCTGTCCTACAATGAGATTATTGAGCATGTAAATGCATGTAACGCAATTTTGGAAATCGTACAGGGGGGATCAGATGGATTTACATTTCGGCTTGATGAAGCGCTTGTATTTAATAAAATAATAATAACAAATAATCCTGTTGTAGACACAATCCCGTACTCTGATTCGGAAAAAATTATAAGGATAAAAGATAAGATTAACTTTGATCAAAATAGATTTGAACTTTGCAAAAGCGCTGATTTTGATTATAAGAATGATTACTCTCCTAAAAATCTTTTACGTTTTCTGGAGGACCTTTTTGCCCCGATAAAGAAAGGTGATATGCATAAATGAGGATATTAAATCACATTTCAATTGAAATAAAGTCAGCTGTTGCATTGACAATAGCTACTTTTATATGTAAGGGCATTAATGTTATTTCGCTGCCTCTTTTTACACGGTTACTCTCAACTGAAGAAATGGGAATTGTAACCACTTATACATCCTGGTACTCGCTTTTGTCGGTAATTGCAAACTTAGCGTTAGATTCAGGATCATTTAACATTGCAATGATGGAGTATAAAGACAGTCGATTTCGATATATGTCTTTTGCATTGGTCATATCAACCATTTCCTCCATTATAATAGCCGCTGTCTATTTTGCTTTTCCTATATTTTTTCAATCATTGACAGGATTAGACAATACTTTGATAATGCTTATGCTGGTGAGTTTTATTTTCCTTCCAGCTACAACATATTGGATATTGCATCAACGTTATGGTTACAGATACAAGAGTATATCTATTGTAACACTTCTCTCTACAGGAGCTTCAACCATTGCGGCGGCAGGATTTACATATATTGCATACAGACGATCATATGAAAATCTGGCTGCCGTCAGATTGGTGAGTGGGAATTCTGTTTTAATACTGTGGGGAATTTTCTTTTATCTATATATAGTTGTTAAGGGAAAAACTTTTTTTAGGAAAGATTATTTTAAATTTGTAGTGTATGTGAATTGTCCGATGTTAATACATGCCGTTGCAAAACACATTCTGGATGTTTCTGACAGAACAATGATTTCATACATGTGTGGTAAAAGCGCTGTTGGGATTTATGGAGTTCTGTATTCTGTGAGCTCAATGGCTCTTATTGTATGGTCAGCAGTCAATGCCTCGCTTGTTCCATATATATTTGAAAATATGAAAGAAGGAAAATATGAAAAAATTTCGAGTTTTGTAGAAAAGATGTTATTGGTATATGCGATGGCATGTCTTCTGCTAACATTAATTGCACCAGAAGTGCTTTCTTTTTTTGCAACATCAGAATATTACGAAGGAATATATATGATGCCTGCGATCGCAGCCGGCATTTTTTTTACATCCCTCTATAATATTTATTCTAATGTCTTGCTGTATTGTAAAAAAACGAAAAGTATTATGTTCTCAACAATGGTTGCGGCAATGATAAATATTATTTTGAATTATATTTGTATAAAGTCTTTTGGATATAAGGCGGCAGCTTATACAACGTTACTTTCCTTTGTTGTTTTAGCTTTTATGCAGTTTATTATGCTGAAGAGAGAAACGATGGGTAGAATCATTTTTAATGATAAAAAGATTTGGGGTATAGCTTTAGTAACCTGTATTGTCTGCATATCAATAAACGCTCTTTATTTTAGTACGGCCTTTAGATATACAGTGATTGTTCTGATTATTGCTGCTGCCATCAGATTTAGAAAGCAAATTTTTTCTATCGTTCACACATTGAAAAGAGAGTAGGAGGAATCATTCATGAGATTTAAGATGAAATATATATATGATATTCCAAAGACCGTTTATTTTAACTTTAGAGTATTACCATTTAAGAAAGCGATAAAACTGCCGTTTTATATTAGCCATTCTGTTCATTTTGATATAAATAATTTTAAAAATATTTTAATAGAAAGCCCTGTGATCAAGCGATTTATGATTCGTTTTGTAAATGGAGGTTCAGAAGATATCATACCGAACAGATATGGATTGATCTGCCTGAAAGAGAAAGGGAAGATTATCTTTCACGGTGACGCACAATTCGCAGCGGGATGTTCCGTAAAATGCGGGGGGGGGTGCTTGAAATTGGAGCCGGTTTCAGCGCAAACAGAAATTGCAATATTTCCTGTATGGAGCATATTACTTTTATGGATAACTGTCTCCTTGGCTTTCATGTAAGTGTCCGGGATTTTGACGGACATAAAATAGCGAATAGAACTAATATAAAACCTATTCAGATTGGCCAGCATGTGTGGATCTGTGCGAATGCTTCTATTTTGAAAGGATCTGTCATTAGTCCAGAAAGCGTAGTTGCATATAATAGCTGTGTAAATCATGTGTTTGATCAGTCTGGCGTACTTTTAGCCGGTTCTCCGGCAAAAATTGTGAAAGAAAATATATCCTGGGAGCTATAAGATTAATCATGATCATAACGAAAACACCATTCCGTATGTCTTTTTTTGGCGGCGGAACAGATATAGAAGAGTATTTTAAAAAAAATAAAGGTGCAGTGATTTCGACAACATTCGATAAATATTGCTATGTCACGGTCAGACATTTGCCGAGATTTTTTGAGTATTCTACGCATTTAACATATTCAAAAATGGAATATGTTAATTCGTATGATGAGATAGAGCATCCGGTGATCCGGGAGGCAATGAAAATGTTGGATATGCATGAGTTAAGAGTGACATATGAGTCAGATCTTCCTGCAAGATCCGGGCTGGGGACGTCGTCATCCTTCGCTGTAGGAATATTGAATGCTTTTTATGCACTTAAAGGAAAATATGCAGATAAAAAACGTCTTGCCAATGAGGCGATTTATCTTGAACGAGCGCTTTGCCGCGAAACTGGAGGCTGGCAGGATCAGATTGCGGCATCTTTTGGGGGATTTAATCGAATTAATTTTGATGCAGACGGGTATGAAGTCCTTCCGATTATTATTTCACCAGAGAGAAAAAAACAGCTTAACAATCATCTGTTGATGTTTTTTACCGGATTTACAAGATTTTCTTCCGATGTACAAAAGGCAAATGCATTGGGAAAAGAAGAGAAACAGGCGCAACTAAAAGAGATGTATTCACTTGTTGACACTGCACAGCAGGTTCTGACGGATAAAGATTCGGATCTGGACAAGTTTGGATTGTTGCTGGATCATACATGGAGATTGAAAAGACAGGCAGGGACTGCAGTATCTACAGACAGTATTAACGAATTATATGAGAAGGGAATCAAAGCCGGCGCTTTAGGCGGCAAACTGCTTGGGGCCGGCGGCGGTGGGTTTCTGATTTTTTATGTACGTCCCGAACTGCAGGAAAGTGTAAGAGCAGCGCTGCAGGATTTGATGTACATTCCATTTGAGTTTGAAAACGGAGGTACACGCATCATTCATTATAGCCCGGAAAATTATGTACCGAAGGAAAACGGCTGATGTGAAAGACAGCAGTACAAAATATGGAGTCAGAAAGTATGAAAGTGTTGGATATAAAGCTTAAAAAGCATGTAGATTTGTTGATGGAGAGATACCCACAACTGAAATCAGTGGAAAAAGCAATAACAGACGCATATATGGTTTTGGAAGAATGCTATGAGCACGGCGGAAAATTACTGGTGGCTGGTAATGGTGGGTCGGCAGCGGACTCAGAACATATAGCGGGAGAGTTGATGAAGAGATTTAAGATTCCGCGGCCAGTGAGCAAAGAATATGCGGAAAAATTAAAGGAGATAGATTCTGAGAGAGGTGCAAAACTGGCAAAAAATCTGGAATGTTCTCTAATGGCGATTCCCCTTGTTGCACACGAGGCGCTTACAACAGCTTACATCAATGATGTTGACGGGGGAGGGGTGTTCGCACAGCAGCTACTGGGTTTCGGCAGAAAAGGTGATGTTTTCCTTGGAATATCAACTTCTGGAAACAGTAAAAATGTGATGAATGCGACAGTAGTTGCAAGAGCATCAGGGATTAAGGTAATCGGCCTGACAGGAGCGAAGGGTGGAGAACTTGCAGAAGTTGCAGATGTGTCTGTGAAGGTTCCAGAGATTGAGACATATATGATACAGGAGCTGCATCTTCCGGTATATCATTGCTGGTGCCTGATGCTTGAAGAAAAATTCTGGGGAAAGAACCAAAAGGAGGAAAAATTTTGAAAATAGCAATTGTTGGAAGTTCGGGTTATATAGCAGGTTTTCTTATTGAGCGATGGAAAAGAAACAAAGAAATTGAACACATACTAAGACTTGATCAGAGCGATGAAGCAGAGGCATACATTAATTTACAGAGAGCAGATGAGTTTAACTATTCTGTGTTAGAGCAGATTGATTTTGTTATTTTTACAGCGGCAATATCCGGGCCAGATCAATGCGCTTCTGATTTTGATTTTTGCTGGAAGATCAATGTGACAGGTACGTCTTATTTTATCAGAAAAGCTATTGAAAAAAACTGCCGTGTAGTTTTCTTTTCAAGTGATGCCGTTTTTGGAGATTATCCAAATAAAATATTTGATGAAGAATCAAAAACAGATGCTTCAACACCATATGGAAAGATGAAAAAGGCAGTCGAAGATGAGTTTGCCGGTGAACAAAATTTTAAGGCTATACGATTGTCATACGTTTCATCGGCAAAGGACCGCTTTGTATCGTATTGCTTAAACTGCATTAGAAATGGTGAGACTGCAGATGTGTTTCATCCTTTTTATCGCAATGCTGTTTCTGTTCATGACGTTGTCCAGGTAGTAGATTATCTGATCAATCACTGGAATACATATACCCCTCAATTTTTAAATGTTGCAGGAAAAGAACTGGTCAGCCGTGTCCGCATCGCAGATGAGATTAATAGATATTCTGGAAACAGATTACAATATACAGTTTCTATGCCGGGCAAAGCGTTTTTTGAAAATCGTCCGCAAATTACTCACATGAAAAGCTTGTACGGATTCCGTTATGGTGTGCTATCGGATAATACGTTCACTGAAAAAATTGTGAAAGAACTGGAGGAAATTAAATTATGAATAAAGCATTAGTTACTGGAATTACAGGTATGGTGGGATCACATCTTGCCGATTTTTTATTAGAGCATACTGACTGGGAAGTATATGGGGTATGCAGATGGCGCAGTCCTCTGGATAATGTTTCACATCTTTTAGAACGAGTAAATAAAAAAGACAGGTTATATTTTGAGTACGCAGACTTAAATGATGAGATTTCCCTGATTACAATTATGAAAAAGATAAAACCTAACTATGTATTTCATCTCGCAGCGCAAAGTTATCCCCTGACATCTTTTACGGCGCCAATTGATACGCTGAATACAAATATACTTGGTACATGCCGTCTGTTGGAGGCTGTTCGGATAGAAATGGAGGAAGACAGATCGTATAAACCGGTCATTCATGTATGTGCCAGTTCAGAGGTGTTTGGAAAAATACCGGCAGAGAAGAAACCAGAGTCAGGTATCCATGAAGAATGTCCGTTCCATCCGGCAAGTCCCTATGCGATCAGCAAGGTTGGAACAGATCTTTTAGGGCGGTACTATGCGGAGGCATATGGTATGACAGTAATAACCACAAGGATGTTTACACATACAGGACCTCGACGCGGCGACGTATTCCACGAGTCCACATTTGCGAAGCAGATTGCTATGATTGAGGCAGGCTTAATTGAGCCGGAGGTAATGGTAGGAAATCTGAAGTCACTGAGAACATATGCAGATGTCCGGGATGCAGTCCGGGCTTACTATCTGCTTGTTACGGTTAACCCGGTTGCCGGACAATATTATAATATTGGAGGCTCGTATACCTGTGAAGTCGGAGATACACTGAACTTATTGATTTCAGCCAGTACGAAAAAGGATGAGATTAAGATTGTTACGGATCAGGAAAGGCTGCGTCCTATTGATGCAGATCTTCAGGTTCCAGACTGTAGGAAATTTAAAGAGCATACAGGATGGGAGCCGAAGATCAGCTTTGAAACTACGATGCGTGATCTCTTAAATTACTGGAGAGAAAGAGTTCATCATGGAGAAACTTTCTTAACGAGATAACACTCTTCCAACATCTCCCGTACCGTCTTATGCGTACAGGGATGATGCTTATAAGGCGCAATCTCATGCAGCGGCTTCAATACGAATTCCCGCCGCTGCATGTCTACATGAGGAATACAGAGATCCTCTTCTTCCAGAATCAGATCATCATAAAAAATAATATCCAGATCCAGCGTTCTAGGCCCCCAGTGGACGATCCGCTCCCGCCCGGCTTCCTGTTCAATCTGGTGAAGTACATCCAGCAGTTCCCGGGGGGACAAAAGGGTACGGAGCGTTAAGCACCCGTTCAGAAAATCATCCTGGTCAGTGACGCCGTAAGGCTTTGTGGCAAGAAAAGAAGATACCCGTGTCACTTTGCAGCAGGAAGTTTCGTTTAGAGATTCCACCGCCTGCCTGAGATACTGTTCCTTATCACCTATATTAGAGCCCAGGGCAATATAAGCCGTGTGCCATTCCCGTTCAATCTCTACAGAGACCGTTTCCAGAGGAAGGCCGATAGGGGCCCAGGGCTTCTTGATTTCCAGACAGATCTTTTCCAGGTGCGGAGTCTCAAGAAGAAGCATTTCTGCAAGGCTTTCCGCCGTCCGCTCTAAGAGTCTGAAGGTATGTGCGGTCAGAAATTCCTGAATCTGCCGGCTGATCTCCCCATAGTGAATGGAATCCGTCAGTTCATCGGTCTGACCGGCCGTTCTGGTGTCTGTGTACAGGATGGCGGTAACGATGAATTTCTGACCCAGCACATTTTCCTCCGGAAATACGCCATGATTTGCAAACACTTCAAGATTCTGTATTTTAATCTTATCCATATATATTTCTCCTAAATGATATTATGCCCAATGATGATCTGTTTGTTATCTGGTTTTCCGATATTCTGACGGACACAGGGCCTGTTTTTAAGATAAATGCCTGACAATTGCTTCTGTCATCTGAATGGCTCGGCGGTTTGCAGCCACGTCGTGAACTCTTACGAAAGAACATCCATGCAGCATCCCATACACCGTGGTGGCAAGGGTTCCTTCTTCCCTCTGGTCTGCGGGAAGGTTAAGGGTCAGTCCGATCACGGATTTGCGGGAGGTTCCGAGAAGAATAGGATATCCCAGTTCCTGCATCTGGCCCACTTCCCGTATGATCTTAAGATTCATCTCATAAGTCTTACCAAATCCGACGCCTGGATCCAGAATAATCCTGTCTTTCGCAATCGCCGCTTCTGTGGCAAGCCGGATGCATTCTTTCATATCTTCCATAAAATCAGTAAGGAAATCCTGGTAGACGGGCTCTTTCCGATTATGCATAAGGCAGCAGGCCGCACCGTATCTTGCAATCAGCGCTGCCATACGGGTATCGTATTTCAGTCCCCAGATGTCGTTGACCAGGTCGGCGCCTGCCTGAAGCGCTGCTTCGGCTACGGAACTTTTGTAGGTGTCGATGGAAACCGGAATATCGAATTCCTGTTTCAGTTTTTCAACGACTGGAGCAGTCCGTGAAATCTCTTCTTCATCGGTAATCTGAGTATGTCCCGGGCGGGTGGATTCTCCGCCTATATCCAGAATGTCTGCGCCGTCTTTTATCATCTCTTCTGCATGCCTTAATGCAGCATCCGGATGAAGGAACCTGCCGCCGTCGGAGAAGGAGTCCGGTGTGACGTTGAGGATTCCCATGATGTAAGTGTGTCTGTCTGTGTCGAATTCCTTTTTTCCTATAATCATAAATGAATCTCCATGTTCTTCTTTTCATCGCTCCAGTTACATTCTGCCTCTGCCTGGCAGGCGAAACACGCCCGGGACATTTTGTCTCCTTTATAAAGGAGGGTTTCTAAAGGCCCCGCATTGTCCTTGAGATTTCTGTGTCCAAGAATAGCGGCCAGGATCTGCAGTTTTTCTTCTTTTGTAAATGCAATCTCTTCCGGCATGTCCGCCAGAATCTGCGATGCAAGTTTCCTGCCTGCAATCTCATGAGGGATGCCGCTTTCATATTGCTGTACTTTGCCGATATCGTGGAGAAGTGCGGCGGCATAGATCAGATCCCGGCTGATCCCAAGTTTCTCTTCCAGGTTCATGATATAGGCAATCCGGGCAACGTCCAGAAAATGGCTGATCTGATGGCTGCAGAAAAGTCTGGTCCTCTCAAGTTCCTCAAGCCTCTGGCAGGATGAGGTGAAGAGAGGGTGAGTCTGGATAAAGCGAAGCCGTAGAGCGCAGGTATTATCTGTGGGTCGGTTCATAAGCTGTCTCCCTTTTTCCGGTATATCGAGCAGTCTCTATCAGGTATGGTTCAGCATTCTGAAAAAACGTTCTTCAAGAAGCGGGTCAGTCTCAAAAATTCCACGGTGTGCAAGTGTTATGGTCCGGCTTCCCGGCTTTTTGATGCCGCGCATGGTCATGCACATATGTTCAGCTTCTATCATGACAAGTACGCCTTGGGGCTTAATATACTCCATAATCGCATCGGCGATCTGTCCGGTCAGCTGTTCCTGAAGCTGAAGCCGTCTTGCAAAAACCTCTACTGTTCTGGCTAGTTTGCTTAATCCTACGACTCTTCCGTCCGGCACATAGGCAATATGCGCTTTCCCGTAGAACGGAAGCATATGATGCTCGCAGGTAGAGAAGAAAGTAATATCTCTCTCGATCACCATCTCACTGTTGTCTGCGTGGAATGTCCGGCTTAAATGCCTGCCGGCATCGTCATCCATTCCGCCGAAGAGTTCTGCATACATTCTTGCGATACGGTCGGGCGTGTCAACAAGCCCTTCCCGGGAAATATCTTCGCCGATTCCTTCCAGAAGAAGCCGGATTCCTTGTCTGATTTTGTCTTCATCTAACATAAGTTTCTGTCCTTTTCATTTCTATTTATATATGAATGAATCTGTTTCTGTATGATTGAAGTATGATATCACCTGCCCAAGATAGGAGAGAGAGCCAAAGGCGAGGATCCTGCCGTCTTCCCCGGCCTCTCTAAGAGCATGTTCTACCGCCGCCTGGATGTCTGTCTCGGCCCGGATGGGAATGCCGTCTTTGCAGTGCCGTTCCATGATCCCGGCCAGATCTGCCGCCGGAAGAGTCCGCCCGGCATCCGGAAGATCCACAGTATGTACAGACTCTGCCAGGGGTCCCATGATCCCGGCGATCTTCTCGTATTCTTTATCCCGGAACACACCCATAATAAAGATAAACCCCTTTTGGGGGAACCAGGCTTCCAGAGACTCCCTGAGCCGTCTTGCGGCTTCTTCATTGTGCGCTCCGTCTATGAAAAAAAGCGGTTTCGTCTTAAGTCTGGTTAATCGTCCAGGCCATGCGGTTTCCTTAAGGCCCTGGCGGACAGCCTCTTTCGTGATTTTAAATCCCAGCGTCCGGAGTGCGTAAATAGATTCCAGAGCGGTGACGACGTTAAAGATCTGATGCCGTCCCGCCAGAGGGCAGTAAACGTCCGTCATTTCTTTATAAGAAAGAATCTGTCCGTCGAAGCTTTCTTTTCGGATCTTTGCCTGTTCTGGCTTTGCGGACACCATGGGGCAGTTAAGTCTGTCGGCCTGTTCTTTTAAAACCTTTGTCACCTCCGGCTGCTGTCTTGATGATACGACGATACAGCCTGGTTTGATGATTCCCGATTTTACGGCGGCAATCTCCTCAAGTGAATTTCCAAGGATCCCCATGTGATCCCGGCTGATGGAGGTAAATACGGCAAGAAGCGTATTGCTGATTATGTTGGTAGCGTCCGTGGCTCCGCCCAGGCCGCACTCAAGCGCCACCAGGTCGCAGCCCTGTTCTTTGAAATATAAAAAAGCCATTGCCGTCTCAATTTCGAATACAGTCGGGAGTGTCTCGCCGGCTGCCTCCATACGGGCAATCGCTTTTCGGATCAGACTGGTCAGTCTGGCAAATGCGTCTTCCGGTATCCATTGTCCGTCTACCTGAATCCGCTCCAGATAGGAAACCACTGTTGGCGAGAGATATCTTCCCACCCTGTATCCTGCCCTGCTTAATATCGTGGAGGTGTATGCAAGTACAGAGCCTTTACCGTTCGTCCCGGCAATATGTATGAACTTAAGGTGATCCTGTGGATTCTTAAGTTCGCACAACAGCTTTTGAATCGTACCAAGACCAAGTACACTTCCGTATTTCGACATTTCGTCCAAATATACCCTTGCTTCTTTATAGGTCACGTTCTCGTTTCCTTTCTTGTGTCTGTTATTTATGTCGATTTTAATCATATCACTAAAACAGGATTACCACAAGAGAATTTTTAAAGAAGTGTTTCGTGACTATGCATATAAAAATGTGTTTGCAGGTAAGAAATTTATAGATAATAGACATTTTATTTTATGGGAATCAGGTATTAACAATGATATTATATGTTCATAACACATCCGGTATCGGATACCGGAGTTAAAATGCAGTAAAAGGAGGAAAAGAGATGAAGAAAAGAGTTGCAAGACTTATGGCACTTTCCATGGCGGCAGCGATGACGGTATCACTGGCAGCATGCGGCGGAGGAGACGGCGGAAGCAGCAGTGACGGCGGCAGTAAGGACGGTGGAAGCGCTTCTGGTGGGGAGAAGGAGATTATCTACTGGAATATCGGTACAGAGAGCCCGGATAAGGATGTCATTACGAAAGCAGTCGAGAAGTTCAATTCTGAGACAGAATCCGGCTATACTGTAACAAGTATTCCGACCCAGAACGATACATACAAGGAGAAGCTTGTAGTAGCCATGAGTTCTGGCGAGTGCCCGGATATGTATTCCTGCTGGTCAGGCGGTCCTATGTTTGAGTACATTGATTCTGGATTCGGTCAGCCGATTGACGATCTGTTCAATGCTTCAGATATTAAGGATAAGCTGATGGAGTCAGCTATAGGCCAGGCTACTTACAATGATAAGGTTTATGCAGTTCCTTATCAGAATGTGTCTATGTCAGGTATTTTCTATAACAAAGAGATGTTTGACAAGTACAAACTGGAAGAGCCAAAGACTCTGGCAGATCTGGAGAATATCTGTGACACCTTGAAAGAGAATGATATTACGCCGTTTGCGCTGGCTAACAGCTCCAAATGGACAGGGTCTATGTATTATATGAATCTTGCTGCACGTTACGGCGGACTTGAGCCGTTCCAGAAGGCGGTAGCAGGAGAAGGAAAATTTACAGACGAATGTTTCATCAAAGCAGGTGAAAAGGTTCAGGAGTGGGTAGAAGCAGGATATTTCCCGGATGGCGTGAACTCTCTGAGTGAGGATGACGGCCAGGCAAAACAGTTGATGTATCAGGAGACGGCGGGCATGCTGTTATGTGGTTCCTGGTATACAGGTACATTTGCTACAGATAGTGAAGAATTCTATGAGAAGATCGGCTGGTTCCCGTTCCCGGCAATCGAAGAGTCTGACGCAGACCCATCTATCATGATCGGTACGGTTGGCGACCAGTTTATCGTATTCAACTGCGAAGGCGAGAAATTAGAGGCGGCTTTTGAGTGTGCAGAGACACATCTGGATGATGAAGTGATCGACTTTGAAGTAGAGAACGGCAAGATTCCTCCAGTGATTGGAATTGAAGATAAGCTTACGGATTCCATTACAAAGGAAGTTGTAGAGGCGGCAAACAATGCGTCTGAGATCCAGTTATGGTATGATCAGTATCTGCCGCCGGCAGTAGCTACCGCACATCTTGACGGACTGCAGGAAGTATTCGGACTTACGAAGACTCCGCAGGAGGCGCAGGAAGCTATGCAGAAAGCTATGGATGATTATCTGGCAGATAAGGCAGAATAGAGTGTTGTTTATGTAAGAGAGGGGCTGTCGGGAAACTAAATGACATTTTCCGGCGGCCCCCTTTTTAACTATTAAAAAGGAGGGATTTTAGGAATGGGTGGAAAAGAAATTTCTCTTGAGAAACTCAGACAGAGGGATACCAGGAGAGTGGCGCTTCTGTTTTTAGCGCCCGTGGCTATACTGATGGCGATTTATGTGGTATATCCAATTATTGATACATTTATAACGAGTACATACCAGTGGAATGGAATATCAGCCGCAAAGAAATTCATCGGGCTTGGGAACTGGAAGACCCTTCTTGTTGATTCCAATTTCTGGATTGCGTTCCGCAATAACCTGGTAATTATGGTGCTGTCTATCTGTATCCAGATTCCGATCGGTCTTGCGCTGGCAACATTCCTTGATTTTGGCGGGAAAAAGCTTACTATTTTCAAAGTAATCTGGTTTATTCCGCTTCTGATGTCATCTGTTGCAATCGGTTTCCTGTTTACTTATGCACTGGCAACCAACGGGGGACTTGTGAGTACAATCTCTGGATGGTTCGGAGGAGGTAATGTGGATCTGCTGGGGAATCCAAAGACAGCGCTTCTGACGGTCATCATGGTTATCTGCTGGCAGTTTACGCCGTTCTACATGGTATATTTCATGGCGGCGTTTACGAACATACCTTATGACGTGTTTGAGGCGGCAAGGATAGACGGCGCGACCAGAGGGCAGTATTTCTGGAAGATCGCGTTTCCGCTTCTGGTTCCATCTATGAAGAGCGCGGCCATTCTGTCAATGGTTGGTTCTCTGAAATACTTTGATTTGATCTACGTTATGACAGGAGGAGGTCCTGGTACTTCCACCGAGTTGATGGCAACCTATATGTATAAGCAGTCATTCAGCGTCTTTAATATGGGTTATGGTTCTGCGGTAGCCGGCGGAATGTTTATTCTGATCACGCTGGTATCTCTGATTACCATGAAGATTCTGAACGGGAAAGAGGAGGCGTAGGGTATGGATCAGTATAAGAAGAATAAAACCAAAAGCGTCATCTGCTGGGTAATCGCATTTGCCCTGGCTGTTTTTTATCTCGTTGTCTCCTTTCTGCCATTTATTTTTATGGTGCTGAACTCCTTTAAGGAGAAGTTTGAGATGCTGACAAAGGGAGTCTTCAATCTTCCGGATTCCTTGAATTTTGCCAACTACACGGAAGTCCTGACAGGTGGGTTTGGCAGGTATTTTATGAACAGTGTCATTGTACTGACCATTTCTCTTGTGCTTCTGCTGTTCATTTCAGCCTGTGCGTCTTATCCTCTGGCAAGGTTTAAGTTTAAGATGGCGAACCCGATCTATGCAGGAATCGTGGCGTGTATGTCCATTCCGGTGCATATCACGCTGATCCCGGTGTTTAAGATGTCAAAGGCCACGGGTCTTTATGACAGTATCTGGTCACTGATCGGACCGTACATTGCGTTTGCAGTGCCGATCTCAGTATTTATTCTGACCAGTTTTATGAAGGAGATTCCGAGAGAGATTGAGGAATCGGCAGAGATCGACGGCTGCGGAAAGGTTCAGATGTTTTTCTCTATGATCCTGCCATTAGCAAAACCGGGGCTTGCCACACTGGCCATCTATAACGGTGTGAATATGTGGAATGAGTTTTCCTTCGCATACACGCTGACACAGTCTTCGGCAAACCGTACGCTTCCTCTGGCAATCTGGGAATTCCAGGGGCAGTATTCCATGAATACGCCGATGATCATGGCTGTACTTACCCTGACGCTGTTACCGATGATTATTATGTTCATTATCTTCCAGGATAAGCTGGTCAAAGGTATGACCGCAGGTGCGGTGAAAGGATAGCAATCGTATAAAAACTGCCCCTGCCGGTATTTTCCATATATTTATGTATGAAAATGCTGACAGAGGCGGTTTTTTTAGGGTATACTTTTGATCTGGTGCAGTGTAGAGTGTTAAAATAATTTTGGGGAAAATATTTATGAAGAGATGGAAAGAACGTATCAGCAGATGGAAGTTTGACAGGAAGATGCAGGCGCTTGTTATCATATCTATCACCTTCACGACACTGATCGTCCTGATCGTGTCTACAGTCTCCTCCGTCACTTCGCTTAGGGATAAGTCGATAGAGTTATTGCAGGATAAGAACGCTACTCTGGCAGAGAATTATCAGAATAAACTGGAAGATTATAAAGCAACGGCGATCGCCCTCGTTATTGACGGTTCTGTACAGCGGTATCTGAAATGCAGCGATAAGCATACGCTGGAGTATGCGCTGGCGACTACAGAGACAAATAACGTTCTCTCCAGCAGTCTGAATATGTCGTCGGACATGAATTTTATCGCTGTCATCAGTTATCAGATGGACGACTACCTCTACCGGGGAAGGGATGCGCTTGCGGCATCGGAGTTCCACGACTCATATGAGCAGGATGTAGAACAGTGCAGGAACAGGCAGGACAGTACGTTAAAGATCGGGTTTTCCAATGCCTATTATAAAGGAAAGCAGTATACGGTGAACGTTTATTTCCCCATTTACAGCCTGGCTAAGGTACATGAAGAGAGAGGACTTCTGTGTCTGAATTTCTCGAATCCCGTCTTAAATCAGATTGTAGAGGAGGAGAATGCCAGGCAGAGGACAGAGGTTGTGGGTACGGACGGAACCGTGGTGGCTGCCGGTGATACAGGGAAGATGGGAACCACGGTTGATTACACGAAACTGCTTGAAAAGGAGCAGGGAAGTTTCTATCAGAAAGGCAGGCTTTATGTCTATCAGAAGGTGCACAAGTGGAATTTCTATATTATCAGCAGTATGGCTTCCATAGAATTGTACCGGCCCAGTATCCGTATGATCTGTGTGATGATCGGGATTCTTCTGGTACTGGTGGCGGTCTGCTATGTAATCGTGAAGAAAATTATCCAGAGGGTTTACCGGCCTCTTGACCGGGTCGTACAGAATATGGACGACGTGGCGGCAGGCTCGTTGTCTGTCAGAATGGATGCCGGATATATGGGAGAGGACTTTGCAAAGCTGGCGACGGGATTTAACTCTATGATGGAGGAGATTCTGGTGCTGATGGAGCAGGTGAAGCAGGAACAGCACCAGATTGAGCAGATCCGTTTTAATTCCCTGCAGTCTCAGATTCAGCCCCATTTTCTGTATAATACTCTTGACTGTATCCACTGGCAGGCAGTGGCAGACGGGAATCATGAGATTTCTACCCTTGTGAAGGCTCTGGCAAGATATTACAGGATCTGTCTGAGTAAAGGCCACGACGTGATTTCCCTGGAAATGGAGATCGAACATGTCCGAAATTATCTGATTATCCAGAATATGCGGTATGACAATATTATCGGGATGGAGATCAGTCTGGGAGAGGGATGTAAAGAAGCGATGATTCCGAAACTTACGCTTCAGCCGCTGGTGGAGAATTCGATCTACCATGGCATTAAGATCAAGCAGGGTAAGGAAGGAAGCATTTCTCTGCAGGCGGTGCGCCAGGGAGAATTGGTCAAGCTGACTCTTGCAGATACGGGGACAGGTATGACACAGAAACAGATTGATGATATGAATCAGCAGTTGTCGGTGTATGACGAGTCTTTCGGGTATGGAGTAAGGAATGTGAATAAACGGATTGAACTTCTCTATGGGGCGGGCTATGGTCTGCATTATCTGAGGAATTCGTTCGGAGGCGTCACGGTAGAGATACGGATACCCTATGTGACGAAGATGCAGGAAGATATGATGCAGGGGGCGATGATTCATGTATAAGGTATTGATTGTAGATGATGAGAAAATGATCCGAATGGGGATTAAAAAGGTGATTCCCTGGCCGGAACTTGGAGTGGGGCAGGTGTTTACGGCAGGATCTGCCAGGGAGGCGCTGGAACTTCTTAAAGAGAACAGGCCAGAGATTATGATTACAGATATCCGGATGTCGGGGATGTCGGGACTGGAACTGATCGAAGCGGCCAAGGAGATCTTACCGGCGCTTCGGGTGCTGGTGCTGACCGGGTATGATAGTTTTGAGTATGCCAGACAGAGCCTGCGTCTGAAGGTACAGGATTTTTTTCTGAAACCGGTGGAAGAGTCGGATCTGTCCCAGGCCATCCGGGAACAGGTACACGTTCTTGAGGCAAAAGAAGCAGAGGCTAAGAGTTCCATGCTGGTACGCCGGACAAGAGGCGTGGCGGATCAGCTGCGTCTGGAGACGTGTATGCGTAACCTGGTACACCGCAGGGGGGAGAATAGCGGGATTATTGCAGATCTTTTGGAATTTTACAGTCTTGACAGTTTTTTCGGGTTTCAGGTGATGCTGATCGCCCCTTCTATCTGTATGGAGAATCAGCCGACAGAGAAGAATTTCCGGGAAATGTCCATGAAAAATATCTGTATCAGTATTGTGGATGCCGAGGAGGAGGGGATCACCTTCTTTGATGACGACGGGGCCATTGTCGTGGTGTATTTTCTGAGAGAGAAAGAAGACTCTGTGCTGGAAAAGACCCGGAAACTCTCGGATATCCTGCAGGATGAGTTTGACTGCAAGCCGAAGATGGTGATCGGGAGCGTTGCGGAACGGGTGGAGGGACTGTATGTCTCTTACCATGATGCGAGGCACCTGCTGGATACGGAGAAGGAAGGGATTCAGGACATTGTACAGCTTTTAGGAGAGCAGAACAAGGATCATATTTTCCGGGATATATATGTGGAACTCAAGGAGATCATGTGCAGTAATATCGGGAATACAGAGTATGTCATGAAGGCGTTCCGTACGTTTGCCAAGGCGTCGGAATCCTACAATCTGTCCAGACAGACGGTCCGGCGGCTGTGTTTTGAACTGGCGGGCTGCGTCTATTTTTCTTATACCGGGGAAGCCGGGGAGGCTGACACCGGGAAGCTTGATGCCTTGTCGAAGAGCCTGCGCGCCGCTTCGAGAGAAGAGGCGTGTAATGTGACAGAGATGTTTCTGACCCAGATGCTTGGCGGACAGGATGAGAACGTGCATGAGATTATTGCCAAAGCAAAGTATTATATCTCTGAGCATCTGGCGGAGGAACTGACGGTATCTAATATCGCTGTGTCGCTGTATATTACGCCTAATTATTTTTCAAGGCTTTTTAAGCGGGTGACGAAGGAAGGATGCAACGAGTATATTGTGCGGAAGCGGATTGAGAAGGCCAAGTCATTACTGGATACCACCACTCTTAAGGTTGGTGAGATTGCGCTGATGGTGGGGTATCGGGATACGAATTATTTCTCTCTGGCATTTAAGAAGCATACAGGAAAGTCGCCGACCAAGTACCGGGAGGAGATACAGGGTGTCGGCGAGGCCTGATGGTAAGGAAAAATGGATTCAAAAATTCGAATTAGAAAGAAGGAGTAAATGATGGGAAATCATAGGAAAGAAAGAGCAGAAGCGAGAAAAAAGGCAAAGGAACTGGTATCAAAGATGACGTTGATGGAGAGGGCTGCGCAGCTTAAGTATGATGCGGCTCCTGTGGCAAGGCTTAATGTTCCTGCTTATAACTACTGGAACGAGGCGCTGCACGGCGTAGCCAGGGCGGGTGTGGCGACCATGTTTCCCCAGGCAATCGGAATGGCGGCAGCGTTCGATGAGGAGGCCATGGAGAAGGTGGGAGACGTCATTGCCACCGAGGGAAGAGCGAAATACAATGCTTATTCTCAGCATGATGACAGAGATATCTACAAAGGGCTTACCTTCTGGTCCCCCAATGTGAATATCTTCCGTGACCCCCGCTGGGGCAGAGGCCATGAGACATACGGGGAGGATCCCTATCTGACTTCCAGGCTTGGAGTCCGGTTTGTGGAAGGACTTCAGGGAGACGGACCGGTCATGAAGGCGGCGGCCTGCGCCAAGCATTATGCCGTTCACAGCGGCCCGGAGGCAATCCGTCACGAGTTTGATGCAAAGGTCAGTATGAAGGACATGTGGGAGACCTATCTTCCGGCTTTTGAGGCTCTGGTAAAGGAAGCAGACGTGGAGTCTGTGATGGGAGCCTATAACCGGACTAACGGGGAACCTTGCTGCGGACATAAGTACCTGATGGAAGAGGTTTTAAGGGAAAAATGGGGCTTTGACGGACATTTTACTTCGGACTGCTGGGCCATTAAGGATTTCCATGAGCATCATCAGGTGACGAAGAATGCAAGGGAGTCCGCTGCGCTGGCTCTGAAAAGTGGCTGCGACGTGAACTGCGGCGTTACTTATCTTCATCTGATGGCTGCCTATGAGGAGGGGCTGGTAACAGAGGAAGAGATTACGGTTGCGGCAGAACGGCTTCTTACCACCAGGTTCCTGCTGGGGCTGTTTGACGGAAGTGAGTATGATGAGATTCCTTATGAAGCGGTAGAGTGTGAAGAACATCTGGAAACAGCTCTTGACATGGCCAGAAAGGGAAGCGTACTGCTTAAGAACGACGGCGTCCTTCCCCTTGACAAGTCGAAGATTAAGACGATTGGCGTGGTAGGGCCGAACGCAGACAGCCGGGCGGCTCTGATCGGAAACTATCATGGGACTGCTTCCCGTTATATCACGGTACTTAATGGAATCCAGGATGAAGCAGGCGACGAGGTGCGCGTTCTCTATTCCGAAGGATGCCATTTGGAAAAAGACCGGGTGGAAAACCTTGCGTGGAGCCAGGACAGAATCTCAGAGGCGGTCATTACGGCAGAGCACAGTGATGTGGTAGTCATCTGTGTCGGACTGGACGAGACGCTGGAAGGGGAAGAAGGGGATGCAGGAAACAGCGATGCTTCCGGGGATAAGAAGGATCTGCATCTTCCAAAAGTACAGGAAGAATTGATTGAGAAGGTTACGGCTGTAGGGAAACCGACCATTGTTGTACTGATGGCTGGAAGCGCCATCGACCTGTCCTTCGCACAGGAGCATTGCAATGGAATCCTGATGGCATGGTATCCGGGGGCCAGAGGCGGTAAGGCCGTGGCGGATCTTCTGTTTGGTAATGTATCTCCGTCTGGCAAGCTGCCGGTTACCTTCTATAAAGACCTTGAGGGACTGCCGGAATTTACAGATTATTCCATGAAAAACCGTACTTACCGGTATCTGGAACAGGAGCCGTTGTATCCTTTTGGTTATGGACTTTCTTATGGCGACGTGCAGGTGAAAGAGGCGGATATCGTGGGACAGGTTACAGAAGATTCGGATATTTGCGTTTCGGTTTCTCTTGAGAACCAGGGGCAGACAGATACGGACGAGGTGGTACAGGTGTATATTAAGGATCTGGAATCGGATCTGGCTGTGCGAAACTTCAGTCTGTGCGGATTTCAGAGGGTGTCTCTGAAGGCGGGAGAGGAGAAGAGCGTGGAACTGACGGTTCCTAATCAGGCGATGAGCGTGGTAGATGAAAAAGGAGAACGCCATGTGGACAGCCGGAAGTTTAAGCTGTTCGTGGGAACATCCCAGCCGGATGCAAAGAGTCGGGAACTGACAGGGAATGAGCCGAAGGAGATTATGGTGACGCTGGATTAGTGAGACAGTTTTCGGGAAAGGAAATAAGAAGGATGATAAGACGAGGAAAAAGGACTGTGGCATTGGCGGTTTGTCTGGCGTTTCTTATGTGCGCCGGCTGTTCCGGGAAGAATGAAGAAAGTAAAAGCCAGGATCAGGCGCCGGCAGAACCCCGGACAGAAAAACCGGAAACAGAGAAAAAGGAGCAGAAACAGTTGAAGCAGGCAGAGCTGCCTCTGTTTATCCCGAATGGGATCCGCAGCGTTTCCCTTACGAAGGACGGGGAGGAGTTCCTTCATATTTCGAGGGAACCGGCGGAGTATAAGATGTCGTTTGACTATTGGGAGATTCTGAACCCTTATGATGAGAATGCGACTATGAACACGGAAGTCATGTTTGAGATGTTTAAGGAGCTGTGCGGACTTACCTTTGAGAAGCCGGTTCAGCCTGAGGAAGGCGTTGATACGGGGATTGCGGAATCGAACATGGGGTACAGGGTGGAATATGTGGATACTCTGGATGATTCAAAGGCGCAGAGCGAGCAGGATGCTGACACTGCCGCAGAGATCATTCTGGGGAATGAAGATGGCAATGGGGGAAGGTATGCGGCGGTTAAGGGCAGTGAGGAACAGGTCTATGTCCTGCCGGAGACGGCGCTAAAGAATATCTTCGGACGGAAGCCTTTTGACTATATTCTGAAGATTCCTGTGCTGGTTTCTGCAGAAACGCTTAAGGATGTGGAGATTACGGCGGACGGGCAAAAGTATTCGATCCAGTTGGATGCAGCGGCAGATTCTTACACATTCGGGAAGAAGAAAGTAGAAAAAGAGGAATTTGCAGCTTTGTATCAGACCATTTCGGGGATTGGGCTGGCGTCAGAAATTAACGGCAAGAGTAGTACCGGAAAAGAAGAACCCCGTCTAACGGTCAGCCTCCATAGAAATATAGAGGGCGCCCCGGATATAGAAGTGTCTTATTATCCTTACGATGATAAATCGGATTCTGTAGCGGTTGACGGAGAGGAGCGGTTTCTTGTGAAGAAGGAAGAGGTAGAGGCAGTGATTGAGGAGATTAAAAAGGCTTTCTGAATAGTAAAAGTTTGTCTTTGTCGCTCATGATCAAGTTGATATGCAAGTTCTTACGGATACAATATGCTCCTGTTGATAAAGGAAGCATATTGTCAGAAAATATAATCATATGCTATACTATGGACATGGGAAACCATAGAGCCGGGCGGCTACCCTCTTTTTCGGAGGGGCTAACCCTCCAGACGAAAGAAAGGAGGGCGTTGCCAATGTATGTTACATACTCTGATTTGATTCAGATTGGAATATTCATTGTTGCCCTTGTTGGATTGTGTTACACGATTTTCAAGGGGAAACGAAAATAGCCGCCACTACTGCCAATAGTGACGGCTGTTTGTAAAAACAGTTTGCTTATTATTTAAAGGTAGCCGCTTATATGGTTTTCCTTTTTGTGTTTATAATATAGCATATATGCTTCAAATTAGCAAGATATAACTTCTAAATGACCTGTAAGCGGTTTATTCATCTTCTATGACGGAAAGCCGATATGTGACATGGTGTTCTGCTGAAGGGGGATTTTTGACTACATGCCGAACAAAGCATGGGTGACGGTTCGGTCTAATTTTAGCTCATCATCAGTCTGTTTGTATTTGAGCAGCCAATTTGGTTCTATATGACATTCTTTGTAGCCGTAGTAATTGTCGCTTAAATTATGCTCTCTGCTTTTTGCTGGCAATGGTGCAGGAATTCGGAGGGTATCAATCACCTGTAAAGTTTCATTTATCATTTTTTACAGGCAATCCAATTCCTTTTTTATATCCTGCATATTGCCAAATGCTTACTGTAAATTTATTTACTAAATAATGGAATTGTGTATGCGGTTGTGGTAGGATAACAGTATTGAATATGATTGATAAAAGGAATGAGATAAGTATGCGGAAATACTATGTTGACAATCTACGTTGGATTATCATTTTACTTCTTGTTCCCTACCATGCAGCAATGGCATGGAATGTATGGGGAGAACCAAATTACATTTATTTTGAAAGCAATCAAATAATCAGCAGCATTGTGGTATTTTTTAGTCCGTATTTTATGCCGCTTATGTTTTTCATTGCAGGCATTTCCACAAGATTTGCGCTACAAAAGCGGACGATCGGACAATATGTGTTGGAAAGGACTAAAAAATTACTGATACCATTTATTTTTGGGACAGTGCTAATTATGCCGCCTATGACATATATAGCCGATAAATTTAATTATGATTATCAAGGGAATTTATTTCGGCATTATGCTGTTTTCTTTACACATTTTACGGACTTAACAGGTGCTGACGGCGGTTTTTCGGTTGGACAGTTTTGGTTTATTCTATATCTGTTCCTTATTTCGCTCATTGCTGTTGGAATTATCTTATTACAAAGAAAAATAATGCATCTAAAAGAGATTGCTATACCGTTTGTACTGATTTTTCTTTGGGGGTTACCATTACCATTTTTTAGCGGAGTGCTTTCGATAGGCGGAAAAAGCCTTGTAGAATATACTTACATTTTTCTTGCCGGCTACTATATTTTCTCAAATGATGATGTAATCAACAAAGTAGAAAAATGGAAATGGATTTTCTTGTGTATAGGTATAACGGCAACGATTTGCAATGTATATATGTTTATTTGGTCAGATATACAGCAAACATTGTTAAATACGATTGCTAAATATGTATCGGAGTGGTCTATGATTAGTTCCTTGTTAGGGATTGGAAAAGGGTATTTGAATTTTAACGGGAAAATATCAAAATATCTGTCAGAAAGGTCATATACTTTTTATATTTTTCATTTTATTTGGGTGGTGTTGTTCCAATATCTTTTATTTAATGTATGTAGTGATAACATATATTTACTATATGTTTTACCAGTGCTTTTTGCATATGGGGCAACGTTGCTTTGTTGTGAGATTTGTAACAGAGTCTCTTTCTTCTCTTTCCTTAGATGAGTTAGTATTTGATTTAGTGCGGCCCCAAATAACTATTCGCCAATCACTATTAATATCGGAAGAAATCGGCATTAGCCGATTCCTTCTCTTTTGTTAATAAAAATAATGAAACCAGTCAAAATCCGCATGATTCTTACTTTCGATTCCGCAGGATGTAGCATACATCCCCATATATACTCCAGTGAATCCGCCGTTTACGGAGGAACTGAGAAGTGCGGCATCCAGATTCTCCATGGCGCAGATCATTTCACGTTCAGAATAACCAAAATAGAAACTGTAAGAGGTTTCATTGCACTGTGCGGAAAGATAGATTCGTTCTGCGTCTTCCACTGGCAGCTCTTTCAATACGGAATATGTTCCGAAAGAGGTCTGAGCAATCCGAAGAATCGTCTGTCCTTTTTTCCGTGCCTTGGTAAAAATATAGTTGAACCGGTCATCCTGTAAAAGTACCAGTCCGGCTTCTTCCCTGTCAGCGGCAGGCGTAAATTCCATAGCAGTCTTTGCCTGGCAGAGTTTATGCTGCTGTCTGCGTCCCACGAAGGAAGGCGTGGTAATCTCTGAGATGGTTTCCGGCCGCAGCATAAGCCGCAGGAACCCTTTGCGCTCTGAGAGAGAGTAGAAAGGTGTAACCGGCGGATGGATGGTATTCCAGATCATGGACAAAGTGTCTGACTCAAAATCATCATTGGGATCTGCAAGGGGCGCATAGGCGGCGGGAAGGGAAGGAACCCGTTCCGTAAGGCCGATCAGTCCGGTCTCATTGTCAAGCCGAAGCCATCCGTCGTCGTCCCAGATGACCGGAGCCATGAATGTTTCACGTCCAAGATTGTAATGGAAATGACCGCAGCTGTCTGTAGTTGCGATGGTGGAGCCATTGTCGTAAGGACGTACCGCAAGAAGGACCATCCACCATTCCCCATTCTGTGTCTGTACGATGTCCGCATGCCCTGTCACGGAGATCTCTGAAAGAGGCGGGAGATGACGGTGGGTTACAATGGGATTCCGGGGACAGATTTCATAGGTTCCGTCTATGGCCGTGCTTCGTGCCATCATGACACTATGGTTGACGAACGTTCCGCCTTCGGCCACCAGCAGATAGTAGTAACCGTCTTTTTTGTAAATATGAGGCGCTTCCAGCCATTTATTCCGAGACTGATTCCCATCCCATAATATACGACGTTCACCTTTAAACTGGAAGGTCTGAGGATCCAGTTCGCAGAGATAGATTCCGTGGTGTCCCGTAAATAGCGCTTCTGAACAGATGAAATTTCCCACATACCACATGGAACCATCGTCATCGAAGAAGAGACTGGAATCAATACCGTCTGCATTTTCTACAAAAACAGGATCGCTCCAGGGGCCTGCCGGATCTCTGGCCGTAATGATATAGTTGTCTCTTTTCGCTTCCCTTCCGCCGGAAACAAAAGTGTTGATGATAAAGTAGGTTCCCTGGTGATACCGTATGGTGGGCGCCCATAAGCCGAGAGAAGTCTCGCAGTTCTGGTAATCAAGCTGGCCGGGGCGTTCAATTCCGTGGCCGATCTGCTCCCAGTGGATCAGATCACGGCTGTGGAAGACGGGAATTCCCGGAAAATAGACAAACGAAGAAGTTACCATATAATAATCTTCTCCGACCCTGCAGATGGACGGATCCGGGTAGAAGCCGGAAAGCAGGGGATTCTGAAATGTTTTTTTCATCATAGATTTTCTCCTCCTATTATTCAGTGAATCGGTTTACCAGTCCGTTTCTTTTTTCTCCATATAGCGGATAAATATCCGGTTCAGACAATAAGAACTAAGAAACGTAAGCAGGGCAAAACCGATCAGTATCCAGAACAGCATGGAAAACTTTAGGATTCTTGTGCTGATTCCAAAGCTGACCGCCAGAGGCAGTGCCATGATCAGATAAGAAGCCAGTACCCATGGAAAATGGGAGACGATCATTACGAACCCATTTCTGGCAATCTTAAAAAAGGTATTCTGGAATGTGGCAGTCAGCGGAAATACGAACAGGAAATACAGGCTGTACAGGATTCCAAGCGTCCATGTGATTACGGTATAGATCTGTATCATCCTGCCGCCGTTTACGGCAGCAGCTACAAAAAGCACCCGTAATTGAAAAAAAAGTATCAGTTCGATCAGCCAAAATGCGGTGGCCTGTTTGAAATTGTTCTTAAAATCTTTGAAAAATCCCTGAATGATGTATCCTTCTTCGTTTCGCGCCATTTTCAGCGTGATGGAATAAAGGGCGGTTATGGCTGCCCCGATAGTAAAGACGGGGATACAGGTAAGGATAAATACAAAATTCAGTAAGACCAGTTCGGTCAGACGGTTCAGCGCCCGTGAAAACCGGCTGTCATAATTCATAAAGCCAAACTTCAAGGCGGTTCTCCTCCTCTTTTTATCGCAGTGAAACTTGTACGGTATCAGATCTGAAACGTACAGGTTATTTAGTAGTATATCAGTAAAAAAACAGACAGACAAGCAAAACGGGGGATTGTACATAGAATTCCAGAAAATGTGATGAATATTTAAGATTAGAATGATTTCGAATTATAAAGTGAGACAATATTTTAGAAGCAAATGTGTAGATATGAAACTTGTTTTGAAGACTATGCTGTGTTATTCTGTTTATACTCATAAAAAAGCACTCCGTGTGCTTTAATAGATACATAAGTTTAAAATAATTCCAGATTGAGAAAGAAAAGGAGGCTATGACATGACAATTAACAATTCGTTATTTGATCCGATTACAAATTCTGAAGATGAGATGATAAAGAGAGCTGGAATAAATAGAATCCAGGCTGCCTTTTATCTTAGGGCATATATTATAGCACGCTTACTTTTTTGTCATGAATTGGTGATCAGTGATTCATCCGTTAACTTGAATAGAGCGTTAAGAACGTTAATTTCAGCCGATGAAAATAAAGGAATTTATGATTTGCGCAAAGAACTGAGTGATTTTAAGTATTTAATTGAAAACGGAAATATAAAGCTGGCTGCAAGAGATATTTATAAAGATAATTTTTCCGAAAGTCTGCGTAATGCGCAAAATAACAAGAAGCGTGTAGATCTGCCTGGAAAAGCATACACTGAATTAATTGATGGAATTTGTAGAGAAGAGAATATTTATTGGTGGAATGCAGAACGAGTTTCGCAAATGTTTACCCAAAAAATCAGAGATGAACTAAAAAAAGAATGTGCTGACTATATAAATATATTTTTAAAGGATCTCTCGAATCGCTTAAGTGACCAGGAAATACTTACTTACAATATGGTAAAAAATGAAGTTCTTAAGAAATACAATGAAACAAGCCAGGAATTTATAACAGTCCGCAGTATGCTGAGGGAGGCTTATGATTATAATGTGCCGGAAGTTCTTGGGATGGATTATTCCAGAGGTTTCGATATTTCAAAAAGGATTGACAGAAAATATTTTGAAGTGAATCCTACTGAAAAATATGAATTTTCCTGGAAATATAAAATGAATGTTCATGCGCTTGCGGCACTTCCGGCAGATTGCCTAAAATATGCATGGAACTCTAGCCAATATAGGAATTATGAAGAGGCAATGTTGCAATATGTGATAGGTTCCATTAAGTTCGATAAAGTTCTTGTTTGTCTGACAGATTATCTGGATTACATAGATCGTCTGCTTGTTGAGTTTTATAACCGTGGAATTCCAGGCAGCGCTCCGAAAAACATTATTGCTCGTATTCTGGAATATAGAAATCCTGTCCGGAAAACACCAGAAATAGTAAATACATTTCTAATGGCTTATGATGCCAAAGAGCTTATAGATGATATTACAATAAATCCGAAGATGGGTATTTTCAACTTTTTGATGGCGACTGTTATTCCCAACTTAATAATAAAAGGATTCGAACATCACACCGCTTTAACTCGAATAGATCATGCAATAATTAAATTATGAGATTTTATCAACAAGAACTTAATATTTTATCCGGGGGGATTGCTTCACTGGACAATTAAGAGGATATTATTTACAGTTAAAAACAAACATAGGTTCTGATAAATGTTATTGGAACCTATGTTTTTTTTTCGTCGATGAACAAACCGGCAGATTTCTGCGAGGCATTAACCTGGTTAGAGTCGGTAAATAGCAAGAGAATAGGAAGGAGATAGACCCGCATATGGCAGGAAATACTCATACTTATATTGCAATAGATCTGAAATCCTTCTATTTATGAATGAACAGAGATAGCTATTACTATTCACAGACACTTCACACACATGCGCAAAATCATGCCGGGAAATCGCTACTTCAGATTCCCGGCATGATTCATAGACAGCAATGTATCATATTCTGGCAATTATTTCTGATTCCTTCTTCCATGTTTGATAATCCACTCTTGAGCCTTACTTTGTTCCGTTTTCTTCCATTGTGAAATAATAAAATCTGCTTTTTCCGGTGCTTCTTTATATAAGTCATTGAGATTATTCCCCACACTTTTCTGAACAAATTTTTCCGAGTCATCTTTTAAGTTTGTAAGAATCACAGTATATCTTTCAAATTCATCCAATGCAACCAATAATTTTTGTGACCAGGGGAGTCGTATTCTGACTCCTTCGCTTGCAAGTCTCCGAACATGGACATTTTTATCGGTTGTCCATTTTATTAACTCGTCCATCACTTCTTTAGGGTGTTTTTCCAGCAAAGGACGAATAGCGTATTCTCCGGTAAACCTTTTCGTTAATTCTTTCAAAAAAGAAAGTGATAAAATCCAATTCTCATTTCCGTATCGTTCAACATATCTGCCGACAGGCCATAGCCACCATCCAAAATTAAACATTCCTTGAGATTGTTTTAACTCTGGCCCCAGCAGATTAAAAAATATTTGGATATTTTTTGAGTAGTCTTCAGGCATGCTTTCTTGCATCGCATCTACAATAAAATCAAGCCTTGCATATAATTCTTTGTCATCTAGCCTGCCGATCAGGGAATGACAAAAGGTTTTTTCATCAAAGTCTGGCATCACTGAAAGTATTTTTTGAGAAAGACTGAAAATGTAATCGTCATTATAATGGTCTTTATGTTTCATACCTGTTTGCTCCTTGTGAAATAATATATCCATTGTAACATACAGACAATTCATATGTAAATTCGATTTATGTAAATGATATTTCAATAGGCATCGGACACTTTTTGAAAGGATATTTTTTACAGTTGAAAACAAACGTAAGTTCTGTTATAATTCAATTAGAACTTATGTTTGTCTTCTGGATATGGAATAAATGACTGGTGAATCAGAACAGAATGTGGTATGAATAGAAATAGGATAGGAAGGTAATGGATATGGCAGGAAATACTCATACTTATATTGCAATAGATCTGAAATCCTTCTATGCTTCAGTAGAATGTGTGGAGAGAGGTTTAGATCCTATGACGACAAACCTTGTAGTCGCAGACCTGACCCGTACGGAGAAGACGATCTGTCTGGCGGTGTCCCCGTCTCTGAAGGCCTATGGGATTTCGGGAAGAGCAAGGCTGTTTGAGGTGGTACAGCGGGTTCGGGAAGTGAATGCGAAGAGATTGAGCCAGGCGCCGAACCGGCAGTTTGACGGTTCTTCTTACGATGATATACAATTGAAGGCATCGCCTTCAAAGGCTCTTGATTATATTGTCGCGCCGCCAAGGATGGCCCACTATATTGATTACAGTACCAGGATCTACGATATTTATCTGAAATACGTGGCGCCTGAGGATTGCCATGTATATTCCATTGACGAGATTATGATGGATGTTACCCATTATCTGGACACGTATCAGATGTCGGCCCGGGAACTGGCTGGAAAGATAATCCGGGATATCCATGCGTCAACGGGGATTACGGCAACAGCCGGAATCGGGACGAACCTGTATCTGTGTAAAGTTGCCATGGACATTGTGGCAAAGCATATTCCGCCGGATCAAAACGGGGTGCGGATTGCGAATCTGACGGAGAAGAGTTACCGGAGGATTCTGTGGGCGCACCAGCCTATTACAGACTTCTGGAGGGTGGGGCACGGATATGCGAAGAAGCTCAGAGAGCATGGTATGTATACCATGGGAGATGTAGCCCGGTGTTCTGTCGGGAAGACGGGAGAGTACTATAACGAAGACCTGCTCTATAAATTATTCGGAGTGAATGCGGAACTTTTGATCGACCACGCATGGGGGTGGGAGCCGTGTACTATGGCGGATATCAAGAACTATAAGCCCGGCGCCAGCAGTATGGGTTCTGGCCAGGTGCTGCATTGTCCTTACACAGCGGATCAGGCACGGGTGGTCGTCCGTGAGATGACGGAATCGCTGGTACTGGATCTGGTGGATAAGCGCCTGGTTACGGACCAGATGGTCCTGACGGTGGGCTATGACCGGGAGAATCTGTCGGATCCTGGATTTAAGAAGTCCTGTCAGGGAGAGATTAAGACGGACCGTTACGGACGGAGTGTTCCTAAGCATGCCCACGGAACGGTGAATCTGGGGACTGGGACGTCTTCTACAAAACGGATTGTAGAGGCAGTTCTGGGATTGTATGACAGGATTATTCAGAAGAATTTTCTGGTCAGAAGGATCTCGATAGGAGCCGGTCATGTAGTGGATGAAAGTTCTGTCAGAAGCGAGCCTGTATTTGAGCAGCTTGACCTTTTTACAGATTATGCAGCTTTACAGAAAGAACAGGAAGAAAAAGAGGCAGAATTTAAGAAGGAGAGGAAATTGCAGCAGGCAGTGCTGGACATCAAGAGGAAGTATGGGAAGAATGCGATTCTGAAAGGAACGAACCTGTTAGAAGGCGCCACGGCGATGGAACGAAACCGGCAGATTGGAGGACACAGGGCATGAAAGAAAAGTTTCTGAATCATCAAGAGATCTACAAATATAAAGATATGATTGATCTGCCCCGTCCTGTGTCCAGGACCCACCCGCAGATGCCAGTGAAGGACAGAGCGGCGCAGTTTGCGCCCTTTGCTGCCCTTAACGGACACTATGAGGCGGTGAGGGAGACTGAGAGGATTACGCAGGAGAGGATAGAACTGGATGAATACTGTAAAGCGGCGTTAGACGGGAAGCTTAAAAAGCTCCGGGAAGGACTGGGGACAAAAGAGACTGTTACGATCACATATTTCGTGCCAGATGTCTTGAAGAAGGGCGGTTCTTATGTGACGGTAACTGGATGTGTGAAGAAGATTGACGAATATGAGCGGATTCTGATCTTGTCTGATGGCACAAGGATACCGGTTGATGAGGTGACGGCTATAGAGGATTTCACAATGAAATTTTAATCATTACAAACCCAAAGGATTAGTGAAAACGAAACGAAGTCTGACAGTTCCTATCTTTAGGTTTGTTTTGATCGTGCACCTAAAGTATTTCAAGAATTTCAAAGAATTGTGTCCTTTTTTGGGCGTTTCTTTTTTGTGTATTAAACATAATAATTCAGGCTGTGGGAAATAGCCTGCCATATCGGGCAGAGCTTGCACACTGTGCATACTATATTTTCTCTGAATATTTCAAAGATTGTCAGGGAGAATCGTTAGAAGCAATAAATGAGACAATTTCGTATGATGACAGGAATGCAGAGTATTATGTGGAACGAGGGAAATTATTGATCGAGATTTATGATAAGCTGGTAGTAGTAGAATAAAATCTAAATTTCCACTATTTTAAAACCAAATTCAATACAGGTTATAGATCAATCCTAAAAAGTTTATTAAAAATTTTAGAAATAAGTTTCACTTGAAAAGATATAAAATAGCATAAAAGGAACAAAATTCCCTTAAAGAGCTCTATATATTGAAAAATATATAGAGCGTGTATTGACAGCTTTTAACAGAATGATATACTAAAGACAAAGAAATGAAAGGAAGAATTAGGATATGAAATTCAAAAAATTAGGAATCCTCTTATGCGCCGCAGGGCTGATGGTTGCGGCGGGAACCACGGTACAGGCGAAAAATGCAGAGGATTACCGTGATGTAAAGCCGGGGGACTGGTTTTACCAGTATGTAGAGGATGTGTCAGAAAATGAGTATATGACTGGGACGAGCCCGACGGTCTTTGGTCCTCTGGACAACCTGGCAAGGGCGCAGCTGGCGACAGTTATCTATCGGATCCATGAGAATCCGGAGACAGCGTATGAATCCAGATTTCCCGATGTTCCCGATGGTACGTTCTATTCGGTGCCTGTAACATGGGCGAATACCTATGGAGTCATAACGGGATATGATGACGGGAAGTTTGGGCCGTCGGATGACATCAATCGGGAACAGCTTGCCACCATGCTTTACAGGTATGCAGTGAAACTGGGGTATGACACATCGGAATCCGGAAATTTGAATGAATTTCCGGATGCGGGAAATGTATCAGACTTTGCAAAAGAAGCAATGGAGTGGGCGAACGGAGCCGCGATTATCACGGGGGACAGAGGGTATCTGAATCCCCAGGGGACAGTCAACCGTGCAATCGGTGCGACAATGATATCAAGGTTTACGAACCTGATTGGTACGCCGACCAAACCAGGACATCAGCATGCCTGGAAACAGCATACGTCGACAAAGACAGAGTGGGTTCCGAATATTGTAGATGTTCCGGATTACGAAGAGAGGGAAGTGGAAGCATGGCATTGTAACTGTGGTGAAATTGTTAGTTATGAAGACTATGAAGACCATACAATGAACCACCTACTCAATGGTGAAGCTGATAACGGATATTCTGAAATAATCACAGAAAAAGTAATTGTTGGATATCACCAGGAAGACCACGGAAGCTATGTATCTACAGTAGTCAATGACTATCAGTATTGTGATTGTGGGGCGACAAAGTAACAGACATATGCAAAAAAGGATTTACTAAAGGCAAAGAAATGAAAGGAAGAATAGGATATGAAATTCAAAAAATTAGGAATCCTCTTATGCGCCGCAGGGCTGATGGTTGCGGCGGGAACCACGGTACAGGCGAAAAATGCAGAGGATTACCGTGATGTAAAGCCGGGGGACTGGTTTTACCAGTATGTAGAGGATGTGTCAGAAAATGAGTATATGACTGGGACGAGCCCGACGGTCTTTGGTCCTCTGGACAACCTGGCAAGGGCGCAGCTGGCGACAGTTATCTATCGGATCCATGAGAATCCGGAGACAGCGTATGAATCCAGATTTCCCGATGTTCCCGATGGTACGTTCTATTCGGTGCCTGTAACATGGGCGAATACCTATGGAGTCATAACGGGATATGATGACGGGAAGTTTGGGCCGTCGGATGACATCAATCGGGAACAGCTTGCCACCATGCTTTACAGGTATGCAGTGAAACTGGGGTATGACACATCGGAATCCGGAAATTTGAATGAATTTCCGGATGCGGGAAATGTATCAGACTTTGCAAAAGAAGCAATGGAGTGGGCGAACGGAGCCGCGATTATCACGGGGGACAGAGGGTATCTGAATCCCCAGGGGACAGTCAACCGTGCAATCGGTGCGACAATGATATCAAGGTTTACGAACCTGATTGGTACGCCGACCAAACCAGGACATCAGCATGCCTGGAAACAGCATACGTCGACAAAGACAGAGTGGGTTCCGAATATTGTAGATGTTCCGGATTACGAAGAGAGGGAAGTGGAAGCATGGCATTGTAACTGTGGTGAAATTGTTAGTTATGAAGACTATGAAGACCATACAATGAACCACCTACTCAATGGTGAAGCTGATAACGGATATTCTGAAATAATCACAGAAAAAGTAATTGTTGGATATCACCAGGAAGACCACGGAAGCTATGTATCTACAGTAGTCAATGACTATCAGTATTGTGATTGTGGGGCGACAAAGTAACGGATATAAATGAGGAAGAAACAGGTTGTAACAGTTCAGCCTGCAACTGCGCACTTGCTGCGCAGTTAGCAGCCAATGAATTGGAGTAGCCGGGAATCCGCCTCTTTGCCGCAGGCAAACTTTAAAATGGGCGGATTTCGTAACAGTGAAGCCGGAAGGCTGAACTGTTACAACAGGTTCGAGGATGGACATGGCAGCTATTGCAAAAAAGGATTTTTCGTGTATAATTAAGAGAGTAACCGAATAATAGAACGGGGAGCTTGCAGCAGCAGGCTGAGAGGGGACTGACACTGTCCCGACCCATGAACCTGATTTGGATAATGCCAACGTAGGGATGATTTGCTGATAAGAGATAAGCGGATATGCCGATGCCTGGCATATCCGTTTTCCCATTTTAAGGAGGAATCTCTATGTTAGAAAACTGTATCAGAAACGTAAGAACCACCAGGCCCCTTGTGCACAATATCACCAACTACGTGACCGTTAATGATGTTGCGAATATCCTGCTTGCCTGCGGTGCAAGCCCCATCATGTCCGATGAGCCGGAGGAGGTAGAAGAGATCACTTCCATCTGCGGCGGTCTGAATATCAATATCGGGACGCTGAATAAACGGACAATCGAAAGCATGTTCCGGGCGGGGAGAAAGGCGAAGGAACTGGGACATGCCCTGCTGCTTGATCCGGTAGGAGCAGGGGCCAGTACGCTGCGGACGGACACGGCGGTAAGGCTGATGGACGAACTCTCATTTCAGGTGATCCGGGGAAATATTTCCGAGATCAAAACCCTTGCCCTGGGAAGCGGGACTACGAAAGGGGTAGATGCAGACGTTGCAGATGCGGTGACGGAAGAAAATCTGGAAGAAGGAGCGGCGTTTGCAAAAGAATTTGCCAGGAAAGCAGGATGTATTGCCGCCATTACAGGGGCCATTGATCTGGTAAGTGACGGAAAACTCTGCTACGTCATCCGAAACGGACGGTCTGAGATGGGGAGGATTACTGGGACTGGCTGTCAGCTTTCCGGTATGATGACGGCGTTTCTTGCGGCAAGTCCAGACTGCCAGTGCGAGGCCGCAGCCGCGGCAGTGTGCGCAATGGGACTGGCCGGGGAGATTGCATGGGAACGTATGCAGGCAGGGGACGGAAACGCAACCTATCGCAGCCGTATTATTGATGCCATTTATCACATGGATGAAGAGACGTTGAAAGCAGGAGCAAAGTATGAGATTCGGTAACGCTAAGACATGGGCTTACGTTGGTCTGGGCGAGGCGTTTCGATGTTCATAAAGCAGAAAGGAGCAGACTATGAGATGTGAGAAAAAGGATCTGATGTTATATGCAGTAACGGATCAAAAACGGCTGAATGGTATGATCTGGAAACTTCTGTGGAACGGGGAAAGGCATATCTGTCAGGAGCGCTTGACGCAATGCTTGATCTGGGAAGGGGAAGTGGGCCGATGGATCATGGATTTGAACTGCAGGGGAAATTTTATCAGTAACCGGGATGAAACTCTGATATCATAAACCGGCTGCCGCTTCATTCTGTATTGTTATAGTGTGAAGCGACAGCCTTAAGGACAGATTTGTATTGGGATGACGTCTATAGGTCTAAATTCGTATGTTCTATTACAAAATTCTTAAACTTCTGGATCACCGGCGCCTGGTACACATTCTTCAGCGTCGCCATATAAAAAATCCGCTCCCAGCTTGGCCTGGCGATTTCAATAATCTTGACGGGCATGTAATCCAGGATAGGCATCCGGGGTACGACTGCAATCCCGAATCCTGCGCTTACAAGGCCGGCAACAGCCTGATCTTCCTCCAGCGCGTAATCACTCTTAGGATAACCGCCGCATTTTTCAAACAGCCTGTCGATGACGGGCCGTAACCCGCTTCGTTTTGAAAATATAATCTGAGGATAGGGCAGGGTTTCCTTAAGATCAATGGAATCCTTGCTCTCCAGGGGATGTCCCTTAGGAACGATGAGCACCAGTTCCTGACAGGAAATAGGGATGAATTCAATGGAGGGTTCATTCTCCATCATGGAACAGAAAGCGATGTCATACCGCCGTTCTTTCAGGCCCCGGATAATATCCTGCGTCAGGCCGGTGGAAGTGTGAAAGTAAAAATGAATGTTCTTGCTTGGTTTTGAATCCAGGAAATCTTTCACGAATTGTGGCACAGTGGAGCTTAAGGTACGGAGCATGCCGATATCCACACGACCTTCCCCGCGTCCTGTCATCTGGAGTTTGTTGACGCTGGAATCCAGCATCTCAAGAGAGGCTTCCACATCGGTCAGAAATGCCTGGCCGCACTTGGTCAGCGCTACGTTGCGGCCGTCTTTTTCAAATAGTTTTACTCCCAGTTCTTTCTCAAGAGAGGAGATTGCATGGCTTAGGCTTGGTTGTGTAATAGCCAGGATCTCAGCGGCTTTCGTATAATGTTCTAAATGAGCCAGTGTTACAAAATACCTGAGATGATAAAGATTCATAGGAGTTCTCCTTTCTTCATTGGTTCAACCATATTCAGTTGTAATAGATGGTGATATTCTATCATGAACCATAAAGAAAATCTATGGTTTCCGTCAAAATTAGTAATTTGTTTTTAATTTAACGACGTATTATAATAAAATCATAGTAAAAATCACAAGGATTCAGACACGAATCCCTTTGAAACATGTTTATATTAGACAATGGAAGGAGAAACGAAGTATGTCAAAGAAAAACCCTATTACAATCAGTTCCTGGACGCTGGGAGACCAGTGCAAATTCGAAGACCGTGTGATTGCGGCAAAAGAGGCGGGATACGAAGGAATCGGACTTCGTGCGGAAACTTATGTGGACGCTCTGAATGAAGGACTTCACGATGAGGATATCCTGGAGATCTTAAAGAAACACGACATGAAGGTGACAGAGGTTGAGTACATCGTTCAGTGGGCGGAGGAGCATCGTTCTTATGAGCAGAAATATAAAGAGCAGATGTGCTTCCATATGTGCGAACTCTTTGGCGTGGGCCATATCAACTGCGGGCTGATGGAGAACTATTCTGTTGAGCATACGGCTTTGAAGTTAAAAGAACTCTGCCAGAGGGCGGGAAAATACATCATTGGTGTGGAGCCAATGCCTTACAGCGGAATTCCGGATCTGAAGAAGGGGTATGATGTTGTGAAAGCATCCGGCTGTGACAATGCCATGCTGATTCTGGACACCTGGCACTGGGTAAGAGCAGACCAGCCTTATGACATCCTGACAGAAGAGATTGCAAAGAAGGTTATCTCCATTCAGATCAATGATGCCTATGACAGGCCCTATGCGAAGTCCATCTTAAGAGATGAGTCTATGCATGACCGTCTTGCGCCAGGTACGGGAGCGAAGGACACTGCGGGATTCGTGAAGATGATCAAGGATGCGGGAATCGATCCGAAGGTTATCGGCGTAGAGGTAATCTCGGACGAGATTCTTGGCAGAGGACTTAAGGAAGCGGCGGTTCATACCTTTGACAATACGAAGAAGGTACTGAAAGAAGCATGGCCAGAGATGACCGAGGATTAAAAATCGTTGCAGGGAGATTAGAAAATCTGACATACATAGATTTAAGAGTGGATAGAGAGGGATAAAGATGAGATTCAAGACAATGTTTTCACCAGTCCAGATCGGGCCGATGACAGTAAAGAATCGTTTTGTAGTACCGCCTATGGGAAATAATTTCGCCAATACGGACGGTACGTGGAGCGACCAGTCTGTCGCCTATTATGCGGAGCGTGCCAGAGGGCAGTTCGGCATGGTAACTATTGAGGCGACAGTGGTACATGACGGAGCAAAGGGAGGACCGAGAAAGCCCTGCCTATACAATGATAACAGTATTGAGAGTCTGAAGAAAATCTGCGACGCCTGCCATGCAGAGGGCGCCAGGGTATCCATTCAGCTGCAGAACGCAGGCCCGGAGGGCAATGCGAAGAATGCAGGCGCGCCGATCAAGGCTGCAACGGCAATTCCGTCTGAAGTGGGAAGAGACACACCTGAGGAAGTGACGACGGAAGAGGTCTATGAACTGATTAAAGGATATGGAAAAGCAGCAGAGCGGGCCATGAAGGCCGGGGTGGATGCGGTAGAAGTTCATATGGCTCACGGATATCTGGTAAGTACGTTCCTGTCTCCAAGGACCAATAAGCGTCTGGACGAATTCGGCGGAAACTTTGAGAACCGGATGCGGTTTCCAAGGCTGATCGTGGAAGAGATTAAGAAGGCAGTGGGAGATAAGGTTGCCGTCATCGCGCGTATCAACAGTGCGGACGAGGTCTTAGGCGGCCTGGATGTGCACGACAGTGCGGCAATTGCGGCCTATCTGGAAGAATGCGGGGTAGACGCGCTTCACGTATCCCGCGCCGTACATATCAAGGATGAATATATGTGGGCGCCAACCACAATCCACGGCGGTTTTTCGGCAGATCTGGTGACAGAGATCAAGAGAGCGGTTACGATTCCGGTCATCACGGTAGGACGTTATACAGAACCTCAGTTTGCAGAACTGATGGTGAAGCAGGGACGGGCGGATCTGGTAGCTTTCGGGCGTCAGTCACTGGCAGATCCTCATATGCCGAAGAAGGCTATGGAGGAGAGACTTGAGGATATGATTCCCTGTATCGCCTGTCTTCAGGGCTGTGTGGCTAATATGTATAAAGGCGAACCGATCTGCTGTCTGGCAAATCCATTCCTGGGGCATGAGGAAGAAGGACTTAAAAAGGCCGAAAAGAGCAAGAAGGTCATGGTAATCGGCGGCGGCGTTGCCGGACTGAGCGCGGCGTTTATCTGTGCGGAGAGAGGCCATGAGGTGACGCTGTACGAGGGAAGCGATACGTTAGGCGGCAATATGAGGCTGGCTGCGTACCCGCCGGGAAAAGGTGATATTACCAATATGATCCGCAGTTATATCGCAAGATGTGAGAAAGACGGCGTGAAGATCGTAATGAACAAGGAAGCAGACCTTGACTTTGTGAAGGCAGAGAATCCGGATGCCGTAATCGTGGCTACCGGGTCGAAGACACTGATTCTTCCGATTGAGGGAATCGACAATCCGGCAATCATCCACGGCTCAGACCTGTTATCTGGCAAGAGAGCGGCAGGAAAGAAGGTACTTGTCGTAGGCGGCGGTATGGTCGGATGTGAGACGGCGGCATTCTTAGGAGAGCAGAAACATGAGGTGACGGTAATTGAGTTCCGCGACACGGTAGGCGCAGATGTGATCTCTGAACACCGTAAGTATCTGATGAAGGATTTTGAGGAGTATAAGATCCAGGAGATTACCAGCGCCAAAGTCTGCAAATTCTATGAGGATGGCGTTGAGTATGAGTCGCCGGACGGAACACGGCATGAGGCAAGAGGATTTGATTCTGTGATCCTTTCCATGGGATTCAGAAACTACAATCCATTTGCAGAGCAGTTAGAGGAAATGGGACAGGAAGTGTATGTAATCGGTGATGCAACAAGAGCGCGCCGTGCACTGGATGCGACAAAAGAAGCTTATGGGGCGGCTATACAGATCTGATTGCTGTCTGTAAATGAGAATGATGTATCAAGGACAGGAGGGGTATAAGTTCCCCTTCCTGGCCGGATCATACATAGAATCTGAAAGATTTGTAAGAATGAGTTTCGATATTATCGGATTTTAAGTTTGTAGTAATCGAATAAAATGAAATAAAAAGTAATAATTCATAAAAATAACGATGAAAAAGGAGAAATAAAAATGGAGAAAAGGATTTCCGGACACACAGGTCTTATGGGATTATTCGGCACGCCGGTAGGACATTCCGGTTCACCGGCAATGTATAATTTTTGTTTTGAGCATGACGGGCTTGACTATGCTTATCTTGCGTTTGACGTTAATGTTGAGCAGATGCCAAAGGTCATCGAGACAATTAAGCTTCTGAACATGCGCGGAGGTAATTTTACTATGCCGTGTAAGAATATTGCGGCGGAACTGGTTGATCAGTTATCACCGGCTGCAAAGATCATCGGAGCCTGTAACGTATTTGTCAATGACGACGGCGTGCTCACGGGCCATATTACGGACGGTGTGGGATTCGTAAAGAATCTGGAATTAAACGGCGTATCGGTGAAAGACAAAAAGATTGTAGTATTAGGAGCAGGCGGGGCCGCAACGGCCATTCATGTACAGCTGGCTTTAGATGGAGCCAGAGAAGTGCGGATTTTTAACGTCAGAGACGAGTTCTTTGAGAGGGCAGAAGGCACCAGGGAAAAACTGGCGGAAAAATGCCCGAACTGCAATGTGACAGTGGAAGATCTCGCCGATAAGGAGAAGCTTGCAGAAGCTATTAATCACTGCGATATCCTGGTCAATGGAACGATCATGGGCATGAAGCCATATGAAGACGTGACGCTGGTAGATAAGTCATTATTCCGTAAGGACCTTGTGGTGGCTGATACGGTATACAGTCCTGAGAAGACGAAGATGATCCTCGAGGCAGAGGAAGCCGGCTGTAAAGCAATCGGCGGCGTGGGTATGCTTCAGCAGCAGGGCGCCGTGAATTATGAACTGTTCGTAGGAAAGAAGATGCCTCTTGAGGAGTATCAGAAGTTCCAGGCCGGCCAGAAAAAGTAGGATTTTTCTGTAGTATGGGGAAGTTATAGTACGGGAAAGTTAAAGGTAGACGAAAGGGATGAAAAGATGAAAGCAAAAAAGTATTTATGGTCCATGATCTGTGTATACATGTGTTATCTGACACATGGTATCCAGGCGATCATACTTTCACAGAATAACATAAATTTTGCGAAACAATGGGGTTTCGACATGGGAACGCCGGATTCTGCCACCTATGCGGCAGGCCTTGCGGCGGTAAGTTCTGCGGTGGCGGCAGTAGGATTGGGAAAGTTTATCAGCGTCTGGATCGGCGGCGAGATATCGGACCGTGTGGGACGTAAGAAAATGATGATCGCAGGCGCAGCCCTTTACGTGGTCTGTTTTGCGGGGCTTATGTCTACCGGGAATCAGACGGTTGCCCTGGTATGCGCCTTTATTACAGGTGTGGCGACTTCTGGTTTCTGGGATGCTGCAGGCTATCCGGCGGTACAGGAGGCCTACCCGGCAGCTCCCGGCGCCGCTCTGATCGGTATCAAATTCTTCGTGTCTTTGTCTGGTATGGTATATCCCCTCTTCGTTGTGAAGATGGCAGATGCAGGCAACTGGAAGATGAATGTGATCCTGCCGCTTGCCATGTCCGTGGTCTGTGTCGTACTGGCAGTGATCGCGCCTTTTGCCTATGACGACCAGAAAAAAGCTGCGGCGGGCAGTGAGAAGGGTAAGGATGCGGTGGCAGCAGAGATCCAGGCGGCAAAAGATCGGATGCTGGTAAAGCCGGGCATGTTCGTGAAATTCCTGGTTATGTTCTATGCATTCTTATGTATGGCGATCATGTATGGCGCGCAGCAGTATACCAAAGCTTTCGGTCTGTCTGTGTGCGGCCTTACGGAAATGCAGTCGGCAGGTATGACTTCTATTTATACGGTAGGATCCATCCTGGCGGTTCTGTTCTGGGCCTTTATGATGGCAAAGCTGAAATGGAATCCTCTTAAGATCGTTTTGATTGATTCCATCATGACGGCTGTCGCTCTTGCCGGCGTGTTATTCATCCATCAGGTGGCGATCATCTATGCGGCAATCGCGCTGTTAGGTTTCTTTGCGGCAGGGGGTGCGCTGCAGACCGGACTTGGCGTGGTACAGATGTTCAATCCAGGCCCGAAAGGAAGAAATACGGGTATCTATTATACTTTCATGGGCGCGGCTTCCTACACGATTCCAGTGGTTGCAGGACAGCTTACGAAGGCCTCTGGGGAAAGCAGCGCAGTTTACACTCTGATGGTGATGCTGCTGGTATTTGCAGGACTAGCCATTGCAAGTTCTCTGTTCCTTGTGGCGCAGCATAAGAAAATCTTCGGAGAAAGCGCGCTATAATTTTAATTTATCATTCTGCTTCAAAAAAGCCGGTACATGGTCTCACAATGTGGATCCGACGCAGTATCTGTCTATGCCGGCATGGGCGTACCAGGCAGGAAAGGCTGTCTGGAAATGGAATATAACATGATAAAACATTTCCGGGCAGTCCTTATCTCTGGATATACCAGAAGCAGATTTTTTTTGCCCGTTTTTTGTTAAAAGATAGACAAAGGAGGAGTCTCGAAAATGAATATTAAGACTGGTAGAAGAGCAGACGAACTTCCATATATTCCTCTGGGGCCTTTCCAGTGGAGGATTCCCGGCGTGCATTACCGGATCGAATATGTGGAATTTTTCCAGGGCCTGATCCTGGGCGCAACGGCGCTTAGTTCCATTCCATATCTGACGGACTGTCTGGGTCTGCCGTATGAACTGGCCTGGAGCTGTGTCATTCTGGAAGTAAGTCTGTATATGCTTCATGGGTGGCTTGGAGATCCGGTGGTGCCGGGATGGATTACGCCCACACTGCCCTTTACGCTGGCGTTTCTGGAAGGATTCAAGCAGGGGCCAAAACGGATACAGGCGATGATAGCCGTCCAGCTGCTTGTGGCGTTCATCTTTTTATTTATGGGAGTCACGAAACTTGCAGACCGGTTTGTGCGCAAGGTTCCCACTTCCGTAAAGGGTGGGATATTGCTTGCCGCGCCGATCACGGTTATCCAGGGGCAGTTTGCCGAAGGAAGCCAGCTTATGACCGCGCCGGTGGCGACTCTTGCCGGGACGCTGCTTCTTGCTTTCTTAAGTTTCTCGCCTTTCTGTGAGAAGAAGCGGGATAAGATTAAGATTCTGGATATTATGGCGAAGTATGGGAATCTGTTTCCCTATCTGGTTGCCATGCTGATGGGAATCATCCTGGGAGAACTGGCAAAACCGACGCTGGAACTGGGGACTTTGATCCGCATCCCGGATTTTGGAGATATGTTTCGTACGGTAAGTATTTTTTCCGTAGGTTTCCCGCCCTTATCTATGTTCATTCAGGCTTTGCCCCTGGCGCTGATCTGTTATGTGCTGGCATTTGGGGATTTTGTAACTTCTGAGACGCTGGTAAAAGAAGCCAGGGAGAGCCGGAACGATGAGCACATTGATTTCAATTCCAGCCGTTCCAATCTCATCAGCGGCCTTCGGAATCTGATTCTTGCCATCGTTGCACCTTTCCCGCCGCTGTCCGGCCCGTTGTGGGTAGGAATGACGGTATCTGTTGCCATGCGTTACCGTGAAGGAAAGCAGGCGATGAAGTCGTTGATCGGCGGGATGAGTTCTTTCCGTATGGCTACGTTTCTAAGTGTCATCCTGGTGCCCATCGTTTCCTTTATGAGGCCGATTATGGGGGTTGGTTCTGCGATTACACTGTTGTTCCAGGCCTATGTCTGCGCACGGATCGGTATGGAATACTGTAAGTCTAATACGGATAAGAGTATTGCGGGAGTGATGGCTGCGGTGCTGGCGTTTAAAGGTTCGGGATGGGCGCTGGCAGTCGGATTTGCAATGAATCTTATGTTGTCGAACATGGAATTCCAGAAGAAGAGTCTGGGAGTGCCGACGACAGATGAACTGGAAGAGATTGACCGGAAGCGCGATGAAGAGATTAAGCGGCTGACGTCAGAGAAGACGGCGGGTCTGTAAACTGAAAATGAAATAAAAGAGATGGCTGCCGGGCATTATAATGCCCGGTGAATGCCGTTAAGAAGCGCACACAGTTCTCTGGCTTCGATTTGTCCGGGAGCAGAAGCCGTCTCGCCGGATCCAAAGGTCAGACAGGAGCCGAATATTTCGCCTGCAAGACGGCTGATACTGCCAAGACCTGCCATGGACATGGTGATGATGGGACGGTCTGCATAGTGAGAGGCCATCTCTTCCGTGGCGGCAAGGAGGGTGAGAACATCCTTTCTGCTTTTCGGCATGACGGCAATCTTCGGAATATCGGCTCCCATATCCTGCATTCTGCGCAGGCGGTATACAATGTCAGACTTAGAAGGAGTCTTTTCAAAATCATGGTTAGAAGCCACAACCCTGGTATGGTTTTCGTGGATAAAAGCAATCAGGTCCGCCGCAATCCCATCCCCGATGAAGATCTCCACATCAATGAGATCGGCCATACCGGTTTTTGCCACGGCCTTGTTCAGAAAAACATAGGCTTCGGTATCCATTTCCTGTTCCCCGCCTTCTTTCCTGGTGCGGAAGGTGAACAGAAGAGGCGTGTCGCCAAGGATTTCCCTTATCTCTGCCAGGATCTCTTTTACACGGTCTGTGTTATCAACATCCTCGAACCAGTCTGCCCGCCATTCCATCAGATCCATGGGGATGTCTTTATAGTCTCTGGTAAGAGAAATGATTTCGTCCCTGGTCTTCCCGACGTTGGGGATACAGATGGCGGGTATGCCTGTCCCAAGTTCCAGATTTCTTATTTTTAATGTATTCATAGTATGTCTGTTCTCCCTTGTCAATATTGGTAACGGATTCGTTGCTGTGAACACCCGGCGGGTGTGAACAGTAACCTTTCTCATTTTCCGCTTTTCTGATTATATTTTAACAAATATGGAGTACAGAATCAAATAATAAAAAACCCGGTAATCTATAGAAAGCGGTAATGAGTCAAAAACATTTCCTTAAAGTAGTCTAAACCATGGACGGAGTGCATATATTCTAACAGCAATAATGGAAGGGGCACAGAGCATGGAGCAATATCATCTATACAAGGATATACAGGCCAGGACAAACGGAGAGATCTACATGGGAGTGGTAGGCCCGGTGAGAACGGGAAAATCTACATTTATCAAGAGATTTATGGATGTACTGGTGCTGCCGCATATGGAAGACGAGCACGGTAAGGCAAGGACAAAGGATGAACTTCCCCAGTCTGCCTCGGGGCGCACGATCATGACTACGGAGCCGAAGTTCGTCCCTAAAGAAGCGGCACAGATTAAGGTCTCAGAAGACGTGAATGTAAAAGTAAGGCTGATTGACTGTGTGGGATATATGGTAGAAGGCGCATCCGGTCATGTGGAGGGAGGAGAGGAACGACAGGTAAAGACGCCCTGGTTTGACCATGAGATTCCGTTCACGAAGGCGGCGGCTATCGGAACACGGAAGGTTATTCATGACCATTCCACCATTGGCATCGTAGTCACGACAGACGGCAGTATCACGGATATTCCCCAGGAGAATTACCGGGAGGGGACGGAGAAGACCATCCGGGAACTCCAGAGTATTGGGAAGCCTTTCGTCGTACTGGTGAATTCCAGGAAGCCTTTTGGCGACGAAGCCAGACAGGTGGCGGAAGAATGTGAGCAGCAGTATGGAGTGAGGGCAGTCCCGGTCAACTGCGAACAACTGAAGGAGGAGGACATTACAAGGATTATGGAAGCGGTATTGTATGAATTCCCGGTTTCTGAGGTTCAGTTCTTTGTCCCTAAATGGGTGGAAATGCTGCCGAGGGATCACAAGATCAAGCAGGAACTGCTGGTACATATCAAGGACATTCTCAACCGTTTCGGGGAGATCCGGGACGCCGTGGCAGGAATCGAGATGCCGGAGTGTCTGTATATAGAAGAAATGAAGGTAGACCATATTGAGATGGATACCGGGTGTGTGAAAGTGCGGATCCAGGTGGCAGAGAAATTCTATTATGAAATGCTAAGTGAACTGACAGGCACTCATATCGCCGGGCAGTATGAACTGGTGGCGGCCATGAAGAACCTGTCGGAACTGAAAGAAGAGTATGAAGGGGTGAGGGATGCGTTTGCCTCGGTAAGGGTGAGAGGGTATGGGGTGGTCAGTCCTAAAAAGGACGAGATTACCCTTGAAGAGCCGACCATCATCAAACAGGGGAACAAATACGGAGTCAAGATTCATTCAGAGGCTCCTTCCATTCATCTGATCCGCGCCAATATTGAGACGGAGATTGCGCCTATTGTGGGAAATGAACAACAGGCCCAGGATCTGATCCGGTATATTAAAGATGCGAAGGAAAGCGAGGAAGGAATCTGGGGCACGAATATCTTTGGCAAATCCATCGAGGAACTGGTAATGGACGGAATGCAGAACAAGATGGCCATGATTAATGACGAAAGCCAGGAGAAACTGCAGGATACCATGCAGAAGATTGTCAATGACAGTAACGGCGGGCTGGTGTGCATCATTATCTGACAGGTAATGCTTTACACGTCTGATTTTATTTGCTATGATTAAGAAGTAATGGGATAAAAGAATGAATGTACAGGGGTAAAGTCCGTGAGCGGTTCATGGGCTTTACGTCTGATATAGATAAAAGGGGAATTTACGGAGGTAAGAGATGAGAGTTGCGATAATTACGGCGAGTACGGACGTATATAGAGGCGATGCAGAGAACGAGAGCGGCGAGGCAATCATGGAGATGATGGAGGAGGCGGGCTTAGAGATCGTATTCATGCGCGCCCTTCCCAATGACCGGGAAGTGCTGTCTACGGTCATGAAAAGGATGACGGATGCATTTCTGACGGATCTAGTGCTGACCACAGGAGGTGCGGGCTGCGGGCCTGCCGACTGCACGCCGGAGGCAACCATGGATATCATAGAGAAGCCGATCCTTGGAATTCCGGAGGCTATGCGTGCGTATACCATGAAGATGACAAAGCGCTCTATGCTTAACAGGAGCGTTGCCGGAATTCGTAAAGATGTACTGATCGTGAACCTGCCTGGAAAGGCGCAGGCGGTTCGGGAGACTCTGAAGTATCTGCTGCCGGAACTGATTCATGCAGTAGAAGTCATCCAGGGGGAGGTATAGAAAAACATGAAGATTACATATATAGAACACAGCGGATATGTGGCAGAGGATGGGGACCGGGTTCTGATTTTTGATTATTATAAAGGAACGCTGCCCGCATTTTCCGAGTGTGCCAGGATCTATGTTTTTGCAAGCCACAACCATCCCGATCATTTTAACCGGGAGATTTTTGGCTGGGCAGAGAAATATGAGAATATTCGCTACATCCTCTCGGACGATATTGAAGAGAAAGGTCCCCAGGGCAGATGTACCTATATAGGGCCGTACCAGGAGATTCATGTGGATGGAATGAACATACGGACGCTTCGCTCCACCGACGAAGGCGTTGCGTTCCTTGTGCATGAAGGCGGGCGGACCATTTATCATGCGGGAGATCTGAACTGGTGGCACTGGGAGGAAGAAAGCGAGGATTATAACAGGATGATGCGCCGTAACTTCCAGCAGGAGATCAAGAAGATAGAGGGCGAGACTGTGAATGTGGCGTTTCTTACTCTGGATCCAAGGCAGGAAGATCAGTATGCCTGGGGATTCGATTATTTTATGCGCCATACCCGGACAGACTGTGCATTTCCCATGCATATGTGGGAACAGTATGAGATCTGTGAAAGACTGCTGAAAGATTCCTTGTCAGAGCCCTACCGGGACCGGGTGATGGAGGTAAAAAGGCGGCTGCAGACGTTTGAACCGGCCCTTTAGAGGCCGGTAAAGGAGAGACGGAATGAAGGTAAAGATTTATACGGACGGTGCGGCCAGGGGTAACCCGGACGGGCCGGGAGGATACGGAACCGTACTAGAATATGTGGACACGAAGGGAGAACTGCATACAAAGGAGTTGTCCCAGGGATATAAGAAGACTACTAATAACCGGATGGAACTGATGGCTGTGATTGCGGGGCTGGAGGCGCTGAACCGGCCGTGCGAGGTGGAATTGTATTCTGATTCCCAGTATGTAGTCAATGCATTTAACCAGCGCTGGATCAACGGGTGGATTAAGAAAGGCTGGAAACGGGGAAAGAATGAGCCGGTGAAGAACGTGGATCTGTGGAAGCGGCTTCTGAAAGCGAAAGAGCGGCACCAGGTTGCGTTTATCTGGGTCAAGGGGCATGACGGACATCCCCAGAACGAAAGATGTGATGCCCTTGCCACCGGGGCCGCAGACGGTAAAGATCTGATCGAAGATGTGGCGGCAGAGGCTTAAGATCTGTTCCTCGCCGCCGGCTGAACGGTTACAAGTTTATACGGGCCGCCAACTTTGTTCTGGCAGATCCCTGAAATTTATGGTAAACTATAGGGGTATCACGCAAAAACAAGATATTTCATAAGGGTGATATGAGAAAGATTTTTAGGAGGTACGGATAACGATGGCATGGTATGATGAGGCAGTATTTTATCACATTTATCCGTTGGGGCTTACCGGGGCGCCGAAGGAGAATTCTTATGGAGAACCGGTAAGCCGTCTGAACACACTGTTGCCGTGGATCTCTCATATTAAGAAGATCGGGTGTAACGCAATCTATATCGGGCCGCTTTTTGAATCGGTGGGACATGGGTACGAGACTACGGATTACAGGAAGCTTGACAGCCGTCTGGGAACGAATGAAGATCTGACGGGATTTGTGGCAGAGTGTCACAGGCAGGGCGTGAAAGTAATCTTTGACGGGGTGTTTAACCACACCGGGCGGGATTTTTTTGCGTTCCAGGACATTAAGAAGAACCGGGAGAATTCACGGTATAAAGACTGGTATCGGAACGTGAATTTCTGGGGGAATAATCAGTTCAATGATGGGTTTTCCTATGAGAACTGGGGAGGCTATGATCTTCTTGCGAAACTGAACCAGCAGAATCCCGAAGTACGGGATTATATCTGCGACGTGATCCGTTTCTGGGTCGATGAGTTTGACGTGGACGGAATTCGTCTGGATGCGGCGGACGTGCTGGATTTTGAATATATGAAGGCTCTTCGCCGGGTGGCGAATGAAGTGAAACCAGATTTCTGGCTGATGGGCGAGGTTATCCATGGGGATTATAATCGCTGGGTGAACGAGGGAACTCTGCATTCTGTTACCAATTACCATCTGCATAAGGCTCTGTATTCGGGACATAACGACCATAATTATTTTGAGATTGCCCACACAGTGAAGCGGCTTTACGGAATGGGCGGCAATCGCCCGGACGGACTAAAACTCTATAATTTTGTGGACAACCATGATGTGGAGCGGATTTATACGAAGCTGAATCATAAGGCGCATTTCGCCCCGGTGCATGTATTACTCTATACGCTGCCAGGTGTTCCTTCGATTTATTATGGGTCGGAGTTCGGAATCGAGGGACGCAAAGAGAGGCACTCCGATGACTCTTTACGACCGGCGCTGTCTCTTTCTGATTATGAGAATGCAGAGAATGAGAATCCTTACACCAGGCTCGTCAGAGCTCTGGGTTATGTACGCCAGAACACACCTGCTCTGTCTTACGGGGATTATAAGGAACTGACCCTGACTAACCGTCAATATGCGTTTTCCAGAGAGTATGAGGGAAAAGCGGTGATCGTTACAGTCAATAATGACGAGAATGATTTTACGATGGATCTTCCGGCTGGAAACGAGTCGGCTTATGTGGGCGCACTCTCGGGAGAGAAGGTGGCCGTGAATAACGGAAGGATCTCGGTGAGCGTAAAAGCCAATGCCGGAGAGATCTGGATACCGGATGGGTACGGTTCTGCTGCAGGACCCGGGGATTCTGCAGGCGCATGGAGTAAAGATTCCGCAGATGCCAAGGTGGATGAGATTGAAAAGGCGACAAAGCAGGTGAAAGCTTCGTCTGTAAAACCGTCGGAAGCAGCGGATAAGGTGCGTAAGATTGAGAAAGAGACAGAAAAAGTCGAGAAATCCGAAGCAGGGACAACAGGGGTTCTCATGTCTGAGGAGAATGCAGTAGCCGCCATGGAGGCTGTGGATGAACTGGTGGCAGAGGCAATGCAGGAGTCTGCTGCCGAGAAGAGTTCAAAGCTGGAATCAAGGGATACCCTGGACAGTGTGACAGGAAAGATGATTGATGAGGCCATGGAGAGCATGGAGAAGTCTGAGTCTGAAGACAAAAAGACAGCGCAAGAAGGACCGTCAGAATATCAGGAGGCTTTTGAGAAGGGAAGGATTGCCGGACTTCAGGAAGCGATTCTTGCAATTATGGGAAAGAATGGGCCCATTACGGATCAGATGCGAAAAGACGTCACGGATAATGTGTACCATGATTCATTAATTAACTGGATTAAGAGTTTTCAACATTAAGTTTATAAAACTGAATTTAAGGAATTGAATTCTGGGAATTCATGTGTTATATTTGATAGGACAAAGAATCTGCGGGTAAGACAGGTAATCGCATCTGCAAATGCAGGATTGCAGGCCGAAAGGCAGCAGATGAGGAAAGTCCGGGCTTCACAGGGCAGGATGCCGGATAACGTCCGGTGGAGGTGACTCCAAGGAAAGTGCAACAGAAATGAACCGCCATGAATATGGTAAGGGTGGAAGGGCAGTGTAAGAGACTACCGCCTTGCTGGTAACAGCAGGGGCACATGTAAACCCCATCCGAAGCAAGACCGGATAAAGACAATGTGGCGGCCCGTCACGTCTTAGGTAGGTCGCTTGAGCCTGCTGGCGACGGCAGGACCAGATAGATGATTACCCAACGACATAACCCGGCTTATCGTCTTGCCGGCAGATCATTAGAAAACAGGACTGCTACAGTCCTGTTTTTAAGTTACTATTTTAATTTCCCATGATACTTTTCTTCACAGTATTTGCAGCGATAGACTTCTTTCTCTGGGTCGGTGAGGACGAATACATGATCCAGCCCCTGTTCAATGGATGTGATACATCTCGGATTCTTGCAGCGGATGATGTTGGTAATCTGCTTTGGAAGATGCAGGCATTTCTTGGCTACAATCTCAGAATCTTTGATGAGATTGACGGTGATGTTGTGGTCAATAAAGCCCAGGGCGTCAAGGTCAATAAAATCAATGGGACATTCAATCTTCATGATGTCCTTCTTGCCCATCTTGTTGCTTCTGGCATTCTTGATAATGGCAACGCAGCAGTCTAATTTATCCAGATGGAGATATTTATAGATATCCATGCTGCGCCCTGCCTGGATATGGTCTAATACAAAACCTTCCTCGATACGTCCGACATTCAGTGTATTTTTTAACATGATCTTTCCTCCTCCACTTCGATATTGAGCAGCGTCAGAATGAGCGCCATCCGAATATAGACGCCGTACTTGGTCTGTTTGAAATAAGCCGCTCTGGGATCATTGTCCACTTCCACGGAAATCTCGTTGACACGGGGCAGAGGATGAAGGACGTACATATCCTTTGGCGCCAGTTCCATTTTCTTAGCGTCCAGGATATAGAAATCTTTCATGCGCACATAGTCCTCTTCGTTGAAGAAGCGTTCCTTCTGAACACGGGTCATATAGAGCAGATCCAGCTTCGGCAGCGCATCCTCAAGCCGGACGACTTCTTTGTACGGGATATTCCCCTTATCCAGTACGTCAAAGCGCATATAGCCGGGAAGTCTTAACTCTTCTGGCGAGATCAGGATAAACTTGATTCCCGGGTATCTGACCAGAGCATGGATCAGTGAATGTACGGTACGCCCGAACTTCAGATCTCCGCACAGGCCGATCACCATGTTATCTAAATGGCCTTTGAGATTGCGGATCGTCAGAAGGTCGGTCAGTGTCTGAGTCGGATGCTGGTGGCCGCCGTCTCCGGCATTGATCACCGGAATTGATGAATGCTGACAGGCAACCATAGGCGCTCCTTCTTTCGGATGACGCATGGCACAGATATCCGCATAGCAGGAAACCGTGCGGATGGTATCGGATACGCTCTCACCCTTGGCAGCAGAACTGGATTCCGCCGATGAGAATCCAAGGACGCTTCCGCCCAGATTCAGCATTGCGGCTTCATGGCTCAGTCTTGTCCGTGTACTTGGTTCATAGAAAAGTGTTGCCAGCTTCTTCCCCTCGCAGGCATGCGCATACTTTGCAGGACTGGCTTCGATGTCAACTGCCAGATCCATCAATCGATCCAGTTCTTCCACGGAAAAATCAAGCGGACTCATTAAGTGTCTCATAAAAACCTCCTTATGATGTTAGATAAAAAATGTAAATATGTATATCAATCATCAACGGATCTGCCGTCTGACATATCCGTAGTGATATCAAGGGATTGCGGCCATAGGCCGGTATTTAAAAAATATATGGATGATTAAAAGAAAAACAGGATTATGTGTATGAATGAATACACCAGGAAATGAAGATTTTTTAACAAAAAAGAGAAAAGCATGTTCTGATAAATAAAAATAAGAAATGAATATAACCAGCCACTCATATAAAATATGAATGACAAAACCAGGCTGATCTGTATGGATGCGCCCTGCGCTGCTGTTATATTCCCGGATATACATGCCCTTTCCTCCCTGTTGAAAACCTTTCATATTATAATATAACAAATACGAAAGATTTTCAACGCTTTATGAGGATTTTTTCAAACAATAATCCGGCGCCGAACCACAGCGGCGCATAATCAAGGCGGATCAGGCCGCGGATGTTTAACGGGGCTTCGCTGTAGTCCCAGGGACATGCGTCAAATTTCTTTAAAAAAGAGCCGGTCACATATTCGCCGCAGAATATGCAGCATGTATAGACGCCTCCACGCAGTAACAGGCTCTTCCCTTTCAGCAGTCTGCAGATAGGAGCAAGAAAACTTGCCATGCCATAGATGGGGAACATCCAGATAGAAGTGTTCCCGGTCAGTTTCGGGTTTTCATCCTGCAGGGAGTGGAGTCCGGTGAAGAGGATCTCCATGCACCATCCAGTGGTCCCGCAGGTCAGGAAATTATGCTTCATATGGATAAGTATGGCAGAAACGGGCAGATTTTATACAGGATAATAAATATTTGACAAATCTGGCAGGATATGTATTATAATACATCATGATCAGAGATTACAAAAATAGAAACGAGGAGAAAATGATATGGCGACGCTTGAAGAGTTAAGGATACAGATAGATGCTGTGGACAACGAGATTGTAAGGCTGTTCGAGGAACGGATACGGCTTGGAGAAGAGGTAGGAGACTACAAGATCGCAAATGGAATGAAGATCTTTGACCGTCAGAGAGAACGGGATAAGCTGAGTAGCGTAGCAGGGCAGGCGACTACAGAGTTTAATAAGAAGGGCGTACGGGAATTGTTCGAGCAGCTGATGGCCATGAGCAGGAAGGTACAGTATCGTAAGCTTGTGGAGGCGGGCGCTCTTGGAAGACTGCCGTTCATCGGGGTGGATACCCTGGATACTCAGAACGCCAGGGTGGTGTTCCCGGGAACGGAAGGGGCTTACAGCCAGGCGGCGATGCAGTACTATTTCGGAGAAAAATGCAACAGTTTTTATGTGCGGACGTTTCGGGACGCTATGGAGTCCATAGAGGAAGGCGCGGCGGATTTTGCCGTGCTGCCGATTGAGAATTCAACGGCTGGGGCGGTGGACGAGATGTATGACCTGCTGGTTGAATTTGAAAATTATATAGTGGGGGAGACGATTATTCCGATCACCCATACCCTGGCTGGGCTGCCGGGAACAAAGCTTTCGGATATTGAGCGTGTGTATTCTAAGGGGGTGGCGCTTATGCAGGCGTCCCGTTTTCTGGACGGGCACAGCGGATGGCAGCAGATCAGCGTAGCGAATACGGCGATTGCGGCAAAGAAGATTATAGAGGAACAGGATAAGGGCCAGGCGGCAGTCTGCAGCGCATATGCGGCGAAGGTTCACGGTCTTCAGGTGCTTGCGGACAATATTAATGATGATCCTAATAATTCCACGAGATTTATCGTGGTGACGAACCAGAAGATTTTTCTGAAAGAGGCTCAAAAGATCAGTATCTGCTTCGAGGTGCCCCATGAGAGCGGATCGCTGTATCAGTTATTGTCTCATTTTATCTATAATGATCTGAATATGACCAGGATTGAGTCAAGGCCAGTGGAAGGAAGAAACTGGGAGTACCGGTTTTTCGTGGATTTCGAGGGGAATCTTGCAAAACCTGCGGTGAAGAACGCAATCCGGGGACTTCGGGAGGAGAGCAGGAGTCTTAGGATTCTTGGAAACTATTAGGAAAAGGAGCGGGCAGCAGATGAGAACAAACGAATTGATATTGTATCGCCATTGTGAGACGAGGGATCTTCAAGACGGCCGGATTCTTCAGGATATGACGTTTCTGATGGAAAATTATGACAATACTTATTATAATTCCGAAGATTTGAGAGGGCTTCTGTTTGAGTGCGTGAATAGGATTCTGGAGATGGCGGTCAGCCATGGTTTTGAGGGGAATCTTTGGCATGATTATCTGACGTATCTTCTGGCCACCCATGAGAATGCCTACAGTACTTCCTGCGAGATTGTGGGGGAGACTGGCGGCAGTATTAATGAAGCGGCGCTGCATGATTTTGGGATTTTCAAGGAATTGTTTGACTATGACTTTTCGGGCATGTCGAATGTGCTTGAAGCGGAATGTCTGTCTGTTATTCTGGATTACCGGGGGACGAGCGGGCATGGAAAAGTATTTAACAGGAGAATCAGGGACCGGATCTGCGAACTAAGCCGGAATCTTGCGGGAACGAAGGAGGCTTTGGATTTCAAGGATACTCTTACCCAGTTTTATAAGGAATTCGGCGTCGGGAAGCTTGGTCTTCATAAGGCGTTCAGGGTGGAACGAGGAGACGGCGGAGCCAGGATTGTTCCAATCACGAAGATTGCCCATGTGCATCTGGACGACCTTGTGGGGTATGAGATTGCCAAGAAGAAACTGGTGGATAATACAGAGGCGTTCGTGGAGGGGAGACGGGCAAATAACTGTCTGCTGTTTGGGGATGCAGGGACGGGGAAATCTTCTTCTATTAAAGCCATACTCAACCGGTATTACGACAAAGGACTTCGGATGATCGAGGTGTATAAGCATCAGTTCCAGGATCTGAATGATATCATTTCCCAGATCAAGAACCGGAATTATAAATTTATTATCTATATGGATGATCTGTCTTTTGAGGAATTCGAGATTGAATATAAGTATCTGAAGGCAGTGATTGAGGGGGGACTGGAGAGGAAGCCGGATAATATACTGATCTACGCCACATCCAACCGGCGGCATCTGATCCGGGAGACGTTTAAAGATAAGGCGGACCGGGATGAGGAGCTGCATACCAATGATACGGTACAGGAGAAACTGTCGCTGGTTGCGAGGTTCGGGGTGACGATTTATTTTGGGAAACCGGAGAAGAAGGAGTTCCAGGAGATTGTGCGGCAGCTTGCGAAACGGAACGGGATCGGGCTGCCGGAAGAGGAACTGCTGCTTGAGGCGAATAAGTGGGAACTGAGCCATGGAGGGCTGTCGGGGAGGACGGCACAGCAGTTTATTGATTATCTGATGGGACAGAAGGAAAAGAAGTAAGCAAAAAAAATTCGCAGAGTATATTACTCTGCGAATTTTTTTTCAACAGCATATCTATTATAACGATCTAAAGCAGATAATTCAATACCTAAATTATTTTTTACAAAATCTTGTAAGAAATGAAAGTTAATAAATCTGTCTATTGTTAAATTATAAATTTAAAGTCTGTATATTTAATGTAATCCAATAAAGAATACTGCTATTTTGATACCCAATATATTGAAATATTTTCGCAGAGTAATATACTCCACGAAAAGAGAGGGGGTGTTTCCGATCTGGTATGTCCTGCGCTGTGAAGAAGGAAATGAGAAAAGAGCAGCCGTTTTGCTGAAACAATTGTATCATTGCCAGTCGGATATATTCTTGATAACGTTTGAAAAAATGAAACGATATGAAGGAAACTGGCATTGCCAGAAAGAAATACTGATCCGGGGATATGTGTTCGCAGATGTTAAAAACCGAAAGAGATTAGAAGCAGCGGCCTATGATACGTCTATATTTAAGGCTTCTGGAATGGGAGAATATACTTTGTGTCTGAATAAGGAGGATAAAGAATTTCTCGAAAACCTTAGTGGAAAAGAGCATCACATTTCAATGTCGAGAGGATATATTCAAGAAGGGATTACCTTTATAACCGAAGGACCTCTATGCGGAAAAGAGCGTAAAATCCGTAAGATTGACCGTCACAAGAGGATGGCGAGAGTAGATTATCCGATGAAATGCTTTCGGAAGACACAGTTCTGGATGGGGCTGGAGATTACAGCGAAGAGTTAATAACGTATGTGAGCAAAGCAGATGTTAAAACGATCAGGCTCAAGGAAGATGACAGATGAGGAATACATTCATGATGAAGATTGAATTTTCACCACCCGATATGACGGATGAGGAAGTCTTAGAAGTAACGGAGACTATTAAATCGGGATGGATTACGACGGGTCCTAAAACAAAAGAATTTGAAAAACAGATCGCAGGCTTTGTTGGGACGAATAAAGCAATCTGTTTAAATTCACAGACAGCATGTGCTGAGATGGCGTTACGGTTATTAGGAATCGGAGCGGACGATGAAGTAATCGTTCCTGCATATACATACACTGCCAGCGCTTCAGTGGTGTATCATGTCGGAGCAAAGATTGTATTTGTTGATGTGCAGAAAGACAGTCTGCAAATGGATTATGATAGAGTGGAAGAAGCGATTAATGAAAATACAAAGGCGATTATTCCGGTAGATTTAGGTGGAGTGCCATGCGATTACGAACGAATCTATGAAATTGTTGAAAAGAAAAGAGGTCTTTTTAAACCGGATAACGAGATACAGGCCGCATTTGGCCGTATTATTATTTGTGCGGACGGAGCCCACGCCTTTGGCGCTTCATGGCGGGGGTCGATGATTGGGGCAGCTGCTGATTTTACAAGTTTTAGCTTTCATGCAGTTAAAAATATTACAACTGCGGAAGGCGGTGCGTTAACCTGGAAATCGATAGAGGGTATAGATGATGAAGAATTATATCAAAAGATTCAATTGTATTCATTGCATGGGCAATCAAAAGATGCTTTGTCTAAAACGAGATCCGGAGCCTGGGAATATGATATTGTAGCTCCCTGGTATAAATGTAATATGACTGATATTATGGCGGCTTTAGGGGTCGCACAGTTACGGAGATATCCAGACATTCTAAAAAGAAGAAAAGAGATTATCAGCAGATATGATCATGCGTTTAAAGCTTTAGATATTGAAGTTCTTCCTCATCATACAGATGAGTGGCATAGTTCTATGCATTTATATATGTCCAGAATCCCAGGCATTACGCTGGATCAAAGACAGGAAATTATTGTGAAAATGGCGGAAAGAGGCATTGCGACGAATGTACATTATAAACCACTTCCAATGATGAGCGCATATAGAAATTTAGGTTTTGATATGAAAGATTACCCTAATTCATACCGTCATTTTGAAAATGAAATTACTTTACCATTACATACAAAACTAACAGATAAAGAAGTGACATATATAATTGATAATTTCTGTGATATCACAAAGCAATATTCTTAATTAAGGAGTTACATATGCTGAGGAAATGGGAAGAGCTTCCTGAGTTTATGAAAAATGATGAAGTAAAAAAATACTATGAGATTCTTTCCAGAAAGAAATTCAGCTTACTTTTAAAAAGAATTTCAGATGTAATGATAGCCTTGATTTTAGTAGTGATTCTTGCAATTCCAATGGCGGTTATCAGCATTCGGATCGTTTTAGAATCAAAGGGCGGCGTGTTTTATCGACAAGAACGAATTACGTCATACGGGAAAAAATTTAGAATTCATAAGTTCAGAACAATGGTCCCGAATGCGGATCAGACAGGAGCATTAATTACTGTATCCAAAGACAATAGAATCACTGCCACCGGAAAATGGATGAGAGATAAACGAATTGATGAAATTCCACAGTTATTTGACGTAATAGAGGGAAATATGAGTTTTGTAGGAACACGGCCGGAAGTAACAAAATATGTAGAGCAGTACACCGATGAAATGATGGCGACTTTATTACTTCCGGCAGGGATTACATCGGAAGCAAGTATCCGATATAAAGATGAAGCAAAGTTACTTGATGAGGCAAAAGATGTAGAGGCAATTTATATAAGCAGGATTCTTCCTGATAAAATGCAATACAATTTAGAAAGTATACGGGAATTTTCTTTTTTTAGAGAAATAAAGACTATGTTTCGCACGATAAGCGTGCTTATGGGAAAAGAATGCAGATAAAAAGGAAGTGTGCTTATGGAATATCCTCAATTTTCTGTATTAATGTCGCTTTACATAAAAGAAAAAGCAGAGTATTTTGAGGAATGTATGCAGAGTATTTTCAGACAGACGGTGATGCCGGACGAAATAGTGATTGTATATGACGGTCCGATTTCTGATGAGTTAAAAGGAATAGTAGAAAGATATAAGAAAGAAAATCCCGGAATCATAAAGACGATTGAAATCGGGGAAAACAGAGGGCTTGGATTAGCGCTGGCTGAAGGGGTGATTCACTGTTCGAATGAACTGATTGCGCGTATGGACACAGATGATATCGCCAGGGAAGACCGGTTTGAGAAGCAGATGGATATGTTTCTTCAAAATGAAAATCTGGATATTTGCGGAAGTCATATTGTAGAGTTTGAAGGAAGTAAAGAACATATCCTTTCTATACGAAAAGTACCGGTTACTCATAAGGAGATAGCAGAATATCAGAAACAGCGCAGCGCATTTAACCATATGACTGTCATGTATAAGAGAAGTTCGGTATTACAGGCTGGAAATTATGAACATTGTCCATTAATGGAAGATGATATGTTATGGATCCGGATGTTAATAGCCGGTGCAAAAGGTATCAATATTGATGATTATCTTGTGTATGCCAGGACAGGCTCTGCAATGATAGAACGCCGGGGCGGATGGAAATATTTCAGGAAGTATAGGAGTGGAAGGAAGAAAATATATCTTACAGGCTATATTAACAGATGGGATTATTACAAAACAATTTTTATTCAGTTTATAGTAGCTCTTGCGCCAAATGTAATCAGAAGATATGTTTTTATAAACCTGCTTAGATAAGAAAGGAAACCAATGAGGATTCTACAGATTGGTATGTCGCCCTTATTAGGCGGCGTCGAAAGTTTTATTATCAATTATATGGAAAGATTGAAAAAGTATGATATATTTTTCGATTTTATTTCAATGTATGACAGAATTGCGTATGAAGATCAGATTATAAAAGCCGGTGGAAAAATTTATCATGTCTCTCATGTAAAACGTTATCCGGTTTCCTTTTATAAGCAGTTATCGGAGATTTCAAAAAAATATAGGATTGTACATATTAATATGCTTTCTGCGGCCAATAGTCTGCCGGTATATGCCTGTTATCGCTCGAAAGTAAAGAATATATTAATTCATTCTCATAATTCTAAAACAGAAAGAATAGACAGATATATTTTACATTATATTAATAAATGTATGATGGACAGATTGCCGTTAAGAAGACTGGCATGTAGTGATGTGGCGGCAAAATGGATGTTTTCTGACAAGATTATAAAAAATAAAGACTACAAAATTATTCATAATGCAATAAATTTTGAAAAATTTAGATATCATCCTGAGTTCAGAGCCCAGATCAGAGAAGAATTTGGCATATCTGAAAATACGTTACTAATCGGAAGTATAGGCCATCTTACCATGCAGAAAAATCCTTTTTTTCTTATATCATTATTTAAGGAGATAACAAAATTACGGGATAATGTAAAACTGATTCTTGTCGGAGACGGTGATCTGACTGATAAAATAAAAGAAAGCATCTGGAAGTGTGGAATAGAAGATAAGGTTGTATTTGCAGGAATCAGATATGATGTAAATAAGTTCTACTCTGCAATTGATGTTTGCTGTATGACATCGTTATATGAAGGGTTAAGTTTTACGGCCATAGAAGCGCAGGCATCAGGAGTTCAATGTTTTTTCTCGTCTGGAATGTCCAGAGAAACATTAATTACTCCTAAAACAGAGTTCTTAAATCTGAATAACCCAAAAGAATGGGCTATGAAAATAGTAAAATCTTCATGTAACAGAGAAAAAGAGGCGGAAATGTTTGTAAGAAGCAGAGGATTCGATATTGAACTGGAAGCAGAAAGGATGGCTGCGTATTATAAATCATTGTATAAAGGTGTGTAAAATGAAATTGTTATGTATCATAGGTGATCTGGATATTGGGGGAGCAGAAACTTTTTTAATGAAAGTTTACCGGAATTTAGACAGAACAAAATATCAGATGGATTTTCTTTTATTTACAAGCAGGGAATGTGAATATAACAAAGAAGTAAAGTTATCCGGCGGAAGGATCTATGTAGCAACAACTAAAGAAACAGATCCTTTCAGAAGTTTTTCAGATATTTATAGAATTGTTAAAGAAAATAAATATCAGAATGTTCTGAAGGTTTCAGAATATTCCATTGGAGCTCTTGACCTGCTTGCGGCTAAACTTGCCGGAGCCAGGATACGGGCATTCAGATCGACGAATGGAGGATCTCTTGAAAGTAAGAAAAGGATTCTGATTCATAAGAGCTTTATTCCTTTTGCAAACATGATTAGTACGTCGCTGATAGCGCCGTCATCCGATGCGGCAAAGTTTACATTTGGAAATAGAGCTGTAAGAAACAACAAGGTTCATTACTTAAATAACGGTCTGCTGCTGGAACAATATATTACGAATATAGATTTTCAAACAGATTTGCAAAAAGAATTGGGCCTGGCAGGGAAATATGTTGTTGGGCATATAGGAAGATTTAGTGAACAAAAAAATCATAGATTTTTAGTCAGTATTTTTTATGAATTGAAAAAAACAATATCAAACGCAGTATTAGTTCTGGTGGGAGACGGGGAATTAAAAGAAGAGATTGAAGAAAAAATAAATGGATTGGAAATACAGGATGACGTTTTGTTTTTAGGACTAAGAAGAGATATACCACAATTATTGAGTATAATGGATGTTATGGTATTTCCGTCACTTTACGAAGGAATGCCGAATGCCGTTATAGAAGCGCAGGCATCCGGTCTGCCCTGCGTTGTTTCCGATCGTATCACCCGGGAAGCTGACATCACTGGAATTGTCAGTTATGTGAGTCTGGATGACAGTATCCAGAGCTGGATAAGCTGCATAAAAAATACAAAGAAAAAAAGTATAGATGAATGCCACTATTTATTAAAGAAAAGAGGATACGATCTGGCAGATGTATGTCAAAGGTTTATTAAATTAACCTATGGAGAAAAAAATGCAAAAGGAATACATTAAAAATGAAATTACATATGCATTCGCTGTGATAGCTATCATTTCCAGTTATATGTTTGCTGCTGTAAGTAATAATGCAGTCATTGTTTTATGTATCGTAATTATCGGATACTTTTGTAAATATATAAAAACGAATCATTTGTTCATTACTCTGGACAAAGGTTACTTTCTGCTGCTGCTTTTTTGTATTTTCTGTTTTATATCTTCTTCCTGGTCTGTTCAGCCGGCGTATGCATACAATGCAGCTTTTTCGTATGGATCATGTATAATGATTGCTATTTTTTTATGTGAAATTTTTAAAAATGATAAAAGTGCGTTCAATGCATTATATATTGCTGGAATTGTTGTCGGTATATTAACGGTTGTATTATATGGACCTTCTCTGGTAATAAAATCCATTTTAGGTATAAGCAGAATAGAGAATACTTTCTGTAATGTAAATTTATTGGGAATATTATTTGCATATACCATTCTCATTGCATTTTATAAAATGCTTCATAAGAAGAGCGGATTCTATATTCCGGTCATGTTAGCAGAGTTAGCTTTGATTTTGGCAACACAGAGCCGAAAGGCTTTAATTGTTGTCGTTATGGGGATTGTTGGAATCTATTTCTTATATACACAAAAAAGAATATCAGTTATTTCACTGATCAGATTAATCATCATCATAGGAATTGTAATGCTTATGATGATTTATTTAAGTAAGTTTACGGCATTTAGCGCCGTAAAGGAAAGATTTGAAGGGTTATATGCAATGTTTACCGGAGTAGGAACCCTTGACGGATCTTCAATGTTAAGAAAACTATATATAGAAATCAGTATGGAACAGTTCTGGCAGCATCCGATACTGGGCATTGGAATGGATAATGCCAGAACGGCTATTGTACAGTCGACATACAGACATAATACATATACCCATTGTAATTATGTAGAAATGCTTTGCGATGGCGGGGTAATTGGATTCGTTTTGTACTATTCATTTCACTGTTACCTTTTCATCTGCTTTATCAAGAGAAGAGAAAACTGGACTGTATACTCAAGATTGTGTCTGGGTTTTCTTCTTATGATTATTATCCTGGATTATGGAATGGTTTCCTATACAGAAAAGACAAATTGGATATGTATGGTTCCCGTCATAGTAGAAAGCTGGCATTTGAAAAGAAGAGAAAAGGAAAGATAAATAGTATGGATATTGAAAGAATGATAAATTTTATAAAAAGATTTCTGACAAAAAAGGATTACAGGTTTGCCTTTTTAGCCGGTTATGGATTTTATAAAAATATTCCTGATGATATTTATCTTATGCGTATGTATCATGGCATTCTTGGATATGAGCTGAATCTGGATCATCCGCAGAAATTTAATGAAAAAATGCAATGGCTGAAATTATATGACAGAAATGAAAATTATGTCACAATGGTAGATAAATTCAGGGTAAAAGAATATGTTGAGAATAAAATTGGAATCGAATATATTATTCCTACTATTGGAGTATGGAAAAGTGCAGATGAAATAAAATTAGACGAATTACCGAATCAGTTTGTTCTCAAGGTAACCCATGATTCGGGGGGACTCGTTATCTGTAAAAATAAAAAGCTTCTGAACTGGAATAAAGAAAAAAAGAAACTGAATAAGAGTCTGAAACGGGATTACTATATTTTTCAGCGGGAATGGCCATATAAAAATGTCCAGAGAAGAATTATTGCGGAAAAATATCTGGAAAATGACGGAGAGGATCTGACAGACTATAAATTTATGTGCTTTGGAGGAAAAGTAAAATGTATATTCACCTGTTCGGATCGGTTTTCAAAGAGTGGATTAAAAGTTACTTTTTATGATCTGGATTGGAATATTCTGCCTTTTGAACGCCATTATCCGGCTAGAAAAGAACCAGAGAAAAAACCAATTTCGTTGAACCTTATGATTCGACTTGCCGAAACGCTTGCTGAAGGAATCCCATTCGTAAGAATCGATTTTTATGAAGTAGATGAGAAGCCATATTTTGGAGAAATAACTTTTTTTCCAGGAAGTGGATTTGAAGAATTTACACCTGAAGAATGGGATGATAAGTTAGGAAAATGGATCAGATTACCCAGGAAATAAGGAGAAAATGGGATGAGCATACTAATAGGAGCGGATTTCGTTCCAACAGATACGAATGAAGAATATTTTATGAGAGCAGACAAAGAATATGTCTTAGGAGACCGGTTATGTAAAATATTTGAGGAAGCCGATTTCAGGATCATTAACCTTGAAACACCACTTGCAAATGATCCAACCCCGATTCAAAAGTATGGTCCATGCCTTATTGCAGATCCGAGGAGCGTAAATCTGTTCAAATCTGTTAAAGTTAATTTATGTACTTTGGCGAATAATCATATTATGGATCAGGGAAAAAGGGGTTATTATTCTACTATTAAAACATTGTGTGAAAATCAGATAGAATATGTCGGGTGTGGAAAAAATCAGATTGAAGCTTCAAGTCCATTTTGTTTTGAATTTGTTGGAAAAAAAATTGGCGTATACGCCTGCAGTGAACATGAATTTTCCATAGCAGACCTAAAGAGGCCGGGAGCAAATGGTTTTAACCCGACAGAGTCGTTTGCTCATATTAAAAGCTTAAAGAAAATAACGGATTATATTCTTGTATTGTACCACGGAGGAAAGGAACATTATAGATATCCGTCTCCTGGTCTGCAGATAACTTGCAGAAATTTTATAGATTCAGGAGCGAATCTTGTTGTATGCCAGCATAGTCATTGTATCGGTTGTAAAGAGCAATACCATTCCGGAACAATTGTGTATGGTCAGGGAAACCTTCTGTTTGACAGAAGTAATAGTGACTTTTGGAAAACAGGATTATTGATTAGAATTTGCGACGATTTTTCGATAGATTATATTCCTGTTAAAAAAATTGATAATAAAATCAGGATTGCGGAAGATAACGAGAAAAATCAGATTTTAGATGGTTTTTATAAAAGATCTGAACAGATCAAGGAAGAAGGTTTTATTAATAAAAGCTATACAAAATTTTCCATACAATGTATCAATGATTATTTGTGGGTTATGAGCGGAGCCAGCAACTGTCTGCTCTTAAGAATGATAAATAAATTATCTAAGTATAGATTTTATAAACTCTATGTACATTATAAGTACTCCGATGAAAGATTAATGGCATTGCTTAACTATCTTGAATGTGAAGCTCACAGGGAATTGATTATTGAGGGATTGAAGAATTATAATGAGGAAGAACGTATTAATGATTTCATGTGAAGGTCTAGGCAATGGAGGAGTCCAGGCAGTCATGATGGGAATCGTCAGAAATTTATCAGATGAATTTTTATTTGATATGCTTTTATTCACATCAGAAAAGAGGTTTTATGATGATGAATTTTTAAGTTATGGAGGAAAAATTCATAGACTTCCACGGTATGAAGGAAAAAATAGGCTTAGAAAGAGAGTGGATTATTATGTTCGTGGAAGGAATGTGTATAGGAATGTATTGAAATTATTAAAAAATAATTCATATGACATTATTCACTGTAATGATGAGTTTGAAAGCGCAGTTATTGCTAAGGCTGCTTATGAAGCGGGAATAGAGAACAGAATCGTTCATACGCATATTATTTCTGAAAAATCAAATATGATAGCGGCAGTCATAAATAGTAAACGTAGAAAGCAGATCAGCAGGTATGCAACGATCCGGGTGGGATGTTCATATGAATCATGCAGATCCTTTTTTTCTCGTCATGATCGTGCATTTATTGTTAATAATTTTTATGATGACAGAAAATTTTATTTTAAAGAACGGGATAAAGAAGAATCCACGATATTTCGAATTCTTCAGATTGGGAGTTTTAGCGATATAAAGAATCAGATGTTTTCTTTAGAAATTATTAATAGAATCAGGCGGGAATATCCAGAAGCAGTCTTAACATTTGTGGGGTATTCAATGGATCAGTATGAGAATAAAATATATAAAAAGATTGATCAATATGGCCTGAAAAATAATGTTGAATTTTATCCGGGTGATGCAGATACATTGACATTATTGTCAAGGACTGATGCTTTTTTGCTTCCTTCTTTATATGAAGGATTTGGAATTGTACTTATTGAAGCACAGGCTGTGGGGGTTACCTGTTATGCGTCAGATATGGTTCCAGGAGAAACTGATTGCGGCGGTGTGAATTTTTTAAATTTGCAGGACGACGCCGGAGTGTGGGCAGAAAAGATGATATATGATTATAAGAAATCTGGCGGCAGGCATAGAAAATATGATGTTTCAAGATTTTCTCAATCAAATATTATGAATATATATAAAAAAATTTATAAAGGAGAGAAGCTTGAAGATTGGAATTCTGACATTTCACAGAGCAATTAATTTTGGGGCTGTTTTACAGGCATCTGCGTTCGTGGAATTTATACAAAAACAAGGACAGGAATGCGAAATCATTGATTTTATTCCTAATAATGAAGTTCCTAAAAGCAGCAAGATTCTGAGAATATTACATTACATAAAATTTATGTTCACGTTGCCAAAATCATTAAAGACGTTAAAAAAGGAAAGAAGATTTGTAATATTCAGAGAAAAATATTGTAAATTATCAGAAAAAACCTACTTTGGGGATCAGGATATTCAAAAAGAAGAGTTCGAATATGATTTGCTGATATCTGGAAGCGATCAGATACTGAATATGACATTAACCGGGAATTCCACTGCGTTTTATCTGGATTTTGCCAGGAACATTGAGAAGATCTCTTATGCTTCCAGTTTCGGGAGAAATAACATCTCAGAAGAAGAGAGAGTGTGTATAAAAAAGCATTTAGCCAGGTTCTCCGCGATTTCAGTCAGAGAAAAATCGGCTGGTGAAATTATAGAGAAGATCTGCGGCAGAAAAGCGCCGCTTGTGCTTGATCCGGTCTTTCTTCTTGATAAAGCAAAGTGGGATGAAAGGTGTAATGAAAATCTGAAACTGCCGGCCAGATATATTTTTGTGTATTCAATGGAAGTTTCAAATGTTTTGGAAAAGGCTGTTTTGAAAGTCTATGAAAAGGTTCCATTACCGATTATAGTCGTGAGAGGCGGAGGAAGACCTGGCAGAATTTTCGGAGTTGAGGATATGGAATGCGGGCCTGCCGAGTTTTTGCGATATGTCAGAGATGCGGAAATGGTGATCACTAATTCTTTTCACGGAATAGCAATGTCTCTGATTTATAAAAAGAAATTTCTCTGTATCGCACATTCTACAAGAAATACCAGAATTGAAAATATAATGGAAATAGCAGAAAAAAAGTGTTATATCCTATATACGACAGATCAGATACAGGATATATATAGTTATGTTGTTAATATGGATAAGACTATGGAAATATTAGACAGGCTGAGATATGATTCGATTCAATATTTAAAAAATGAAATTACGAAAAATGGAGAAGAAGGAAATGAATAAAGCATATTCCGACAATAGGACAATACAGATTCTTATCGCCGTTTTAAAAGGACATGGGATTCGAAAAGTAGTGGTATCGCCGGGGACAACTAATTTTATGTTTGTTGCAAGTATTCAGAATGACGAATGGTTTGAGATCCGATCGTCAGCAGACGAACGATCAGCAGCATATATTGCATGCGGATGGGCTGCGGAAACCAGGGAACCGGTTGTTATTTCTTGTACAGGGGCCACTGCCTCAAGAAATTATCTGCCTGCGCTGACAGAGGCATATTATAGAAAGCTGCCGGTTCTTGCTCTGACATCTATGAACAACAGCGCATTACCAGGGAATAATATACCGCAGATTATTGATTATTCAAAGTTTCCTGCCGATGTAGTAAAAATCTCGGTAAGTATCAGTGATGTGTATGACGGTGCCAGCGAAAAGAAATGCGTGATACTGGCTAACAAGGCGGTTCTGGAATTATTTCGCACAGGCGGCGGACCTGCTCATATTCATTTGATGACAAAGATGAGTGATGAATTTAATACAAAAACGCTTCCTGTATCCCGTATTATAAAACGGTATCAATACGCAGATACGCTGCCGGATATCAGTATATACGCTCGAATTGGGATCTATTTAGGCAGTCATGATCCTTTTTCCAAAGAACTGACGGAATATATGGAAGGTTTCTGCAATCAATATCATTCTGTTGTGTTATGCGATCACACAAGTAACTATAAAGGGAAACATAGATTTCATAGTTCCTATGTTGCCGCACAGGAATATTTACGGCGGGAGGATTATGTTTTTGATCTGATCATTGATTTAGGAGAGGTGTCGGGGGATTATTATCAGTTTGATGTGAATGAGGTATGGAGAGTATCGGTAGACGGAGAGATTAAGGATAGATTTGGAAAACTAACGAATGTATTTGAAATGGATGAAAAATCTTTTTTTCGGTATTATTCAGCATTAGAAGTGAAGAGAAGAAAAAGAGAAGATATGTTAAAAAAATTAACGGAAACAGACGAAGGTTTAAGACGGAATACTCCTGATCTGCCCTTTTCAAATATCTGGATTGCTAAGAATTCGTCTATGCTGCTTCCTATGGGAAGCGTCGTTCATTTTGGAATACTGAATAGTTTAAGAGCATGGAATTTTTTTGAAATTCCAGAAAGCGTGTATTCATATTGTAATGTGGGCGGATTTGGCATTGATGGCGGATTATCTTCACTGATTGGTGCATCTTTTGCAGATGACGAAAAACTTTATTTTTGCTTCCTGGGTGATCTGGCTTTTTTTTATGATCTGAATGCGATCGGAAACAGACATGTGGGTAATAATGTGAGAATTATGGTCATTAACAATGGTAAAGGAACGGAATTCAGAAATTACAGCCATCCGGCTGCAGTTATGGGGAACGCTGCAGATGATTATGTAGCGGCTGCAGGACACTATGGGGAAAAGTCGCATTCCTTACTGAGGCATTATGCTGAGGATCTTAAGTTTCAATATCTTGCGGCAAATAATAAAAACGAGTTTTTAGAAAAGATCAATGTGTTTATGGAACCACGCCTGACAGCGCAGCCGATTCTTATGGAAGTGTTTACAGATTCGGAGGACGAAAGCAAAGCTTTGAATATGATCAGAACGGTGATTCCTCAGCCAAAGGCGAAAGCATTGCTGAAAAACGCAATTGGAGAAAAACATTATAAAGCGTTTGCAAAAAAGATGAGGAGAAAGTAACATGGCTGATATAGATATCATAAAGAGGATCGTGAGATATATATTTAAAGGAATTCCCATTAAACAGGTCTATGCAAATATTATTCAGATTCAATATGGAAAGATTCTGAAGAACCGTAATATTGTTGTAACCGGCGGAGGTCATGGCATAGGTAAATGTATTGCGGCCAAGTGTATAGATGAAGGGGCAAAAGTCATGATTACAGGCCGTAATGAGGCATATCTGAAAGAAACGTGTGAGGAACTTGGTCAGAATTGCCAGTATATCGTTTTTGATCTGGAAAAATCGTCTGAAATAGATGAATTCTGGAAGTTAATATATCAAAAAATGAATAAAGTTGACAGTCTGATCTGTAATGCAGGTATTTCATTACATGAAGGGAATATTCTGAATGTATCAAGGGAACAATTCGACAGGCAGATGACCGTAAATCTGGAAAGCGTTTACTTTTTAATACAGACATTTATGAAACGTAAACAGAAAGATGACATTAATATCATCTGTATATCATCTGAACGGGGAATTCAATGCGATGATCTGCCATATGGATTATCCAAGGCGGCTGTCAATTCATTGATTGGAGGAATCACAAAAAGGTTCTATCAGGACGGAGTCAGAATCAATGGAATTGCGCCTGGAATAACAGCATCAGATTTAACGAAAAAAACTGTAAATGACGATCTGGTTTTAGAACGTGTTACCCCCGGCAGATATATACTCGGTGAAGAGATTGCGGAGGTAGCCTGTTTCCTGTTAAGCGAGGCTTCAAAGTGTATTTCGGGCGAAGTCATAGCATGTGATGCGGGTGAATACTTATGCTCATATCTGCATTGAGTATATGAGGAGAACGATACTTATGGATAACAGATACTCTAAGCTAGGTAAGAATACTTTGTGGATGACAATCGGCAGTTTTTCGACAAAACTATTATCCTTTTTTCTGGTGCCCCTATATACGAATTGTCTGTCAACTGCGGAATACGGTATTTCAGATCTGCTTACGACAACGGTTAATTTGCTGATCCCCTTTTTAACGATTACGGCTTCAGAGGGGATTTTGCGCCTGACTCTTGAAAAAAATACAGATAAAAAGCAGATTTTTTCAATTGCTGTAAATATTTTTAGCGGCGGGTTCATTGTATTTTTGTTGATATCATTTCCTATATTAGAAATGTTATCCCTGTCAGAGTATATTCTATATTTTATTTTTTACTATATTACGGCCGCTCTTTCATCTATTTTTCAACAGTTTACCAAAGGTCTTGAACATATGAGAATTCTTGTGTTCAGTGGTATGATCAGTTCTTTTGTGACAGTTGTATTAAATATTTTCTTTTTATTATTTCTCAAGGCTGGGATTGAGGGATATCTGACGGCAATGATTATCGGCAATGGCGTACAGATTGTTTATTTGCTTTTACGGGAGAAACTCTGGCGGTATTATCTGCCGCCGTCTCATATTGATAAACAATCTTTCAGAGTTTTTTTAGATTATTGTATACCGCTAATTCCAAATTCTTTAAGCTGGTGGGTCAGTAATTCATCGGATAGATATATGATTGCTTACTTTGACGGCGCAATGCTGTTGGGGATTTATTCAGTTGCATATAAGATTCCTTCTATTGTTTCTGTCATTTCTAATATATTTACAGGCGCCTGGCAGATCTCTGCCGTTGATAATTTTGGAGATAAAAATTCGGTTTCTTTTTTTGAAGATATTTATCATAAATACTCGTCCTTATATGTAATAGGATGTTCTGGCATTATTCTTTTCATTAAAGTTCTGTCAAAATTATTGTTTGCAAAAGAGTTCTATGCCGCATGGTCATTTGCGGCGGTTCTGACATTTGCCGTCCTCTTTCAGGCAATGGGAGGTTTTTTGGGAATCGTGTATGCGGCTGCAATGCAAACTAAGCAGATATTTTTAACAACGGTGATCGGAGCGGTTACAAATATGATATTAAATGTTATGCTGATACCATTTTACGGAGCCATGGGCGCCGCTTTGGCAACTTTAGTCAGTTATTTTCTGGTTTGGATGATAAGATTAATTGCTTCGCATAAGATTCTGCCAATGCAGATCAGGTGGGGGAGGGTTACCTTCAGTTATGTATGTATTTTGCTGCAGATATGGATAACAATCTCGCAAAAGCAGTGGTGGTTATTTGGCAGCTGTTTACTGTTTGGTTTTGTAACGCTTGCTAATAAAAATATTCTGAAAGACATCTTTACTCTTATGAAATCAGGAAAAAAGATTATCTGACAATTTAAGAACGATTTTGCCTATAGCAAGGGAACCTTTTCTGTCAAGGACTAAAACTTTTTTTATTTTTCCATTTCTGGAATATGACGCCCTTCAAATGAGAATCATTTTACTATACAAAGATTCAAATTTATTTATCTGGTAGGAGGGCTCTGATTATGGCACAGGGAAAAGTAGAAATATGCGGGGTGAATACAGCGAAGCTCCCAGTCCTTAAGGAAGAGGAAAAAGAAGCTTTGATCGCACGGATTAAAGCGGGGGATGCTGAGGCGAAGGAAGAGTATATTAAGGGCAATCTCCGGCTTGTATTGAGTGTGATCAAGCGTTTCGGGGCAAGTAATGAGAACCCCGACGATTTGTTTCAGATAGGATGCATAGGCCTCATTAAGGCGATCAATAATTTTAATACAGAACTTGACGTGAAGTTCTCTACTTATGCCGTACCGATGATAATCGGTGAGATCCGGCGGTACATGAGGGATAATAATTCTATTCGTGTCAGCCGTTCTCTGCGGGATACGGCGTATAAGGCCATTTATGCAAAGGAAAATTATGTGAAACGGAATCTGAAAGAGCCGACTGTCCAGGAGATTGCAGAGGAGATTGGTATTTCTAAGGAAGATATTGTGTTTGCGCTGGATGCGATTCAGGTTCCTATGAGTCTGCAGGAGCCTGTATATAATGATGGCGGGGATGCGCTCTATGTCATGGATCAGATTAGCGATACGAAGAATAAAGAGGAAAAGTGGGTGGAGGATCTGTCGCTGGAGGCAGCTATGGAACATCTGGGAGAACGGGAACGGTATATTATTAAATTGCGTTTCTTTGAAGGAAAGACACAGATGGAGGTGGCGGAACAGATACAGATTTCCCAGGCGCAGGTCAGCAGGCTTGAGAAGAATGCACTGCGTGTTATGCGGCAGTATCTTTCCTGACCTTCTAAAAAGAGAACAGTAACTCGTAGGGACGCAGACAAATTGAAAAATGCTGCGTCCCTACTTGCTTTTTGAAAAGGTCTATACTATGATTAGAACATGGAGGATATTTTACGTTATGAAAGCATGTATATTTGACCTGGATGGAACACTGACCGACACACTGGAATCGCTGACATACTCAGTATCTGAGACGCTGAAGGAGATGGGATTACCGCCCATTACGTCAGAAGAATGCCGAAGCTTCGTAGGCAGCGGAGCCAGGGTTCTGATGGAGAAGGCACTTAAAGCGGCAGGTGAAGCGGAAGGCTTGAGGATTGAAGAGGGAATGGAGATCTATGGACGCATATTTGACGCCAACTGTACATATCATGTAACACCCTATGAAGGTGTCAGAGAAATGCTGGCAGAACTGAAAGTCCGTGGTATGAAACTCGGGGTTCTGTCTAATAAGCCCCATCAGCAGACTGTGAAGGTGGTCAGGGAGATCTTTGGCGAAGGAGTGTTTGACTGTGTACAGGGACAGCGGGAAGGTATTGCGAGAAAACCGGATCCGGAAGGGGTGTTTTGGCTGATGGAGGCCCTTAGCGCTTCAAAGGAGGAATGCCTGTATATAGGCGATTCTGAGGTAGATATCCAGACAGGGAAGAATGCCGGTGTCAGAACCATCGGAGTTGCGTGGGGGTTTCGTTCCAGGGAGACGCTAAAAGCGGCGGGAGCGGAGACGATTATTGTGACACCCAGAGAATTGACGGATATTCAGATATTATAACAGTCAAGGGAGGAAGAAAGAAGATGTATGAGTATGATGAAGATTGTCTGAAAACATTTATACGAAAGCAGGGGCAGTTATTTGACGAGCCTGTGGCAGAGACGCTTGAGGAAGCAGAAGCATTTCTTGAAGACTGCATGGCGGCTGTGGTAGACAGTATCGGGGAAGTGAAGGAGTTTCTGAAAGAAGAAGGCGTGGATGTGGAAGGTATGTCAGCCGAAGAACTGGAGGAGGCCTCAGAAGTGTTTGCCCTTTCTGACGGAAGATATCTGATCGTGGAAGGATAAGGCACACATGACGAAAGTACATATTGAAAAGCCGGAACTACCTGGTAGTTTCGGCTTTTTTCAGCGCTTCTTCGATGGCGTTAATGATAACCTGAGAGGTATAGGGATTATCTTCAGAATACTGGATATTTTCCAGGGACTGGTGTTCATAAACCTGCTCTGCAATATCTTCGATGGCCGGCTGGATCAGAGGGAACATGGTTGCTACCGTCTCATCCAGGTTGGAGAAACGGATGGAGTTGATATGGGACTCATCTACCGTCACTTCAACTTCAAGGGCAGTGTTATTCAGCGTGACGGTGGAGGTATAGACTCCGGGCATGTATTGTTCTTCATCGCTTCTGGTCTCTTTATTCTTAGGAAGGAACATGAACAGCAGCAGTATGATCAGCAGGATTGCCAACGTGGCGAATACCGCTGTGTAAATAATCTCCTTCATATGCAATACGACGATTTTTGTTCTGGAACTCATAAAAGGCCTCCTGTATTGGGTATGATATTGGTTTTTTATAATGTATGAGAAAAGAAGGAAAATTATTCATTTCTTTTTACGTGACAAATGAACCTGCTTCTTGTATAATAGGAATTCGAGGTGAAGAAGAGATGTTTATCATTGCAGGGCTTGGGAATCCTACGCTTCAATATGCAGGAACCAGGCACAACGTAGGTTTTGAAGTCATAGACGCAATTGCGGACAAATATAATATAACTGTAGACGGAAGAAAGAACCGGGCATATATCGGGAAAGGGATGATCGGGGGCAGCAAGGTAATCCTGGCAAAGCCCCAGACCTATATGAATCTCAGCGGGGAGAGTATTCGGGGGCTTGTGGATTATTATAAGATCGAACCGGAAGACGAACTGCTGATCATCTATGACGATGTGAGCCTGGACGTGGGAAAGCTTCGCATCCGAAGGAAGGGAAGCGCGGGCGGACACAATGGAATTAAGAATATTATTGCTAATCTCGGAACCGATGTGTTCCCAAGGATCAAGGTAGGGGTGGGCGAGAAGCCAGAGAACTACGATCTTGCAGATTACGTTCTGGGACATTTTTCTAAATCCGAGAAGGAGATGATAGAAGAAGGCATAAAGCAGGCGGTCTGTGCCGTTGAGAAAATCCTTGAGGAAGGTGCGGACGCCGCCATGAATCTATATAACAGGAAAGCAAAGCCTAAGAAGGAGGCGTAAGATGCAAGCCTTGATCGGGCCGCTGAATGAACTGGCGGAATTTGAAGAGCTCTATAAGAATCGGATGAAAGAGAGGGGAATGATACGTGTCTGCGGATGCGTCAGTTCCCAGAAGACACATATGATGTATGCACTGAGCGATGGCTTGAAATACAAAGTCATCGCCTGTTCCAGTGAACTGAAGGCAAAGCAGATTTATGAGGAATACCATTTTCTCGACCCGCAGACCTATCTGTATCCGGCAAAAGATCTTCTCTTCTATCAGGCTGATCTACGAAGCAAGGAGCTTCTGCGTCAGCGTATGGAAGTGATACAGGCGCTGGCGGAAGGTAAGACAATGACCGTTGTCACCAGCTTTGACGCATTCCTGGATTCTCTGGTTCCAAGGGAAGTGATCAGTGAAAGATTTCTTCATATTCGGAATGACAGCGCACTTGATCTGGAGGAAATTAAGAAGCGTCTTACGGAACTTGGCTATGACAGGGAGATTCAGATCGAGGGATGCGGGCAGTTTGCCGTCCGGGGCGGAATTCTGGACGTGTACCCGCTGACAGAGGAACTTCCGGTGCGTATCGAGATGTGGGATGAAGAGGTCGACTCAATCCGTACCTTTGACGTGGAGACGCAGAGATCAATCGAGAATCTGACGGAGATTTCTATCTGTCCGGCGATTGAATTCCCCCAGGAAGGGGAACGCAGAGTATCGTTTCTTGATTATTTTCCTGTGGAGGATACCATTTTATTTCTGGATGAACCAGTCCGGCTTCGGGAGAAGGGGCAGGGCGTGGAAGAGGAGTTCATGGAAGCCCAGAAGAAGCGGGTAGAGAACGGTTATGAGATGACAGACGGCGAGGTTAAGCTGTTTGGGACAGAAGAGATACTTCATAAAATGAACGACTACAGCAGTATCGGCTTCTTTGCGCTGGATATGCGGTGTAAAATTCTGGAAACAAGGGGCTCCATAAGCCTTCAGGCCAAGACGGTCAACCCTTATAACAGTAGTTTTGACATGCTGACCAGAGACTTAAAGCGTCTGAAGCATAACGGATACCGTGTGGCGCTTCTTTCCGGTTCCAGAACAAGAGCAAAGCGTCTGGCTGAGGACCTGCGGGATTATAACTTAAGCAGTTATTACAGCGATAATCTGGACTGCGAGGTGTCTCCCGGCGAGATCATGACGGCTTACGGTCATGTGGAGACAGGGTATGAGTACCCGATGCTTAAATTTACGGTTATCTCGGAGACCGATATTTTCGGGAAGGTTAAGAAAAAGAAAAAGAGAAAACTCTACGAGGGGCGTAAGATCCAGGAATTTTCCGAGTTAAAGCCTGGAGATTATGTGGTTCATGAGAATCACGGGCTGGGAATCTATCAGGGAATAGAGAAGATCGTGGTAGATAAGATTTCTAAAGATTATATGAAGATCTCTTATGCCAAGGGCGGCAACCTGTATATTCCGGCAACCCAGCTCGATCTGATACAGAAGTATGCCAGCGCAGATTCCAAAAAGCCGCGGCTTAACCGTCTGGGAACCCAGGAGTGGAACAAGACGAAGACAAGGGTTCGGGGAGCGGTGAAAGAGATTGCACGGGATCTGGTGAAACTCTACGCTGCAAGGCAGAAGCAGGAAGGATATGTATACGGAGAGGATACGGTCTGGCAGAAGGAATTCGAGGAGATGTTTCCTTTCGAGGAGACGGAGGATCAGCTTCTTGCCATTGAGGCGGTGAAGCGGGATATGCAGAGCCGTAAGATCATGGATCGTTTGATCTGTGGGGACGTAGGATACGGAAAAACGGAGATCGCCATCCGGGCAGCGTTTAAGGCGGTGCAGGAGGATAAGCAGGTGGTGTATCTGGTGCCGACAACGATCCTGGCGCAGCAGCACTACAATACGTTTTTGCAGCGGATGAAGGATTTCCCGGTACGGGTAGATCTGATGTGCCGTTTTCGGACTTCTGCACAGCAGAAGAAGACCGTGGAGGATACGAAGCGGGGGCTGGTAGACATTGTGATCGGCACCCACAGGGTATTAGGGAACGATCTGAAATTTAAAGATCTCGGACTTCTGATTATTGATGAGGAACAGCGTTTCGGCGTGCAGCATAAAGAGAAGATCAAGCAGTTAAAGGAAAATGTGGACGTGCTGACGCTGACGGCAACGCCCATCCCCCGGACGCTCCATATGAGTCTGATCGGGATACGGGACATGAGCGTGCTTGAGGAGGCTCCAAACGACCGTATGCCGATACAGACATATGTGATGGAATACAACGACGAGATGGTGAGGGAGGCCATCGAACGGGAATGCGCGAGACAGGGGCAGGTCTATTATGTATATAACCGGGTGGAGGATATTGCGGAGGTTACGGCCCATATCCAGAAATTAGTCCCGGAGGTTACCGTGGATTTTGCCCATGGTCAGATGAAAGAGCATCAGCTGGAGAAGATCATGTATGAATTCATTAACGGAGAGATTGACGTGCTGGTGTCTACCACGATTATTGAGACGGGACTTGATATTTCCAACGTTAACACTATGATTATCCATGATTCGGACCGACTGGGGCTGTCCCAGCTCTATCAGCTTCGGGGAAGGGTGGGGCGTTCGAACCGGATGGCCTATGCGTTTCTCCTGTACCGGCGAGACAAGATGCTAAAAGAGATTGCGGAAAAAAGACTGGCTGCTATCCGTGAGTTTACGGATCTTGGCTCTGGGTTCAAGATTGCCATGCGGGATCTGGAGATCCGGGGAGCGGGAAATCTTCTGGGAGCAGAACAGCACGGCCATATGGAAGCCGTGGGATACGACATGTTCTGTAAAATGCTCAATGAGGCGGTGCGGCATTTAAAAGGCGAGATGGAGGAAGAGACTTTCATGACGACCCTGGATCTGAACGTGGATGCGTTTATCCCGGATTCCTATATTCCGAATGAATATCAGAAGCTGGACATCTATAAGCGTATCGCCGCCATTGAAAATGAAGAAGAGAAGGAAGACATGGTGGAAGAACTGACGGACCGTTTCGGGGATATCCCGAAAAAGGTAGAAAAGCTTCTGGAGGCGGCGAGTCTGAAAGCAATGGCACACGATGTCTATGTCACTTCTGTGGAACAGAAAGGTGAGACATATTATTTTACCATGTATGAGAAGGCGAAGATTCATCCCGGGAAGATACCTTCTCTGATCAGCGACTTCCGGGGAGATCTTACCCTTAAGACAGAGGGCGAAAGCCCCTGCTTTATCTACGAGAAGAAGGGGAAAATGCGCAGGGACAAGGGCGCTAATGCCCTGGAGGTTGTGAAAAATGTGTTAATTGGCATGAAGGGATTGATTGAGCCATAAAAAAAGGATATAATGGGAAAGTGTGCTGATACGAAGGAGGTAGATCGAAATGAAGAAGAGGATTTTAATGCTGGTACTTGCGGGGATGCTAAGTGTGGCTTCTCTTGCCGGGTGCAGTTCATTTAAAGAGGACGAAGTGGTGGCTACGGTGGGGGATCAGAAGATCACGGCCGATATTGCGAATTTTTATGCAAGATACGTGCAGGCTCAGTATGAGACTTACTACTCGGCGTTTCTGGGAGAGAATATGTGGAGCAGCGAGGCTTCAGAGGGCAAGACTTATGAAGAGTCTGTCAAGGACTCGGTTCTTGAAGGGCTGGAGAATATGATGCTGATGGAATCGCATATGAAGGAGTACGATGTGTCCCTCTCGGATGAAGAGAAGAAGATCGTTGAGGATGCAGCAAAGAAGTTTGATAATGTGAATGCACTGGAGGATAAGGAGAAGGTGTCGGGTTCATCGGATACGGTGAAGCGTGTGATGACGCTGATTGCGATCCAGCAGAAGATGCAGAACAAGATCGAAGAAGATGCGGATACAGAGGTGTCAGACGAAGAAGCGGCCCAGAAGAGTATGCAGTTTGTGTTATTCTCCTATAAGTCAGAGGACGAGGATGGAAAGTCACAGGATATGACGGACGAGGAGAAGAAGAAGGTGGATAAGAAGGCGAAGGAATTTGCCAAAGGAGCGAAGGATGCCGAAGATTTTGAAGCCTATGTAAAAGACCAGGGACTGGAAGTTCAGACGGCGACTTTTGATTCTGAATCAACGAACCCCGATGAGGAGGTCGTTAAGGCGGCAGACAAGCTTAAAGAGGGGGAAGTAACGGATGTTATTAAGACGGACGGCGGCTGTTATGTTGCCAAGGTGACAAGCCTGCTTGACCGTGAAGCGACAGACACAAAGAAGGATAGCATTATCAGCGAGAGAAAGCAGAAACTGTATGATGAAGTCTGTGAAAAATGGCGAAAGAAAGTGGATATCAGCGTAGACGAAGATGTCTGGAAGAAAATTGATTTCAACGATCTGAAGGTCACAATGCGGGAAGAGGTGAAGGATCCTTACGCAAACGACGTGAAGACGGACGATGTGGCGGAGGCTGAAGAAGCGGCAGAATAGATGAAAAGAGAAAGAAATCCTTCCATACTCAGATTTCTTGATGTATGGAGGGATTTCTTTTTATCTGTCTTTTCAGTTTAAAATATTTTGCTGAATGAAAGTCAGAGCATGAATGGCTTACTGCATGACGGATGTGAGAATTTCATTCACCAGTTTACCGTCTGCTTTGCCTTTGACTTTCGGCATCAGAACTTTCATGATCCTGCCTTTATCTCTGGCTGTAGGCGTATCGATCCCGAGTTCCTTCAAGGTGGCGCAGATCACGTCGCGGATCTCGGCCTCGTCCATCATCTTTGGAGCATACTGTTCTAAGACGGCAAGCCTTCTGTTGCAGTCTTCGATGATCTCCCTGCGGTCGGCGGGAGTCATCTCCAGCGTCTCTCTGGTCTGCTTGATTTCCTTTAAGATTACCTGGGTCTCTTCTTCTTCGGTCAGGTCGTCACGTTTGTCGATTGCTTTATTCTTAAGGGCGGCAAGCAGCATGGACAGCGTTTCCTTGGTTTCTTTGTCACCGGCTTTCATGGCTTTCACCATGTCGCCGCGGACTTCTTCGATTTTACTCATGTGAATCCCTCCTTGGCTTTGCAGTTAATTTGCATGGCAAATTTTTGCATATTTCTGGTTCTTCATTATTATACAGAAGTGTGGGCGAAATATCCAGTGAAATATTTTCAGAAAGAACCGGGAATATTAAACTTTTAGATGTTCAGACATGAAATCACCGCATTCACGCAATATCTATTGAATCCTACGGCAGATTTTGTTACCATGGGTTCAACAGAAAGGAAGTGAACATATGGTGATGCAGGACAGTTATATTACGATTGCCTGGCTTGGGCTTCTGATCCTTCTGCTGATCATTGAGATCATCACGGTGGGACTGACCAGTATCTGGGCGGCCGGCGGCGCGCTGGCGGCGCTGATTCTGAACATCCTGGGTCTTTCACTGGTGTGGCAGATTGTTGCATTCTTTGTCGTGACTTTCGTGCTTCTCATCTTTACAAGGCCGTTTGCGGTGAGGTTTATCAATACGCAGCGGGAGAAGACCAATTACGAGGGAATCATCGGCAAGACCATCCGCATCGCAGAAAGAGTCGATAATATGAGGCAGACGGGGATGGCGGTGGTGAACGGGCAGGAGTGGACCGTGAGGGCGCAGGAGGACCAGGAGATCCTGGAGCCGGAGACACTGGCAAAGGTGGTAAACATATCGGGCGTGAAGCTGATTGTAAAAAAGTATGAGGAGGAATAGGAATGAGTAACGGTTTCGTTGGTTTAATTGTAGTAATGATTGTGGTTCTGATTGTGTTGTTGCTTCTGATCTCTTGTATCAAGATCGTACCACAGGCACGGGCAATGGTTGTTGAACGGCTGGGAGCTTACCAGGCAACCTGGAGTACGGGACTTCATTTTAAATTGCCGATCATCGACCGGGTAGCAAGAAGGGTTGACCTGAAAGAACAGGTTGTGGATTTTGCGCCCCAGCCGGTGATCACGAAGGACAATGTTACCATGCGGATTGACACGGTAGTATTTTATCAGATTACAGACCCGAAGATGTTCTGTTATGGCGTGGCAAATCCGATCATGGCCATTGAGAATCTGACGGCAACGACTCTGCGTAACATTATCGGTGATCTGGAACTTGACCAGACTCTGACGTCCAGAGAGACGATTAATACGAAGATGCGGGCATCCCTGGATGTGGCAACGGATCCCTGGGGAATCAAGGTGAACCGTGTGGAACTGAAGAATATTATTCCGCCGGCGGCTATCCAGGATGCGATGGAGAAGCAGATGAAGGCAGAACGTGAACGTCGAGAAGCGATCCTGCGTGCGGAAGGTGAGAAGAAGTCCACCATCCTTGTGGCAGAAGGTAACAAAGAGTCTGCCATCCTGGATGCAGAGGCAGAGAAGCAGGCGGCGATCCTGCGTGCAGAGGCACAGAAGGAGGCTATGATCCGTGAGGCGGAAGGTGAGGCAGAAGCTATTCTGAAGGTACAGAAGGCGAATGCAGACGGTATTCGCTTCCTGAAAGAAGCAGGCGCTGACGAGGCAGTGCTGACCATGAAGAGTCTGGAGGCATTTGAGAAAGCAGCGGACGGAAAAGCAACCAAGATTATTATTCCGTCAGAAATACAAGGGATTGCAGGACTGGTAAAGAGCGCTAAGGAAGTAATTGCAGAGTAGAATTGCTGGTTATGGTAAGGAGGCGGCAGTATGACACATGTATTGATTCTGGAGGATGACAGGGCTTCGCTGGAAGCCCTGGAGAAGATTCTTATGGAGTATTCAGAGGATATCCGTGTCCATGCCGCCTCTTCTTATGAAGAGGCGAAAGGACTTTTAGGGCAGGATATCCGGTATGGGCTGTTTCTGCTTGACGTGAATCTTGGCGGAGAGAACCGGGAAGATATTGGGGGAATCCTGTTTGCAAGAGAGGTAAGAGAGCAGTTCTGTTATACATTTACCCCGGTAGTGATGGTTACTTCCGTGGGAGCCATGGAGATGCAGGCATACAGGGAACTGCACTGCTATCAGTACATCATGAAGCCTTTCCGCCCGGAACAGGTGAAAGAAGTTGTACGCAAGGTTCTTGAAAAGGAGCGGCAGGAAGAGCCGCCGTCCATTATGGTAAAGAGGGACGGGGTCAGTTACCAGGTGCGGTGCGAGGATATCCGTTACATAGAGGCAATACACAGGGGTGTTTGTCTTCATCTGAAAAGTGAGGACTGGAAGGTGCCCTATGTGACGCTGAAGGAGATTCTTTCCCGGGTTCCGGAGGGGATGTTTCTTAAGTGCCACCGGATGTTTGCCGTGAACCGCCGGGAAGTGGAATATTTTGATACGGTGAACCGTATCGTGAAGCTTAGGGACTGTGCGGACGTGATTGAGATCGGCGTGACGTACAAGGCGGAGATAGGGAGGCTTGTGAGTGGCTAACTGGGCGAGAAAATTTTTATACAGGATCTTCTGCGTGCTTGCGATGCTGGTTTCCGTCTATCTGATTGTGGATTTCCTGGTCAGCGGCACATTCGATTTTCGTATTTTTATTATGTTTCTTCTGCTTACTGTAGTGGAGATCTGGGGGATCATTGACTGGCGGAAGAATTATATTCTGATGCAGCAGAAGGAATCGGAACTGAAGCTTTATCAGCACTATATACGGCCGCTGGAAGAACTGGTGAAGGAGATCCGCGCCAAGCAGCACGAGTTTGACAACCATGTCAATGCGATACTGAATATGCATCTGACGGTGAGTGATTATGAGGAACTGGTGGCGCGGCAGTCTGCTTATATTACAGAGGTAATCCGGGATGACGACAGCAGGAAATATCTGCCGCTTCTTCGGATCAGCGACAAAGTGCTGGCTGGCTTCCTTTACAGTAAGATTGTCCGCGCACCATCTTATGTGAAGACGGACGTGGATGTGAAGAGTCTTGAGATCATATCTGGAATTTCAGAACATCATCTGATCGAGATCGTGGGCACGCTGGTGGACAATGCCTACGAAGCCTGTACTGAGGAAAGGAATTGTGTATTTATGGAACTGGACTCGGAGAACGACAGGCTGGTGTTTCAGATCAGAAACCAGGTGCAGGAAATGAGGCTTGAGAATATCCAGAAGTTTTTTCAAAAGGGATATTCAACGAAGAAGGATGCAGACAGGCATGGACTTGGGCTGTATAATGCAAAGATGCTGATCGAGCGGTATCATGGGGATATTGTCGTGGGGATGGAGAAGGAAGCGGATAAAGTTTATATCTGTATGAAGGTGATTGTATAGATCCAGAAATTCTGCAGAGGGGAAGGAGAGGAGAAAACAATGATGAGGAATCATGAAGTGACAGACAGGCATCCTTTACTGAAAGAGGACGGAAGGCTTAGGGAGCCTGGGTGGTCCAGAAAGCTGGTACAGAGTTATGATCGTTCAAAGATTAAGGCGCCGGCATTGCGCATCAAAGAGTGGGATTATTATCTCGTGCTAAATGAAGAGTTTGCGGGGGCATTTACCGTGTCCGATGACGGATATATTGGTCTGCAGTCTGTGTCGCTGCTGAATTTTAAGGAGGGATGGGAGCATACGGAGACGATTCTGAATCCGTTTCCCATGGGAAGGCTTCATATGCCGTCTACTTCTGAAGAAGGCGATACTATTTATCATGATAAGAGACTGCACATTGAATTCCGTAAGGAGGAGGGCAGAAGGAGGATTCTGTGCAAATTCCGTAATTTCTATCGGGGGAAGGAACTGGACTGTAATATTACCCTCAGGCAGCCAGAGATGGATACCATGGTAATTGCAACGCCCTGGAAGGAGAAGAAGACGGCCTTCTATTATAATCAGAAGATTAACTGTATGTCTGCCAGCGGAAGTATGCGGTATGATGGGAAGACGTATACATTTGACCCCAGGACGGATTTTGGGACTCTGGACTGGGGGCGAGGCGTCTGGACTTATGACAACCGCTGGTACTGGGGATCCGGGAACTGCATGGCAGACGGGAAACCCTTTGGATTTAATATCGGATATGGGTTCGGAGATACCCGTGCGGCTACGGAGAATGTGCTGATCTATGACGGGAAGGCGCATAAGCTGGATGATGTGACGTTCCATATCCCTAAGGGAGATTATATGAAGCCGTGGAAATTCACATCCAGTGATGGGAGGTTTGAGATGGATTTTGTGCCGGTGCTTGACCGGGCGGCAAAGACGGCGGCAGTGATCATTGAGACGGACCAGCACCAGGTGTTCGGGCGGATGAGCGGCCGGGCGGTGCTGGATGACGGGAAGGTGATCGAGGTGAAGGATCTGATGTGTTTTGCGGAGGATGTGCATAACCGGTATTAGAAGATATAGAATCCGTTCAGGATATCCGGCAATGCTTCAGGTTCTTTCTGATATTTAATTAAAATGACAGAAAGAACCTGGTGCGATGATCCATAATCAGACTTACAATTTCTTAAAATCACTGGCCGGATGCTTACAAAGGGGGCATACGAAATCCTCTGGCAGCGTGTCCCCTTCATAGATATACCCGCAGACCGTGCAGACAAACCCTTTCTTTCCCTCTGTCTTTGGAGCCGTCTTGATATTCTTCTGATAATAGCTGTAAGTCACAGATTCCTCATCCGCCAGCGCCCTGGCATCTGTTACGTCCGCCAGGAACAGGGTATGAGTTCCAAGATCCGTAGCGGAAACCACCTTTGCGGAAATATACGCATTGCACTGGTCTTCGATATACACAATCCCGTTCTCTGCCCGCTGGAATGTAATACCTTCCATCTTGTCAGTTTCGGCTCCGCTTTGGAATCCCCAGTGCCGGTAAGTTTCAAATCTGGAATTCTCTGTCAGGACGGAAACGTTGAAGGTTCCTGTCCGTAAAATCATATCATGGGTGTAATTCTTCTTATTCACCGCCACTGTAATCCGGTTTGGCTCTGTTGTTACCTGTGTCACGGTATTCACAATACAGCCATTGTCTTTCTCTTCTTCTTTTGCCGTCAGAATAAAGAGACCGTAAGTGAGTTTATACATTGCTTTTTTATCCATATTCCTGTCCTCCTGTTCTTAAAAAATTATATCTGATTATGAGTTGAATAGCAAGAATTTCCGGTATCGAAAGGAGAGAAAGAAGAATATTCTGAATAAAAAAGGGTATTTTCAATGAATAAAGTGAAACAAAAGATTCATTATGACTGTGACGAAACGCTGCGGGGAAATATCAGGGGGCAGAATGTGACTGCGGCTGTTCTGGATACGGGGGAACGTGTTATTATATTGTCAAGTTAGTAAGAACCCAAGTAAATACAAGGGTTTCCGCTGATTTAGTCCTATGAAGAAATGCCGGATGGCAGGAAGATTTAGCGATAGGACGGGCCTGTTTTATTTAAAAATCTATTAGAAAATAGCTGTTTGCAATTATATAACACGAGGCAGTTTGCTTTTGCAAATATTAGTTTCTTGTGACAAAATACGCTATATGGGACTGAATTGGTTTTGATGTTTACTGGCCGATACAGTCCCATTTTTTTGCCCGGAAAATAGGCGTACAGGCGGTAGCATAAAACCAGACTGTTCCATATACATTTTAGACGTTCAAAGGATGCCGGAAAATGCTCAGAATTATGAAAATCACAATTCAGGAATGTCCAGAATCACAATTCCAGAATGACGAAAATATACCCATGGACATTTCCAATTTAACTCCGGACAAACAGGTAAAACTTCAGTACTGGCTGGACGTGATCCGACAATGCAGAGCCTCCGGCCTGACAAACCAGACATGGTGCGAACAGCATGATATCTCTTTAAAAAGCTATTATATGCCTCGTCCAATACTTTGTACTTCTTGATAAAATATGGCATGAAAATTCGCTCTTTGGCACCCTCAATTAAAATAGCCGCATCAGCAAAGAATAGATCGCAATGAGTTGTTCTAAGGTATCTGGCAACGAAACGATTAGTTTGATTGGGAATACCAAATATATTAGACAAATTGATAATCACTGAGACAGGTAAGCCTTCAGCACTTTTGGTTCTTCTAAAATAACGAAGATTAGCAAACTCACATTCCAATGCTATACTGCTGGAATGCGTAGAAACAATCATTTGAGTACTAAAATTAGTTTTGTTTTTCAACATTGGATTGTTTCTTAAAATATCATACGCATTTTTTATAAATACCTGCTGAACTTGAATATGTAAATGTGCCTCTGGCTCTTCAATTAAAACAAGATGAATCGGCTGTATAGCTTCGATTTCTTCATCATCAGCCTTTCGTCTATTGCCATTAACCCATGAATCCCTAAAACTCATAAGTTTAAAAGATATTGAAATCAAATTTTGATATCCCAATCCATTGAATTTTTAGGGAGCTTATACTTGATTGATACCAGATCAGGATAAATTTTTTGACCTATACATAGGTTCTTTTGATTGAGTATCAGCTTTCCATATGTTATAATGAACTCGTGTAATTGAAAAGAAAGTAGGATGTGATTTTCCGATGGATGCCCTCTAGTCTAACGAAAGAGGGTGATGCCCTATGAGTATAATGGAAGTTCTTACATTATTACTTGTATTGTTTGCGGCTCTGTCTTACATAGACAATCATAAAAAGAAATAAGCATCCCTACCGCCCAAGTTTGGATGCTTATTTCTTATAATCATTTTTACTGAGGGCAATCGGAGATTCAATTCCGATCACTTCTAAGTAGATTATACATGAGAGCTGCTTGATTTTCAAGTGGCTCTTTATATTATTTATCAGAAATATATTGAAAGACGGGATTGTGGCTGATACAATCCGATGCTCGCTATTTTTGTGGACACTATCACAGGACAATTTTTCTGCACATCCTACGTCGTGTCTTTACTTTCCGAGAAAGAAAATAATTGAACCTGTCGGTTGTGGGAAGATCAACATATATAATCCCAATCGTAGCGTCTTAAACACATACTTAATTTTTATCCTTAGCTAGTTTCATTTTTATTCGTTCCATCAGAAAAAATCGGATATTTTACTACGGTATTATGAGATATAATATCACTTGTTTGTGTTTTAGCCTCAATGACAATACTAGGATTATATTTACCAGGATACCCGAATTTCGATAGCTCGTCCATTGCACTTTGGAAGCGTTTAGAAATCTGTTTATCAAATATTATTTGCTTCAACAAAAATAGTAGATTTTGGGCTTAAATCTATTCTACAACTTTTTAGTTTTCTAAAATTTTTGATTTCAACAAAAGCAATGTTCATAATCCCTCTCCCTATATTCTATCACCATACGGTAATGACTTTATATATTTTTCAATTAATAGCCAATTAGGACATCCAATTTCTGTTGACGGCAGTTTTATAGTTGTTTCTGCGATTAGCTGCATTTTGAATGCTCGTCCATAGCTATACCTATATTTTTCAGCATTAAGAAGGGATACAATAAAAAGTGCGGTATACACATTAATCCAGTCTGCTCGACAGACAACAATATGGTCACCACACACAAAAGACTCAGATTGATATGAACAGGTAGCGGTCGTATCACCTATAACGATTGCATTCCCACACTCTATTCCAGTTAGTCCAGGACGAGGTATATAACAGTCACAGCCATTATTAGATTCTGTTCTTGAAATAAAGGCGATTGAATCGGCAAATGAATTTTTCTTGAACTCAAAGTCTGTTTTAATATGTGCTTCTGCACGGTACATTTGAGAAAACAAATCGCCAAGTCTAAAATCTATCTATTCATGTACTGGAGGTAAGATAACTGTTTTGCTGGAATTTGTGGTGGTAATTTCTTTGGACGATAGCGATTGGACATATTGCTCCATATACACCCAATCAGGATTGCCGTTGGCATCTTGAGGCAGCTTAATAACTGTTTCTCTTAAATGTGTTTTCCATTTTCTCCCAAATGAATATTTGGGTCGTTCTTGACACAATATCGTTGTAATAAAGAGTCCATTATATTTGTTAAGATTATCGTTATATCCGGCAACAATATCGGTTGTACCAATAAAATCGACATCCATATAGTTGGCATAGCCAACAGAACCTTGCCCATTGCAGATGAAAACAATGCAATTTCCTTTTTGAATGAGATCGGCATCATAAGCACAATGAAGCATTACACCATTATCATCCTTTTTGGCACCAACATAGAAGCACTCGTTTCCATCGCTCAACATTCCTTGATTAGCCTTTCCATTTTGCAAAACAGGAAACAAATCCTCTATTTTAAAAGTTCCCCACATATCTGTATCAAGGTTCATATACACGTCCCTCCCTAACGAGGTAAGCAAGATACTCATTTATTGTTCGCTGAAAATCTTGTTCCGTCAGTTTTGTATAATCTGTTTTCATATATGCTTCACAAAGCCACTCGTCAGTGCCACTAACTCTATATGTTGCAGAAGCTCCAGGTTCAGCTTTGCGATTTCGATATAGTTCAATCCATCTTTTCTCAATTTCTGACCATTTACTTTTCACGGTTATGGGATCAATCTGTTCCACTCGTCCGAGATTCTTTTTCTTCTTAAATCCGTCATCTCTACAATATCCAAAGAATGTGTCTGGGTTTGAAATATCGCTATGCTTGATTCCAATTTTAAATACCATACAGCATGCAGACGCACTCGCACCGGGATGAAAAATATCACTTGGCAATGTAAATACCGCATCAAGTGTATTTTCTTCAAGAATTTCTTTTTTGAGCTTTGCTATTTCGCCACTCGTTCCGATTGCACACGCTACCGGAAGTAAAATTGCTAATTTAGCTTGGTGGTTTATTGAATTCAAAGTATCTGCAATCCATTTTACAAAATACAACCCTTTAGAAGGATCTTCCTTTTTGTTTCTTGGCCAAGTATCAACATAAGTAGCAGGAAGATGGATTCTCTGTCCATTATACGGCGGATTCATTAAGATTATATTTGGTTTTGCTTCTTTAACCCAATCCGCCAAAATAAAACAGCTTCCTTGGCGAATATTGGAATTTCCATCCGAATGAATAAGCATATTGGTGGTTGCAAGACCATACACATTTTCATCAAACTCAATACCGAAAATTTGATGCTTCTTAATTTTCTCCTGCTCAGCAGCCGTTGCACAGTCGTCTAACGCTTGTGTCATTGCACGAACCAAGAAAGAGCCACTGCCACAGCAGGGATCAAGCACAACGGAATGCTTATTTACTCCTGTGATTTTAGACATAAAATCACAGATGTGATCTGGAGTAAATGCTTGGTTTTTATCTGATTTACCTACATACTTGTTAAAAGTCACAAAGAACAAATTCAGCAAATCTTGCCCAGAAGTGCTCTTGTCATTAATGAATGGCAAAATATTATCTTCAATAAATTTCACTATTTCCCTAAAAGCGGCAATGCTAAGATGACGAACATACTGATCACCTAAAACATTACGATTCAGCAAAGCGAGTTTTTCTGCTTTGTTGATGAATCGGTCTGGCATTGTACGGTTCCGAAGCAAAGAGTAAATGATTTTTCAAAGAAGTCTGCAAGATACGGGCGCACGAAAGCAGCGAAACATAAGGTGATGGCAGGACTTTTGATGACAACCATCGTTTATTGGGGCGGAATGGGAATTCTGTCACTGGTTTCACTTGGAGTGATGGGAATCAGTGGGGTTTCCACGCCGTATCAGATTGACCAGCCGTATAGTATCTATGCGATGACTTTTGGAGAGTATTATTTGCTTACAGTTTTGTGCGGTTATATCGCAAGCCTTCTTGCAGCATCCGTAACCATGCTGATTGCGGCAAAAATGCGGAGTGCGAATGTAGCAGTCTGTGTTCCTTTTTTCCTGTTTTGTGTAATGCCGTTTATCGGGAGGGCATTTTCCGCATTTCTTACATTTTTTAAGCTTACGCCGGACATGCTGCTGAATGTGATTGAGTGTGCAAAAGATCCTAATATTTTTCAGATAGGAAATTTTGTATTCCGGCAGATCCCGTGTGTTTTGCTGCTCTATTTTGTTATTTCTATCATCTTGCTGCCTTTTGTGTATAGAAACTATCACCGCTATGGACTTAAATAAAAAAGCACAATTTTTTGTTTGTTGTTTATTTGTTGTGATTTGCGTAGTATAATCATTTTAAAATGTTGACCTGCTAGAGGAACAATCTGTAGGCGATTTATATATATGACGGCAGGACAGAACCGAAAGACAGTTAGAAGAGAAGGGAGCAAAATGGCATATAAGATATTGATGATTGATGATGACGCTGAACTTCTCAAGATGCTGAGAAAGTATTTTGAAATGAAAAACTATGAAGTCATTACGGCAGAGAATGGAGCAGAGGGATTCTGTAAGATAGGATTAGAACCGGATATCATATTACTGGATGTAAATATGCCGAGAATTGACGGGATAGAAGTTTGCCAAAGGATACGGGACAAGGTAGCCTGCCCGATTTTATTTTTGACCGCAAGGGTAGACGAACAGGACGTTGTGAACGGCCTTTCTTCGGGAGGCGATGATTATATTCTAAAGCCGTTCAGTCTGAAAGAACTTGACGCAAGGATTCAGGCGCATCTGAAGCGGGAGGCACGGCGCAAGGGCAGGAGTGATTGCTGCTTTCAGGGCGAATTGTCGATTGATTATAAGGAAGAAACTGGAACTCCAAAAGCCATTTTGAGAGAAGAAACCGGGGAGAATGTAACGGAAAAGATTGTTACAGATAATGGTTCAGTAGTGGGGATAAAACGGCAGG
>CAJTVY010000004.1 GCA_910579925.1 uncultured Dorea sp.
TTGATAGTATAGGTTGTTCAACTTTTCCTGTCCACACTTATATACTAACACCAATTTATCGTCATATCTTATTGGCAAATGCTATAGTTAGAGATTTCAGGATAAACGGAGTGATACTGTCGGACAAGAAGATTCACATGTGCGTAAAGAGATCAGAAACCGATAATTGAAACCCAAAATGAAGTATGGTAGTATAAAGATATGGAACAGCCGTTAGAACAACGAGAGAAGGGCCGTCATAAGAAAGAAATGGAGGATTGAAGGAAATGAGGATTAACGGAATAGGAACAGCGGAATATCCGCTGACGGGATACACGGCAATGGAGGCAGGAAGAAGCGCAGAGTCCGGGGCCGTGGGATTCATGGAAATAGTGGAAGAAAAGGCGGCGCAGGGCAAAGCAGCCGACCAGGATGAGAAAGCCTTTGAGATGGTCGGTCCCAATGCCCCACAGGAAGTGAAGGATGCGTGGATGAATGCGGCGAAAGAAGTAAATGCGAATGGCCTGGGAATCCGGGGCAACGGAAAAGTAAGCCACATATCGCAGATGATGGTACAGAGGCTCAATAAAATGTTTAAGGGAGAGACGGAGAATTTTGATATCCTTGGAAATACAGTGGAATCTGCGATTCTGGCAACGGAACAGGCGCTGTATAATTTGGATCGTCCTCTGGCTACTGCGTACAGAAGTATAGAGGCGGAGCAGGCCTGCGGTAAAGAACGGGAGTTTTATACAGCGTTTTTGGAGAGGCTTAAGAAGCTTTTGTGATGCTGAACGCTCTGTACCAGACGAACGCCTGCCGTACTGCGATGGATGCGTCAACTGAGTGGGTGAACCGTCTGAATTGAAATCTAATGAAGGAATGCCATTATCATTTGGGGACATTTGAAATAGCAGTACAGGACTTGCAATTCAGCGGTAAAGCTGTTATACCTTATATAGCAGTTCAGTAATTGCATTACAGCGATTATAGTTTTCCGGTTACACAGTGTCTGGGAGTTTCTGCTTTCAGGCACTTATTTCTATTCTGATTTAAGAAGAGAGTATATTAATTGAAAAAGGTGATAATTCTGATATAATAAGAACATCCAGTACAGAAGAGGTTAATAATGTGTCAGAAATTAGAAGTTTAGGGGAAATTAATATCAATCTTCTGGAATATGAATTTGGAAGAATACAAACAAAGGAGATAATTGTCACAAACGAAAGATTAAAACATATACAAGAAAGGCACCCGCAGGATTATGAACTGTTTGAAAAATACGGAGAAGATAGTGTACAAGACCCTGATTATATTGTAAAAGACATGAAACATAAGGGGACGGTATTTATGGTAAAAAAATTACCCGGTACTAATCTGAATGTTGTCGTTCGAGTGGTTCTCGATACGGATAAAGAAGGGTAAAAAAACTCTGTTATGACATTTTATCGAATCCGTGAATGTAATTTGAAAAAGCTTATTGAGAAAAATGGGCTGCTTTACAAAAAAGAATAAATAGTGTATAATGTACATACAATAAATGGGGAAATATTTGAAGTAGAGATTGTGCTGCTACACACCCACCAAATATTTTCCTGTTTTGTAATTAGAAGTTTATTACCACCAAGCTATTATGGCTGGTGGTTTTCTTATACTTATTTTGGAAAAGAAAGGATGATACAGATCAGATCCATCGAAGATCTGACGGAGGATACAGTAGAATACGAAATATAGCCTGGAAGGGCTGATATAAATTATGGGAATCTGTCAGAAAAATCATAGACTCTGGTGGATTCCTTTTTCATTGAAAACAAAACTTTCGACAGACTCCCGGAAGAATTGAAAAAGAAATTTAATGAATACCAGATTGAAACGGTTATTCACGAAGAGTATGAAATGAATCAGATTTGTTTTGTCATCTACGTCATACTATCTGGTTTATTACAATTATTTTAAAATGTTTTCCGGATTTTCTCCACATCCAGCATATCAAGATCCCCCGCCAATTCTGTCAGCTCTGCCTCCAGACAAAACAAATCTACTGCTGTAGCAAAAAAATCCAGTATCACATTTATGGCAACTGCAATCACAATGGCCTGGGCAGGGATTTCAAGCTGTAAAAGCAGAATCGTATAGCAGGCAAGAGCACCTCCGGGAATGGGCGGTGTAGCCACAGCCAGTACAACCGCAATGATCAGCGCTGTAATCAGCCATACCGGAGATATTTTCACACCATAAATCTCCGCCATGCAAATTCCCATTACAAAATATAAAATAGAAAATCCCGGCATGAATACCACCTGGCCAAGAGGAACACCGATATTTACAATTTTTTTATCAATCCCCAGCTTTTCTGCGCACACTTTCCTGTTCTCCAAAAATGCGGCGGCAGAAGAAGCTGTTGTCAGACCGATCAGAAAAACTGGAAAAACTTTTTTCAGAAAGACTGCCATAGAAACTTTTTTACGAATGCATACAAGACCTGTATAAACCGCCATAAGAAAAACATCCCCAAGCAGCATAACCGGCAGCACTTTATATGCCTTCAGCAGTACAGAAAAGTTTTTACCAAGAATCATATTGAACAGGCTGCCAAAAATGAAAACGGGGACAAAAGCGCTGATATTTTCCATGATTAGTAATATAATGGCATTTGCCTGTTCTAAAAATTGCGAAACAATCAAAGCCCTGTTCCCCAGAATCAGCATTGCCATCCCTGCAAGGGCTGCAAGAAAAATAATCTGTAAAGGATTTCCCTCCAAAAAAGGAGTAAAGAAATTGTCCGGTACAATTCCAAGAACCATTTCCAGAAGTTCCGAAAGCCGAAAGGAACTGCTGCCGCTGCCTGCAAGAGGAAATAAAGGCAGAATGGCAATGCCGAATACTGTGGTAAAAATCAGCGTCATCCATAAAAACCTGCTGATCATCCGCTTTCCGACTTTTCCCAGCGTTGCAATATCCCCGATATTATAAATACCGCCTGCCACCGACAAAAAGATCAAGGGACCAGAAACAGCGCTCAACAACCCCATAAATGTGTCAAAAACAGGCGTAATCATTTCCTCTGAAAGAAAATTAACCGTTTTTTCCGGCAGAAAACTGCTTACCATACCGCAAAAAAGAGCCAGCGCCACTGCTGCCAGCAGTGATACTGCAGGAGATAATTTTTTCTTTTTTAATGTAAAGGTAAGGTAATTGACACCGTTTTTGAACTGCCATGTGGGAATTTCTCCCATACCTGAAAGGATGCCTTTCATGATAGCGCTTTGTTCGCCGCCGTCCGTATGAACCATATCGTTTCTTTCTCCCGGAATAGAAAAACTGGCATATAGACGGTTTATCCGCTTTCTGCACTGAAATTGAAAAGTCCCCTTTGTGCCAAAAGCTTCCTGATATTTCAGCAGTATCTCTTCCACGGCCAGCCGTGTGCGGAGAATGTCCCTTTTTTCCCCATTGGCGCGTTCACAAAACGTCTCGACTTCATGGCACGCCACATCTATATCATGATTTGTCAGAGTGTAATCCTGCATTTTAAACTCCTAAAAGATTAAATCCGTTCATGCTTTTCTTCTCTTAGTTTTCCCACATCCAGCATATCAAGACCGGCAGCCAGTTCCACAAGTTCCGCCTGCAGACAGAACAAATTCACTGCTGTAGTAATAAATTCCAGTATTACATTGAGGGCAATCGTGACCGCTACAGCCTCCATGGGAATCTTAAGCTGGACAAACAAAATCGTATAACAGGTCAGCGCACCGCCGGGAATAGGAGGCGCCGCCACCGCAAGCACAATAGCAATGAGAAATGCCGTAGCCAGCCACGCCGGAGAAACCGTCACTCCATAGATTTCAGCCATACAAAATCCCACCGCTAGAAACATAACGGAAACCCCTGGCATAAAGATAACCTGCCCTAAAGGGATACCAAAATTAACGATCCTTCTGTCAATCCCAAGGTCTTTTTCACAGCACTCCATATTTACCCCAAATGCGGCAGAAGAAGAGGCAGTGGTTAATGCAATCAGAAAAGTGGGCATCATCTTTTTCAGCAATCCCAAAAGATTCACCTTCCTCCTTGTGCATACCAGCGCAAGATACACTGCCAGAAGAACAGCATCTCCCATAAGCATTACCAGAACCACCTTATATGCAGGAAGAAATACCGAAAAGTTGTTACCCAGAATCATATTTAAAATACTGCCGAACACAAATACGGGAACAAAAGAACTGACTGCCTCCATAATAAGCTGTATAATATAATTGGACTGTTCCACAAAGGCCGCGGCAATCGTAGCTTTGTTTCCCAGAATCAGCATTGCGATTCCGATTAAAACTGCCACAAAAATAATCTGCATAGGATTCCCTTCTGTAAAGGGCGTAAAAAAGTTGCCTGGTACAATATCCAGAACCATTTGAAACAATTCAGAAAAATCAAACTTCCCCCCGTCTCCGGTTTTTAGGGAAAAAAACGGCATGGCAAATACACATACGGGCAGTGTCAGAAGAATCGTCATCAGCATAAAGCGTCCAATCATCCTCTTTCCGATTCTGCCCATAGCCGCCATATCCCCAATGCCGTATATTCCCCATACAATTGAAAGAAACACCATAGGGCCTGCAATGGCTGATAAAAGTCCCATAAAGCGGTTAAATACCGGGCTGATAATCTCATTTGCAAGAAAAGTCCTGATATTCTCTGGCAGGAAACTACACACACCGCCGCACAAAAAAGCCAGTATTACGGACAGCGCCAGTGAGGCCATCTGGGAACGTTTTTTCTTTTTGGGAGTAAATAAAATAAGATTCTCTCCATTTTTGTACTGCCACGTGGGCGCAACCCCCATATTGGCAAGCAGTCCCTGCAGTACCTGGCTCTGTTCTTCCTCCTCTGTATCAAAGGGATCAACCCTTTCCCCTGGCAGGAAAAGTTCCAGACGGATACGATTAAGGCGTTTGATATATTTTTGTGCAAATACTCCCTCCGTACCGAAAGCCTCCTGGTACTTTAACAGCGTTTCCTCCACTGCAAGCCGGATTTGGATAATATTTCTGGCATCAACGCCCCATTCTCCAAGCGTCTTTTCTGCAAGACTGCTTGCCTGCGCAATATTTTCATTATTTAATTTCAACTTTTCCATAATTTTTTCTCTTATTTTTTAATCTATATACTTATAATCAATTGATTCATTCCATCCACAAACTTATGCTCCATCTCTTTGGACATTCCTTTTATCATCCTGCCAGACAAATCTTCTTCGTCCCCAAAAGGATGAAAGGAAGGTCCATGATAGGAAAACCGTATCTGCGCCAGATTTTCCCTCTCGCTGTATTCCACATCCAGAGAAAGCTCCCTTTCCTTTGCTTCCCCTGCAGCAGGCAGAAGTTTTTGCATCAGCGCTTCCTCCACAACAAGCTGCATGGCGTAAATCTGTTTCTGTGAAAACTGCTGCTTACGTCCGAACTCCTCAAGACGTGTCATAAAGGCCGGAAAATCAAAGTCAGGTGAGATTTTTTCCACATGGAGCGCCTTAAGCTGCCGGATAAATATCCGGGTTCTCTCCCTCTTTGGATGCTCAAAAATCTGTTCCGGCGTTCCGTCCTCATAGATTTCGCCCTGATCCATATAGAATATCCTGGTGGATACATCCCGGGCAAACTTCATTTCATGGGTCACGATCATCATGGTCATTCCCTGCCTTGCCAGCCCACGGATAACCGAAAGAACTTCCCCCACCATAGTGGGATCCAGGGCGGAAGTGGGCTCGTCAAAAAGAATAATTTCCGGCTCCATGGCCACCGTCCTTGCAATAGCCGCACGCTGCTTCTGTCCCCCCGAAAGTTCATCCGGATATGAAAAAGCCTTGTCTGCAAGCCCTATATTACGCAGCAGTTCCATCCCTCTGTCATAAGCCTCCTGCCGGCTTCTGCCAAGAAGATCGACCTGCCCCATCATGATATTTTCTATAATGGTCTTGTGTGCGAACAGGTTGAAGGACTGAAATACCATTCCCATCTTCTGCCTTACCAGATTTACCTTGCATTTCTTGTCCGTTGTTACCACACCGTCTACCACAATTTCGCCTTTTGTAGGTGTCTCCAGAAGATTAATACAGCGAAGCAGGGTTGACTTTCCTGTTCCTGACGGGCCTATAATGGAAATCACTTCTCCTTTTTTAATCTCCACGCTTATATCCTTCAAAGGGGTTACGTTTAAATATTCCTTACACAGATGCCGGATAGATATTATGCTCGTGTTCATACTTCCCCCGGCACAAGCGTCCCGGGTTTCATGCTTTTCTGTCATTACATGCGCCCCCCCTTTAAGCTGTGTTTATTCCGCTTTGGCGCAACTTTCTTCTCTGCAAATGAGAGAGCTGACGTCATCATATTGGCGATAACAAAATAAATTACTGCTGTCATTATCAGTGGAAAGAACGCTTCCATAGTACGTGAGCGTATAATGTCGGATACTTTGGTCAGATCCTGTACAGCAATATATCCTACTACTGAAGTCATTTTTACCATGGAAATAAATTCTCCTTTCAACACAGGAATAAAATTTCTGGCCGCCTGAGGCAATACAATCTTAAAAAATGTCTGACTTTTCGTATAGCCCATAGCAAGGGCTGCCTCGCTTTGCCCCTTATCCACAGTTTCTATTCCTGTCCGCATCATCTCTGATGAATAGGCCGCAAAATTAATGGAAAATCCAATAATTGCAACCAGAATTTCAGAAATATCCATCGAACCAAAAATTCCATAGTACAAAATCATCAGAAAGACTACAATAGGGGTTCCCTGAATCACACGGACAAAGACCGCCCCGAACCACTGAGTTGGCTTACAATTGATCCGGCGCAGCATACAGATCCCAAAGCCAAGGCACAGGCCAAAAAATCCTGAAAAGACAGAAATCAGTATGGTGACGCCAAGCCCCTGCAAAATCAGCCGCCAGCGCCCCTCCACAATGAAAGTGCTTTGGAAACTGTCCTCAAGATTTGTCCAGAAACCTGTTTCCTGCAATTCTCCATCCGAATCACGCACCAGAAGTACCAAAGCTGAGTCATAATGAGTATCTGCAAAGTCTACCCGCTTCGCTCTTTCTTCCGTGATGGAAAGGCTTCCGCTGACCACATCCGCCTTCCCGCTTTCAAGGGCGGTTATCAGCGAAGCAAATTCACAGGTTGTCATCTCCACCTTCATATCCAGTTCACGTGCAATCAGAAGCAGCAGATCTATTTCAAGCCCTAAAGGTTCGCCGCTGCTTCCAAGATAAGTCATAGGCTCATGGGCGCCGTCATAGTAGTACCGGATGGTTCCCTTATCCCCCGGCCAGTCCTGCTCCATTAATACCTTTATGCTTTCATCCGCCCCAAGCCATTTTTCCTTTAAGGATGCGATTGTTCCGTCCTCTTTAAACTTTGCAATAACTTCATTAAACTGTTCCCGCAGAGGGCTTCCCTTGGGAAAAGCATATCCATATTTATCCCGCACGACAGGTTCTTCAAAAATTTTCAGACCTTCATTTTTTGCTGCCGCAAGCTGTGCCAGCGGTTCGTCCAACACGCCCGCATCCACACGGTCTGCCTTTAGAGCCGCAACAATATCAGGAACAGAATTGTAGTAGGAAAAGTCTTTTGCATCCGCAATTACTTCCTGTAAAAGTTTATCGTAAACCCCTCCGCTTAATGATGCAAACCTTGCTCCGGCAAAGTCCGAAAGTGTCTCGTATTTTTTCTCCGCACTGCCTTTTTGTTCCGACCTTACCATAACGGCAGTCTCCGAAGGATAAACACAATCGGAAAATTCGATATGCCTGCGCCGTTCCTCGGTGGCATTTAGATTCGCCATAATACAGTCAATGTCGCCGGCCTCGGCCGCGGCAATAATTCCGTCATAGTCGTAAATCTTAATTTCCACTTCCGCATTGAGCCATGCTCCAAAACGGTAAATCAGCTCCACATCATATCCGGTAAGAGTCGTCCCCTCATAGTAGCTGAAAGGCTGAACCGTTCCTGTGGTTCCAACCTTAAGCTTACAGTCCGGCATCTGTGGCGCCTGTATTTCCGGCATGGTTTCCTCCGCTTTGCTTACCCAGCGGTCATACATATCATCCAGCGTCCCCTCGGCTCTTGCTTCCGACAGAAACTGGTTCACTTTATCCTTTAAATTGTCAACCTGGCTTTTGGGTGAAATCCCCACAGCCACATCCATACTTTCTCCCAGGTTTTCCTCTAAAATCTCCACATTCTCAAGACCGCTGGCAATAGCAAATTCCATCATTACCCGGTCATAAACAAACCCGTCCAGTTTTCCCTGGGAAATGGCAAGATACCCCGAAGAGTTGCCGGAATATGTTTTATGCTTCGCCTCCGGCAGGTATTTTTCTGCCATATACATGCCTGCTCCGCCTTCTGGAACACCAATCGTATAGGCCGGATTGTTGAGCTGTTCTATGAATGTGATTTTTTCATTTTCTTTCTTTCCACATCCCCCAAGGCAAACGATCCCTGAAAGGACAAGTGTTAAAAGCGCCATTCTTCTTTTAAAAACCATTTTTCCTCACCTTTCGTCTGACAGGATCCCTCTGTCCCGGCATAGAGCTTCGATACTCCTGTCATATGTAGCTTCCGCCTGCGCAGAAAAAAAGCACCCGGGTACACCCTCGTTGTTATCCCTGTGATGAGCCGCACAGGCACAGCACTTCCCATGTCTCGGACAGTCATAAGTGCATAGGCATGGTCTTTGGTTGTCACAATCTGTCATATTCATTCTCCTATCAACTATTATTTAAAAACGCCCGTATTTTGGATTTTACCCATTTACTACTTACGCTATAATAATATAGCAGATAAGAATTTTGCTTTGGTGGGTATGGGATGATTTGTATTTTTTTTGGTATAATTTGTTATATATTCTTCTTAATCTTTCATATTTTTTTCATCCCGGTATTCTGACATGATTGTGTCTGTTGTTTTAAATATCATTTTTAGTTTTCTCCTTATCTGGGTTTACTCATGCTTAAAGTTACTAAAAAATGGAATGAAATTCCGAAGTTTGCTTCTATGTGGAATATGGAGGGAATGGTGTTGATCGGTTATTGCGAACGGGATTATAAAAAATTGAGGGAACAGATGCATATTCCGTTTGTAGTCTATGATGGTTACATGGAAAGTTTGGGGAATCTTGTAAATATTGAAGTCAATCACTTTGACGGCGGGGGACAGGTCGGACGTTATCTGAAAAGCAGGGGACACAAGACTGTGCTTTGTATTTCGGATAATGATATCTGCATGGATATGGAAAGATTTATGGGATTAAAAAGCGAGATTCCCAATGCAGAACTTATGATTATTATGCAATGGATTTTATTCAATTCCTGAAGAGTGTCGGGCTATCCGTTCCTAAGGACATGTCGGTAGTCGGGTTTGACAATGTAAGAGAAAGTGAAAAGTTTGTACCTGCGCTGACCACGATAAAACAGGATAGCAGGCAAAGGGCAGCTTTGTCGGTTAAAATGTTGAACCAGTTAAGGAATAAAGACTGTAGGGATAAAAACCTGGTTCTGCCTGTAACACTTGTAGAGCGTGACAGTGTGTGTGATATAAAGATGCACAAAGAATGGGACTGAATTTTGTTAAGGGTTATGCGTTTAACCTTTGCTATTTTTCCCGGTTCATTTTATTATGATTTCAACTGCTATGATATATATAGATTGGAGGATAATAAGATGGAACAAAGGAAACTGGTAACTCCGAACGATATTACAACTGCTTTGAAAGATATTGGCGTCCAAAAAGGGCAGGCGGTTATGGTGCATACATCGCTTGGCAGTCTGGGCTATGTGTGTGGCGGAGCACAGTCAGTTATTGAAGCATTGCTTGAGAGCGTTGGTGATGAAGGTACGATTATGATGCCGACGCAGTCATGGAAGAACTTAGATCCGGCGGCAGGCGTTTACTGGCAGGAACCAAAGGAATGGTGGCCTGTGATACGTGAATACATACCTGCTTATGACAAACGGATTACACCGACAAACACAATGGGAGCCGTATCAGAAATGTTCCGGCAGTGGCCGGGGACACTTAGAAGCAATCACCCTGCAAGGTCAGTAGCGGCATGGGGACGTTATGCACAGTATCTGACAGAAAATCATGATCTGTCCGATATTTTTGGAGACCGTTCACCCATAGGCAGGCTGTATGAGCTTAACGGGTATGTTTTACTGGCTGGAGTTGGCTACGACAAGAACACTTCCCTTCATTTGGCTGATGTAAGGGCTGAATATCCAGGTAAGCATACGGTCATAGAAAGCAGCGCCATACTGCTTGACGGACAGCGAATATGGAAATCTTATGAGACATTAGCTGTGGACGGAGAGGATTTTCCCGAAATTGGAGAGGCGTTTGAGCGGACAGGGAAGGTGCGCCATGTACCGTTAGGAAATGGTCTTCTTTCCATGATGAGCCAAAGAGCGCTGGTAGATTTTGCTGTGAAATGGATAGAAGAAAATAGAAAATGAGGTGAAGATTTCTTTGGACCTTCCGCCTGGAAGATCTTTCAGGCGGAAGGTCGTAATATTTATAAAACGACGAGTAAAGTGCCTGCGCCAATCAAGACGCAGCCAGCAATGGATTTCGGCGTGAATTTCTCATGCAGGAAGATAAATGCAAGCACAAGTGTAATCACAACGCTTAATTTATCAATCAGCTTTTTTTCTCGATACTGGAAATCCCGCCCTGGGTATTCGTCAAAAACACCATCCCCCATGCCATGAGGACAACAACAACTGTCCGGATCGCCGTCGCCAGATTGGAATTTACGCCCTCAATCCCTATTTTTGCCAGAATTGATGTGAGCGCCGCAAAAATAGCTGACAGCAGGGCAAACACAAACCACATGATACCATCCCCTTTTCTGATTTCGTGTCTGTATTTACAGGCAAATTAAAATAGTATTTTCTAAACTGCCTGCATATTCCCAATTGTTTTCAAGAGATTACTGCCAGCCATAAGAACATCACTGGCAGCTAAAAGTTTAAGTTTTTCACTGTCTATCTGACCGGGAGAGGTTCAAAAATGTTAGTTCTCCCTTCTAAAGTGTTGAAGTCCCTCGCGAAACTGCTGAATCCAGTTCAAGTCCGCCTCGCACATCATGACAAAATTGTCGTAGAGCATTTCCCACACAAAATGCTCTTGTTCCGATCTGTTGGGAAAGTTTTTTTCACGGCGTTTTTCTTCTCTTCGCATGGCTAACTGCTGCTTCATAATTTTTTCATACCTCGTGAGCAGTTCATCTACCTTTTCCGGTTCCAGACGTCCGGCCCACGATAACTGTATGAGAAAGGTTTTCTTAAATTCCGGCGCTTCCGGTTCTTCACTCGTCGTCCATCGAATTAATTCAGCCTCGCCTGATTCCGTAATGGAATAAATCTTTTTGTTTGGTGCGTTTTCCTGATATTGTACCTCGCTTGTTACAAATCCGTTTTCCAGTAGTTTTGTCAACGCCTTGTAAATCTGGTTGTTATTGCCTGACCAGTAAAGAAACGGAGAGTCCTGCATCACCCTCTTTACATCATATCCGGTAAGTGGTTTCCAACTTAATAGGCCCAAAATAGCGTAATCAATTTGCATAATGCATTCCTCCTTATCCTGTGTTAATTTTAACCTATGATATGGATTGCGTCAATCCTGCTCTGCGAGAAAAGTCTTTCTGCTCTCCAGTGTAGAAATGAATCGCTTCGACTTCCATGTCCCCTGAAAATATCGCGCGCACACAATCGCAGCGGCAACGCTCCAGCCGGCGCTCGTGGATATTGGAATCGCAAGAAAACCTAATTTCGGAGCTAAAATCAGCGTTACCGCCAACCGGGTGAAGATTGAGGCGGCGGAATGGACAGCCGCAATGATTGTATCGCCAGCGCCCTCCAGTACACCGGCCAAACAATACATAATTGCCATGAGAGGATAAAACCATGCGCAGACAGTGAAATAACTGTTTCCACTCGTCACAGCCTGTATGTCACTGCCAACGATGAGACCGATGATACGTTCCCCGAAGAACAGCATAAATACCGACAGCAGGGTAATTATGCCGATGGAAATCAGCAGGCTGAACCGCAGGCCCTTTTTTAACCGATCCATTTTTCCGGCTCCAATATTCTGGCCGGTAAAAATGGTGACTGCATTTCCAAAAGACTGTACTGGGAGCAGGATGAATGCTTCAATCCGAGCGACCGCTGTCATTCCGGCTATCTGTCCTTTCCCAAACTGATTGATCACAGCTTGTATCATAATCAGGCTGAGAAAGATTGAAGCCTGCTGAATGATCATCGGAATACAAAGTTTTAATGTAGTCATAAAAAGATGACGGTCAAAAACATAATCCTGCTTTTTAAGAGCCAGAATCGGGAATTTCTTTCTCATGCGTCTCCACAGATAAATTCCGGAAATAGCCTGAGCTAAGATTGTGGCCAATGCGATTCCTGCGATCCCAATTCCCGACGAAACAAATACCAGGTTGAGCAGGAGGTTAATCACTGAGGAAACGAGCAAGGCATATAGTGGTTCTTTAGAGTCGCCAAGGCTTCTCATGGCCGCTCCCACCAAATTGTAGAGCATTGAAAACGGCAGGCCAAGAAACAGAATTTGTAGATAAATCGTACCCTGATTCATAATTTCATTCGGCGCCTTGATCAGATTAAGCAGCGGTTTTGCAATCATCGCTCCGAATACTCCGATGAAAACCACTAAAAACAGTAAAAAAATCAGCATTGTGGAAAACAGACGTTTGATCTGATCTTCCTGTTTTGCGCCATAGAGCTGTGATAGTAAAATCATCACACCCATTGCAATTCCCATAATTATGGATATCAGCAAAAGATATATGGGGATGGCCACCCCAATTGTGGACAATGCATTGGAGTCGATCAGACGCCCAGCCACAACTGCGTCAATGACATTGTAAAGCTGCTGTAGCAGGCTTCCTAATAGTATGGGGAGTGCGAACAGAATCAATTGTTTCTGTAAATTCCCTGTGGTTAAAGTGTTGCTGGATGTAAGTGCCTGAGCACATTTGTCCTTTTTTTTGCAATTCATTTTATCGCCTTCTTTCTTTTTAACATAGGTTAAAGATAACATATGTTAGAAAATATGTCAAGCGGTTTTTTATTGCACAAGTCAGGATGGATGACTATTCGAGATTTTGAACTGCTTTTCCAAATAGAGATATACTTTGTCATTATTCTGTGATAAACTTTATGTATTAAGAGGCAATAGGACAATAAAGCAAAGGAGAAAATATGATGTACATGATGATGATTGAGAAAAGTAAGACCTATAATAGGATGACAAAAAAGGTAGTTACGGAACACGTTGAGAACATAAGAAAACTGGATGATGAAGGAAAACTGGAAATATGCGGTGTGTTTAAAGGTTATCCTGGAATGGCGGGTATGTATATCCTGAAAACTCAAAGCCGTCAAGAAGCAGAAGAAATCTGCAATGCGGAACCATTAGTTATGGGAGGATATGCAACCTACAAATTAATTGACTTTCAGATTGCAAATCGGGAAAATAATTACTTGTTGTAATTTAGGAAGTGTTGCTATAATAATGAAAAGTACCAGATTTTTTGTAGTAAGAAAGGAGTAAACAGATAATGAAGAAACGAATTTTAATTCTGGTTTTAGCCGGAATGTTCTGCTTAACAGCCTGTAACCAGGGGGCGGATAATCCGCCAAAGGAGCCTAAGACACAGGAAGAAGAGAAAAAGGAGCCGATAGAGGAGAAAAAGGACGAATCGGATCAGAAGGACGAGGCGTCGGGAGACTTAGATTCGGGCGACAGTCAGGAGAGGCAGAATGAAGAAGAGGACGAGACGCCTGCAAAGACGGTGAAGATCAAAGTCTATAATAGTAATGATGATGCCACTGCATTTGTTTCAGAGGAAGCAGAGATTGATTCGCTGACGCCAGAGAATGTGCTGGAGGCGCTGGTAGAGCAGGAAGTGGTTCCGGCGGATGTCCAGGTTCTTAACTTTGAACAGTCCGTGGCAGACGGTGTGAATACAATTCAGATTGATTTTAACAGTGCATTTGCTTCTTATGTATCATCTATGGGAAGTACGGGTGAATACTATATAATTGGCAGTGTCTGCAATACATTTCTTGATGCCTATGGCTGTGAGAAGATTAAGATTACGGTTGAGAATGCAACATTAGAAACAGGACATGCAGAATTTCCGGGATATCTGACAAGATATCAATAGTCACATGTATCATATCTGTACCAGGGGCGGCAGAATGACAGGCCTGCCGCCTGGTCAGATATAATGTAATCCTGCCAGATACGGTTTAGATACTTGTTTACGGCTGTAAGGTTTCCGTTTCGCTGTAATGACTGTCGGTATCTGGTTCTTCAATTCCATCCCGTATTTCCAGGGTGTGGAGATGTCTTAACATATCTTTTTTGGAACGTATGGACAGGCGACGGAATCTCTTGAGCAGTTCCTGAGCGTCATAGGGCATATTCCTTGACTCGTCCGCCGTAATATAAGAAGGCTCTTCGTCATCAAGAAGATAATCAATCGTTACATGGAAAAGATTCGCGAACGCCGACAGTTTCTCATGGGAGGGCTGTCGATTTTTGGTTTCGTAACCAGCGATTGTGGAACGGGCGACATTCATGCGTTCTGCGACATATTCCTGTGTCATGTTTTTTTCATGGCGCAGAGCCTTGAGTTTTTCTGCAAAAGCCATAGCAGAATTCCTCCTTTGTGTGTTATGATATATAGTATATTTTACCAATCGTTGCGGTAAAGAACATGTGTTGTTCCGGTTTGGGACGCAACTGTTCCAAGACGAAACAAAAGGAGCTTTGAAATGAAAAAGGCAGGCTATTATTCTTCTGGTGTATTTGCCCGCATGGCAGATGTAACCTTACGGACGATTCGCTACTATGATAAGCAGGATATCCTGAAACCATCGTATGTAAGCGAGGCGGGGGCGCGTTTTTATACAGACAGGGATTTTGCAAGGCTTCAGCAGATCCTGCTTTTGAAATACCTGGGCTTTTCACTGGAGGACATCCGGGAGATGCTGATTGATGATACGGATTATCACTTTATGTTAAACTCGCTGAACATCCAGCTGAAACTTGTGCAGGACCGGATCGAGCAGATGCAGCATGTGGAGGAGGCAATTCGGGATACTTCGGCGGCAATCCGGAAAGATCACACGATTGACTGGAACCAGATGCTGAATCTGATTCATCTGACGGGAATGGAGAAGAGTCTGAAGAATCAGTACCAGAACGCTTCCAACATCTCGGCGCGGATCCACCTGCATCATCTGTATTCCCAGAATGAGAAGGGGTGGTTTCCCTGGATCTATGAGCAGATGGAAGTCTGTGCAGGGATGAAGATTCTGGAGATCGGCTGCGGGGATGGAACCCTGTGGATGGAAAATATAGACAGGATCCCGCAGAATGTAGATATTATGCTTTCGGATCTCTCGGAAGGGATGTTAAGGGATGCACGCCGGGCAGTCGGGGCAGATGATCATAGGTTTTCTTTTCAGGTGGCTGACTGTCACCGGCTGCCATGTGAGGAAGGCAGTTTTGATCTGGTGATCGCAAACCATGTCCTTTTCTACTGTGAGGATATCCGAAAAGTGTGCGGGGAGATACTGCGGGTTCTGAAGCCAGGAGGAAGGTTCGTGTGCAGCGCCTACGGACGGAATCATATGAGGGAGGTAAGCGCCCTGGTAAAGGGATTTGATGACCGGATCGTGCTTTCGGCGGACAGATTGTACGAAAGGTTCGGGATGGAGAATGGAGCAGATATACTTTCCGGGTATTTTGCAGGGTGTGAGTGGAGGCGGTATGAGGACTGCCTGGTGGTGCCGAAACCGGAGCCGCTGATTTCGTATGTGCTGTCCTGCCATGGCAACCAGGGGCAGTATATTACGGAACGCTATAAGGAGTTCCGGGCTTATGTGAAACGAAAGACGGACCGGGGGTTTCGTATTACAAAAGAAGCGGGAGTGTTTGTCTGCAAATTTTGATAAAAATGAAAAAAATGCTTGTAGGTGACCTTGCGTCACCTTTTATAATGTTCTTGTATTCAGAAAAATCTTCCATATATTTATGGACAGAATGTATATTGGCAGAATGAAAAAAGAGAATTTTATAAACACTATTATGTAAGAAGAAGGAGGTACACATGAAAGGAATTATATTAGCAGGAGGTTCTGGCACGCGGCTCTACCCACTGACCATGGTGACATCTAAACAGTTGCTGCCTATTTACGACAAACCGATGATCTACTATCCCATGTCTGTGCTGATGAATGCGGGGATCCGGGAGATTCTGATCATCTCTACCCCCCAGGATACGCCAAGATTCCAGGAACTCTTAGGGGACGGACATCAGTTCGGAGTCCATCTGTCTTATGCGGTTCAGCCAAGCCCGGACGGACTTGCCCAGGCGTTTATTATCGGGGCAGATTTTATTGGGGATGATACGGTTGCCATGGTACTTGGGGACAATATCTTTGCAGGCCATGGGTTGAAGAAGCGGCTGAAGGCGGCGGTGAAGAATGCAGAGTCTGGAAAGGGAGCCACAGTATTCGGATATTATGTAGATGATCCGGAACGTTTCGGTATTGTGGAATTTAACCATGAAGGGAAAGCCGTTTCCATAGAGGAGAAACCGGAAAAACCGAAGAGTAATTACTGTGTGACTGGTCTGTATTTTTACGATAACAAAGTAGTGGAGTATGCAAAGAATCTGAAACCCAGCGCCCGGGGGGAACTGGAGATTACGGATCTGAACAGAGTATATCTGGAGGCGGAGAAACTGAACGTGGAGCTCCTGGGACAGGGATTCACATGGCTTGATACCGGAACCCATGAAAGCCTGGTGGATGCGACGAACTTTGTGAAGACCGTAGAATCCCATCAGCACCGTAAGATTGGATGCCTGGAAGAAATTGCATATCTGAATGGATGGATTACAGAGGAGAATGTACTGGAAGTGTATGAAATCTTGAAAAAGAATCAATATGGGCAGTATCTGAAAGATGTGCTGGACGGAAAGTTCCAGGATGGGTTGTATTAATTAGTGAAGGATATCAGATTTGAAAGTGAGGAGAATGAATATGAATATCATTGTAACAGGTGGAGCCGGATTTATTGGAAGTAACTTTATTTTTCACATGCTGGACAAGTATCCTGATTACAGGATCATCTGTCTGGACTGTCTGACCTATGCGGGGAATCTGTCTACCCTGGAACCGGTAATGAACCGGCCGAACTTCCGGTTTGTGAAGGAAAGTATTACAGACAGGGAAGCCGTATACCGTCTGTTTGAAGAAGAACACCCGGATATGGTGGTGAATTTTGCAGCAGAGAGTCATGTAGACCGTTCCATTGAGGAGCCGGAAGTATTTCTGGATACCAACATCAAGGGAACGGCCGTACTGATGGACGCCTGCCGGAAATACGGGATTACCCGTTATCACCAGGTATCCACCGACGAGGTATACGGGGATCTGCCTTTAGACCGCCCGGATCTGTTTTTCACGGAAGAAACGCCGATTCATACCAGCAGCCCTTATAGTTCCTCTAAGGCGGCAGCCGATCTGCTGGTGCTTGCGTATTACAGGACATACGGCCTTCCGGTTACGATCAGCAGATGTTCGAATAACTATGGACCGTACCATTTCCCGGAGAAGCTGATTCCTCTGATGATTGCCAATGCTTTGAACGACAAGCCTCTTCCGGTATATGGAAAGGGAGAAAATGTACGTGACTGGCTCTATGTCGAGGATCATTGTAAAGCCATTGATCTGATTATTCACAAGGGACGTGTAGGGGAAGTTTATAATATCGGCGGCCACAATGAGATGAAGAATATTGATATTGTGAAGATCATCTGTAAGGAACTGGGGAAACCGGAGAGTCTGATTACCTATGTAACGGACCGTAAAGGCCACGATATGCGTTATGCCATTGATCCTACAAAGATTCATGGCGAACTGGGATGGCTGCCGGAGACAAAGTTTGCCGACGGTATTAAGAAGACAATCCAGTGGTATCTGGATCATAAGGATTGGTGGGAGACGATCATTTCCGGAGAATATCAGAATTATTATGAGAAAATGTATGCGAATCGTTAGGAGGAAACCGTATGAAAGTATTTGTAACCGGTGTGGCAGGACAGTTAGGCCATGATGTAATGAATGAACTGTATCAGAGGGGATACGAAGGAATCGGCAGTGATATTGCAGAGAAGTATAGTGGAGTGGAAGACGGCTCACCGGTTACTTCTATGCCTTATGTTCAGATGGATATTACGGATGCCAGGGCTGTTGAGGAAAAGATTGGGGCGACGGCTCCCGACGTGGTGGTACACTGTGCGGCATGGACGGCTGTGGATCTGGCAGAGGATGAGGACAAGGTGGAAAAGGTACGTTTGATTAACGCCACAGGTACAGAGTATATTGCAAAGGCATGTCAGAAAGCAGACTGTAAACTGGTCTATCTCAGTACGGATTATGTATTTGACGGACAGGGAACCGAACCCTGGAAGCCGGACTGTAAGGATTATAAGCCGTTAAATGTCTATGGAGTGACGAAGCTGGAAGGAGAGCTGGCGGTATCTGAGCGTCTTTCCAAATACTTCATTGTGAGGATTGCCTGGGTCTTCGGCAAGAACGGAAAGAATTTTATTAAGACCATGCTAAATGTAGGGAAGAACCATGACAGAATCACCGTGGTCAATGACCAGATCGGTACGCCTACCTACACGTTTGACCTGGCAAGACTGCTGGTAGATATGATTGAAACGGACAAGTACGGCTACTATCATGTGACAAATGAAGGCGGATATATCAGCTGGTATGATTTTACAAAGGAGATCTTTCGCCAGGCCGTGGAACTTGGACATTCGGAATATTCCAGCGAGCGGTTAAGCGTTGTTCCCGTAACCACAGAAGAGTACGGGATTTCCAAGGCTGTAAGACCCTTTAACAGCCGGCTGGATAAGAGCAAGCTTACGGAGAATGGATTCACGCCGCTGCCAACCTGGCAGGATGCACTGGCAAGATATCTGAAAGAACTTGAATTCTAGTTGATATACGGAAAGGATAGGACAATGGGACAGATAAAAGTAGAAAAGAATGCAGGAAAAATCCAGGGACTGTGCGTGATCGAACCGGCAGTTCATGGAGATGCCAGAGGATATTTTATGGAAACCTATAACCAGCGGGATATGGAAGAAGCCGGCCTTACAATGAACTTTGTACAGGATAACCAGTCTTGTTCTTCAAAAGGAGTCCTGCGTGGGCTGCATTTCCAGAAGGAATTTCCCCAGGGGAAACTGGTGAGGGTGATCAAAGGCTCTGTTTATGACGTGGCAGTTGACTTAAGAAGCGGCAGCGACACCTTCGGAAAATGGTTCGGGATTGAGCTTACAGAAGAGAACCGGAAACAATTCTACATCCCGCAGGGCTTTGCGCATGGCTTTCTGGTTCTTAGCGACATTGCTGAGTTCTGCTATAAATGTACGGATTTCTACCATCCCGGAGATGAGGGAGGCATGGCCTGGAATGATCCTGAGATTGGAATTCAGTGGCCGAAGCTTAATGGCGTGTATCAAGGCAATGCTTCGGCAGAAGGATATCAGTTGGAGGATGGAACGAAATTGAATCTGAGTGAGAAAGATCAGTTGTGGGCTGGATTGAAAGATACCTTCCATTTCTAAAAAAATTCAGATGTTCAATATCCAGCACAGGGTATTGAACATCTGAAACTAATCGGCTTATTTTCCCCAGATCTTCCTTGTAAACCAGTCTTTCGCATAAGAGAAGGTATACTGTATCAGATCTTTTTCAATCCGCATATAATGACGCAGACGCATCATTCGAAACGGAACCTTTCTCAGAGTTTTTCTGGTTCTCAATCCCTCTAAGATCCCGTCCTTATAATCCTTTCCAAATCCGATCCTTATAAAAAATGCATATTTTAGAACATATCCCGCAAAAAGGGGAAGAAAATTCACCATTAACTGCAATAAGGGCATATTTTTATAATTCAGATAAATGTTATTTCTGGCGGACAATCTGACTTTGAAGGAATTATACTTCGAACCGCTTGTCCCGCTTCCCACATGGTATACCAGCGCCGTCGGACAGTACAGGTTCCGATATCCGAAGATTCTGGCGCGGTATCCCACGTCAATATCCTCAAGATAGGCAAAATGCTTTTCATCAAACAACCCGATTTTCTCAAATACCTGGCGGCGGTAGATGGCGGCTCCGGCACAGGCGCTGAACACTTCATCTGTTTCCGTATAATTGGAGACAGGGCGTCCCACTCCGCGGCATACGCCCCACCCGGTCAGCGTATAGAGATCCCCGGCGCTGTCAATCAGTTGCGGATGATACATCTGGATCATCTTGCTGCTGACGGAAAAGATTCGGGGAGATTTCTCAATGGTACGGACCATCTCTTCTATATAATAAGGATCTGTAGTCGTGTCGTTATTCAGAAGGATGACATAGGGGGTGGTGGAGCGCCGGATTCCCACATTCACTGCTTTACTGAAACCATAGTTCTTCTTCAGGGCAATGACCTCAATCTCAGGGTAATGTTCCTTTACATATTCCACACTTCCATCCGTAGAAGCGTTATCCACTACCAGGATCTGATAATCCTTATAAGTCTGCTTTTTCAAGGAGGCAAGACAAGGCTCCATGAAGTGGCATCCATTATAATTAGGGATAATTATCGTAACTTTCATATCTATAAATCCGCCTTTCCTGGAATGAAAAGTATCTTTTCATGCGGATACATTATAGCAGAGTTTTGTGAAATATGCCATAAATATTAATGAATTGTTAAGAAAAACTGCATATTGACGGGTTGTCGATCTGGGCATTTTATTGTATGATAAGATATGATTTAGGTGGTGGATACAAGTGATTAAGAATAATCAGAAATTACTGAATACATTTCATGTGGCCCTGGATGCGCTTGCCATAATCTTTTCCTATGTGGCGGCATGGCATATCCGGTTTCGCAGCGGAATCTTTGAGGTGGCTCCATGGTATCTGTCTTTACAGGAATACATGAGAGTCCTCATTTTTCTGGTACCCGAATATCTGCTTCTCTATTATATCTTCCAGCTGTATACACCCAAACGGGTGCAGGGCAGGAGGCTTGAGGCATGGCGGATTATACAGGCGAACGTCATCGGCATTATGGTATTTATCCTGGTACTGTATCTGGCAAGAGAGCCGGATTTTTCCAGAAACATGATGTTTATATTTTTCTGTATTAATGTGTTTGTGGAGATCGTGGGAAGGAATATTCTTCGGGAAGAGCTTCGGAACATCCGCAAAAAAGGGTACAATCAGAAACACATCCTGCTGGTTGGATACAGCAGGGCGGCGGAGCAGTATGTGGACCGGATCAAGGCGAATCCAGAGTGGGGATATATTGTCAGAGGAATCCTTGCGGATAATAAGCCGAGAGGAACCGAATACCGGGGGATAAAAGTGCTTGGAAGGACAGAGAATCTGACCATCGTGCTTCCGGAAAACAAGCTGGATGAGATTGTCATAACTCTGGGTCTTGCGGAATATCATAAGCTGGAGCATATTGTGGGGATGTGTGAGAAATCGGGGGTACACACAAAGTTTATCCCGGACTACAATAATATTATCCCTACGAAGCCCTATACCGAGGATCTGCTGGGGCTGCCCGTGGTGAATATCCGCCATGTGCCTCTGAGTAATGCATTGAACGCTCTGTTGAAGAGAGGGGTGGATCTGTTTGGCGCTGTTACGGCGCTTATCATTTTTTCTCCCATCATGGCGCTGACGGCAGTGATTATTAAGCTGACCTCTCCTGGACCGCTGATTTTCAGACAGGAACGGATCGGCTTTCAGAACAGGCCGTTTATGATGTATAAATTCCGTTCTATGGTGGTGCAGGATGAGAAGAAAGAAAGAGGGGGATGGACGACGAAGGATGACCCGAGGGTGACAGGCTTCGGCAGATTTATACGAAGGACGAGTATTGACGAGCTTCCGCAGCTCTTTAACGTACTAAGAGGGAATATGAGTCTTGTGGGCCCAAGGCCTGAGAGACCCCAGTTTGTAGAAAAGTTCAGTGAAGAGATTCCGAGATACAGGGTGAAGCATCAGGTTCGTCCCGGACTTACGGGATGGGCTCAGGTGAATGGTTATCGGGGGGATACTTCCATTCGCAGGCGGATTGAGTTTGACCTGTATTATATCGAAAACTGGACTCTGGGGTTTGATTTTAAGATTATATTTCTGACATTTTTTAAAGGCTTTGTGAGTAAGAACGCATATTAGCCTGTAGGGGAGAAATGGTATGAATAAGAAAAGAAACATGGAAAATAAGAGGAATATGGAGAGAAGGAGAGGTGAAAAAAGGAGAGTATCCCCAAAGGAGAAACAGAAGAAAAAGCGCAGAAGACGCCGAAAAAGAATCGTGCTTGTGTGTGTGGAACTCCTTGTGCTTGCAGGACTGTGTATTGCCGGATATGGAATGCTGAAGCTTGGAAAACTGAACATCAACATACTGGATCAGGATAAGCTGGAGGTCTATAAAGATACCGGACCTTATACGAATATCGCCTGTTTTGGCCTGGATTCCAGGAACGGGGAGCTAGAAGGCGGGGTCCAGAGTGATTCTATTATTATCGCAAGTATTAATAACGAGACGAATGATGTGAAGCTGATTTCCGTATACCGGGACACATTACTGCAGCAGGAGGACGGCACTTATGCCAAGGCCAACGCCGCATACAATCGAGGCGGCCCGGAGGCCGCAATCAGTCTGCTGAACCGTAATTTTGACCTGGATATCCGTAATTATGTGAGTGTAAATTTTAACGCTCTGGTGGATGTAATCGATGCTTTGGGGGGACTGGAAATCGAACTGACACAGGAAGAGGCTTTTTATACCAACGGATATGCGGCGGAGACTTCCCGTGTAGTAGGGCAGGAGATGGTCAATATTAACGAGGTGGCGGGAACGCAGCTTCTGGACGGAGTTCATGCTGTCAGTTATGCAAGAATCCGCTATACGAAAGGAAATGATTTCAAGAGGACAGAACGGCAGAGGGAGGTGCTTAAGAAAACGGCTGAAAAAGCAAAAGAGGCGGATCTGATGACGCTGAATAAGATTGTAGACAAGGTGTTTCCGCAGATATCTACCAGTCTGTCTCTTACGGACATGCTTGGGTTTGCGGCCAATATTATGGATTATAATATTGCAGAAACGACAGGTTTTCCCTATGCTCTGACAACAAGCGAGGAAGTCCGGGATCATTCCGGGTCTTATGTGGTGCCGATTGATTTTGTGGGCAATGTGTCTAAGCTTCATCAGAATATTTTTGCGGAGGACTGGTACGAACCGTCGAGCAAGGTTCGTCAGATACATGACGACATTATCTATCTGACCGGCATTACGGAAGATGCAACGGCCATGCAGACAGACTTTGAAGGAGAGTAAGATGAGAAGACGGGATGAGATTATAATGGAATATGGCACCTATATGCTGGCATACTTTATGAGTTACATTGCTTCTCTGGCGCGGCTCCATTATATTTCCGGGATTCTTTTGTTTGCGGAGGCTGTCTATCTGTATCTGCACTGGGTGAGAGAGTCCCAGAATGTGACGGAACTTCGGGCGCTTTTTACTCTTGCGTGGGTCGGCGGGCAGGGGATTGCCTGTCTGAGACTCAGCAAACTTCAGACGGACTGGAATTATCTGACATGGATTAGCTTTTTCCTGGTTTATATTGGCTTTGGCATTGGATACGAATGGGGACGGAAGTATAGTCTGGACGAGAAAAAGGAACCAGGTAAGAATGACAGACAGGCCGGCCGGCTTTTGTTGTGTATCGTATCGCTGGCGCTGGCTTCGGTCTTAAGTCTGATATTTCAGAAGACCGGGCTGGGGGGAATATCGGGAAGCTGCAGTCTGATTCCCGCAATTACCGTTTTATATAGAAAGGTAAGCATAAGGAGCGGCCGGAAAGAGAAGGCTGCGCTGGTCCTGGCTAATGTGACCGCAATCGTAATACCGGTTCTGCGTATGTCCAGATTTCACCTTTTTTTCGCTATATGTTTTGCCATGGTTACATATATTATGGTGAACCGCAGGATGCGGATTCGAACCATGGCGGGAATTGTGCTGGCGCTGCTTCCGGTTTATGTGGCGTTGACGGTGTTCCGTTATTACGATACGATTTATCTGAATAGTGTATTCGAGATGAAATATGAGAGAATGCCGATCTTCATTACACAGCCATATATCTATGTGGCAAATAATTTTGAGAATTTTAACTGTCTGGTGAATCTGCTTACGAGGCATACCTTTGGAGTGAGGATGCTGTCTCCTCTTTTTGCGCTGACAGGGCTTAAACGGGTGTTTCCGCAACTGACGGTTCCGGTCGTCTATCAGACGAAGCCGGAACTGACAACGCTTACTATGTTCTATGACGCCTATTATGATTATGGCGTCATAGGTGTGTTTTTATTTGCGGCGCTGGTCGGTGTGGCTGCAAAATGGGCGATGAGGATTGTGAAAAAAAATAAAAATCCAGTTGCCTATCTATTCTATGGCCAGATTGCAGTGTATCTTGGCCTGGCGTTTTTTACAACCTGGTTCAGTAATCCGATCATCTGGTTCTGGCTGATTCTGACAGGAATGATGTATTGGTTTACAGGACATGATAAGAATAAGAAAAGGAATGGAAAACTGGAATGAATGAGAGAAGATGCGTAGATGTGGTGATACTGACATATCGGCCGGATGAACGGTTTATGGAAGAATTAAAAAGGCTTGGTAAACAGGATTATCCGATCGGGCAGATTCACGTGATCAACACAGAGTCCGGCCAGTTTCCCGAAGAAGCAGAGTCTCTGCCAGGGGTATCCGTCACACACATCCTGCCGCAGGAGTTTGATCATGGCGCGACCCGGGATATGGGATTTGCACTGTCAAAGGCAGAGATCCTTGTGTTTATGACCCAGGATGCCCTGCCTGCCGACAGGAAGCTGATCGGGGAACTGGTTAAGCCTCTTCTTGCTTCAAAGAGGGTCGGAGTATCTTACGCACGCCAGCTTCCGGAAGAAGGGTGCGATGAGATTGAGCGGTATACCAGGAGATACAATTATCCGAAGAAAAGCAGAATCAAAGACCAGAGTGATCTTAAGGAGCTGGGAATCAAGACTTTTTTCTGCTCGGATGTATGTGCGGCATATCGTAGGGATATTTACCAGAAGATGGGCGGATTTACTAAACGGACAATATTTAATGAAGATATGATTATGGCGGCCCGGATGGTAAAGGCCGGATATCAGGTGGCATATACGGCAGAGGCAAGAGTATTCCATTCTCATAATTATTCGGGACGTAAGCAGTTTCAGAGAAATTTTGATCTGGCGGTTTCACAGGCAGATCATCCAGAGATTTTTGCAGGTATCCGTTCTGAGTCAGAGGGGATCCGTCTGGTTATGAACACGGCGGAATATCTGATCAGAAGGAGAAGATGGCATCTGATTCCGGCTCTTCTATATAAAAGCGGATGCAAATATCTGGGATACAAGGCTGGGCAGAATTATCGGAAAATGCCGCTGTGGCTGGTTAAAAAATGTTCGGCCAGTGTGGAATATTGGCAAAAACCGTAGAAAACCGTAGAAAACCTATATTTTAAGATTGAAGTTTCTGTAAAAATGCGGTAATATATTGAAGAATGTTATCGTAGGTTAAAAAAGAAAAAGAAAGGACATTGGATAATGGCAAAGGAAAGGAATCATTACAGGCGCGGTCGTCGGTCTAAAAACCGTGGTTTTGCATCCTGGTCTCTGGGAAAGAAGTTGGGAATTATTCTGGGCGGAACCATGGCGCTGGTGGCAGTAACCGGAGCGGTTATTGTGGCGAGTAAGCTGTCTAAGATAGACAGACAGACGCCTACGGCGGATGCGAAGGAACTGAATGTATCGGAAGAAGCCAGAGAAAGAGGTACAGGATATCTGAACGTAGCATTATTTGGTGTGGATTCTCGGAAGAATGAACTGGGGAAGGGAACCAGAAGTGATGCAATTATGGTTGCAAGCCTGAACCGCGAGACGTTAGAGATTAAGATTTCTTCTGTGTTCAGAGATACTTTGCTGGAGCAGGACGATAAATCCATTAATAAAGCCAATGCCGCATATTCCTATGGAGGGGCGGAGGAAGCGATAGCGGTGCTGAATAAGAATCTTGACATGGACATTGAACATTATGTGACAGTGAATTTTGACGCACTGATCGACGTGGTTGATTCTGTGGGAGGGGTAGAGATTGATGTTACGGAGGAAGAGGTTCAGTATGTCAATGGATATTCCACGGAGATCAAGAAAGTAACCGGTAAAGATTCCCCGGATATTACGGGACCCGGCCTTCAGATTCTGGACGGGATTCACGCAACGGCCTATACCAGAATCCGTTATACCGCCGGAGATGATTTTAAGAGGGCGGAAAGACAGAGGACTGTACTTACAAAGATTGTCGAGAACCTGCAGAAAGCTTCCCCGGCACAACTGAATAAGATTATTGACAGCGTATTCCCGCAGGTCGCAACGAATTTTACCATGTCGGAGATTCTGGACTATGCGAAGGATGCTTTCGACTACAAGCTGGTTGAGACCACTGGATTCCCATTTGACAAGACAACGGATGAACTGCTGGATGTGGGGAGCGTTGTCATTCCGGTAACGCTGCAGAGTAATGTAGAACAGCTTCATAGATTCTTCTATGGGGACGGCGAAGCGTATTCGGTATCTTCAACCGTATCAGCAATCAGTGACAAGATCGAAGCCAAGGCTGGAAACCGTAAAGCGGATACGAATGAGGCTACCCAGGAAATCATGAATCAGCCAGATGACGAGGATGATGATTATAGTTACAGCGGCGGTTCCTCGAGCGGAAGCGGTGGAAATCGGAACAATTACGGCGGAAGCAGCGGCGGAACAACCGGCGGATCCTCAAGCGGAAGCGACGGAACGAACGGCGGCGGAAGCAGCGGCGGAACGAACGGCGGCTATGAGGAAGATTCTGACGGAAGCGGCGCAGACACGCCTGACGTACCGGATCCGGACGACTCTTTGGGAGGAGACGGCTACGAGGAGTGATATGTGGAATGATAATCTAAGAAAATGAGGTAACTTACATGGGAAGATGGAAGAAGATACTTTCTTTGTTGATGATAGTGTGTATGCTGTGTCCCTGTGCAGCGATGGTTGCTCATGCGGCGTCCGCTGAAGTACGTTTTTCGGACCCGTCTACAACGGTGGGAGCTGAGGTGGAGATAGCTGTAAAGATCAGTTCTTCTGACGATATCGAGACACTGAGCATGACTCTGACATATGATGCCGATATGCTGAGGTTTATCAGCGGAGACAATGCCAGCGGCGGAAGCGGTACGATCACCATGAATTGTGACGGAGATACCATAGACGGCGGGTATACTCTGAAGTTCCAGGCTTTGGCAGAAGGAACCGGAAATGTTGAGATATCGCAATCTTCGGGAACGGACACTGACGGTTCGGAACTGGATATTACGGAAGGAAGTTCAGCGGTTACAATTGGTCCGGGGGATCCGTCGCTGATCCAGCAAGAAGAAGGAGCAGGAGACGGTGGAACCACTGGCGCCGCAGTAGCGGACGGTCCACAGGTAGAGATTGAGGGGGCAAAGTATACTGTTACCAATAATTTTTCTGACGCATTGATCCCGGAAGGGTTTGAGAAAAGTGAGATGCTGCTGGAGGGTCAGACCTGTCAGGTTGCTCTGCAGCCCATCAGTAATATGGCGGCGTTTTATCTGACGCCTGTTGCAGGAGGCGACCCGGATTTTTTCCTGTATGACGGGGACCAGGGTTCATTTTTCCCGTTCGAGTCTGTCAGTATTTCTTCAGACCGTTATATTGTGCTTCTGAGGAACGACGGAACGGTGAATCTGCCAAAGCGGTATCAGGAGACGGTGCTGACCCTGAATGGAAAGGAATTTCCGGCATGGCAGGATGTAGACAAGGCGGATTATTATGTGTTATATGCCTTGAATGCGGACGGACAGAAAGAGATGTACCAGTATGACACGGTTGACAAGACCTACCAGAGATATGTGGAGCATATTGCGGAAAAGAAGGAGAAGAAGAGTCCTAAGGGATGGTGGAATAAATTTCTGCAGTTTGTGTCAGATTTTCTGGATATTGTTCTGATTATCGGTCTAATGTTGATGCTTGTGCTGATTGCATTTCTGGTTGTGATCGGCGTAAAGCTTCATAACCGTAATCTGGAACTGGATGATCTGTACGATGAATATGACATTGATCCGGATCGGGATGAACTTCCGTCGCCAAAAGCAAAGAAGCCGGCTCCTGGAAAGGGAATCAGAGCGGCGGTGAGAAGGAATGCGGATGAACCGGCGGTCAGAGTCCCGGTGAAAACCATGAGTCTTAAGGAGGAGGATCTCTTTGACGACTATGATTCGGATGACTATGATGACGACGATTTTGACGACTATGATTCGGATGACTATGATGACGACGACTTTGACGACGATGGCTATGAAGATGATGATGACGGTTACGATTCCGATGACGATGGTTATGATGACGATGATGACTACGGCGGCAGTTCAAATGATATGATTGATGATCTGGACGACCTTTTAAACATGCAGTCTCAGAGAAAGAGGGGGCAGAAGAAGGGAGATACGTTCCAGGTGGATTTTATTGATTTAGATTAGTGTTTCATTGCATTAATTTCGGAGAAAATCAGTGTTCGCAAGGAGGCGGACTCTGATAATCAAGGGATTAATGCAATGTTTTTTTGAGAAGAGAAAGGAGCAGGGAATATGTGTGGAATTGTAGGTTACATTGGAAACAGGCAGGCAGCGCCCATTCTTCTTGACGGGCTTTCGAAGCTTGAGTACAGAGGATATGATTCGGCAGGTATTGCGGTTTACAACGAAGGCGAGATCAACATGATCAAATCAAAGGGGCGTCTTAAGGTATTGAGCGAACTGACTCATGACGGGGCCATGCTGCCAGGCGCAATGGGAATCGGACACACCCGCTGGGCGACCCATGGTTCTCCTTCAGATGTAAATGCCCATCCTCATTTTAATGCAGAAAAGAGTATCGTGGTGGTCCATAATGGTATTATTGAGAACTATCTCAAGCTTAAGAAAAAACTTACGAAACGGGGATATGAATTCGTGTCTGAGACGGATACAGAGGTCATTGCCCATCTGCTGGATTATTATTACCAGGGGAATCCGCTTCAGGCAATCGCGAAAATCATGCATCGGATGGAGGGGTCTTACGCCCTGGGGATTATGTTCAGAGAACATCCAGAGGAACTCTATGCGGTGCGCAAGGACAGCCCGCTGATTGTGGGCCAGACGGATGGAGGAAGTATTATCGCCTCTGATGTTCCGGCGGTGCTTCGTTATACCCGGGATGTCTACTTTATAGAGAATGAAGAGATTGTCCGCATGACGGAAGGTTCCATGGAATTTTTCAATGTGGATGAAGAGCCGATTGTAAAGGAGTCTGTTCGGATTGAGTGGGATGTGAACGCTGCCGAGAAGGGCGGGTATGAGCATTTTATGCTGAAGGAAATGTATGAGCAGCCGAAGGCAGTCATGGATACTTTTTCTCCGCGGATTAAGGGGAAACGGATCGAGATTGAAGAACTGGGAATGACGGATGAGGAAATCTGCAATATCCAGAAGATTATGATTATTGCCTGTGGTTCGGCTTCTCATGTAGGGCATACCAGCAAATATATCCTGGAAGGGATGTCGCGGATCCCGGTGGAGGTGGATATGGCATCCGAATTTCGTTACCGGAATCCGATTCTGAATGAGAATACGCTGGTGATTGTGATCAGTCAGTCCGGTGAGACGGCAGATACCCTTGCCGCACTCAGGGAGGCTAAGAAGATGGGGGCGAGGGCCCTTGGAATCGTCAATGTGGTAGGAAGTTCCATTGCAAGAGAGGCGGATAACGTGATGTACACCTGGGCGGGACCGGAGATTGCGGTGGCAACCACCAAGGCTTACTCGGCGCAGCTTACGGCCATGTATCTTCTGGCTATGAAGTTTGCACAGGCACGAGGTCTGCTGCCTGACAGTGAGATAGAGAATATGTTAGGAGAAATGAAGGCTCTTCCTGCTCAGATTGAGATGATTCTCAATAACCGGGAGAAGATTCAGAAGTTCGCTAACCGCTATCTGGCGGCCCGGGATATCTTTTTCATCGGACGGGGAATCGACCATGCGATTTCTATGGAAGGTTCCTTGAAACTGAAGGAGATTTCCTATATCCATTCAGAGGCATATGCTGCGGGTGAGTTAAAGCATGGGACCATTTCTCTTGTGGAAGAAGGAACCCTGGTAGCCGCTGTACTGACCCAGAAGGAACTCTATAAGAAGATGATCAGCAACATGGAAGAAGTTCGCACCAGAGGAGCCTTTGTGATGGCAGTCACGGTAGAAGGCAACACAGAAGTAGAGAAAGCGGCGGACTATGTGATCTACATACCGGAGACGAACCGGTATTTTACCAATTCTCTGGCGATTATTCCATTACAGCTTTTTGCCTATTATATTGCGGTCGGGCGGGGGTGTGACGTAGATAAGCCAAGGAATCTGGCCAAATCCGTAACCGTAGAATAATACTGACAAAACGAGAATAGTGCGGGGAACACCCGCACTGTTTTTATCTTATAGGAAAGACCTTGTCACGCTAACGCATGAAAGTATCTTTCCTATAAGATAAAAATAATATGCGCACTCGCACAAGAGGTAAAATATTGCTTCGCAATTGTGCTCGGCGCACAAAGTGTCCAGGCCCCTCATGAGTGAGAGGTTAGGGGAGCTGAAGTGGGCCTGCCCACTTTGTTCTAAAAAGATGACCCGATCAGAATTATTTTGTCTTTTCCACCAGTTCATCCAGAGAGTGAAAGGAGTATCCCATATCTTCCCATTTCCCCAGCAGTTCATCCAGGATTTCTCCATTTGTGCTGGAAGTGCTATGTAACAGTACAATGGCTCCAGGATGAATACGTCCCAGCAGTTTGTCGAACGCTTCCTCATGGGAGGGCTGATCATCCTGATACCAGTCAACATAAGCAAGGCTCCAGAAGAAGGTGTGATATCCCATATCCTTTGCCATCTGCAGATTGTCGGTACTGTATTTCCCTTGAGGAGGGCGGTAATACCGGGTCATCTCATCGCCGGTAATCTCTTTATAGAGGTCTTCAACGTCTTTCAATTCTTTTTCAAATGCCTCTTTTGTGGAGATCTGCGACATGTCGGGATGGTGATAGGTGTGATTGCCGACGGTGTGACCCTCCTTATGCATGCGTTTCACCAGTTCCGGGCTTGTAGAAATAAAATTCCCTACCACGAAGAAGGTGGCGCTGGCCTTATGTTTTTTTAAAGCATCCAGAATTGGTTCTGTATTGCCGTTCTCATAGCCGCAGTCGAAAGTCAGATAGATGTTTTTTTCTTCGGTGTTCTGCGCATAATAAGCGTCATACTGTTTCAGTTCTTCGAAAGTGGCGTTTCCCACAGGGGTCTTTCCTTCTTCCTGGAAGCTTAATCCCCAGTTATCGGCGGCCGGAAGGATTGCAGATGAGACGGAAGAAGAACCGGAAGGCGCGGCAGTTTCGGGAGGGAAACGCAAGGCGGCCAGATGTCCGGCAAAATAGGAGAGAACAAAAAGCAGGGTGACGGCCAAAGGCCTGATATATTTGTGAAAGGATTGCATAGACGCTCCATTTGAGTTTGTTATAGTATGTATATGCATTTCCTTGCAATGTATGTGAAAAGAGTGTAAAATTACAGGGAACTGTTTGAGAAAAAGAGAGGTAAGGCGATGAATAATATCAATATGAAGGAAAAGATGAAGTGGATGGCAGCAGGATTCCTGGCCGCCCATCTATTTTTATTCTGTGTCATGTTCCGTGCGCCGAAGAAGCATTGGGAGCAGGACAGCTATGACTGCGCTATTGTCTGTGGGTGCCGTGTGAAAGAAGACGGCACGCCTTCGGACACACTGAAGGCAAGGGTGGACAAGGCTGTGGAACTCTGGAAGGAGAAGAAAGTGAAATACCTGATTATGTCGGGAGCTGCTGTTCACAGTGATTTCGTGGAAGCGGAGGCAATGAAGAGGTATGCAATGGAATGCGGGGTGCCGGGTGAGTATATTCTGGAAGAGAAGCAGGCGGTCAGCACCTATCATAATCTTCAGTATTCCTGTCAGATGATGCGCAACTGTAATTTCCAGGACTGCGTGGTGGTGACAAGCGGCTGGCATCTGCGTAAGGCGGATCATTATACCAGGCAGAAAAGAGTGCCTTATGTGATGGCGGCGGCTGAGAATCCAGGGAAACAGAAAGCTCTTGAGATTTTATGGCTTTATGTGCGCACGAATGTGCATATGTATCTGAATATGTGGAGAGGGTATTATTGATACTGGACACTCGAAAACGGCGTTGGTATCAGACCGTGTCAGATCAATGAGAGATATAGTAATGAAGAAAAAATGTGAAGGTCAGATATGTCCCGAAGTACATTATCGGAAAACAGAAAAAGGAATTGTGATTACAGGCTGTTATGGGACGGACGGACAGATAGTTCTTCCAGACGAGATTGACGGTATGGCCGTGAAGGGGATTGGGGACTATGCCTTTGCCGATAACCGGGAGGAAGAAGGAAAATCACTGGTATGGAAAGCCGGGGATGTATTCCGGGACAGTACTAATGTAAGAATCAGCGGCGGCATGGTGACACAGATTGGCCTTCCTGCACAGGTCACGGAGATTGGCAGATATGCATTCTACCGGTGTAAGAACTTAAAAAAACTGGCGCTTACGGACAGTCTTCTGGAAATCGGCGGCGGAGCATTTGCCGGCTGCAGTCTTGCAGAAGTGGAGATTCACTTCTTAAGAGGGGAACAAAGTTGTCTGAAATCTGTTCTGGATGAGATGCGTTTCGCAATCCGGGCAGAACTTAGATATTCTCTCGGGGAAGATGTAGAAGAGAAGGCACAGCTTCTTTTCCCGGAGCACTATGAAGAAGCCGTGGAGAATACGCCTGCCAGGATTCTGTTTACTCAGCATCACGGAGCGGGCGGTTATTACCGGCAATGCTTTTATGACCGGAAGCTGGATTACCGGAAATACGACGATCTGTTCCCTTATGCGCAGGCCTTAGAGCAGCCGGAGACGGCGGCAGGTCTGGCGCTTGGCCGGCTGCGTAATCCGTTCCGGCTGACCCAGGGGGCAAGACGGGAATATGAAACGTATGTGAGGGAACATCTCTGCGACGTGATGGAGGAACTGATCATGCAGGCGGATCTGGAAGGTCTTGGTTTTCTTTCTGCAGGCGGTTTTTTTACAGAGGAGGCTCTGGACTATGGGATTGCAAAAGCGGCGCAGGAGAAAGAGACAGAGATCCTAAGCAGACTGATGGATGAGAAACACAGGCGGTATCCGAAGAAGAAAAAGAACTTCTGTCTGTAGGTCTGGGAAAGGAAGAGTATGGAGAGCAGCTTAACTACAGGGGAAAAACTGGATATGGTGAGCAGAAAGATTCTTTGCGCATCCCGCAATGAACTTTATCTGAAAATGCGTTTCCTGGACGTGGCCCTAAGCAGCCTTGCCTTTGTGATGGACTTAGGGTCACAGGGGCTTGGGACGGATGGACTGTATCTGTATTATCACCCCCGTTTTCTTGGCGGACTCTATCGGGAAGACCGGGTGATGGTGAACCGGATTTATCTTCATCTGGTGCTTCACGGGATTTTTCATCATATTGTAAGGCGCCAGGGGCGTAAGGAACGTCTCTATGGCCTTGCCTGTGATATTGCGGCAGAATCCATCATTGACGGTATGCAGTACCGTTGTGTCCTTAAGAGCCGGTCGCTTCTCAGGCGGGAGACTTACCGGAGGCTACTTAAGGCTCTGAGAATCCTGTCGGCTGAAAAGGTGTATGTCGTTCTGGAAGGATGGGAACTGGCAGAGGAGGAACTTTTGCAGCTCGAAGAGGAGTTTCGGGTGGACGACCACAGTTACTGGCCTTCGGAGGATGACAGGAAGAAGCAGGAGGAGATTGAGAATCAGTGGCAGGATGTCAGTGAACAGATGGAGACGGAGATGGAGACGTTTTCTAAGGAACTGTCATCTAAAACGGGGGATCTGATCGGGCAGCTTAAGGTAGAGAACCGGGAGCGGTTCGATTACCGGCAGTTTCTGCGGAAGTTCTCAGTGTTACGGGAGGAGACGGCGGTGGATGAGGATTCTTTTGACTATGTGTTCTACACTTACGGGCTGTCATTATATGGGAATCTGCCTCTTGTGGAGCCGTTAGAGTGGAAAGAAGTACGGAAGGTAGAGGAATTTGCAGTGGTGATTGATACCTCGATGTCCTGTTCCGGTGATCTGGTACGGACGTTTCTGGAGGAGACGTACAGTGTGCTCAGTGAAAATAACAGCTTTTTCCGAAAGGTGAATATTCATGTGATCCAGTGCGACGACCAGGTGCAGACAGACCAGAAGATTACCAGCAAGGAAGAACTTAAGGAATACATGGAGAATCTGGAACTGCGGGGCGAGGGAGGTACGGATTTTGGACCGGCATTCGAATATGTTGAGGAATTAATGAGGCGGCAGGAGTTTGGGCAGTTGAAGGGACTGATTTATTTTACGGATGGAAAGGGGAAATATCCGGCAAAGACACCTCCTTTTCAGACGGCGTTTGTGTTTCTGAAAGAAGATTATGAGGATACGGATGTCCCGCCCTGGGCCATGAAGCTTTTGTTGTCAGAAGAGGATCTGGCAGACGGTAAGTCTGTGTAATGAAAAGGAGATTCAGATATGAATATCAAACGGGCAAAACAGGAGATAAAGGATTCTGTCGAGGCGTATCTGCTGAAAGGGGAGGAGGGAGATTACCGGATGCCGTCTATCCGTCAGAGGCCGATTCTTTTGATGGGGCCGCCGGGAATAGGAAAGACTCAGATCATGGAGCAGATAGCAAGGGAATGCAAAATCGGGCTGGTGTCATATACGATTACCCATCATACCAGACAGAGCGCCATCGGGCTTCCATTTATCCGAGAGAAACTGTATGGGGACAGGGAATATTCTGTCACGGAATATACCATGAGCGAGATTATTGCCTCTGTCTATGAGAAGATTGAGGCAACGGGGATTCAGGAGGGAATTCTGTTTATTGACGAGATTAACTGTGTCTCGGAGACGCTTTCGCCCACTATGCTGCAGTTTCTGCAATGTAAGACATTCGGAAACCAGAAGGTTCCAGAGGGGTGGATTATCGTGGCGGCGGGCAATCCCCCGGAATATAACAGGTCGGTGCGGGATTTTGATATTGTGACGCTGGATCGGATTCGCCGCATTGACGTGGAAGAAAATTATGATGTGTGGAAGGAGTATGCTTACCAGGCAAAGATTCATCCGGCTATCATGGCCTATCTGGAGATTCGTCGGGATTATTTCTATCGGATTGAGACGACGGTAGATGGGAAGGCATTCGTGACGGCCCGGGGATGGGAGGATCTGTCGGAGTTCTTAAAAGCCTGTGAGATGATGGGGAAGCGGGCGGACCGGGAGGTTGTTCATCAGTATGTCCAGCACTGGAAGATTGCAAAGGATTTCGCCGGTTACCTGGAATTATATGAGAAATATAAGAGGGATTATGGACTTCGCCGGATTATGGAAGGGCGGTACGGAAGGGATACCATTGAGAAGCTTCGGTATGCGGCTTTTGACGAACGATTGAGCGTGGTAAGCATGCTCATCGGAGAACTTGGAGGAAGGTTCTGGGACAGAGCGGCAGAGGACCGATTCGTGACTTTGCTGTATGAGTATCTGCTTCGCTATAAGGAATGTATGAACCTGGAACTGACCGTCACGGAAGCGGTCGCAGGATATGAGAAACTGCGTAAGGAAGAGCAGCTTAACAGAATGGAAGACGGAATCTGGCGGAAGGTTATGGACGCTCTCTGGGGATATCTGCAGGTGACGAAGGCGGAACATCTCAAGGGAGACGGGGCGTTTGCCCGCATCAAAGAGTTGTTCGGACAGGAGACGCAGGCTCGTGAGAAGAAGATCGAAGAAACCTTGCGCGCGCTGGAACATGCCTTTGACTTTATGGAGGAGGCGTTTGGGGACAGCCAGGAGATGGTGGCTTTTGTGACAGAACTGAACACGAATGAATACAGTGTACAGTTTCTGAAAGACAATGAATGTGAGAGATACTATCGTTACAATAAGAAGCTGTTGTTCGGGGAACAGCAGGAGGAGATCTTGAAGGAACTAGATGAGGCAGAGCAGGAGTTAAATACTGCTCTTAAGGATTGAGATTACAGTAAAAGCAAGGAGGAAGAGAAGATGTTGCTGGTACATTATCCAAAATGCAGTACCTGCCAGAAGGCGAAAAAGTGGCTGGAGGCGAAAGAAACGGAGTTTGAAGAGAGGGATATTAAGGAGCAGAATCCTACGAAAGAGGAACTGAAGGCATGGCATAAGAAGAGCGGACTGCCTTTGAAGAAATTTTTTAATACCAGCGGTATGATTTACCGGGAAATGCAGTTAAAGGACAAGCTGCCGGACATGACGGAGGAAGAACAGTATGAACTGCTTGCAACGGACGGCATGCTGGTGAAGCGGCCGATCCTGGTGACGGATACAGGAGTTGTGACGGGATTCCGTGAGAAGGAGTGGGAGAAGTTATTATGAGTATCAAGGAGAATGGGATGGAGAGGTTCGGGCAGATTGACCTGCATCTCCATCTGGACGGTTCTTTGTCTGCGGACACGATACAAAAGCTTGCGATCAGGGAGAAAGTGGCGCTGCCGGCAGATACCGCTGAAGGTCTTCGTTCCTGTCTTACGGTAGAAACCGGCTGCGAAAGCCTGAATGAATATCTGAAATGCTTTGATCTTCCCCTGGCAGTTCTCCAGACAGAGGAGAATCTTTCACTGGCGGCTTATGATCTTGGCAGAGAACTGGCACAAAAGGGTCTGCGTTATGCTGAGATCCGTTTTGCACCCCAGCTTCACGGTAAGAAAGGGATTACCCAGGAAGAAGCGGTGAGGGCAGTTCTGGCAGGGTTTGGCAAGGCAGAAGAAGAAAGTGAGGCTTGTTGTCTGAGAGCGATTCTGTGCTGTATGCGTGGAGCGGATGTTCATGAGGCGAACATGGAGACTGTTGAAACTGCTTCCCGTTATATGGGCAGAGGCGTGGTGGCGGTAGACCTGGCAGGTGCGGAAGCCCTTTACCCTACCGGGGATTTTGCAGAAGAATTCCGGTATGCCAGAAGCCTTGAGGTGCCCTTTACCATCCATGCCGGCGAGGCGGCAGGGCCGGAAAGTATCTGGAAGGCCCTGGAATTCGGCGCTGTGCGCATTGGACATGGGGTGCGGGCGGCAGAGGATCAGGAACTTATGAAGGAGCTTGCCAGAAGGGGAACGGCGCTTGAGATGTGTCCCACAAGTAATCTGCAGACGAAGGCTGTCAGAAGCCTTTCGGAGTACCCCCTTCGGGAGTATTTAAGCAGAGGGATAAACGTGACGGTGAACAGCGATAATATGACGGTGTCAGACACCTGGGCCGGGAACGAATTCGCATTACTTTCACGGGAATATGGACTTACAGAAGAGGAAGCAGGGAAACTTCTTGAAAATGCCAGAAAGGCGGCATTTGGAATGCAGCGATCTGGTGCTGAATGGGCCGGCCGGGACTGGGATGAAAGAGAATGAAGAATAGTTTACGAAAGAAAGGGGCAGGAATGCCATGGGAATTATAGAGTTGTTTCTGATTGGGGTGGGGCTTTCGATGGATGCGTTTGCGGTGTCCGTCTGTAAAGGTCTTTCCATGCAGAAGTGTACGTGGAAGAAGTCGGCCCTTGTGGGAGCGTATTTCGGAATCTTCCAGGCAGGAATGCCCCTTGCGGGGTTTTTCCTGGGCGTGCAGTTTCGGGATGTGATTACCTCAATAGACCACTGGATCGCATTTGTCCTGCTTGGGCTGATCGGCGGGAACATGGTCCGGGAGGCATTGGGTAAAAAGGGATGCGACTGCTGTGAGGAGGCAGAAGAGGCCCTGGATATGCGTACCATGCTGGGGCTGGCGGTGGCAACCAGCATTGATGCACTGGCGGTTGGGGTGACATTTGCCTTTCTGAAGGTGAATATTGTGCCGGCGGTCTGTTTTATTGGTGTGATAACGTTTACTTTATCTGTGGCAGGTGTTAAAATAGGCAATATATTTGGGACTAAATATCAGACAAAGGCGGAACTTCTGGGTGGGATGATTCTTATTCTGATGGGGCTTAAGATTCTGCTTGAGCATCTGGGAATTCTGAATCTTGCCGGCTGATTTGTATGCTAGTGTGCTGACACATTTACATTTCGACAAATGACTTGCCTGGATTTCCATCTGCAGCGTTGGCTTCACTCAACGATGCCACCGCATCGCCTCGTTCAGCCGCCTTGCAGTCTGAAAATCCATTCTGCGTCATTTGTCTGAAAGTAAATGTGTCATCACACTAGTGTGCTGACCACATTATATCTGGCAAAACTCCGCAGGATATTCGCTCATCAGCAAGGCGGATTTTCGACGGCGTAGCGGTGGCTACGGATAGAAAATCCAACGCAGCAGATGAGCGGATAGACAAGGAGGTTTTCCTGAATATAATGCGGTCAGCACACTAGTATTGTTATCCTGCGCAGATGAGGGACAATTTGGTTAAATAAGGAGAGGAGAGAGTTTATGAAGTGGAATCAGTTCCGGCTGACAACGACGACAAAGGCTGAGGACATTGTCAGCAGTATGCTGATGGATCTGGGGATTGAGGGCGTGCAGATTGAAGATAAGGTGCCTCTGACCAGAGAAGATAAAGAGCAGATGTTTGTGGACATCCTGCCGGACCTGCCGGAGGATGACGGAAAGGCTTATCTGACCTTTTATCTGGGGGAGGAAGCGGATAAAGGGAGTATTCTGATGAAGGTGCGAAAGGAACTGGAAGAGATGCGCTCTTATCTGGATGTGGGAGAATGCACCATTGAGGAATCCCAGACAGAGGATGTGGACTGGGTGAATAACTGGAAGCAGTATTTTCACCAGTTTTACATTGACGATATCCTTGTAATCCCATCCTGGGAGAAGGTGGAAGAGAAAGACGAAGATAAGATGATTATCCATATTGATCCTGGTACGGCGTTTGGGACAGGAACCCATGAGACGACCCAGTTATGTATCCGGCAGTTGAAGAAATATGTGACAAAAGGGGCGCAGATTCTGGACGTGGGGTGTGGAAGCGGTATTCTGGGGATGCTTGCGCTGAAGTTCGGAGCAGGGCATTCTGTAGGAACCGATCTGGATCCCTGTGCTATTGAGGCCACCCATGAGAATATGGAGGTTAATGGTATTTCAAAGGATCAGTACGAGGTCATGATCGGAAATATTATAGACGATGTGACGGTACAGAATGCAGTGGGATATGAGAAATATGATATTGTGGCGGCAAATATCCTGGCGGACGTGCTGGTTCCTCTGACACCGGTGATTGTAAGGCAGATGAAGCAGGGTGGGATCTACATTACCAGCGGAATCATAGACGTCAAGGAGAAAGTGGTGACGGAGGCCTATGAAGAGGCAGGCCTTGAAGTCCTGGAAGTGAACCGTCAGGGCGAATGGGTGTCTGTGACCGGAAGAAAGAGGTAAGGTCTGGCCGGATCGGGATTTTGTGCGAGTAGGAGAAGAGATGCAGCATTTTTTTGTGACGCCTTCCCAGGTGAAGGGTGAGAAGATCTATGTGGAAGGCATGGATGTGAATCATATGAAGAACGTGCTCAGAATGCGGTGCGGTGAGGAACTGATGGTCAGTGACGGCAATAATCTTAAGTACCGGTGTTCAGTAGAAGGATATGAGGAGGAGCAGGCTGTTCTGAGAATTCTGGAAGAGATGGACGTCGATACAGAGCTGTCTTCCCGGATTTATCTCTTTCAGGGGCTGCCCAAGCAGGATAAGATGGAACTGATTGTGCAGAAGGCCGTGGAACTGGGCGTATACCGGGTGATTCCGGTAAGTACCAGACGGGCGGTAGTGAGGCTGGATCAGAAGAAGGCCGGGAAAAAGGCAGAACGGTGGCAGCAGATTGCCAGGAGTGCGGCGAAGCAGGCCAAAAGAGGTTATGTTCCAGAAGTAGCGTTCCCTATGTCTTATCGGGAGGCTCTTGAGGCTGCCAGGGAACTGGATGTGATTCTGATTCCCTATGAACTGGCAAAGGATATGAAAGAGACGAAAGAGATCATTGAGAGAATCCGGCCTGGAAAGTCGGTGGGGATCTTTATCGGGCCGGAAGGAGGATTCGAGAAGGAAGAGGTAGAACTGGCGCTGGAATATGGGGCCATGCCGGTCACTCTTGGGAGACGGATTCTCAGGACGGAGACTGCGGGCATGGCTATGTTGTCGGTGCTCATGTTTCATCTGGAGGGATAATGTGTGACCGTATAAGGGGAAGACACATATTCTATATAATAAGAAAATAAAAAGCAGGAAGTGAAAGAATGGTTGAAGTATATTTAGACAACTCTGCAACGACCCGGGCATACGACAGCGTGGGGGAGATCGTCAGAAAGGTGATGTGTGAAGATTATGGCAATCCCTCTTCTATGCATGCGAAAGGCGTTGGGGCGGAGCAGTATATAAAAGAAGCCAGGGAGACATTTGCCAGACTTCTCAAGGTACAGCCAAAAGAAATCGTCTTTACGTCCGGCGGGACGGAGAGCGACAATCTGGCGCTGAGGGGCGCTGCGCTGGCGAACCAGAGGGCAGGGAAACATCTGATTACGACGGCAATCGAACACCCGGCAATCATTAATACCATGCGCCATCTGGAGGAAGAAGGGTTCCGTGTGACCTACCTTCCGGTTGACCGTTTCGGAAGGGTGAAACTTGACGCACTTAAGGAAGCCTTATGTGAGGATACGATTCTGGTGTCCATTATGTATGTGAACAACGAAGTCGGGTCGGTCCAGCCAATTCAGGAGGCAGCCGGGATTGTGAAGGCATATAATCAGAATATTCTGTTCCATGTAGACGCAGTACAGGGATTCGGTAAGTACCGGATCTATCCTAAAAAGCTGAAAGTAGATCTCTGTTCTGTCAGTGGACATAAGATTCACGGGCCCAAAGGAACAGGGATCTTATATATCGGTGAAAATGTAAAGATGAAACCTATCGTATTCGGCGGAGAGCAGCAGAAGAATATCCGTTCCGGTACGGAAAATGTACCAGGTATTGCGGGTATTTCCCTGGCAGCGAAGATGATTTACCAGGATCTTGACGTGAAGGTTGCAAGGATGCGAAGGCTGAAACAGCGGTTTATCAAGGGTGTTGGTCAGATTAGGGAAACGACAGTCCATGGGCTTTATGATGAGACTTCTGCACCGCATATTATCAGTGTGGGATTTGCAGGAATCCGAAGCGAAGTGCTTCTGCACGCCCTGGAGGAAAAAGGGATCTATGTATCCTCAGGGTCGGCGTGCTCGTCGAATCATCCCCAGGTCAGCGGCGTTCTGAAAGGGATCGGGGCAAGGCAGGAATTCCTGGATGCTACCTTAAGATTCAGTATGTCAGAATTCACAACGCCCGAGGAGATTGACTATACGTTAGACGCCCTCTACAATATAGTCCCACGACTTCGAAAATATACCAGGCATTAAAGGAAAATTTTATCAATAGAAAAGAGAAGAGCGAATGAAATATCATACTTTTTTAATTAAATACGGAGAGATAGGAATTAAAGGCAAGAACCGCTATCTGTTTGAGGATGCCCTCGTCAGACAGGTGCGGTTCGCACTGAAGGATGTGGACGGTCAGTTCGAAGTCCATAAATCTCAGGCAAGAATCTATGTGGACTGTGAGGGGGATTACGATTATGAGGATACGGTGGAACATCTGACACGAGTATTCGGTATTGTGGGAATCTGCCCGGTGGTCCGCATGGAGGATCAGGGATTTGAGCAGTTGAAAAAAGATGTAGTCTCCTACATGGACGAGGCGTACCCGGACAAGAATCTGACGTTTAAAGTCGAGGCCAGACGCGCGAGAAAATCCTACCCCAGAACTTCCATGGAGATTAACTGTGATCTGGGTGAGGCAGTTCTTAACGCATTTCCTGAGACGAAGGTGGACGTGCATCACCCAGACGTTATGCTGAACGTTGAGGTGCGTAATGAGATCTATGTCTATTCCCAGATTATCCCCGGGGCCGGCGGAATGCCGGTGGGAACCAACGGGAAGGCCATGCTGCTGTTATCGGGGGGGATTGACAGCCCGGTGGCAGGATATATGATCTCCAAACGGGGCGTGGGTATTGAGGCGACATATTTTCATGCGCCGCCCTATACAAGCGAGCGGGCGAAGCAGAAGGTGGTTGATCTGGCGAAGATTGTATCCAGGTATGCCGGACCGGTGAAACTGCATGTGGTAAATTTTACGGATATCCAGTTATATATCTATGACCAGTGTCCTCATGATGAACTGACGATCATTATGAGGCGGTATATGATGCGGATTGCAGAGTATTTCGCAAAAAAGGACGGATGTCTGGGACTGATTACGGGTGAGAGCATTGGACAGGTGGCAAGCCAGACCATGCAGAGTCTTGCCGCAACCAATGATGTCTGTACGATTCCGGTGTACAGGCCTGTAATCGGGTTTGACAAGCAGGAGATTGTAGATATTGCGGAGAAGATCGGGACTTATGAGACGTCTATCCAGCCGTTTGAGGACTGCTGTACCATCTTTGTGGCAAAGCATCCGGTAACGAAGCCGAATGTGGAGGTGATTCGCAGATCAGAAGAAAAATTAAGTGAAAAGATTGAGGAACTGATGCAGACGGCGCTTAAGACGGCGGAGATTATTGAGGTGAAATAGAGGGTGCAGCGTAGCGGATGGCTGTTATGGGATCATAAGGAAAAGTATCAGGAATTGCTTCACTATTGCGGGCTGTGATTGCGATATTGGCAAAGGGGGGAGTCGGTCGGAGATAAAGACACCGAGAATAACAAAAAGGGCAAGGCTTTTTATCTTCAATCAGCCTGCCCTTATGTCCCCCAAAACCTGGTACGGGTATACTTTACTGGAAATCCAGGATTCTCCTACTCGCAGATATAAGCCTTAAGCGCTTCGAGAATCGTATCAATCTCAGCCGTATCAGCATGGATATTCAAGTCGATCGGCTTGGAAAGATCCAGACTGAAAATCCCCATGATTGATTTTGCATCGATCACATATCTTCCAGATACGAGATCGAAATCATGGTCAAATTTTGTGATATCATTTACGAAAGACTTTACCTTATCAATAGAATTCAAAGAAATCTGAACCGTTTTCATTGGATGAAACCTCCCTTGTTTATTTTCTTGTTCTATACCTATCTTAAGATTAAGAGGCAGAAAAGTCAAGGAACAATTTGCCAAAGTTATCAAGTATTCTTTTGGAAGTGTTCTTGCAATCTGCATAGGACCGAAAAAATATATGCAGACATCAAGGCGCGGGTAAGCCCGGTTCAATTACATGAAAGAAAGGAATAGCCGTAGATATGAAAAAAGCAGCGTTACATAATCTTGGATGTAAAGTGAATGCGTACGAAACGGAAGCAATGCAGGAACTTCTGGTAAGAAACGGATATGAGATCGTACCGTTTGAGGAGAAGGCGGACGTCTATATTATCAATACATGTACTGTTACCAACATGGCAGACCGCAAATCAAGGCAGATGCTGCATCGGGCAAGAAAGAGGAATAAAGATGCGGTTGTGGTGGCCTGCGGCTGCTATGTCCAGGCGAAAGACGGAAAGCAGGATGAATGTGTGGATATTGTCATCGGAAATAACCGGAAGAAGAATCTGATCGAGATTCTTGCAGACTATGAGATCCGCACAAAAGCGAATCGTACAGATCTGATTGACATTAATCATACGAATGAATATGAAGAACTGCACCTTGAGCGTACGGCAGAACATACCCGGGCTTATGTGAAAGTGCAGGACGGCTGTAACCAGTTCTGTAGCTATTGTATCATTCCCTATGTCAGAGGACGGGTCAGAAGCCGCAGCCGGGACAGTGTGCTTAGAGAGATCCGGAAACTTGCGGACAACGGCTATAAAGAGGTGGTACTGACGGGAATCCATCTGAGTTCCTATGGTGTGGATACAAAGGACGGCCTGCTGAATCTGATCTGTGCGGTCCACGAAATTCAAGGAATTAAGAGAATTCGCCTGGGGTCCCTGGAACCCGGAATTATTACGGAAGAATTTGTAAAGACAATTGCGGAACTTCCGAAAATCTGCCCACATTTTCATCTTTCTTTGCAAAGCGGCTGCGATGCCACACTAAAACGAATGAACCGCCGCTATACCTCGGAAGAATATTATGAGAAATGTGTGCTTCTGCGAAAATATTTTACCAGGCCGGCGTTGACCACCGATGTAATCACAGGTTTTCCGGGAGAGACGGAGGAGGAATTCGCACAGTCGAAAGCATTTATCGACAAGGTGGGATTCTATGAAACCCATGTGTTTAAATACTCGAAGAGGGAAGGAACGAAAGCGGCAGTCATGGAGAACCAGGTGCCTGATGTGGTGAAGACTGCCCGCAGCAGTGAGCTTCTGGAACTTGGAAGAAAGAAGCAGGCGGCCTACGAGGAAGCAATGATCGGAACGGTGCAGGAGATTCTGGTGGAAGAAGAAATTCTGATAGAAGAAGAACGTTATCAGACGGGACATACCAGAGAATATGTTAAGGTTTTACAGAAAACAGACGAAAACAGGGTGAATGAGATAGTAAATGTAGAAATTGAGAGCCGTTTACAAATAATTCATTGAATTTTTCCTGTTAATAGGTTAGAATAACAATGAAGTATTTTTGGAGGACGTGAGTATATGAGAGATTTAAGCAGCACACAGTTTTTTCAGGTAGAAAGCGGTCCACAGATTCAAGCAAAAGATATACTTGAGATTGTGTACAGGGCATTAAGTGAGAAGGGATATAATCCGGTGAACCAGATTGTAGGATATATTATGTCAGGGGATCCGACTTATATCACAAGTTACGACGGGGCAAGAAGCCTGATCATGAAGATGGAGCGGGACGAACTGGTGGAAGAGATGCTTAAGACGTATATTGAGCACAACAGATGGGTATAATCTATGAGAATCATGGGACTGGACTACGGCTCTAAGACAGTAGGCGTAGCAATCAGTGATGCTCTGGGTATTACAGCCCAGGGGATAGAAACGATTGGCCGCAAGGAAGAGAACAAGCTGCGCAGGACCTGTGCGCGTATCGAGGAATTGATTAAGGAGTACGGGGTAGAGCGTATTGTGCTTGGGTTTCCGAAGCATATGAACAATGATATTGGGGATCGGGCGGAACAATCCATAGAGTTTGGAAAGATGCTTACCCGACGGACGGGGATTGAGGTCGTGATGTGGGACGAGCGTCTGACTACAGTAGAAGCAGAACGGACTTTGATTGAGAATCGTGTGAGACGGGAAGACCGCAAGAAGTATATTGATAAGGTTGCGGCTGTTATTATATTACAGGGATATCTGGATTCTCTGTCTTTTGTGAATCCTGGATGTGATATGTCATAATATGGCTGATTCCGGCGGCAGATTTCTTATCCTGCAAAAAGCAGGGGATTGTAGAGCGGTTTCAGAAGAAGTGTTCTTGAGGAGTTTTAATATGGAGAAGATAAGATTCCGGGCGGAAGGGATTCCGGAGGAAGTGGATTTTTTTGTGCTGGAACAGACGAAGGTTAATGGCGTGTCCTATATTCTGGTCACTGATTCGGAAGAGGGGGATGCAGAGTGCCTGATTCTTAAGGATACGTCAGAGGGAACGTCATCAGACAGTGTTTATGCGGTTGTTGAGGATGATGTGGAACTTACGGCTATATCGAAGATATTCGAAGAGCTGCTCGATGATGTCGAGATCGAAAGGTAATATACTATGTCCATCAGTAAAGAGAATTTTAAGAAAATGCTGAAAGAAAAGGGTCTTAAAGTGACCAACCAGCGGTTGCTTGTATTAGAGGTACTCGCAGATCATCGCGATAAGCATATGACTGCGGAAGACATTTATGAACTGGTAAAGGAAGACTATCCGGATATCGGACTGGCTACCATTTACCGGACTGTGCAGTTGTTACGGGAAATGCAGTTGGTGGATCGGATCAATCTTGACGATGGATGCCTGCGCTATGAGATCAGCGATATGTCTGACGGGGAGACAAAGCATCATCATCATCATCTGATATGTAAGACATGTGGAAAAGTGGTTCCGTTTGAAGAAGACCTCTTAGATGAATTAGAGCGTCTTGTTGAGCAGGAGACGGGATTCCATGTGTCAGACCACGAATTAAAGTTCTACGGACAATGCCAAGAGTGCCTGAAAATGGCAGGACAATAGAACGGAGACGCACGTGGAGGTGTAAATTTGAAGAGAGAAAACAATGGAAAATTGCGAATCATTCCGCTTGGAGGTCTGGAAAAAATCGGAATGAATATCACTGCCTTCGAGTATGAAGACAGTATTATTGTCGTGGATTGCGGTCTGGCATTCCCGGAGGATGATATGCTGGGGATTGATCTCGTCATCCCGGATGTGACCTATTTAAAAGACAATATCCAGAAGGTGAAAGGATTCGTGATTACGCATGGACATGAAGATCATATCGGCGCATTATGCTATGTATTGCGGGAGATGAATCTTCCAATCTATGCGACAAAGCTTACGATGGGAATTATTGAGAGAAAATTAACGGAGCATAACCTGCTTAGAAGCACCAGGAGAAAAGTGGTTAAGCACGGGCAGTCTATAAACCTTGGTCAGTTCAGGATCGAGTTTATTAAGACGAATCACAGTATTCAGGATGCAGCTGCGCTGGCGATTTATTCTCCAGCAGGAATTGTTGTGCATACGGGAGACTTTAAGGTGGATTATACGCCGGTATTCGGCGATGCCATTGATCTGCAGCGGTTTGCGGAGATTGGGAAGAAGGGTGTACTGGCGTTAATGTCCGACAGTACCAATGCGGAACGTAAAGGTTTTACCCAGTCGGAACGGACGGTTGGAATTACCTTTGATCATATATTTTCGGAACACCAGAATACCAGGATCATTATTGCCACCTTTGCATCCAACGTAGACCGGGTGCAGCAGATTATTAATTCGGCGTGCAAGTATGACCGGAAAGTGGTGGTGGAAGGGCGCAGCATGGTAAACATTATCCAGGTTGCCCAGGAACTGGGGTATCTGAATGTGCCGGACAAAACGTTGATTGAGATCGACCAGCTTAAGAATTATCCTCCAGAGAAGACTGTGCTGATTACAACAGGAAGCCAGGGAGAATCCATGGCCGCACTGTCCCGTATGGCGGCGGATGTGCATAAGAAGGTGACGATTATGCCAGGCGACACAGTCATATTCAGTTCCAATCCGATTCCTGGTAATGAGAAGTCGGTTTCCAGGGTGATCAACGAACTTTCTGCAAAGGGAGCGGACGTGATCTTTTCGGATGCCCATGTATCCGGGCATGCGTGCCAGGAAGAACTGAAGCTGATCTATTCATTGGTGAAACCTAAGTATGCGATTCCGGTACACGGGGAATACCGTCATCTGAAGGCAAATGCCGGGATTGCCACTACGCTTGGGATTCCGAAGGAGAATGTGTTCATCCTCCAGTCAGGAGACGTGCTGGAACTTTGTTCCCAGGAGGCAAAAGTGGTGGATAAAGTTCATACCGGAGAGATTCTGGTAGACGGCCTTGGAGTGGGCGATGTAGGGAATATTGTGCTTCGTGACAGACAGCATCTGGCTGAAGACGGGATCCTGATCGTGGTGCTGACCCTTGAGAAGGGGAGCAATCAGCTTCTTGCCGGGCCGGATATCGTATCGCGCGGATTCGTGTATGTGAGGGAGTCTGAAGGACTGATGGAGGAAGCGCGGAACGTGGTGACGGAGGCGGTGGAAGACTGTCTGCTGCATCAGCGGAATGCGGACTGGAGTAAGATTAAGATGGTGATTCGGGATATCATGAATGAGTTTATCTGGAAACGGACAAAGAGAAGACCAATGGTGCTTCCGATTATTATGGATGTTTAATGTAGTTTGGCGGTATGAAGCTGCCAGAAGCCTTTTATTGGTTTTATGGATGGAGACGATTCTTCTGTAGGAGTCGTCTCTTTTTTATTTTATAGGAAAGACCTTGTCACGCTAACGCGTGAAAGTATCTTTCCTATAAGATAAAAATAATATGCGCACTCGCACAAGAGGTAAAATATTGCTTCGCAATTGTACTCGGCGCAGGAATGTGCTTTGCACATTCTTTATTCTATTATAGTAAACAGTATAAAACAGTTGACAACAGTAGAAAACTGTTTTATACTGTTTACTATGAAGGAGGGATGAAATGAAGTTAATCATTAATCATTCTTCCATGCAGCCAATCTACGAACAGATTGTGGAGCAGATTAAGAGCAGGGTCATGCATGGAGAACTGAAAGAAGATACGGCGCTGCCGTCAGTACGGACGCTGGCGAAGGAACTGAAGGTCAGTGCGCTGACGGTGAAGAAAGCATATGACGTACTGGAAGAGGAAGGCTTCGTGAATACGGTTCATGGAAAAGGCAGCTTTGTGGCTTTTGCCAGCCAGGGGTTAATGCTTGAGGAAAAGAAGAAGGAAGTAGAAGGGGATCTGGAAAGGGCGATCCGGAAAGGGAGAAGCTGCGGGATGACGGATTCGGAGATTCAGACATTATTCGAACTTATTCTGGAAGACTAAAATAATGCGCTAGAAAGAATAATGAGATGTAATTAGGAGGATTGACAGAATGTTGAGATTGACGAAAGTAAGGAAAGAGTACGAGGGTTTTTCGCTGGACTGTTCTCTGAAAGTGCAGGAAGGATGCGTGACCGGGCTGATTGGAAAGAACGGAGCAGGGAAGAGTACCACATTTAAAGCGATTCTGGGGCTTTTGAAGACCGACGGAGGTAGTATTGAGATTTTGGGAAAGCCGGTTCATGAGATCGGGAACAAAGAAAAGGAGAATATCGGAGTCGTGATGTCGGACGCAGGATTCAGCGGCTATCTGACGATTCAAGATTTAATTCCCATGCTCAAAAGCATGTACAGGAATTTTCATGAAGAAGAATTCCAGAGAAAATGCAAAAATTTCAGACTTCCCATGAATAAGAAGATTAAGGAATTTTCCACAGGAATGAAGCGGAAACTGCAAGTGCTGGCGGCGCTTACGCATGAGGCGAGGCTGCTAATTCTGGACGAACCTACAGCCGGACTGGATGTGGTTGCAAGAGATGAGCTTCTGGATATGCTCAGGTCTTATATGGAACAGGAAGGAAGGTCGATTCTGGTCAGTTCCCATATTTCCAGTGATCTGGAAGGACTATGCGATGACATTTACATGATTGATGACGGGAAGATTGTATTCTATGAGGAAACGGACGTCTTATTAGACCGCTACGGAATCCTGAAGGTGACGCCAGCGCAGTTTGAAAGAATCGAACAGGAACAGATCCTGCGCCATAAGAAGGAAGAATTCGGCTATAGCTGCCTGACGGATCAAAGGCAGTTCTTTCAGGAAAATTACCCGGATATAGCGATTGAGAAAGGAAATATTGACGAGTTGATGATGATGATGATACGAGGTGAAAAGTAATGAAGGGATTATTTATGAAGGATTTTGGACTAGTGAAAGGGCAGAAGCAGTTCTTTGCCGTAATTCTGATCATGATGATGGTATTCATGACGACATATACGAATTTTGCTTTTATCATTGCTTACATTACCATTATGATCGGGGTTCTGACGCTGACTACAATTAGTTATGATGAATTTGAGAATGGGATGGGATATCTTTTCACGCTTCCGGTAAGCCGAAGAGAATATGTGGCGGAGAAGTATCTGTTCAGTATTATGACGACATTGCCTGGACTGGCGTTAGTTTCAGTTTTTTCATTCGCATTTTCCAGGATCAGGGAGATTGATTTTCCTGTGGGAGAGTGGGTGTTATCTGTCGTGATAAGTTTTTTCCTGGTTACTGCGGTTCTGTCTATCGTGATACCTTTGCAGTTAAGGTTCGGGGCTGATAAGAGCAGAGTTGCGCTGATGATAGTCTGGGGAACGGGAATTATAGCAGGCTATTTAGGTATCAAAGTATGCGAGGCTTTGGGGATTGACTGGAAGACGGGGATTGACTGGATTTATGGGATGAAACCGGGGGCAGCGCTGGCGGGGATTGCGGTAATATGCGGGATTCTTATGGTGATTTCTTATCTGTTTTCTCTGCGTTTCATTGAGAAGAGAGAATTTTAGAGGAAATCTTTTCTCCGTGGAAGGTGAACGTAACATTACTGTTCGTCCCAGGTAGAAGTAGAGTTTTAGTATTGATTTTCCGGATAAAAATGGATATACTGTAATCTGGTACTTTACGAAACATCGGAGCAATCATGCAGGATTGCTCCGGTATCTTACGTTATTCTGAAAAAGGGTGTGTGAGAATGGGAGAAAAGACAGAGTGCAGTATGGATTATGAAGTATTGCTGAATGAAATTATCAATATCGGAAAAGAGATGATTAAGAGCGGCGCAGAGACAGACCGGGCAGAGGATAGTATGTATCGGATGCTGGAGTGTTATGATCTGGAGCAGTGCAGTGTTTTTGCAATTCAGAGTGATATCCAGGCGACAATTAAGCCAAAAGGAGGGCCGTTTATTACGCAGATCAGGAGGATTCACAGGACGGGTTTTAACTACGACCGGCTGGACTACCTTAACAATCTCTCCAGGCAGATCTGCAGGGATACGCCGTCTGTAGAGGAGATCCGCAATAAGTTTGACGAAGTAATGAACCGGAAACCTTTGCCGTGGTATCTGCAGTTTGCAGCGCCTATTCTGGGAGGAGTCGGTTTCGGTGTGTATTTTGGATGCGACTGGCTGGATACAGTGGTGGGTATTATCATCTGTGGGGGAATTGAGGTTTATCTTGGAAATAAACTGAATAAGAAGGAAGACAATCTTGTCGTATATAATCTGATTATTGCGTTTCTGTCTGCGGCGGCGGTCTTGCTGGCAGGAAAGGCGGGATTCGGACATCACCCTGATCGGATTGTTCTGGGTCTTAACATGGTTCTGATCAGTGGTCTTGGAGTCGCAAATGGAATCCGCGACGTACTGAAACGCGCCTATCTGTCGGGTATTCTGAATATCACGAACGCCTGTCTTGGCGCGGTGGCGATCGCCTGCGGAACAGGTCTTGCTATGCTGATCTTCAAAGGAGATATGTATGAGATGTATATCGCCCCCAGTATTGCAGTGCAGTTGATTTCCTGCGGGGTGGCGAGTATGGGGTTTGCGCTGGTGTTCAAGGCGGCGGTCAGACAGTCGGTCTATGCGGGGATCGGCGGTGCGATTAACTGTGCTTTCTATGTGCTGGGGCTGAAACTCTGGGGAAATGATTTCGCTGCGGTCATGGCGGGATCAGCGGTAGTGGCTGCCTATGCCTTCTGGATGTCCAGAGTCCATAGGGCTCCTGCCACGATTTTTCTGACAACGTCGATTATGCCCGTGATTCCCGGGGCGTCATTGTTCTATATGATGCATGGGTTTGTTCAGGCGGATTACGCACAGGCGTCGCAGCAGGCGATCCAGCTGGCAAAGACCTGTCTTGCCGTGGCGTTCGGCTTCCTGCTTGTTGAGATTGTGACACGATATGCAGTGGAATGGAAGGTTGCGGGGACGGAACAATAGATATCCCAAAATAGAAGTAGATGGAGAATAGGTTGTGAATAGAAAGAAAAATATCAGATGGAATACACTGCGTATCACGGCAGTTGGTTTTCTGAGTATTATTTTGATAGGAGGAGTGCTTTTATACCTGCCTGTCTGTAATAAGCAGCCGATCGCATTTATCGATGCACTTTTTACGTCTGTAACGTCGGTATGTGTGACCGGTCTTGTAACGGTTGTGCCGGCTTCCCAGTTTACAATCCTGGGAAAGATCGTGCTATTGCTTCTGATCCAGATTGGAGGACTGGGAGTCATCGCCTGTGCGGCGTTATTCTTTTTTCTGCTGCGCCGCAGGATTACGCTTCGGGACAGGGTGGCTCTTCAGGAGGCTTATGGTGTGCGAGAGCTTGGCGGGATCGTGAGAATGGTAAGAAAGGTAATCCTGGGCACGCTGGTGGTTGAGGGGTGCGGGGCCTTTTTATATTCCTTTCAGTTCGTTCCAGAGTACGGTCCGGTCAAAGGAATCTGGTACTCGGTATTTCATGCAGTATCGGCATTCTGTAATGCGGGAATTGATATCCTGGGGGAAAACAGCCTTGCAGATTATGCGGTGAATCCGATTGTGAATATAACGACGATACTTCTGGTTATTTTAAGCGGTATCGGATTTACAGTATGGTTTGATACGATTGGAAATGCCAGGAAACTGTTCCGTCAGGAGGTGCCGGGCAGCTGGTGGTTTACCAGGCTTAAGCTGCATTCAAAACTGGCGGTTCTGACAACGCTGATACTTCTCACTATAGGAACTGTGTTTATCTTTCTGGTGGAATACGGGAATCCGGATACCATCGGGAGCATGAACTTTGGAGAGAAGATTATGGCATCTCTGTTCCAGTCGGTGACCACCAGGACAGCGGGATTCTATACATTTTCCCAGGATGGGATGTATGGGGAATCGAAGTTATTCTGTGCCATACTGATGTTTATCGGCGGATCTCCCGGCGGTACGGCGGGCGGGGTGAAGACGACTACATTTGCTATGCTCTTTCTTGCCTGCATGACCTTTGTGCGGGGTGGTAATGACACAGAATGTATGGGAAGACGGATATCGGTGGAGAATTTTCGAACAGGATTCTGTGTAGTAATGGTGGCGTTTACGGCGTTCATTGCAGGGACTATTGCGCTCCTTATCCTGGAGCCAGACAGCGTCCCGCTGGAAAATGTGATTTATGAAACTGCATCAGCGGTGGGAACCGTGGGGCTTACGGCGGATTTAACGCCGCGGCTTTGCCGGATGAGCCAGGTAATCCTGATGATTATGATGTATATCGGAAGACTGGGACCACTTACATTAGTGCTTATATTTGCGGGAAAGACCCATCCCAGGGATAAAGTACGGCGACTGCCGCAGGAACAGATTATGGTTGGATGATGAAGGAGGAAAGTGATGAAGAAGCAGTTTGTGGTTTTGGGACTGGGAAGTTTCGGGGCAAGTGTGGCGGTTACGCTGCAGAAACTTGGATGTGACGTAGTGGCGGTAGATCAGGATATGGAACTTGTTACTGAGATCGCAGAAAAGGTGACTTATGCAATGCAGGCTGATATTGAGAACCCCAGACTACTTGAGTCTCTGGGATCGAAGAATTTTGACGGAATGGTGGTAGGTTCATCGGAGAATCTGGAGGGCAGTATTCTGGCAACGCTGGCAGCCAGGGAGATGGGAATTCCATATATCCTGTGTAAGGCTCATGATGAGAGGCATGCGAGGGTGCTTCGGAAAATCGGAGCGGATGCGGTGGTATTCCCAGAGGAAGAGATGGGAAGGAAAATTGCGAAAAACCTGGTATCTGCAAATCTGGCTGACTGGATTGAACTTTCGCCGGACTATAGTATCGTTGAAACGGCAATTCCGAAGAGATGGATTGGGAAGACATTGAAGGAACTGGATGTCAGGAGGACTTATGAGGTCAATGTGGTGGGACTTAAGGAGGAAGAGGAAGGCCGTGTAGAGATTACGCCGGATCCGGACATGCCTCTTAAGGAAGGGATGATTTTGATGCTGATCGGGGCGAATAAGGCGCTGGAGAGGATATAGGATTTAATGGGTTGTTAAGATTTTTTCGATATCTTTAATGGATTGAACACACTTTAGACATATTTACCGTTTATACTAAAGTGCAGATAGTTGATAAGGATATCAGCTATCTCCCCCCTCAATAAAGCAAAGCGCCTGGGGTTTTTACCCCTGGTGCCGCACTTTAACTCTCATTCCTTTAACTACTATAATAACAACGAAGACCGCTATCCCTTGTGGGCAGCGGTCTTTCGCTGTCTGCAGACGTTTCTGCTAACGTCCGTATCTCCTCGTAATCGTGCGAATCTCCTCTTTAAGCTCTTCTGTCAGATCGTCAGGCTTAAGCCGCCATCTCCAGTTTGTTCCTACGGTAGAAGGCCGATTCATACGGCAGCTATTGTCAAGCCCCATATAATCCTGCATCGGAATAATACAGGTCTTCGCATTGCTTCTCATGACCAGGGAAATGAAGGATTTATACAAGAGTTCCTTCGGCGTGTGATGGTCGCACATATAGTCTCTTGCAGAGTTCAGTTCCTCTTCTTTGATGGAATCCAGCCATCCCACGATCGTTTCGTTGTCATGGGTTCCCGTGTAAGCGATACTATTCTCAAGGTAATTGTGAGGCAGATAATCGCTGGCAGAACCAGAATCCCTGGAGTCAAATGCGAACTCCAGTACCTTCATTCCAGGGAATCCGCTCTCATGAACCAGCCAGCGGACGGAATCTGTCACATATCCCAGATCCTCGGCAATCACCTCATGATGACCCAGATGCTGCTCCATGCACTGGAACAGTTCAATCCCAGGTCCTTTCTCCCAGTGGCCGTTTACCGCAGAGTCTTCTCCGTAAGGGATAGAGTAGTATTCATCAAAACCACGGAAATGATCGATCCTCAGCACATCGTACATCTGGAAACAGTATGCAAGCCGGGAAATCCACCATTGATAGTTCGTATCCTGATGATATTCCCACCGATAAAGAGGGTTTCCCCAGAGCTGCCCTGTAGCAGAAAATCCGTCCGGCGGGCAGCCTGCTACTGCAAGGGGAACATTCTTTTCATCTAACTGGAACAGTTCTGGATGCGCCCAGGTATCTGCGCTGTCCATTGCCACATAAATCGGAATATCGCCAATGAGACGGATTCCCTTCTGGTTGGCATATTCTTTCAGCGCGCTCCACTGCTCATGAAACTTAAACTGCAGATACTGGTGGAATTCCACATAAGGATAGAGTTCTTTATAGTATTCCTCCATTGCAGAACTCTTGCGCAGGCGGATATCTTCGGGCCACTGATCCCAGGAAATGTTATCGTACTGTTCTTTGATTGCCATAAACAGAGCGTAGTCCGATAGCCACCACTTGTTCTTTCTCACAAAATGCTGATAGTCATGATTCTCCGTAATCCAACTTCTCTGATAGGCTTTGTAGAGAATGGTGTAGCGGTTCTTATAAAGCTTTTCATAATCTATTGTGTCCGCCTGATTTCCAAAATCAATGGCATCACATTCTTCCTGATGTAGAACGCCTTCCTTCACTAATGCTTCCAGACTGATAAAATAAGGATTTCCGGCAAAAGTGGAAAAAGACTGATAAGGCGAATCGCCGTAGCTGGTGGGTCCCAGAGGAAGGATCTGCCAATAGGACTGGCCGGCTTCCTTCAACCAGTCGATAAAATCATATGCACTCTGGGAAAAACAGCCGATGCCATAGGGTGACGGCAGACTGGTAATGGGAAGAAGAATCCCTGCTTTTCGTTTCATAAAAATTACCTCCTAAAATGATCTTACATTTCTTAAAAATCTTGATATGATTCACTTCCGAAACAGACCGAAAATTCTGGCGCATAAACCTGCGCCTCATATACATAATATAAATGTACCTCTTTTTCATATAAAACGCAATCTGTATTTGATATTTAGTATCATTATGTCAGAGAAAACATAGAATTTTGTGCAAAATGTACACAAAAAGATAGGATGTTTATGCATTGCTAAAACTTGTTGGGCTTTTAATTATATGGTATAATAAAGCGATAGTATTTATTACAAAGTCCCGGACGGCAGCTTTGTGCTGGGTCATGTTTTTCATGGATTGACGATGGACACCGGCCGGGCGTACCCATAGGGAATCGTTACGGAGGTGTAAGATGATAACGATTAAAGATATGGCCGATATGTTAGGTACCAGTACGACGACTGTGTCGAATGTAATCCATGGGAAGACGAGCGAGGTATCTCAGAAGACGGTAGAGCGAGTAGAGAAACTTTTGGAAGAGTATGACTATGTGCCGAACAACAGTGCAAGGAGTCTGACGCAGAACCGTTCGGGGATTATCGGCCTGGCAGTCAAGAGCAGAAAAGACAAATATGAGAATATTATTGCCGATCCGTTTTTTGGCAGACTGATCGGTGCGATAGAAGCAGAGATTCGTCAGCAGGGATATTTTATGATGGTCTATGCCTCGGACGATATCGGAGAGATTATCCGTAATGTACTGACATGGAATGTTGACGGGCTGATTCTGCTGGGAATGCTTCATGATGATTTTATCCGGATCCGTAGCAGATACAAAAATCCGACGGTTCTGATTGACAGCTATGCCCCCAGAGACATTATGAATTACGTCAATATAGGACTGGAAGATGAGAAAGGCAGCTATGAAATGACCCGTTATCTTCTGGATCAGGGCCATCGACGGATTGCCTTTCTGGCAGATAACATGGAGGGGGTGGATTATATCCGCTATCAGGGACATCAGAAGGCAATGGCGGATTATGGTCTGAAAGTACGTGAAAAAGACCTTCTTATTATTCGTCCGGGGATGCTAGAGCGGGAATCCAGCATGTCAGAACTATATCAACTTTCTAAGGATTATACGGCATTTATGTGCTGTTCTGACTATTATGCGGTAATACTGATGAAGTATTTCAGTGAAAGAGGCGTCAGTATTCCAGAAGATCTTTCATTTACGGGATTTGATGATATTTTGTTAGCAAGAGTCGTCAGTCCTGAGCTGACAACTGTACGGCAGGACATTACAGAGAAAGGACGCTGTTCGGTAGAGTATCTGCTGAAGATGATACAGGGGATTGAACCTTTTGAATGGAACGTAAAACTTCCGGTTGAGATTATTGTACGCGGCAGCGTGAAGGCAATCGGGCAGGCAGAAGAGCAGACAGAGAAGATGGGATAGCATGTCCCGGAATGAATTTGGTAAAATTGCACATGGGAAAAAGAGGAGAGTCAGATATACAGAGTTTTTGTATGTCTGGCTCTCTTTTTCGGCTCTTAGTTAGCGGTCTGAAAAAAATATTATACAAAAATATACCATAATGCGACACTTTTTTTGCTTAGATTTCATCGAAAAGTAAAAGAAAATATACAAAGTATACAAAATTTGTCGGTTATTATTACTTTTCTATAACTTATGTGCAAAAGGTATTGCAAAACAGGGTAAATGATGATATATTAACTTACAGATAAAACCTTATGCGCAAAAGGTAATAAATTGTCAATGGTTCCGAGGAACCAAAGGAGGAGAATATGAAAAGAAAAGTTATTGCAGTATTGTTGACATCTCTTATGGCATTAAGCCTTGCAGCCTGCGGCGGTGGCGGAGATTCAGGCGATTCCGGCAGCTCGGATTCAGGCTCTTCATCCGGCAATAGTGATGCGATCCGTCTGGTCAACGGTAAGATCGAGATTGACTCCCAGTTAAAGAAACTGGCCAAGATGTATGAAGAAGAAACAGGCGTTCCGGTAGAAATCGAGTCCATGGGCGGCGGTATTGATATTCAGGGAACTCTGAAGGGTTATTATCAGGCGGGCAATATGCCGGATATCTTCGTAAACGGTGGAGCTACTGATTTTAAGAACTGGGAAGGCATGCTTGAGGATATGAGCGGAGAGTCCTGGGCATCTGACACAGAGGCAGCTTACGTGGATGAGGAATATGGCACCATCGGTTTCCCGTATACGGTAGAGGCAGTCGGACTTGCTTATAATGCCGACATTCTTGAAAAAGCAGAGATTGATCCTGCAACACTGACAAGCCCGAAGGCAATTGAAGAAGCGTTTAAGACGCTTGATTCCAAGAAGGCTGACTTAGGTCTGGATGCAGTGGTTGGATATTGTGCAGAAGCAACTAACCTGTACTGGTCAACAGGTAACCACCTGTTTGCGAACTATATCGACGGCGGACTTGAGCGTGACGACACGACTTATATTGATATGCTCAATGACGGCGGAAAAGTTGACGAGGAACGTCTTACTGATTTTGCTGAGTTTGTAGGACTTCTGAATCAGTATTCAGATCCTGCGCTTCTGGTTTCCGGTACATATGATCAGCAGATTCTGAATTTTGCGTCCGGCAAGTATGCATTTGTAACACAGGGTTCCTGGATCGGCGCTACCATGACAGGTGACGACGCAGATGCTTATGAAGCTGCTGGTAATTTTGAAGTAGGCATGGTTCCTTATGCATTTGAAGACGGCATGGATACGATTCTTACCAATTCCCCATCCTGGTGGTCTGTATTCTCTGACGGCAAGGCAGACAAGGCAAAAGAGTTCTTACAGTGGTGTTCAGAAGACAAGGCGCAGCAGGTACTTGTAGAAGAGGCTGGATTTATCAGTCCGTTTAATTCCTGCCAGTATGTAGCTTCTGATCCGTTTGCACAGACGATCGTAGATTATCAGACTGCAGAGAAGACGTCCGGATGGCACTGGCTTGGCATGAAAGAAGGTCTGGCTCAGAACTATACAGGACAGGTATTCTCTGATTATGCGGCTGGAACTCTTGATACAGAAGGGTTTGTAAAGACTATGCAGCAGGTAATTGAAAGCTGCTATGCTAATTAACTGATGATATTGAACTGAACATTCGGGACTTTGGGAGATGACGGTTTCATTTCCCAGTAGTCCCGGGATGGGCGGGCAGTGGAGCGTAAGCCGCCGTCCGCTTTTTTATAATATAGGAAACTTCGTTCCCTATATTATAAAAACCCTCCGGGAGGATGCGCACTCGCGCAAAAAGGAAGTATGCCGCAGGCGGCCGCGCTCGGCGCGAGCATGTGCCAGAGCACATGCTTTTTTATACCCAAAGGGTATACCTGAATGGACGAAGTCCACCGGCCCGAAGGGCATGAATTATAGAAACAACAGAGAGGAGCTAGAAAATGTCTGAGAATTCAACAAGTAAAAAAATGCTGTCTCTTGTTCTGCTTGTGGCAGGGGCTTTAGGCCTGGCAGTTGCTTTGTATCTGGATTTTTCCGGCGGCAAAAGTCCCATACGGGGAACACTGCTGATCGCAGGGGCGGTCGCAGTCCTGGCAGGCATGTATTTATTCCCCACAGTAGAACATCACCGAAGCATTATTAATTTTATCTTTTTGTTTCCGTTGTTATTCACTTTTGGCGTGACAGTAATCATCCCGTTACTTCTGGGTATTTTTTATTCCTTTACCGACTGGAATGGTATCAAATTTTCCGGATTCGTCGGATTTGCCAATTATACGACAATGTTTAAAGAACCGGCGTTTATCTGGTCTGTGTTGCTGACCTTCTTGTTTGTGGTATTTAACATGATACTGGTGAATCTGGTAGGATTTATGCTTGCGCTTCTTTGTACCAGCAAGCTAAAAGGCGTGAACTTCTTTAGAGCGGCTTATTTCCTCCCGAATCTGATCGGCGGTATCGTATTAGGTTATATCTGGCAGTTTGCATTTAACAACGTGCTTGTACAGGTGACTTCCAAGATGATGGGAATGCAGAATTCTGTTCTGGCGAATACGAAGACAGCCTTTATTGCGATTATCGTTGTATATATCTGGCAGTATGCAGGCTATATCATGCTGATTTATGTAACGGGTCTTACCACCGTGCCCAAAGATGTGCTGGAAGCTTCCCAGATTGACGGGGCCAATGCGCTTACGACTCTGTTCAAGATCAAGATTCCTATGATTGCGTCTACGATTACAATCTGTACCTTCCTGACGCTGACGTCTGCGTTTAAGCAGTTTGATGTGAATATGGCCTTGACAAATGGTACAGGATCGGTGGCAGATTTCATGGGCAGCTATCTGACCAATGGTACGCAGATGCTGGCGCTGAACATCTATAATACGGCGATTTCAAAGAACAGTTATGCACTTGGACAGGCGAAAGCGGTTCTGTTCTTTATTATCCTGGCAACAGTATCCATTATCCAGGTTCGGATCTCTAATAAGAAGGAGGTTGAGATGTAATGGAAATGAAGAAATCCAAAAAAATCATCCTGATAGTGCTCGGCATCATTGTTGCAGTCTATACGCTGTTTCCGTTCTATCTGGTTGTTATGAATACCTTTAAGAATGCAAATGGTATTGTAGCCAACCCGGTAGGCCTTGAGGGCGTAAGTTTCTCCCAGCTGATGACGAACCTGTCCTCTGTTGTGAATAACTCGAACTTTAATTTCTGGTATGCTTTCGGTACATCTGTAATCATTACCGTGATTTCACTGGCTGTACTGGCTTTATTCGGCGGTATGGCGGCATGGGTAATCTGCCGGAATAAGACAAAATGGTCAACCGTAATCTATATGATTTTTATTGCTTCTATGATCATTCCGTTCCAGGTAGTCATGCTTCCATTGATTTCTACGTTCCGTGACGTAGGAAACTTTGTAGGACTTCCTCTTTTGCAGTCCATTCCTGGAATTGTGTTTGCTTACTGCGGATTCGGCGGAGCCATGACGGTATTTATTCTGACAGGTTTTATCAAAGGTATTCCTTATGAACTGGAAGAAGCGGCTGCTATTGACGGATGTTCCCCGGAAGGAACGTTCTTCCGTATTATTTTCCCGCTTCTGACGCCGGTAATCACTACCGTAACGATTCTGAACGGTATGTGGATCTGGAACGATTACCTTCTGCCTTCTCTGATGTTAGGACAGAACGGCAAGGTCAAGACACTTCCGGTTGCAGTACAGGCATTCGTAGGTTCCTATGTAAAACAGTGGGATCTGATTCTGACGGCGGCATTACTGGCGATTATTCCTATGGTGATTATCTTCCTGGTTGCTCAGAAACAGATCATGAATGGTATGGTAGAAGGTGCGATTAAATAATTATGAGCTTATTTGACATGAATGGTCCTCTTATGAATGCGCTTCGTACGCTGGCGAATATTTTCCTGTGCAATATGATGTTCTGTCTGCTGTCGCTGCCTTTGTTTACGGCAGGAGCGGCGCTTACTGCGTTATACGTCTGTATGCAGGCCATCATAGAAGATGACGAGGAGGATGTGATCGTAAAGCAGTTCTGGAATGCATTCAGACAGAACTTTAAGCAGGCGACGGCTATCTGGCTGCTTTGTATATTCGTGTTTGTATTTCTGGGCATTTACTATCTCATTATCATTAGTATGGGCGGTGCGGCGGGAAAGATGTATCGGGTGAGTTTCTTTCTGATGTGTATTGTATTCCTTTTCGGGTTCCAGTATCTTTTCCCGTTACAGGCAAGATATTGCAACACGGTGAAGAATACCGTCAGAAATGCGTGGCTTCTGAGTATTGCCGCACTGCCGTGGACGCTTCTGAGTATTGCCCTGGTGATTTTTGCGGTGTATTTATCATTTTTCATGAATCCGTCGAGTGTAAACATGTCGGTATTTTTGTGGGGAATGGTAGGATTTGGGATTGTTGTGTATCTGAACAGCTTCTTCTTTCGCAGAGCGTTCCGGGTCATTGATCCGGAAAAGATGGAAGTAAAACGGCATACGGCTCCGAAAGAAGCGTTGTTTACGGATGAAGAACACCGGACGGCAGAAGTATTTTATCAGGAGAGTACATTTTCCCACCCGGACTGGAACCGGCAGAGACGTAAGCCCAGGGGAAATGAGAACGTGCCAGATGAGAGATAGCCAGGCAGCAGAAAATGCTGTGAAAATAACAGTTGGAGGAAATGAGTATGGCTTCGATTAGTTTTAAGAATGTAACAAAAACTTATGACGGCGCAACCAAACCGGTTGTCCCGAACCTGAATCTTGAGATCAAAGACAAAGAGTTCATTATTCTGGTCGGGCCATCCGGGTGTGGAAAGTCAACGACTCTGCGTATGATCGCAGGGCTTGAGAGTGTTACGGAAGGCGAGCTTTTCATCGGGGACAGAATGGTGAACAAAGTGCCGCCAAAGGATCGGGACATTGCAATGGTTTTCCAGAATTATGCGTTGTACCCTCATATGAATGTATATAAGAATATTGCGTTTGGACTGAATCTGCGCAAAGAAGATAAGGCAGAGATTGACCGCCGTGTACACGAGGCGGCGAAGATTCTGGATCTGGAGCATCTGCTGACCCGCAAGCCCAAGGAGCTTTCCGGCGGTCAGAGACAGCGTGTCGCCCTGGGGCGCGCCATGGTAAGAAATCCCGCAGTTTTCCTGCTGGATGAACCTTTGTCCAACCTGGATGCCAAACTACGTGCATCCATGAGGACGGAGATTGCGAAGCTCCATCAGAAGCTGGATATCACGTTTGTATATGTGACGCATGACCAGACAGAGGCCATGACCATGGGCGATCGTATCGTGGTTATGAAGGAAGGCGTGATTCAGCAGTTTGATACGCCGAAGAATCTGTATAACGAGCCGGTGAATCTGTTTGTAGCAGGCTTTATCGGAAGCCCGCAGATGAATTTCCTTGATGCGCAGATTGAGAAAAAGGGAGAGAAACTCTATGCGGTGGTTGGAAAGAGCAGCCTGCTGATTCCGGAACATAAGAAGCAGGCCCTTGCCCCGTATGCAGGAAAAATGGTGGTAATGGGATTCAGGCCGGAGGATTTCCTGACACAGGATAAACTGACCTCGGATAATGCGCTGGATGCAGAGATGAGTTTCAGCGAACTGTTAGGTGCAGATTATAATCTGTACATGTACGTGAACGATATCGGCGTGATCGTAAAGGTTCCGGCATCTGGAGAACAACCGGAAAAGGGACCTTATCAGATTGCTGCGAATATGGACAGAGCGCATTTCTTTGATAAGGATACAGAGATGGCAATCTGCCACTAATTTTGTGGTATGCTGTACAAAAAGGGGCTGTCGGAAAACCGGCAACTCCTTTTTAATAAGAAGTTAAAATGAAAGGAGAAAAGATATGGTAGAATGGTTAAAGAACGCAGTATTTTATGAGATTTATCCGCAGTCTTTTGCGGATACCAATGCAGACGGGATCGGAGATATGCAGGGGATTATAGATCATCTGGACTATATTGCCGAACTTGGATGTAACGCAATCTGGCTTAATCCTTGTTTTGAGTCCCCGTTTTTAGATGCAGGGTATGACGTGTCGGATTATATGAAGGTGGCTCCCAGATATGGAACGAATGCAGACCTTAAAAGGCTGTTTGACGAGGTGCATAAGCGGGATATGCATGTGCTTCTCGATCTGGTTCCGGGGCATACGTCCTGGGATCATGAGTGGTTTAAGGAGTCGCTGAAGCCGGAGAAGAATTCTTGTTCCGGCCGTTATGTGTGGACGGATGATGCCTGGAAGGATTTTGAAGGCGTTGGCAGTATTATGGGATTCCTTCGCGGCATGAGCCAGAGAAACGGATGTGTGGCAGTGAATTTTTATGCCCACCAGCCTTGTCTGAATTATGGATTTTATGAGATCAGTGACCCCAAATGGCAGCAGCCCATGGACTCTGAGGACGCACTGGCTACCCGCGAGGCCATTAAGGATATCATGCGGTTCTGGCTGAAGATGGGTTGCGACGGATTCCGTGTGGATATGGCCGGTTCCCTTGTGAAGAACGACCCGGAACAGAAGGGAACCATTGCCCTGTGGCGGGATTTCCATGATTTTCTGGATAAGGAGTTCCCGGATGCAGCTATGATCTCAGAATGGGGACAGCCGGACAGGAGTCTTAAGTCAGGATACCATATGGATTTTATGCTGCACTTCGGCCCGAGTCATTACACGGATCTGTATCATGGGGATAATCCGTATTTTTCACGAAAGGGTACGGGGAATGCCAAAGACTTCATCGACTATTACAAGAAATGTTATGATCCCACCAACGGAAAGGGCATGATCTGTATGCCTTCCGGCAATCATGATATGGAGAGACTTACAAAGTGGCTGGACGAGGAAGAGGTAAAGATTGTATTTGCTTTCATCCTGTCACTGCCGGGCGCGCCGTTTATCTACTACGGTGATGAACTGGGAATGCGCTATCTTGCGGATGTAGTGTCTGTGGAAGGCGGTTATATCCGTACCGGTTCGCGTTCACCGATGCAGTGGGACGACGGTCTGAACGCAGGATTTTCTGAGGCAAAAGCCGAAGAACTGTATATTCCTATTGACCCGGACGAAAACCGCCCGACGGCAAAGAACCAGATGGCAGACCCGGATTCTATTTACCATGAGGTAAAGAAGCTGATCGGCGTCCGCCAGTCAGCGAAAGTTCTGCAGAGCGAAGCAAAGATTGAGTTCCTGTACTGTGAGGAGAATGCTTATCCGTTGGCATACAGAAGGTATAACGAGGACGAGTCTGTGCTGATTGTGATAAATCCTTCCGGGAAAGAGGCATGCTTTGCCTATAATGGGAAATTAGGGGATGTGATTTACCAGAATGGCGAGGATATAGAGTTAAAGGATGGAAATCTGACGATTCCGGGAGCAACGGCTGTATTTGTGAAAGAGGTAAAATAAATTCAGAAATAAAGGAAACCGCCGATACACAAAAGAGGGTGTGTCGGCGGTTTCTGGATTATTTAATTAATACGAATGCCTCATAAGGTCTTAACATTATCTCTTTTTTACTGTAGTCATTTTCCATATTGGTAATCAGACAGGACTTTCCAACGAAATCTTCCGGTATGGTAAACGGAATCTCACGGTCTGTGAAATTACATACTGTCAGCAGCTTCTTATCGTCTAAAGTTCTGGTGTATACGAACAATTCTTCACTGTCTTCCATCAATGGATCATATTTGCCGTAGACCATGATCGGATTGGCTTTTCTCAAAGCAATCAGTTTCTTATAGTAATGGAACACAGAATCCGGATCTTTTGTCTCGGCCTTGGCATTGATCTCTTTATAGTTGGGGTTTACGCTAATCCAGGGTGTGCCGGTGGTGAATCCGGCCTGTTCGCTTTCGTCCCATTGCACCGGTGTTCTGGCATTGTCGCGGCTTCTGGCGGTAATACATGGCCAGAAATCTTCATGGGAAACCTCGCCGCTTAAGCACCATTCCTTATAGGCATTGACACTCTCGATATCACGGAATTCCTCTGGACTCTGGAACGGATAGTTGGTCATACCCAGTTCTTCACCCTGGTAGATATAAGGAGAGCCCTGCATCATATGCAGGCAGGTGGCCAGCATCTTGGCAGAAGCCACTCTGTACTGTGGTCTGTCGTCCCCAAAGCGGGAGACCGCCCTTGGCTGGTCGTGGTTATCCCAGAACAGGCTGTTCCATGCCTTGCCGTATAGATCCATCTGCCAGCGGTTTAAGATATTTTTCAGTTTTGTAAGCTGCCATTTCTGGTCATCCCATTTGCCGTATTTGCCGTGATTGTCTACATGTTCAAACTGGAATACCATGTTCAGTTCATGGGTATCCTCTCCGGCGTACTGTTTTGCCAGTTCCGTAGTGACGCCGGGCGTCTCGCCGACGGTCATGATATCATATTTGGAGAGAACCTTTTCATTCATCTCCTGAAGGTATTTGTGAACATTGGGGCCATGTACACAGTAAGGAGAGTAATCGCCGTAGAAATCAATCATTGGGCCGTCCGGCATTTCCTTTGTTTTTGAGATCATGCTGATAACGTCCATGCGGAACCCGTCAATCCCCTTGTCGCACCACCAGGTCATCATATCGAACACTTCCTTACGGACCTTGGGATTATCCCAGTTCAGATCCGGCTGCTTCCTGGAAAACAGGTGCAGATAATACATGGCCGTCTGCTCGTCGTACTGCCATGCGGAACCGCTGAAGCAGGAGCCCCAGTTGTTAGGCGGTGTCTGGTCGTCCTTTCCCTCACGCCAGATATAGTAGTCGCGGTATTCGTTATCTCTGGACTTGCGGCTTTCCATAAACCATCTGTGTTCATCGGAAGTGTGATTTACCACCAGATCCATGACTACTTTAAGCCCGCGTTTGTGAGCTTCGGAAAGCATCTCGTCAAAGTCTGCCATGGTCCCGAATTCTTCCATGACTGCCTGGTAATCACTGATATCATAGCCGTTGTCATCGTTGGGCGACTGGTAAATCGGGGAGAGCCAGAGTACGTCGACTCCTAAGTATTTCAGATAATCCAGACGGCTGGTGATTCCCTTGAGATCTCCGATACCGTCTCCGTTACTGTCCATAAAACTGCGGGGGTAGATCTGATAGATTACCGCCTCTTTCCACCATGTTCTGTTCATAAGATTCCGTCCTTTCCTATTAATAAATATGTCGCTTTGTCACGTCTGTCATGTAATGTAAAGCTTTTTTACATCTCTAAAATAACTACCTGATATCCAGATAATTTTAAGTTATTTCCTTCTGCGGTAAGCTCCGGGTAATTATTCAGCAATATCTTCTGATATCCAGAAGGAAGTTCTACGGTCTGAGCTTCTTTCTGGTAGTTGCCGATTACCAGAAGCGTTCTGTCTCCTCTGCGGTAATAGGCCATCAGATTATGACGATCTTCCAGATACGGCTCTAACGCTCCATAGACTACCGTCTCCTTATATTCTGGATTCTTGCGCAGGGCAATCAGGTCCCGGTAAAAACTTCTCACGGAATCTGGGTCATCCATCTGACTTTTCACATTAATCCGGGTGTAGTTGGGATTCACCTTAAGCCACGGTTTTCCTGTGGTAAATCCTGCGTTTGCCTCATCAGACCACTGCATCGGCGTTCTGGCGTTATCCCGGCTGAATCTGGCCACAACCTTTAAAGCGTCGGCAGGAGTAAGCCCGGCATCTAAAGCAACCTGATATTCATCCAGAGTCGAGATGTCGTCCACCTCGTCAATGGAAGAGAAGGGAACGTTTTCCATTCCCAGTTCCTGACCCTGGTAGATGAACGGCAGCCCTTTCAGCATAAAGTTCAGAGCAGCCAGCATTTTCTTGCTCTGTATACTGCAGTCTCCTTCTGGAATATATCTGCTGACGCCGCGGGGTTCGTCGTGGTTCTCAATGATATTGGAGAGGAAACCAATGTCCCCGATCTTAGCCTGGGATTCAAAACAGCACCGTTTGTAGTCGTCCGGTGTGATCGGCTTCGCATCATACCAGCCCTTCTCGCTGCTTCCGCAAATAGTCTCGTTAAAGTCAAACATGCTTGAAAAGTAGCCGTTGTCTCCTATAAAATCAGGAATCTCTTCCGGCTTTTCATCGAAGACTTCTCCTACAGAGAACGCATCATACTTTTTAAAGGTGCGGTCGCGCATCTCCCCTAAAAATTCTCCTATGCCTTTCGCATCCTTTAACATGGTCTTGATACTGCACAGTCCGTCCTTACGATCAGGTTCATAGCTTTTAAAGGGCAGCGCTTTCTTAATATTGATGATGGCATCAATACGGAAACCGCCTAGTCCCTTGTCAAGCCACCAGTTGATGTTCTTGTAAACCTCTTCCCGAAGTTCCGGGTTTTCCCAGTTCAGATCCGGCTGTTTTTTGTGGAATACATGAAGATACTGCTTGTCTGTGCCGGGCAGATCTTCCCAGACAGGGCCGCCGAAGTAGGATCTCCAGTTAGTGGGAAGTTCCCCGTCCTTCTTATCTCTCAGATAGAAGAAGTTCCCGTATTTCCCGTCAGGATCTTCGCAGGCCTTTTTAAACCATTCGTGTTCGTCGGAACAATGGTTTACGACCAGGTCCATGAGGATGTACATATTCCGTTTTTTTGCTTCTGCTATTAACTGTTCCATATCTGCCATCGTACCGAAACGAGGGTCGATATCATAATAATCGGCAATGTCGTACCCCTCGTCTGCAAGGGGAGATGGATAGCAGGGGGAGAGCCAGATAATATCGACGCCTAAATCCTGCAGGTAATCCAGTTTGCTGATGATTCCAGGAATATCGCCGATTCCGTCCCCGTTGGAATCGTAAAAACTCTTCGGATAAATCTGATAAGCTACCTTTTCGTGCCACCATTTTTTTGTCATAAACATACCTCCGCATTTATTCTATCTTTTACAATCATAACTGTATTTGTATTTATTATAGTGGCTTATTGTCCTTTTGTCTTATGTTTATCTGATTACAAATTACGATATTTTGACTTTTAGTACATCTTTTCTTCTTTGTGAAAACGATTTCGGTATTTCAGAGGAGTCGTCTGCGTGTACTTCTTAAAAGCTCTGAGAAAATTCCCCAGATTATTATACCCACATTCCAGGCAGACCTCTGTCACAGGAAGATCAGTCTCTTCTAATAACCGCATTGCCTGTTTGATGCGGTATTCATTAAGGTACTCCATGGGAGAGCGCCCAAGGGATTTCTTAAAAAAACGGCAGAAATACTGCTCGTTCATGTGAACCTGTCCGGCAAGATCCTGGATATAGATCTTCTCTTTGTAATTCTCTCTGATAAAAGTAAGGACGGCTTTGATTCCTTCCACACGTTTGTCCAGGTTCTTCTCTGTAGGACTGAACATCTGGCAGCTAGAGAGGACTGCCAGAATACGAAGCAGAGAGGACTTGATGAATAACTGGTTTGTCAGGTCGTCCGTGACGGCTCCGTTTCTGAGAGGAGCAGCCTCATTAAGAGAATGGCCGAAGGAGTGCATGGTGTCAAGAAATGCGTCTCGGATGGGGAGGAAACCTGGATCCGTTGGCAAAAGACAGCGTGGAAATAAAAGCTTCCGGTTCTGTATAGGCTGAATCAGCTGGATCTGTGCGGCGTCATAGGAGTCAAACCCCAGGGCGTCCAGGGAAAATACGATGGCATCCTCCCCCGGACTACCTGCTTTTTCCGTGAATATGCTGTGCAGTTCTCCTGGGTTGATGAAATACAATGCCTCCGAGTGGACAAAAAACTGTTCCATATTGATCTCCAGGCGGAACTCTCCGCCAAAAAAATACAGGATCTCCACTTCGTCATGCCAGTGATGTTTGACGAGGGTGCCTTTACCGATGGAGCGGGTCTGATAGATGGCACAGGGAAAAGACTTTGTGCCGTGAATGCTTATTTCCTTTAAAGCAGGTGACAGTTGCTGCATGTGAGCCTCCTTTTGGTGAACCGGTTACATCTGCTGTCCGGCAGAATGGTCTTAGGGTTTCATGCGGTGGCTGTCAATGATCAGCCGGACGCAGCGGTAAAGAAAGGGTTTGTACTGTTCAATGGGAAGGGGTTCCTTATATAAGATTGAATTATAGCCTGCTGAACCGGCAAGTTCCACAATCGTAAACAGCATCACTTCCACATCCTGGTACTCATAAGAATCCTGCCGTACCATATCCAGAAAAATCTCATAGAAATCCGTATCGGAATGTTCCCCCGTCAGAAGGACAGAACGCAACGCTCCCATGACCAGATTCTTGGAGATAAAGTTCATAAGTGGGATATTAAGCACAAGAGTATCTATCACATGATTGATAATAAAGATCAGCTGCTCATCCAGCCCGGTTACCGGTTCTGACGCCCCGTCAAGGGCAAGCTTCGCCCCATGGAACAGCTCGTGAGTCTTGTGTGCAATCAGTTTGTTGCGGATATCATACTTGTCCTTAAAGTACAAATAAAAGGTTCCCTTTGCAACTCCGGCCTTCTCTACAATATCCGAGATGGCTGTGGAGTTAATTCCTTTTGTAACGAAGAGGTCATAGGCGCTGTTGAAAAGCGTCTCTTTTTTCTTTTTCTTATTCTCGTCAACTTTCCCCATAATCATCGACTGTCCTTTCCTTAGGAACTATCCGTAAAAAGTCTGCGGACATATTGGTTTCCTCTTTTAATCACAAACGTTTCCGTGTGTTTTCTTATTATAAACAGAAAACAGTCTGATTTTCAAGTCTGTAAAAAAATGACCAAAAGTCAAAATTACTATTGACTAATGGTCATTTTTGTAGTATAGTTCCTATTGTAAGAAATGACTATTGGTCAGAAAAAGAAAAGGAGCAGGTGAGTATGGTTCAGTTTGGGAAAAAAGTGGTGAAGTACAGAGCGCCGATCCTGATCATCAGCATATTGCTGCTGATTCCTTCTGTACTGGGGTATGTGAATACCAGGGTAAATTATGATGTCCTTACCTATCTGCCAGAGGATATTGAGACGATGAAAGGTCAGGATATCATGGTGGAAGACTTTGGGACGGGTGCGTTCTCCATGTTTATTGTGGATGGCATGGAGGATAAGGAGATTGTGAAGCTTAAAGAAGACATTGAGGAGATCAGCCATGTAGAGAATGTTCTGTGGTATGATTCCGTAATGGATATCTCGGTTCCGGCAAGTATGCTTCCGGCTGAACTTTACGAGGTGTTCAATTCCGACACAGGTACAATGATGGCCATCTTCTTTGATGAGGGAACTTCTTCTGACGGTACGATGGAGGCGATTGAGGAGATCCGCAAGGCGGCTGGAAAGCAGTGCTTTTTAAGCGGAATGTCTGCCATTGTTACGGATACGAAGAACCTTGCCGAGAAAGAGACGCCTCTATATGTACTGATTGCGGTTGCGCTGGCGGTACTGGTATTAGGGATTACGATGGAATCATTCTTCGTGCCGGTGCTGTTTCTGCTCAGTATCGGGATGGCGATTCTCTATAACCTGGGAAGCAACTATTTTCTGGGAGAGATTTCTTATATTACAAAGGCGCTGGCAGCAGTATTGCAGCTTGGTGTTACGCTGGATTACTCGATCTTCCTGATGCATAGCTATGAAGAGCAGCAGAAGAGATTTGACGGAGATAAAAAGCGGGCGATGGCACATGCGATTTCCCATACCTTTTCTTCGGTAGTGGGAAGTTCGATTACAACGGTCGCCGGTTTTATCGCACTGTGCTTTATGAGTTTTACCCTGGGCCTGGATATCGGGGTAGTGATGGCAAAAGGCGTGATCTTTGGCGTGATTGCCTGTGTAACGATCCTGCCGTCTATGATCCTGTGCTGTGATAAATTAATTGAGAAGACGAAGCATAAGCCATTGCTGCCGGATATCGGCAGACTGTCGGAAAAAGTGACGAAGCGTTATCTTTGGTATGTGGCGGCGTTCCTGATTCTTCTGGTTCCGGCGGTTTACGGAAATAACCATACAGGGGTTTACTATAATCTGGACGAGACGCTGCCCAAGGAGCTTCCCAGTATCATTGCCAATGAGAAGCTGAAGGAAGATTATGAGATGAATACGACCCACATCCTGCTGCTTGATAGCTCCGTACCTTCCTCGGATGTAGGGAAGATGCTGAAGAAAATAGAAAAAGTAGATGGAGTGAAGTGGGCGCTGGGATTAGATCGTCTGGTAGGTCCGGGAGTCCCTTCAGATATGCTTCCGGAATCCATTACCAGTATGTTAAAGACGGACCAGTACCAGATGGTGATGATTAATTCGCTATATAAAGTAGCGTCTGATGAGGTCAACCGGCAGATTGAGAATATCAATGCAATCATGGATCAGTATGACGAGAATGCCATGCTGGTTGGGGAAGGGCCTCTGACGGCAGATCTGATCACCATTACGGATAAGGATTTCAAGACAGTAAGCGTGGTATCTATCGGGATTATCTTCATCATTATCTTAATCCTGTTCCAGTCCGTTTCACTGCCGGTGATCCTGGTTGGCGTGATTGAATTTGCAATCTTCGTAAATATGGGAATCCCGTTCTATACAGGGACAAAGCTGCCCTTTGTGGCCTCCATTGTAATCGGAACCATACAGCTTGGTTCTACTGTAGATTATGCGATTCTCATGACCACAAGGTATAAACGGGAGAGAAGCCAGGGCAGAAGCAAGTATGATGCGGTTACGATTGCCCACCAGGCTTCGGCACAGTCCATTATGGTAAGCGCTTTCAGCTTCTTTGCGGCTACGGTCGGTGTGGGACTGTTTTCCAATATTGATATGATCAGTTCTCTCTGTATCCTGATGGCGAGAGGAGCGATCATCAGCATGGCGGTTGTTGTGCTGATCCTGCCGTCCATGTTCATGGTATTTGACAAAGTGATCGTAAAGACCAGCCGGGGATTCCTCCCAAAGACGGCAAGGGATCAGAGTAAGGGGAAGAAGACTATGAAGGAATGTTCTGACGGCGGTGTGTAGAGAAAAGTGTGGGATTCAACAGACGGGGTTAAGTAAGAAGTATTATATAAAATCTGCGCTGCAGACGGCAGGCAGAGTATTAGTTTGCAGGAGGTATGATGTTATGAATAAAAATAGAAAACGGGTAATGGCGGGAGCTATGGCGGTAGCGGTGACGGCAGGAGCGGTCGGGGCATATGAGTATCATGGGTATGGCACAGAGGTCATGGCGGAAGAGGAGACGGCACAGATCCTTGAAGATGCGGCGAATACGGTGCTTGAAGGTCAGTCAGAAGATATTTCAGACGGCGCAAAAGGCGATATGTTCAAGGAAGAATCTGTCTATGTGAAAGCGGATGCCGCAGGCAATGTCACCAGGACCACAGTCACGGAGTGGATTAAAAATCCGGAAAATGGAGAACTGACTGACGCTTCCGGCTTACAGGATATCAGAAACATTAAAGGTGAAGAAGAATTTACAAAGGGGAGCGGCAAAGAACTGACCTGGAAGTCGGAGGGAAAGGATATCTACTACCAGGGGACAACGGATGAGAAGCTTCCGGTGGACGTGAAGATTTCCTATAAATTAGACGGAAAAGAGATTAAGGCAGAAGATCTGGCGGGAAAAGAGGGGAAGGTTGAGATTCATATTGACTATGACAACCATGCAAAGGAGAAGGTTGAGATTAACGGAGAGAATGTTGAGATGTATACTCCGTTTACCATGGTGACATCTATGATGCTGCCGACAGATGAATACAGTAACGTGACCGTCGACAATGGAAAGATCATGTCGGATGCAGATAAGAACATTGTGGTCGGGCTTGGTTTCCCGGGGCTTTCTGAGAATCTGAAGCTTAAAGAAGTGGATATTTCGATTCCAGAGAGTGTGACCATTACGGCAGATGTAAAGGACGCTTCCGTGGGGCCTACTGTTACGGTAGCTTCTACGGAGATTATGGAAGAGTTCGATTTAAGCGATGTCCATGATTTTGACAGCCTTGAGGATTCCATACATGAACTTGAGGACGCTTCTGCGAAGCTTGAGGATGGATCAGAAGACGCGGCAGATGGGGCGGATCAGCTTTTTGACGGTTCCAGGGAAGCAGCCGGAGGGGCCGAAGAACTTGCAGCCGGAGCGAAAGAGGCAGCCGGCGGAGCAAGAGAACTGGCCGACGGTTCAAAGAGTGCGGCGGATGGAGCCGGAGAACTGGCCGACGGTTCAAAGACACTTGCAGCCGGCGTAAATGAACTGAACGGCAAGAGCAAAGAACTGACCAGGGGTGTTAATACGCTGGCAGAAGGGATGTACGCATATACCGACGGAGTGTCGGGACTGAAAGAAGGAAGTGAAAACATAGCCAGTGGAGCAAGTGCGTTGAGCGAGGGGGCCGGCAGTCTGAATGCAGGGATTGCGCAGGCATCGGCCGGAGCCGGTCAGCTTGCGGCTTTAGCGCAGGCTGTCAGAGGCGGCATGGGCGAGGCGGCCTCTGGATTAGGAGATGCGTCGGCCGGATTACAGAGTCTGGCAGACAGCTTAAGATCCATGACAGGAAATAATGGGACCGTAAGCGTGGCATATTCTGAAGTGAACGTGGCCGGAATTGTGGATCAGTATTTCCCGGATGCGGATGAAGAGACGAAAGCTGCGGCAGCCTCGGCAATCGGGGCGCAATTGGATCAGATCTACGCAAGTATGAATGAAGCTGTCAATGCAATGGCATATGCGGCGGATGATAAAGATGCAGCTATTAATGCCATTGCCGGTCAGATTGAAGGCGTAGGAGCAGGCATACAGGGAGCGCAGGCACAACTGACAATACCGGGATATCCTTTAGTAGACGGTATTTCGGGAATTGAAAATGGCGCGGCCGGCCTTGCGGAAACACTTGGCGGTGCAGGCGCGGTCGGAAGCGGTGCGGCGTCGCTGGCAGCAGGTGCGGACGAACTGGCGGCAGGAACAGGCGAACTTAAGGAGGGAGCAGATCGCTTATATGCCAGTAATAAGCCGCTTCTGGACGGAATGAATTCTTTAAAGGAGGGCGGTTCAAAGCTGTTAGACGGCGTCGGGCAGCTTTCGTCCGGAGCAGATAAGCTTTCAGCCGGAGCCGGCTTCCTTGCCGACGGAAACCAGAAGCTTTTAGACGGAGCCGGTCAATTATCAGATGGGAACCAGAAACTTGCCGTCGGAGCGGCTGCCCTTGCGGATGGGAATCAGCAGCTTTCGGAAGGAGCGGCTGCCCTTGCGGATGGAAACCGGCAGCTTGCAAACGGTATGTCAGAATTCAAGACGTCCGGTATTGACAGACTGACCGATGTATTTGACAATGATATAGAGTCTGTCAGGTCCAGGATAGATACCATGTCTGACCTTGGAAAGAATTATAAGTCATTTGCGGGAATTAAGGAAGAAATGAACGGAAGTACTAAGTTCATCATTGAGACGGAAGGCGTGGAAAAATAAATAGGTATTAACATTTATATCCAGGATGTCGATATATTATTGAAGGATGGAAAGGCCATTCTTATGCAATCTATCAAGATAAGAAAGGAGGAAGAATAATGGCAATCAGTGGAATCGGTTCCTATGGATTAAACAGTCTGTACAGTTATCAGTCATCCATTAACAGTCTTCGCTTGACTCAGGCTCTTTCCAACAATCCGAGACTGAATCAGTCTTATTCATCTTCATCAACGTCATCCGTCACGTCACGGAAGGCGGCGATGAATGCCAATGTCAGCTTTGTCAAGGATTACAGCAGTACCATGTCTGATCTGATGAATGCGGCGAATGAACTGAGAAGTTCGAATAAGAACGGGGCTATGAGTGATCTTGCGATTACCAGTTCTAACAGCGACGTTGCAACGGCAAGCGGAAAATTACTTGTTAAGAATGACAAGGAGTATGAGCTTAGTGTGGATCAGATCGCACAGGCACAGGTTAATGCCAGCGATGGAGTGAAAGGCTCTGATTATGCGAAGTCAGCGATGAATTTCACCGTAGGAGACGGCAAGAATTCCGTCAACGTCCGGGTGGGAACGACGAAAGCTAACGGAGGCTCCAGGACCAACACCCAGATGCTTCAGGAAGCGGCAGACCAGATCAATAAGAGTAAGGTCGGCGTGAAAGCCAGCGTTGTACACAAGGACGGAGTTGCCTCTCTGCAGTTAGAAGGCAAGGAGACAGGCGAGGGCAAGAATTTCACCGTCAGCGGAGAACAGCTTGGAGCGGCGGCAGGAATTGACAATGTGAAGACTGAAGCCTCCAATGCGAAGTATTCTGTAACCGTGGACGGCAGGACCACAGAATATGAGTCAGAGAAGAATAACGTGTCCATCGGTTACTACGGAGTAGACGTAGAGCTTAAGAAAGCCGGCGAGGCTACGCTGAAGGCTGGTGTGAATTCCGGAAATGTAGCTTCTGCACTTGGCGACCTGGTTGACGCCTATAATTCATCATTGAAGTTCCTTAATGATAATTATGACAGAGGAAGCGGCGTCGGCAGACAGCTTCGTAACATGATTACGGGTATCGGCTCTGAGCAGTCCTTAAAGCAGCTTGGGATCACGGTGAATAAGGATGCAACCTTAAGCTTCAGCAAGAGCACGTTCGAGAAGAATATGCAGAAAGATCCGTCTCTGACAAAGAGCCTGGTATCCGGTATGGGCGGAATCGCAGACCGTATGTTTAACAAGGCAGGCAGCGCTATGAATGTCAGCTCAAGGTCTCTGATTAATGGAAGCGGCTCTGACGTATTCTCCGGTTCGTCATCCGGCGTCTCGTCTTCTATGAGTGCGGCGACGAATCCATATAGCGTACTGGGTATGTATTCTAAGAGCGGGGCTTACAATATGAGCAATTATTATGCTGTTGGCATGATGATGAATTATCTGATTTAATTACATGATGTCAGGGTCAAAAGGTCATGTGATTCATGCTTGCATGAATAAACATGACTTTGGGACCCGTAAAAACATGAAAAAGCAGCCCGATTAGGGCGGATTTTGAATGTTTTTAGGATTGTGGGAGCACGAAGTGCGGAACAATCCGTGGCATCATTACATCTGTTTATACTGATCAGCGGCGGTACGCCGCACAGAAGGAAGTATCCGGCTGTGCGGCGTTTTTATGCACAGCCCCGTGCAGAGGAAATCCCCTGCACGATTGATCTGACAGGTTTTTAAATGTTGGACAGAATGGGGTATTGCTTTTTCGTATAATGTCTAGTAAAATTAGTCTAGTGCATCGTAGATTAAATAAATGGCTATGCAGTGAATATGGCTGGTTATTTAATGGACGATGTGCCGGCAAAGCCAGGAGGGATACAGATGACGGAGATTACGAATATAGCATTAGATGCCATGGGCGGGGACAATGCCCCGGCAGAGATGGTGAAAGGGGCGGTGGACGCCGCCGAGAAAGAGCCTGCCATGAAGGTATTCCTGATCGGACAGGAAGAGGTCATAAGAAGGGAGCTTGCGAAGTATCGGTTTAACCAGGCGCAGATTGAAGTGGTCCATGCCTCGGAGGTGATCGAGACGGCGGAACCGCCGGTGAACGCTATTCGCAGGAAGAAAGATTCCTCTATTGTGGTCGGTATGAAGATGGTGAAGACGGGCAGGGCGGACGCATTCGTGTCGGCAGGAAGTTCCGGCGCTATCCTGGTTGGGGGCCAGACGCTGGTAGGGCGGATCAAGGGCGTGGAACGACCGCCTCTTGCATCGTTGATTCCGACAGAGAAGGGAGTGTCTTTGCTTCTGGACTGCGGCGCGAACGTGGATGCCAGGGCGTCTCATCTTGTTCAGTTCGCCAAGATGGGGTCGATTTATATGGAACATGTTTTAGGGGTTCGCAATCCCAAGGTGGGAATCGTCAACATCGGTGCAGAGGAAGAGAAGGGAAATGCGCTGGTGAAAGAGACGTTTCCGCTTCTGAAGGATCTGAAAGACATCAACTTTACCGGAAGCGTAGAGGCCAGAGAGATTCCTCATGGTCAGGTGGACGTGGTGGTATGCGAAGCATTTTCGGGAAATATTATTCTGAAATTATACGAAGGAGTCGGTGCGGTCCTGATCAGCAAGGTCAAGGAAGGGCTTATGTCTACCTTGAGGAGCAAGATTGGCGCACTGCTGATTAAACCGGCGTTAAAGCAGACGCTGAAGGCTTTCGATGCCACTGAGTACGGCGGCGCTCCTCTTCTGGGGCTGAACGGCCTGGTGGTTAAGACCCATGGGAGCGCCAGGGCGAAGGAGGTCAGCAATACGCTGATTCAGTGTGTGACCTTCAAGAGACAGAAGATCAATGAGAAGATCAGAGAATGTATTCAACCGGATGTGTCATCCGCTGAATAAAAAAGAACATGATGTATCAAAAATGAATAACAGGAAAAGGAGAAGAGATGGTATGGAGTTTGAAAAGTTGAAAGAGATTATAGCAGATGTTTTGAATGTGAATGCAGATGAGATTACGGAAGATACAACTTTCGTGGATGACCTGGGAGCAGACTCTCTCGACATCTTTCAGATCATTATGGGAATAGAGGAGACATACGATATCGAGATTGACAATGAAGAGGCCGAGAAGATCGTTACGGTTGGGGATGCCGTGGAGCAGATCAAGAATGCAACGAATAATTAGTGTAGGCATTGGAATGTTAGAAAAAGCCCGGCAGGGCTTTTTCATTTTTTGAAATAGCATATGGAAAAGGCTGCCGATGGCAGCCTCTGGATTCAGTTTTGTGAGGCGATAGAATGAGTCGGGAATTAAAAATATTAGAAGAGAAGATTGGTTACAGGTTTGATAATTTTCATTTGTTGAAGCAGGCGATGATACACAGTTCTTATGCGAATGAGAGGCATCTGTCAAAGCATGAGTGTAATGAGCGTCTGGAATTCCTTGGAGACGCCGTGCTGGAACTGGTCTGCAGCGAGTTCCTTTTCTTTGAACACGAACAGATGCCGGAAGGGGAACTTACGAAGACCAGGGCGAGTATGGTGTGCGAGCCGGCTCTTGCGTTCTGTGCGAAAGACCTGGATCTGGGCAGATATCTGCTGCTTGGAAAGGGAGAAGATGCCACCGGCGGAAGGATGCGGGACTCGATCACTTCAGATGCGCTGGAGGCGCTGATTGGTGCGATTTACATGGATGGTGGTTTTGCTAATGCGAAAGAGTTTATCCATCGTTTTATTCTGAATGATCTTGAGAATAAAACGCTCTTTTTTGATAGCAAGACTATCTTGCAGGAGATCGTTCAGGCTAATTCCAAATCGCCGATCACATACCAGCTGGTCGGGGAAGAGGGGCCGGATCACGACAAATCTTTCCGGGTGTCAGCGTATATCGGGGAGGAGGAGTATGGGGTCGGTATCGGCCGTACGAAGAAAGGGGCGGAACAGGTCGCGGCTTACCAGAGTATCTTAAAGCTGCGCAGTAAGAATATAAAGTAGGTGGAGAATGTATCTGAAGAGCATAGAAGTGCAGGGATTCAAGTCGTTTGCACATAAGATAAAATTCGATTTCCATAACGGGATTACGGGGATTGTAGGGCCAAATGGGAGCGGGAAAAGTAATGTAGCGGATGCAGTCCGGTGGGTCTTAGGCGAGCAGAGAGTCAAGCAGCTTCGGGGAGGCACCATGCAGGATGTAATCTTCTCGGGGACGGAGAACCGCAAACCGTTAAGTTATGCATCCGTTGCCATTACGCTGGATAATTCTGACCATCAGCTTTCCATTGATTTTGAAGAAGTGACGGTGACAAGAAAATTATACCGGTCAGGGGAGAGCGAGTATCTCATTAACGGGAGCGGCTGCAGACTTAAGGATGTCAACGAACTGTTTTACGATACGGGTATCGGTAAAGAGGGATATTCGATTATCGGACAGGGCCAGATTGACAGAATCTTAAGCGGAAAACCTGAGGAGAGGCGGGAACTGTTTGACGAGGCGGCGGGGATCGTGAAGTTTAAGCGCCGCAAGAATATGTCGGTGAAGAAGTTAGAGGAGGAACGCCAGAATCTGCTGAGGGTTAACGACATCCTGGCGGAACTTGAGAAGCAGGTAGGTCCGCTGGAACGTCAGGCAGAGACGGCGCGGGAATATTTAAAAAAGAAGGAAGAACTTAAGACTTACGATATTAATATGTTTCTGCTTGAGACGGAACGTCTGGAGGAACAGGTGCGGGATGTTACCGGGAAACTTGAAATTGCAAAAGGAGAACTTGAGCAGTCCAGCGGGCAGTATGACGCCATGAAAACGGAGTACGAGACGGTGGAGGAACAGGTTGACGGAATTGACGCAGCTATCGAGAAGGCGAAGAGCCAGCTAAATGAGACGAATCTGTTGAAACAGCAGTTAGAGAACCAGATTGAACTGCTGAAAGAGCAGATCAACAGTATGCATATGAATGACGCCCATTATGACCAGCGCGCCAGAACCATTGCTTCCGAGGTGGGGGTACGTGAAGGTCAGCTTAAGGAACTGAGGCGTGAGGAGGAGGAATTAAGGCGGCAGATTGACGAGCAGACCAGACTTGAGAATCAGGCGAAGGCAGAACTGATTGACGTACAGTCCAGGATTGCTTCTGTCACGGCGTCCGTGGACCAGCACAAGGACGAGATCATGGAACTTCTGAATAACAGGGCTTCCACCAAGGCGAAGATCCAGAAGTACGATACCATGCTTGAGCAGATCCAGGTCCGAAGGGCGGGGATGAACCGCCAGATCATAGAGGCCAGGGAAGAGGAAGAGATTCAGGGGAGGAAACTGAATGGATATCAGAAAGAGCTAGAGGAGATTTCTGGTCAGATAATCGCATTGTCTGAGGAGAACCGTCAGTATGAGGAGAAGATTGCCGTGCTGCAGGAGCAGCTGGCAAAGCAGACGGAGCAGTTCAGGATCGGACAGACAGCGTACCATCGGGAAGAGTCAAGGCTGGAATCTTTGAAGAATCTTACGGAGCGGTATGACGGTTATGGCAACAGTATCCGTAAGGTCATGGATTTACGGAGCAGGGAGAAAGGGATCCTTGGGGTGGTTGCCGATCTGATTAAGGTGGACAAGGATTATGAAATTGCGATTGAAACGGCTCTGGGAGGCAATATTCAGAACATTGTCACTTCAGATGACGACACGGCGAAGCGGATGATCGGATATCTGAAAAAGAACCGTTTCGGGCGGGCGACGTTTCTTCCCCTAACGAATATTCGTTCTTATGCGGGGAGTATAAAGACGGAGGCTCTTAAAGAACCAGGCGTGGTAGGCACTGCAAATACACTGGTGAAGACAGAGGAACAGTACCGGACGCTTGCAGATAATCTTCTGGGGAGAACGCTGGTTGTGGATCACATTGACCAGGGGCTTTCCATTGCGAAGAAGTATAAGCAGACGATAAGGATCGTTACCCTGGAAGGGGAGCTGATCAATCCGGGAGGTTCCATGACGGGAGGCGCGTTTAAGAATTCCAGCAATCTTCTGAGCCGAAGGCGGGAGATGGAGGAATTCGAACGGACGGTCAGACAACTGAAAAGAGAGATGGACGAGGTGGAAGCGTCTTCTGATCTGCTGCGAAAAGAACGGACCGGGTATTATGAAAAGATGGACGAGATCAGCATGAAGCTTCAGAAAGCCTATGTCATTCAGAACACGGCGAAGATGAATGCGGACCAGGCGGCGGCAAAGATTAAAAATGCCAGGGAACTTGCCGGCAGCCTGGGAGAGGAGGCCGGAAGGCTGGACGGTCAGATTACGGATATTGCCGACAACCAGGAATCTATTAATGTGGAACTGGATACGTCACAGAGGCTGGAACAGGAACTGACAGAGCAGATTGAACAGGAACAGAAGATTCTGGATGCAGAACACGAGAAAGAGGCTGATAAGGTGAGGCGGACGGAAGAGATTCATTTGGAGTTCGCAAGCCTTGAGCAGAAATTTACTTTCGTTGACGAGAACGTGAACCGTATCCGGGAGGAGATCGGGAAGTTCCAGGAGGAGCTTAAGGAACTGGAGAAGAATAAAGGCGGCACTTCCAGGGAGATTGAGGAGAAAGAGAACCAGATCGCAGAACTTCGGGAGACGATTGAGAACTCGAAGGATCTGTTTGGGGAGATTCAGCTTGAGATCGAGAGGTATAAGAAAGATCGGGAGGAACTGAACCAGAAGCATAAGGAGTTTCTTAAGAACCGGGAAGATCTGGCGAAACATATGTCGGATCTGGACAAGGAGATTTTTCGTCTGGAGAGCCAGAAGGAGAATTATGAGTCATCTTCGGAAAAGCAGATCAGTTATATGTGGGAAGAGTATGAGATTACCTATATCCGGGCAAAGGAACTGCGGGATGAGAACCTTACGGACCTGTCGAGGATGAAAAAGCGGATCCAGGATCTGAAAGGAGAGATACGTGGACTTGGGAATGTCAATGTCAATGCCATTGAGGAATATAAGAGTGTTTCGGAACGGTATGAGTTCTTAAAAGGCCAGCATGACGATCTGGTGGAAGCTGAGGCGACCCTGGAACAGATCATTGAGGAACTGGATACGGCCATGAGAAAGCAGTTCCGGGAGCAGTTTGCCAGGATTGCCAGTGAATTCGACCAGGTGTTTAAGGAACTGTTCGGCGGCGGAAAGGGTACGCTGGAACTGATGGATGACGAGGATATCCTGGAGGCGGGAGTTAAGATTATCGCCCAGCCGCCGGGGAAGAAGCTGCAGAATATGATGCAGCTTTCCGGCGGAGAGAAGGCGCTGACGGCGATTTCTCTGCTGTTCGCAATCCAGAATCTGAAACCGTCCCCGTTCTGCCTGCTGGATGAGATCGAGGCGGCGCTGGATGATAATAATGTGGTCAGATTTGCGGGATATCTGCATAAGCTGACGAAAAGCACGCAGTTTATCGTGATTACCCATAGAAGGGGGACCATGACGGCGGCGGACAGACTGTATGGGATTACTATGCAGGAGAAGGGAATTTCTACGCTGGTGTCGGTAAGCCTTCTGGAGGAAGAACTGGATGCGTAAATGGTTTTATAGGAGGTAGTGATGGCTGAGGAGCAGAAGGAGAAGGTTGGTTTTTTTAAGCGTCTGGTGCAGGGGCTTGGAAAGACAAGGGATAATATTGTGTCCGGGATGGACAGTATCTTTCATGGTTTTTCTCATATTGACGATGATTTTTATGAGGAACTGGAGGAAGTTCTCATTATGGGAGATCTGGGGGTACAGGCGACGTATGATATCCTGGATGACTTAAAGGCAAAGGTAAAGGCGCAGCATATTAAGGAGCCAATGCAGTGCAGAGAACTACTGATTGAGAGCATCAAGGAGCAGATGGACGTAGGTGAGACAGCCTATGATTTTGAAGAGAAGACGTCAGTGGTTCTGGTAATCGGAGTTAATGGCGTGGGAAAAACCACTACTATTGGGAAGCTTGCGGGGAAACTTAAGGCCCAGAACAAGAAGGTGGTGCTTGCGGCGGCAGATACGTTCCGTGCGGCGGCAGGAGAACAGTTGAAAGAGTGGGCTAACCGTGCCCAGGCAGATCTGATCGGAGGGCAGGAAGGTTCGGATCCGGCTTCGGTCGTCTATGATGCGGTGGCTTCCGCCAGGGCGAGGCATGCGGATGTGTTGTTGTGCGATACGGCAGGAAGGCTTCATAATAAGAAGAATCTGATGGAAGAACTTAGGAAGATGAACCGGATTATTGACCGAGAGTTTCCGGAAGCTTACAGGGAGACACTGGTGGTACTGGATGCAACTACGGGGCAGAATGCGCTGCAGCAGGCGAAAGAGTTCAATGAGGTTGCGGACATTACGGGAATAGTACTGACGAAGATGGACGGGACGGCCAAGGGCGGTATTGCGGTGGCTATTCATGCAGAACTGGGGATTCCGGTGAAATATATCGGTGTCGGAGAGTCCATTGATGATCTCCAGAAATTTGATGCAGATACCTTTGTACGGGCGTTGTTTGCTTCTGGGGAAGAAGGGGCAGATGTGTAAGCTTTTCAATGGCCTGAGTCCGTGTCAGATCGTTGTCTGATACAGGAAATGATAGAAAGAAATAATATAGAGGAGGAATCAGATATGTTTACGCTTGAAAAATTTGAGCAGGCAAGTGATCTTGTGAAGAATGTCACAAATCCGACAAAACTAATATACAGTGAATATCTAAGCCGGGAGACAGGCGGAAGGATTTACCTGAAACCGGAGAATATGCAGGAGACAGGCGCATATAAGGTGAGAGGAGCTTATTATAAGATCAGTACCATGAGTGAGGAAGCCCGTTCGAAAGGTCTGATTACTGCTTCGGCGGGGAACCATGCTCAGGGCGTTGCCTATGCTGCGCAGAAATTTGGCTGTAAAGTGGTCATCGTTATGCCGACGGTTACGCCGTTAATCAAGGTCAACCGCACGAAGAATTATGGTGCAGAAGTGATCCTTCATGGAGATGTGTATGACGATGCCTGCGAGTATGCGGTGAAGCTGGCCGAGGAGAAAGGATATACCTTTGTCCATCCTTTTGATGACCCGGATATCGCTACCGGGCAGGGAACCATCGCCATGGAGATTGTACAGGAGCTACCGACCGTGGACTATATTCTGGCTCCTGTGGGGGGCGGCGGCCTGATTACCGGAGTGTCTGTTCTTGCTAAAATGCTGAATCCCAAGATCCAGGTGATTGGCGTGGAGCCGTCCCAGGCGGCCAGCATGACCATGGCTCTGGCTTCCGGGGAGCCGGTGACGCTGGATAACGCCAACACGATAGCAGACGGCACGGCGGTCAAGCGGGTGGGTGAGAAGATTTTCCCATATGCACAGGAGAATATTGACCGTATGCTGACGGTGGAGGATGACGAGCTGATTGGAGTTTTCCTTGATCTGGTAGAGAACCACAAGATGGTGGTGGAGAATTCAGGACTCTTAACGGTTGCGGCGCTGAAGCAGCTTGATCTGAAGGGGAAGAAGGCTGTCGCTATTTTAAGCGGCGGTAACATGGATGTGATTACCATGTCTTCTATTGTACAGCATGGGCTGATTCAGCGGGACCGGATTTTCTCTGTGTCTGTGCTGCTTCCGGATAAGCCGGGTGAACTGGTGCGGGTTGCGGCAACCATTGCGGATGCCCAGGGAAATGTCATCAAGCTTGAGCATAATCAGTTCGTCAGCACCAACCGCAATGCGGCGGTGGAGCTTCGTATCACCATGGAGGCATTTGGGACAGAACATAAGAATGAGATTATGAAGGCCTTGGAGGACGAAGGATTCCGGCCAAGGGAGATTGGGGCGAAGCTGTATTAGATTCGCTTCATAAGGGAGACAATTTCTGTCTCCCAATTTTATTGTCTCTTTTTATGTTTGATTAGTCTTTCTGGTAATTTTTCTCTTGACAAAAAATGTATAATTGTATACAATTATACACGTTGATAGAAAGGTTGAACTAAAAGATATGACACGAAGGAGATGACATCTATGGAAAACAGGAAAGTGTACCTGAACGAACATACCAATCTGCTGCAGTTAGAAGAGCATATGTATCCGCTGGTGGATGTAAAGAATCCCAATGTTTTTCGCAATCTGTTCCGTTATGACGAGATCCCGAAGATTGCGTTTAATGATCGTATTGTACCCCACAGTATGCCGGACGAGATCTGGATTACGGATACTACGTTCCGGGATGGCCAGCAGTCAAGAGCGCCATACAGTACGGAGCAGATTGTGAGGATTTATGAATATTTCCATAGGCTTGGCGGACCGAAAGGGAAGATTAAGCAGTGCGAATTCTTCCTATATAGTAAGAAGGATCGGGATGCGGTGTATCAGTGTATGGAAAAGGGGTATGAATTTCCAGAGATTACAAGCTGGATCCGCGCCAGCAGGAAGGATTTTGAGCTGGTTAAGGAAATCGGAATGAAGGAGACGGGAATTCTGGTCAGTTGTTCGGATTATCATATCTTTTATAAATTAAAAATGACGAGACGGGAATGTATGGAACATTATCTGTCGGTTGTCCGGGAGTGTCTGGAGACAGGAGTCAGTCCCAGATGTCATCTGGAGGATATTACCAGGTCGGATATCTATGGGTTTGTGATTCCTTTCTGCCTGGAATTGATGAAGCTGATGGAAGAGTATCAGATTCCGGTCAAGATCCGTGTCTGTGATACGATGGGATACGGGGTAAATTATCCGGGGGCTGTGATACCGAGATCCATACCGGGGATTATCTACGGGATCCGTGTTCATGCGGGAGTTCCCAGTGAACTGATCGAATTTCACGGCCATAACGATTTCTATAAGGCGGTCAGCAATTCGTCTACCGCATGGCTCTATGGGGCAGGCGGGGTGAACTGTTCCCTCTTTGGGATTGGGGAGCGTACCGGTAATACGCCGCTTGAGGCAATGGTGTTCGAATATGCGCAGCTTCGGGGAACACTGGATGGTATGGATACCACGGTAATTACAGAACTTTCCGAGTATTATGAGAAAGAGATTGGTTACAGAGTGCCATCGAGGACGCCGTTTGTGGGAAGTAATTTTAACGTGACGCGGGCAGGGATCCATGCGGACGGTCTGTTGAAAAATGAGGAGATTTATAATGTATTTGATACGGATAAGTTTCTGAACCGCCCGCCGCTGGTGACCGTGTCTAATACGTCCGGGCTTGCAGGGATTGCCCACTGGATCAATACCTATTTCCATCTTCCGGAAGGAAAGCAGGTGGATAAGAATACGGAAATAGTTGCCATGGTAAAGGCCTGGGTAGACAAGGAATACGAGGATGGGCGTGTGACGGTTCTGACGGATGAAGAACTGCTTAAGGTAATTGAGGAGGCTGCACGGCAGACAGGTTGTGAACTGGTTTGAGATTTTGTTCAGCCAGAAAGATAGGAGAGAAGGAAAATAAGGGATGGAAGAGTATCAGGATCGGTCGTTGCGGGGCAGGGTGTTTCGCAGGCTGCGGGAGGACATCTTGTCAGGGGTCTACCAGGAACATGAGGAATTGCGGGAGATTACGATTGGAGAGGAACTGGGGGTCAGCAGGACTCCGGTAAGGGAGGCCCTGCGGCAGCTCGAACTGGAGGGGCTGGTGACGATCGTTCCCAATAAGGGAGCCTATGTGACCGGGATCACCCGTAAAGATGTGGCAGATATTTATGGAATCCGTTCTATGCTGGAAGGAATGTGCGCCCGGCGGGCCACGGAGCATATTACAGAAAAGCAGATTGAAGAACTGGAAGAAGTGCTGCTTTTGTCGGAATTTCATCTGCGTAAGAGCAGCAAAGAGCAGGCGGAACAGGTAACGGAGCTTGACGGAAAGTTCCATAAGATTCTGTATGAAGCTTCCGACAGCCGGATCCTGGAGCATGTGCTGTCGGACTTTCATAAATATGTACAGATGGCGAGGGCAATGTCCGTAGGGGAGAAGAACCGGGCGAAGAAATCAATTAAGGAGCATCGGGAGATTCTGGAGGCCATCAAAAAGCGCGATGGAGATCTTGCAGAGAGGCTTGCTAACCGGCATATTCTGAATGTAATGGAGAATCTGCATCTGGCGAAAGATAACTGAAAGTATCAATTTGATCAATCAATAGGAGGTATTTTAACATGGCGAAGATTAAGATGACGACACCGATTGTAGAGATGGACGGAGATGAGATGACCCGTATTCTGTGGAAGATGATTAAAGACCATCTGTTAGAGCCGTTTATTGAACTGAACACGGAGTATTATGATCTGGGGCTTGAGCACAGGAATGAGACGGACGACCAGGTGACCATTGATTCGGCGAATGCAACGAAGAAGTACAAGGTTGCCGTGAAGTGTGCGACGATTACACCCAATGCGGCGCGGATGACGGAATATGATCTGAAAGAGATGTGGAAAAGCCCCAATGGGACAATCCGGGCGATTCTGGACGGGACAGTGTTCCGTGCGCCGATCGTGGTCAAGGGGATTGAGCCGTGCGTGCGTAACTGGAAGAAGCCTATCACGATTGCAAGGCATGCATATGGTGATGTGTATAAGGGTTCTGAGATGAAGATCCCGGGGGCAGGCAAGGTGGAACTGGTGTATACTGCCAGAGACGGATCGAAGATGCGGGAACTGGTGCATGAGTTCGACGGGGAAGGAATTGTGCAGGGAATGCATAATGTGAACCAGTCTATCGAGAGTTTCGCAAGAAGCTGCTTTAACTATGCGCTGGATATCAGGCAGGATCTCTGGTTTGCCACGAAAGATACGATTTCTAAGAAGTATGACCATACTTTTAAAGATCTTTTCCAGGAGATTTTTGAAGCGGAATATAAAGAGAAATTCGAGGCGGCGGGAATTACTTATTTCTATACGCTGATTGATGATGCCGTGGCGCGGGTGATGAAGTCTGAGGGCGGTTATATCTGGGCGTGCAAGAATTATGACGGGGATGTAATGAGCGATATGGTTTCCTCTGCCTTCGGTTCTCTTGCCATGATGACTTCTGTTCTGGTTTCCCCAGATGGATATTATGAGTATGAGGCGGCACATGGGACGGTTCAGAGGCATTATTATAAGCATCTGGAAGGAGAAGAGACTTCTACGAACTCTGTAGCGACTATATTTGCGTGGACGGGAGCCCTCAGGAAACGTGGGGAACTGGATGGAAACCAGGAATTGATGGATTTTGCGGACAGGCTTGAAAAGGCAACCATTGATACGATTGAGGACGGGAAGATGACGAAGGATCTTGCGCTGATCACGACCATTGAGAATCCGACTGTGTTGAACAGTGAGGAGTTTATCAAGGCAATTGCAGAACGATTATAACAGACAGGGCTGTCATCTGACAGCCCTTTATCGAATCATTATAAGTTTTTTATAGATCTGCAAATACTTCCATCTGTTTCTTAAGATCCTCCACGATCTCTCTGTTCGTATCCATGCGCCCGGTAATATCAGCCATATCCCCTACCAGGCTCTGGGTACTGCCTGCAACTCCGGTAATCCCGGATGCTCCTTCATCAATCGCTTTCGTAATGCTTCCAATCGACTCGGCAATATCCGTCATGGAATGTCTTAGTCTGTCGGTTCTGCTGTTAAAGGCGTCAATCTTTTCTTTTACATAATCTGCATCTTCTTTGTACTGTCTGCCGGAACGAACAAATTCCTGGAATTCGGTCAGGATAGTTCCGCTCAGGTAATCTGCCAGATCTTTGGAATGGCCAGATAAGTTATATACGGCTTCCGTGACAATTTTATTCACCTCCTGGATTCGTTCGGCGGTCTCGCCGCAGGAGGCCGCCAGCCGTTTGATTTCACTGGCTACAATTGCAAAACCTTTGCCGGCTTCTCCCGCCCGCATTGCCTCCACCGAAGCGTTTAGGGCGATAAGATTGGTCGTTGAAGAGATGGATACGATATCTCTGGTCAGGCTGTTTACCTGATCTACGCTCTTACTGTTTTCGATTGCCTGGCCCAGTACTGCGAGGATGTCAGCCGCTTTCTGCTGGATGTCAGCCGTGTTTGTCTGTGCAGTCGCTTCCATCTCGTTTGCCCGTATCTTCATTGCAGTGGAATATTCTGTGATCGCACTGCATTCCTCTGCCATGTCATGGACGTCTGTCTTGATGTCCGATGCGCTGTGGTTGATATTTGCCGCATTATTCGCAACTTTCTGGATTGACATGGATAAGGAGTGGGCAAGAGAGGACAGTCCTTTGGCGCTTTCACTGGAGGTACGGGTGTGTTTCAGAACCTCTCCAGTTACTTCGTCAAGCGTTGCTGAACTTGCCTGTAAGGTGGTCACCGTTCCCTTAATAGGCGTGATTACATATTTCCGGATGATTCTGACGGCTGCGAGAACCAGCAGCAGGCAGACCACGACAGAAGCTGTGGCAATAATAATCGAAACGATATAGACCACAAACAGATGCTTACGCGCCTGGGCGGTTCGTTCCTTGACGGCAGTATACAGATCATCGGCGGTGTTCTCCATGGCCGTTCCGTAACTTGCCACATCGCCGTTGGCATATGCATATGCATCTTCTGTACGGCTGTCTGCGCTTGCGCATACGAGAAAGACCAGAGCGTGTTTGAAAGAGTCGTAGTTTTCCAGAAGCTGTGTATAAGCCGCATTCTCATCCTCTGTAATGTATTTTTTATATTCCGCCAGAAAAGCCTCAAGAGTCTTTTCCTCCTCTTTGATCTGCGCCACAATGGTAATCATTGTGTCATAGTCTGCCGCCACGATGTGGGACAGGGCGATTTCATGGATCTTTGTAATGGAATGGCGGATATCCTGGAGGATTTCAGAGCCGACCATATAGTTGTCTACAATTTTAGAGGCATTTGAATTGACTGTGTTAAGGCTGAAAACCGACAGGACATTCGAAACAAATGCCACGACTCCCAGTAAGATGATGGGGAGTATCAGACGTTGTTGTATACGGAGTTTTTTCTTCATGTTTTTGTGACAAATCCTTTCGATATTTTATATCTATCTGGCAGAAACGTTTTCTGCCATTTCGTCTAGTTGTTCCTGTATGTCCTGGCCGGAAGGGTTTCCTGCGGCCATACTTTCTGCAAATTTTGTGACCGGATCCCAGAATTTCCCTCCTACTCTTTGCAGATGAGAAAACTCTGACTGTTCCAGGAGTGCGGCGATAGCCGGAAACTGCTGGATCTCATTGGAATCTGCGACCGCAATATTGGAAGGGCCCTGGCCGCGCACTTCAAATCTGAGCTGCTGATTCTCTTCATTTGTAATCCATTCTGCAAGACGCACCGCCCATTCTGGATGTTCGGAGTAGGCGTTTACCCCGATCAGTTTGCAGCCGGAAAAGGAAGCCATCTGTACCTGGCTTCCGTTACAGGTGTAGGTGGGCAGTCTGGCGGCCCCGGTGTTCTCACCCCAGGCTTCCATAATCTCGACTGCATTCCAGACGCCGCTGACACCTGCGGCAACAGACCCATTTTTTACTCCATCCAGGAACGCTTCGTCTGTACGGTTTGAAAATCCCGGACTTCCTGCAATACGAAGCATAGATTGAGCGACGTCGATGCCCCGGATTTCCCCTTCTGTCTTGTTCCAGGTGCAGTAATTGGTGATTCCGTCATCATTCAGCCCCACTTCCAGCCCTGTATTTCCAAAAAAAGAATATACATACCATGCAGAAGACCAGTCCATGGAAAACAGTCTGTTACCTGCTGCTGCGGCCTGTAATATTCCGTCCAGAGTCTTTGCCTGTTCATCTGAAATGTACTGTTTGTTATAGTATAGGAAGTATCCGTTGTCTGCGGTCAGCGGATAGGCGTACAGGGTGTCGTTTACCGAAGCTGCCTCCACGGTTCCGGGAAGATTTCGGGCTTTGATTTCTTCTGCATCTTCAATGGGATCTAAGGCCCCGGCAGCAGCCAGCGCATGTAACTGATCGTCTGCAAATGTAAATACGTCTGCGCCTTCTTCCAGTCCCCCGATCAGAGCGTCTTTACATTGGGATTCTCCCTGCACTTCAAAGGTTATCTGGAAATCTGCCTCAGATCGGTATTCTGTCTTAAAACTCTGGATGATCTGGTTCATCAGTTCCGTGTCCTCCTCGGATCCCCAGACGACCAGTTCTACCTTGGGGATCTGCTGAGTTTTGGAGTCTGTGTCTTTGTCTGAACGGCATCCTGCGAGTGATATGGTACAAAGGATGCCCAGAAAAAATCTGTAAATTTTTTTCTTCATATGTATTTCCGCCCTTTATATCATTTTTCTATGGATAATTATAACATCGACATGGATTTCATGCAATATATGAGATGATACCAGGGGCCAAGAGTTCCATCTGCTTTCCATTCATTCCCAATCAGAATCAATTTTATCTGTGAAAACCATACCATTTTTTTATAGATAATGGTATAATAAAAATATTCTGATGTCTATGTTGCCAGCTGTATTCTGAATGACTGGCCTACATTGAATAGATGGAAAGAAGAGAAGGGAGAACTAGGCAAGATGAAAATACTGATGATTAACGGCACGATGCGGTATGGCTCAAGCTATCACATTGGTAAGATGGTGATTGAGAAGATTGTGAAGGAAGAGGATCAGGTCATTGAGTTATTTCTTCCAAAAGATATGCCGGAATACTGCCGGGGGTGTGCGACCTGCTTTTTGGAGAGTGAGAAGAAGTGTCCCGATTATCTGATGTATATGAAACGGGTAACCCGGATGATTGACGAGGCGGATCTTCTCGTGTTTACGTCGCCGGTTCATGTGCTTCATGTGACGGGGGCTCTTAAGGTTCTGCTGGATCATTACGGATATCGTTTTATGGTGCACCGGCCTGAGGAGCGTATGTTCAGTAAGCAGGCGGTGTGTGTGACTACCGGAGCAGGAGGCGGCATGAAGTCCACGCTTAGGGATATGAAGAGCAGTCTTTTTTTCTGGGGAGTGGCAAGGATCTATACATATGGGATTGCCGTGAGTGCGATACGCTGGGAGGATGTCGGGATGCCGATTAAGGAGAAGATCGTGAATGACGTGGATCAGCTTGCGCTGAAGCTGACAAGGGATACGGCTTCTGTGACTCCTGGATGGAAGACGAAGGTTTTGTTCTATATTATGAGACATATGCAGCAGAACGGGAAGAATCTTGTGGACGTGGCCTACTGGAAGGAGAAGGGATGGCTTGGGAAAGCTCGCCCGTGGAAGAAGGCGGGGCAGGAGAAAGAGCATAATATATGATTGTACAGGACATTTTTAGGGACGTAGTAAAATTCAATTTTACTACGTCCCTAATTCTTCCCAACGCTCATATAATTCTTCTAATTCCTCTGCGATCGCAGCCTTCTCGTTCGCCAGTTCCTGACATCTGGCGGAATTGGTGAACACATCCTTTTGCATCATGAGTCCGTCAATCTCCATATCTCGTTCTTCCAGGCTTGTGATACGTTCCTCTGTTTTTTGCAGATCGTTCTTGCGTTTGCGCTCTCTGGCCTGCGCCTCTTTCTGTTCCTGCCAGCTTAGTTTCGCTTCCGACACATTCTTTCCCGCCGAGGCGAAAGCCGTTTCTTTGGCTTTGGCGTATACCGCGGTCAGTTCGTCTCGTTTTTCCAGATAATAGTCATAATTTCCGATATAATTCACAAAAGTATGGTTTACCAGATCCAGAATCCGTGTGGCTGTCTGGTTGATAAAATACCGGTCATGAGAGACGTAGAGAAGCGTTCCGGTATAATCATTCAGGGCCTTCTCCAGAATCTCCTTAGAAGTGATATCCAGGTGGTTGGTAGGCTCGTCCAGGATTAGAAAATTCGCCCTTGAGAGCATAAGTTTCGCAAGAGAGACACGCCCCCGCTCGCCGCCGCTTAAGTCGCCGATGCGTTTAAACACATCGTCTCCGGTGAATAGAAACGCTGCCAGCATGTTGCGGATCTTTGTATTGGTAAGTTCCGGGTAGTCGTCAGAGATCTCATCAAAAATGGTCTTCTCCATATGGAGTACATGGTGTTCCTGATCATAGTATCCGATCTCTACATTGGTTCCCAGAGTAAATGTTCCCGTGTCCGCAGGCAGTACCTGGTTAAGTATCTTAAGAAGAGTGGTCTTGCCAGTCCCGTTGTCTCCGATAATGGCGACATGCTCCCCGCGTTTTATCTCAAAGCTTACATCCGTAAAAAGTGTCTGGTTCGGAAAGGATTTGCCCAGTGATTCCACCGTAAGCACATCATTGCCGCTGATCCGGGAGGGCTCCAGAGTCAGATGGATTTCAGTATTCATCTCAATGGGTTTTTCAACCGGACGAATCTTTTCCAGCATCTTCTCGCGGCTTTCCGCACGTCTGATAGATTTCTCCCGGTTAAAGGAGCGCAGCTTCTCGATGACGGCCTCATGGTGCTTAATCTCCTGCTGCTGGTTTAAATATTCTTTGAGCTGTGCTTCTCGAAGCAGACGTTTCTTCTTGGCATAAGCGCTATAATTGCCCAGGTAGGTACTGAGTTTCCCCATCTCGATCTCCAGAATCTTCGTCACAACCCGATTAAGGAAATACCGGTCATGGGAGACGATGAGCACGGCTCCCGGGTAGTTGAGCAGATAGGTCTCAAGCCAGGCGATGGAATTCATGTCTAAATGGTTGGTAGGTTCGTCAAGAAGCAGGATATCAGGCTTCGTAAGAAGAAGCTTTCCCAGAGAAACCCGTGTCTTCTGTCCCCCGGAGAGGGCGGCCGCCGGCTTGGAGAATTCTTCTTCGCAAAAGCCAAGCCCTTTTAAAACCCCTGTAATCTCACTTTCGTATGCATAGCCGTTTTCACGCTCGAATGCGCCGGTGAGACGGTGGTAGGTTTCCAGACGGGCGTTCAGAGCATCTCCTTCCAGATGCTTCAGTTCCTGTTCGATTTCCCGGATCTGCTGTTCCATGGCGATGATATCCGCCCTGGCCAGTTTTACTTCTTCATAAATGGTGCCGCCGCTTACCAGGTCCTGGTGCTGGGCCAGATAACCAAGGGTCTTTCCCTTTGTCAGAATAATATCCCCGCCGTCAGAAGAAAGTTCCCCTACAATCATCTTGAACAGCGTGGTCTTCCCCGCACCGTTTGGCCCTACCAGCGCCGCTTTTTCGTGGTCTTCTATATGAAAAGAACCTTCGGAGAGGATGACGTTTTCCCCGAAGGATTTGCTGATTCCATGACATGCCAGTATCATAATCTTCCTCCTTATATCCCTTTACATTATAACGAAAATTGCAGAAAATACAACTAAAAGTTTGACTTTAATCTATCCATTCTATATAATTAAATATCAGAAAGGAAATGGAAGGTGAGTTTAAATTGGAAGAAAGAGAAATTTCCCAGGCAGTCATACGAAGGTTGCCCAGGTATTACAGATATCTTGGTGAATTATTGGAACACGGGGTAGAGCGGATCTCGTCCAATGACCTGAGCAGACGGATGAAGGTGACTGCGTCTCAGATTCGTCAGGATCTTAACAATTTTGGCGGATTCGGGCAGCAGGGATATGGATATAATGTAAAGTATCTATATACGGAGATCGGTAAGATTCTGGGGTTAGAAGAAGATCACCGTATGATCATCATCGGGGCGGGAAATCTTGGACAGGCGCTGGCGAATTATGCGGCTTTTGAAAAACGGGGATTTATTCTGAAAGGGATTTTCGACGTGAATCCCAGGCTTGCGGGTATGACGATCCGGGGGGTTCCTGTGCGGATGATGGAGGAACTTGGCGAGTTTGTGAAGGATAATGACGTAGAGATTGCGGCTCTTACCATTCCTAAGGACAAAGCGGTGGAAGTGGCAGATCTCCTGGTGGCTAACGGGGTAAGGGCAATCTGGAATTTTGCTCATACGGATCTGAATCTGCCGGAGGAGATCATTGTAGAGAATGTGCATCTGTCGGAGAGTCTGATGCAGCTTTCCTATAAGATCAGCCGGTTCAATGAGGAACATCAAAAATAATAAAAGGGAAGACGTGGAACGGTATGTATGTACAAAAGTTACACGTCTTTTGCTGGTTTAAGGAGGAAATATATGCGATATCTGGCAGACAGCTCTCAGATGAAGAGAGCAGATCAATATACCATACAGGAGGCAGGGATCCCTTCGCTGGAACTGATGGAGAGGGCGGCTGCCTCCTGCGTAAAAGTGATGGAGGAAGAAGAACTTGATCTTTCAAAGCCTTGTGTGGTCTGTGGCTCTGGTAATAACGGCGGCGACGGGTTCGCCATCGCCAGGCTGCTTTTTGAGGCAGGGTATGTCCCCAGAGTCTGGTTCGTAGGAAATGCCGGCCGTTGTACCGAAGAGACGGAACAACAGATGAAGCGGTTTCTGGAAATCGGCGGCGAGATATGCAACGAATACAGGGATGATGAATATAGTATCATCATAGATGCTGTTTTTGGCGTAGGACTTGGCCGGAAGGTCGAGGGAAGATATCTGGCTGCGCTTAAACAGATGAATGAAGCATCGGGAACGAAATTTGCCGTTGATCTTCCATCGGGTATTTCTGCGGATACGGGCAGTGTGCTGGGGATTGCATTCAAGGCGGATATAACTGTGACCTTTCAGCTGGAAAAACTGGGGCTTGTATTGTATCCGGGGCATGAGTATGCGGGTAAGACCTGTGTGGCGGACATTGGGATTCATACAAAGGAACTGTCAGAGGAACCGAAGCGTATGTATGTCTGTGATAAAGGAGATTTCCGAAAAATGCTTCCTGTACGCAGGCCAGATTCCAATAAAGGGACTTATGGAAAACTGCTGGTGATCGCGGGAAGTAAGGGAATGTCCGGCGCTGCATTTCTTAATGGGAAGGCGGCGTATCTGTCCGGCGCTGGTCTGGTTCGGATCTATACGCCCGAGGAGAACAGGGTGATTCTGCAGCAGCAGCTTCCTGAAGCAATCATTACCACTTATACGGATTATCGGGAAGAGGAACTGGAGGCTCTTCTTTCCTGGGCGGATGCAGTCTGTATCGGGTCGGGAATCGGAACCGGCGAGGTAGCCGGCAGACTTTTAAAGACTACGCTTGAGAGGGCGGCCGTTCCCTGCCTGGTGGATGCAGACGGTCTTAATATCCTGGCGGAATTTGCCGTTGACTTAAATCTGCCGGGGAGCGGCGCCAGGTTATCGGGCGGTCATTTTAAAATGGAAGGAAGTTTACCGGATCAGAAAAGAGTGAGGCAGCTTGTACTGACGCCTCATATGAAGGAAATGTCACGACTGCTTCATGGAAGCGTGAAAGAACTGAAAGAGGACCGTGTGAATCTTTTGAAGGATTATGCTGACAGCAGAAACCTGACCTGTGTCCTCAAGGATTCACGTACCATGGTTGCATCCCGCGGTGAGGGAACCTATGTTAATCAGTCCGGTAATGCGTCCATGGCGAAGGCCGGTTCGGGAGACGTTCTGGCAGGCATCATATCCGGGCTTCTGGCCCAGGGCATGAAAGGCCATACTGCGGCCGTACTTGGCACATATCTTCATGGCCGCGCAGGCGATTATGCAAAGGGAGCGAAAGGAAGTTATAGCGTTATGGCCCAGGATCTGTTATTATATCTGAGTGAGGCATTTAAGGAATCAGAATTCTAAGAAAGCATTAGTTTAGGAAACTGGAGGCAGAAGATGAAGAATTATAGCAGAGTTTGCGCGAGAATCGATCTTGATGCAATAGAATATAACATGGAGATGATGAGGAAGAATATTGACGAAGGGGTGAAAGTCCTGTCGGTCATTAAATCAGACGGTTATGGACACGGCGCCCTGCAGGTGGCCCAGTTCCTTGCCGGAAAGGATTATATCTGGGGTTATGCGGTGGCCGCCCTTGATGAAGGTATGATCCTTAGAAAGGGGGGCATTGAGAAACCGATTCTGGTGATGGGCTGTATTTTCCCGGAGCAGTGGGAGGAGATGCTGATCCATGAGATTCATATGACAATCTATGACAGTGAGACGGCCAGACGCGTGTCTGATCTGGCGGTAAAGATGGATCGAAAGGCGTATATTCATCTGAAGATAGACACTGGTATGTCCCGTCTTGGATTCCCGGCAAAGATGGATAGCATTCGCAGCATCGAAGAGATCAGCAGGATGCCGAATCTGGTGATCGAAGGTATGTATACCCATTTTGCCAGGGCAGACGAGACTGACAAGACGGATGCAAAAAGGCAGCTGACAGAATTTCTTGAGATGAAGAAGAAACTTTCCGAACTTGGAGTAAAGGCCGCTTATTACCACTGCGCCAACAGTGCGGGTATTATTGATCTGCGGGAGGCGAATCTTGATATGGTGCGGGCGGGGATTGCGACCTATGGTCTGTATCCTTCTGACGAGGTGAAGAAGGAACTGGTGCCGCTGCGTCCGGCTATGGAACTTGTAAGCCATGTAGTTCATGTGAAATGGGTTGAGGAAGGAACGCCGGTGAGTTACGGGGGAACGTTCATTACAACGAGGCGGACGAGGATTGCTACCATTCCTGTGGGATACGGAGACGGATATCCCAGGAGCCTGTCGAATAAGGGGTATGTTCTGATCCGCGGAAAGAAGGCTCCGATCCTTGGTCGTGTCTGTATGGACCAGTTTATGGTGGACGTAACGCACATTGAAGGGGCGGCTTTTGGAGACCTGGTGACGCTGGTAGGACAAAATGGCGGGGAGTGCGTCACGGTGGAAGAACTTAGCGACCTGGCAGAGAAGCTCAGGTATGAATTTATCTGTAATTTCGGCAAGCGGGTTCCCAGAGAATTCCTTCGTCATGGGAAAGTGGTAGGGCAGATGGATTATTTTGCATAAAAGATAGAATACATCCGATAAAAGATGGAAATACTCATTTTATCTTTTAAGAAATCGGAGTGTGAAAAAGTGTGCAGGTAAGGCGTGGAGATATCTATTATGCAGATTTAAGCCCTGTAGTGGGCTCAGAACAAGGCGGCGTAAGGCCGGTGCTGATCATACAGAACGACGTGGGAAACAGGCATAGTCCGACGGTGATCTGCGCAGCCATTACGTCGCGTATGAATAAGGCGAAGCTGCCGACCCATGTGGAGATAGATGCGAGGCGTTATCAGATCGTGAAGAATTCGGTGGTTCTGTTAGAACAGGTCCGCACGATTGACAAACAAAGGCTTCGGGACCTGGTATGCCATCTGGATAAGGAGATAATGAACAGAGTAGATGAAGCGATAAAAGTCAGTTTTGAGCTTCATACATAGAGTGCTCGAAGATAGAAAAGGAGTAGAAGACAGTAATTATGGAAGAGGGCAGTTTGTTCCAACGGATGAAACATCTGTTAAGGGGCGAGGATGAACTGGATGAGGGGGCCCAGAAGGAAGCGGCGGGGCTGATTCACAATATCATCCGTTACATGGATAAGGACGCAAAGGACATCATGACCCACCGGAAGCATATTGTAACCATCGACGGCGAGGAAAAGCTGGAGGAGGGGCTGAAGTTTATGCTGGAAGAGAATTTTTCCAGATTTCCGGTGTGTGCAGGCGATATTGACGAGATCATAGGGATTCTGCACCTGCGGGAAGCGATGTCCTGCTATCTTGATGAAAAATTCCGGCAGGTTCCCCTTAAGGACCTGAAGGGATACATAAGGCCGGCGGCGTTTATTCCTGAGACGAAGAGTATTGATACGCTGTTTAAGGAGATGCAGTCGGACCAGAACCATATCCGTATCGTGCTGGACGAGTACGGGCAGACTTCGGGGCTGGTGACTATGGAGGATATTTTAGAAGAGATCGTGGGAAATATCCTTGACGAGCACGATGAGGAGGATGAGCGGATCAGAGAACTTCAGGACGGAAAACTTCTGGTGAACGGAATGGTTGATCTGGAGGATCTGGAGGATCTGCTTCCGATTGTGTTCGAGAAGGAGGAGTATGAGACGCTCAACGGTTTTCTGATCTGGCAGCTTGGCCGGATTCCGGGAGAGGACGAGCAGTGCGTCGTTGATTATGAAGGGTATCGGTTTATGGTTCTTCTGGTGGATAATAATACAATCCAGAGGGTTAGGATTGAAAAACGGTGGGAAGAGTGATAGAATAATCTCGATTAGAATAGGAGAGAGGTAGGAACGATGTCAGGACATTCAAAATTTGCCAATATCAAACATAAAAAGGAAAAAAATGATGCCGCTAAAGGAAAGATCTTTACGAAGATCGGTAAGGAACTGGCTGTTGCGGTAAAAGAGGGAGGAAGCGCAGACCCTGCCAACAACAGCCGTCTTCGGGACGTGATTGCCAAGGCGAAAGCCAACAATATGCCTAACGATACGATTGACCGCAATATCAAACGGGCGGACAGTGATGCCAATGCGGCGAATTATGAGCATATTACATATGAAGGGTACGGCCCGAACGGCACGGCGATCATCGTAGAGACGCTGACGGACAATAAGAATCGTACGGCTTCCAACGTAAAGAATGCATTTACTAAGGGAAATGGTAATGTGGGCACGCCGGGATGTGTTTCTTTTATGTTCGACAAGAAGGGACAGATTGTGGTAGACAAGGAGGAGTACGAGGGCGACTCGGACGAGCTGATGATGACGGCGCTTGATGCGGGAGCAGAGGATTTCGTGGAGGAAGAGGACAGTTTCGAGATTCTGACTGCTCCGGATGATTTCAGCGCAGTCCGGGTGGCCCTTGAGGAAGCGGGAATTAAGATGGCGGCTGCAGAGGTGACGATGATTCCCCAGACTTACGTGGAACTGACGGATGAGAAGGATATTGCCAGCATCCAGAAGACTCTGGATATGCTGGATGACGACGACGATGTACAGGATGTGTATCACAACTGGGATGAATAATATAACGAAAGCGGATGGGAGGATTCCTGGATTCTGGCGGAGGAAAACGGATGGAAGAGACTAGGAAGAAGCTGGAAGATTTCTTTGATGAGATGGTTAAAAATATGAAGTATTTCAAGAGGAAATCCTATGAGCAGTTTTTTAAAGACACTTATGAGAAGTACAGGGATCTGATGGCATCCCTTCCCGTTCTTTGCGAGGGGGAAGGCCTGGAGGCAGAGGAAGCCCTGGAAGAGCTGGCGGGCGCTATTCCCATGTATGCCAGAAGTAAGTTTCTTGAGGTGCCGAAACGGAAGAAAGAACCGACAGGGATCGACTATAATATGGCAATGGCCGTCTATGTGGTTCCGATGCTGGTTTATCAGCATGATCCTGTGAACGAGCGGATTGCCACTCGTATGGTAGAGATCTGGAATGAGAGCAAGGTAACGGGACTTCCGCTTCAGAAGTCGAATTATGAGCAGATTGCCGGAGGATTTCGGAAAGGCCTGTGCTTTATTACGACGGCTGTCTGCGAATACCAGGGAAAAACGGACGAATGCCAGGAACTGACAACGCTTCGGGAATACCGGGACCAGTATCTCGGACAGTCGCAGGAAGGGTGCGCCATGGTAGAGGAATATTATGAGATCGCCCCGATTCTTGTGCTTTCTATCGAGATGCACAGGGAGCCAGGGAAGATTTATGAAGAAATTTACCAGGAATATCTTCGGCCATGCGTGGAATATGCGAAGAAGAAAGAAAATGAGAAGTGTAGGGATCTGTATGCTGATATGGTAGGAAGTCTGAGGCAGAGGTTTGCGCCTTCGCATTTAAACAGGGTATGACATATCTGTTAAGAATAAAGGAGAGATAAGGTATTATGAGTGATTATAAGACAGAAACCAAATGTATCCAGTCAGGATATACGCCGGGCAACGGGGAGCCCAGAGTGCTGCCTATCTGCCAGAGCACTACGTTTAAATATGGATCCAGCGAGCAGATGGGGCGTCTGTTTGATCTGGAGGAATCAGGGTATTTCTACACACGTCTCCAGAATCCTACCAATGACGCTGTGGCAGCGAAGATCTGTGACCTGGAGGGCGGCGTGGCTGCCATGCTGACATCTTCCGGACAGGCTGCGAATTTTTACGCCGTAATGAATATCGCCCAGGCAGGAGACCATGTGGTGTGTGCATCCGCGGTTTATGGAGGAACCTATAATCTCTATGCCCATACCATCCGTAAGATGGGAGTCGAGGCCACGTTTGTGGACCCTGACTGTACAGAGGAAGAATTAAACGCAGCATTCCGTGAGAATACAAAGGCGGTGTTCGGAGAGACGATTGCTAACCCGGCGCTTGTGGTTCTGGATTTCGAGAAGTTTGCAAAGGCGGCTCATGATCACGGAGTTCCTTTTATCGTGGACAATACCTTTGCCACGCCTGTAAACTGCAGGCCTTTTGAGTGGGGAGCGGATATTGTAACCCATTCCACCACGAAATATATGGACGGTCATGCCGCCTGTGTAGGCGGCGCCATCGTTGACAGCGGCAATTTTGACTGGGCGGCTTATGGAGAGAAGTTTCCGGGCCTTACGATGCCGGACGAGACGTATCACGGGATCGTCTATACAGAACGGTTCGGCAAAGGGGCTTATATCACGAAGGCAACGGCACAGTTAATGCGGGACTTAGGTTCGATCCAGTCTCCTCAGAATGCGTTTCTTTTGAATCTGGGACTTGAGACGCTTCATCTTCGGATGGAAAGACATTGTGAGAATGGGATAAAGGCGGCGGAGTTTTTGAGAAGACATGAGAAGGTGGCGTGGGTGAACTGCCCGTCGCTGCCTGGCGACAGGTATTATGACCTGGCACAGAAATATATGCCCAAGGGCACCTGTGGGGTAATCACGTTTGGACTTAAGGGCGGCAGGCAGGCGGCGGTTCGGATGATGGACAGTCTGAAAATGATTGCAATCGTAACCCATGTAGCGGATGCAAGAAGCTGTGTGCTTCACCCGGCCAGCCATACTCACCGCCAGATGAATGACCAGGAACTGCTTGAGGCCGGCGTACAGCCGGATCTGATCCGGTTCAGTGTGGGGATTGAGCACATTGATGATATTGTGGCGGATCTTTCCCAGGCGTTAGAACAGGTATAACATGTATATGGTATAAAATATGTAAAACACTTCCATACTAATGAGTAAAAATATGTATGGAGGTGTTTTTTATGTCAGACGGAGTACGTGAAGAACAGAAAAGGGAAGAAATCAAGGAAATGGGCAGTGTGGATCTTGAGGGAAGCAAGAACCGGCATAAAATCAAACTGCTGACCGTGATCGGGGAGATTGAGGGCCATGAGGCAGTTGCGGGAAACGCCAAATCTACCAAGTATGAACATCTGCTGCCTCTTCTTGCCGAGGTGGAGGACAGCGACGAGATTGAGGGGCTTCTGATTCTTCTGAATACTTTAGGAGGAGATGTGGAGGCGGGCCTGTCCATTGCGGAGATGATTGCATCTTTAAGCAAGCCTACGGTTTCCCTGGTGCTTGGAGGCAGCCATTCTATCGGCGGGCCGCTGGCTGTCTCGGCAAAATATTCCTTTATTGTTCCTAGCGGGACCATGATTATCCATCCTGTGCGTTCTAACGGAATGTTCATTGGTATCACTCAGAGCCTGCGCAATATGATCAGAACCCAGGACCGGATTACCCGGTTTCTTGCAGACCATTCCCATATGACCCAGAAGCGGATTGAAGAGCTGATGTTAAACCAGACAGAACTGGTGAAAGACGTAGGAACACTGCTGGAAGGAAAGGACGCCGTGCGGGAAGGTCTGATTGACGAAGTGGGCGGAATGAGCGAGGCATTGAATAAATTGCACGAAATGATTGATGAGTGCCGCAGGAAAAAGAGTGAAAATAGGTAATGACAGCCCTTTTCAAAAATGCTATACTGTTATTGCATTATTTTGCCAGAATAAGGGGGAGAGTATGATGGCAGCTAAAGCAAAAAAACAGGGGAGCAGAAAAACGGCGAAAAAAAAGAACACGGAGACGAGTTTTGTAGGGACGGAGATTTTCATATGGATGACACTTGCAGTCAGTATCCTGCTGATGATCAGTAACTTTGGATTCGGCGGGTTTGTAGGGGAACTGCTTGCCGGAATGATGGAAGATCTCTTCGGCTGGGTGGCCTATGCAATCCCATTCGTCCTGTTCGGTTCCGTGACATTTATCATATCGAACCGGGGAAATCCGAACGCTTATGTGAAGGTGGGGGCAATTTTGTGTCTGATGGCTCTCGTCTGCACATTTCTCCATCTTGTGGATCGAAAAGGCGGTCTGTTCGGGGAACTGCTTGGGGGGATCCTCACACCGGCTATCGGGATTGCAGGCGCTTATGTGGTAGATGTGATTCTGATGATCATCTGTCTTGTGGTTATTACAGGGAAGTCTGTCCTTAAGGGAGTCAGGAGCCAGAGCGGGAAGGTGTATGACCGGGCGAAACAGGATGCCGCACGCAGGCGCGAGATGGCAGAAGAACGCAGGATGATGAAAGAGACGGAGCCGAAGGACGTGAAAAGGGGGGCTTCTAAGAAATCCCGGAAGAGAAGCGACAAGCATGTGGAGGGCGTTTCTTTCAATACGGAGATTGCCAGAGATACTTTGGCGGTACAGGAAGCCGCTCCGGAACCGGCAGAGGCAAAACAAGAGCTTTTAAAGGCTGAAGCCCAGGAAAAGAACGTCCCGGCCGGGGAGATGGATTTTGTGATTAACCGGGGCAGCGATGCGTATTCAGACGAGGAGATGCCGATGGGAAGCGGGCCGGAAGAACCGGGAGCGTCCATGGACGCAGGCGTACCTCAGATGAAAGAGTCTGCGGCCATGCAGGAAGAGGCGCCGGCGGCAAAGAGCCGGAAGAAGAGCGCAAAGGTGAAGGAGGAGTCCGCAGATGAGACGGCGGCCGTGGCTTCTGCCATTGCCTGTGCGAATCAGAAGCCGAAGAAAGAGTATCACATGCCGCCGGTTTCCCTGCTTAAAAAGGGAACCAGGCAGAAGGGCGAGTCCGATATCCAGCTCAGGGAGACGGCCATGAAGCTTCAGCAGATCTTACAGAATTTCGGGGTGAAGGTCACCGTGACCAACGTAAGCTGCGGCCCTTCCGTCACCCGATATGAATTGCAGCCGGAGATGGGGGTCAAGGTCAGTAAGATTGTAGGGCTTTCCGATGATATCAAGCTTAATCTTGCGGCGGCGGATATTCGTATTGAGGCGCCGATTCCTGGAAAGGCGGCGGTGGGCATTGAAGTGCCCAATAAGGAGAATTCGCCGGTTATGTTCCGGGATCTGCTGGAATCCCCGGAGTTTCAGAACAGCAATTCCAGGATCTCGTTTGCAGTTGGTAAGGACATTGCCGGCAAGGCCGTGGTGTCGGACATTGGGAAGATGCCCCATGTGCTGATTGCGGGCCAGACGGGTTCCGGTAAGTCTGTGTGCATCAATACGCTGATTATGAGTATTCTATACAAGGCGAGGCCCGATGAGGTGAAACTCATCATGATTGACCCGAAGGTCGTTGAGTTGAGCGTTTATAACGGAATTCCGCATCTGATGATTCCGGTAGTGACGGACCCGAAGAAGGCGGCAGGCGCACTGAACTGGGCGGTTGCCGAGATGGACCGGCGTTACCGGGTATTTGCAGAGTACGGTGTCAGGGATATGAAGGGATACAATGAGAAGATACAGTCTGAGCCGCCTGTAGACGGAGTTTCAAAGGAACCGCTGCCGCAGATCATCGTAATTGTGGACGAGCTGGCGGATCTGATGATGACGGCGCCAGGGGAAGTGGAGGGTGCGATCTGCCGTCTGGCGCAGCTTGCAAGAGCGGCAGGGATCCATCTGGTCATTGCGACTCAGAGGCCGTCTGTCAATGTCATCACAGGGCTTATCAAGGCAAATATGCCCTCCAGGATTGCGTTTTCCGTGTCCCAGGGCGTTGATTCCCGGACGATCATTGATATGAACGGGGCGGAACGGCTTCTGGGAAAGGGAGATATGCTGTTCTATCCGGCGGGATATCTCAAACCCGCCAGAGTACAGGGCGCTTTCGTCTCAGACAAAGAAGTACAGGATGTAGTGGATTTCCTCAAAGCTCACAGTGAAGAGGTTACATACGATGAAGAAGTGGTGAACCATGTGAATACCAGCCCGGTGGGCGGGGCGGCGGCTTCTTTGGGCGCACCGGAGGAGGAGGCTCATGACGCTTATTTTGTAGAGGCGGGGCGGCTTATCATTGATAAGGATAAGGCATCCATCGGGATGCTGCAGAGGGCGTTTAAGATCGGGTTTAACCGTGCGGCCAGGATTATGGACCAGCTTGCCGAGGCAGGGGTCGTAGGACCGGAAGAAGGAACAAAACCCAGGAAGGTGCTGATGGCGCCTGAGGAATTTGACCAGTTCGTATCGGGTAATGAAGCCTGAAATCAGAACATAGAAAACTGTAAACCAAAGAAAGGATGGGGAATGCGATGAAAACAGATATCCAGATTGCACAGGAAGCACAGATGACGCACATTAAGGATGTAGCGAAAGCCGTTGGAATCGGGGAGGAGGAACTGGAGTTCTACGGGAAGTACAAGGCGAAGCTGTCCGATGAGGTATGGGAGAGAATCAAGGATCGGCCGGACGGGAAACTGGTGCTTGTGACGGCGATCAACCCGACCCCTGCAGGGGAAGGAAAGACCACCACCACGGTGGGACTGGGGCAGGCCCTGGCAAAGCTTGATAAAAAGGCGATCATAGCCCTTCGGGAACCGTCTCTTGGCCCGTGTTTCGGGATTAAGGGGGGAGCGGCAGGAGGCGGATATGCCCAGGTGGTGCCCATGGAGGATCTGAACCTTCATTTTACCGGAGATTTTCATGCGATTACATCGGCGAATAATCTGCTGGCAGCCATGCTTGACAACCATATTCAGCAGGGCAATGCGCTTCAGATTGATCCCAGACAGGTAGTATGGAAACGCTGCCTGGATATGAATGACCGGAATCTGCGTAATATTGTGGTCGGCCTGGGGAACAAGATGGACGGTATGGTCAGAGAAGATCATTTCGTGATCACGGTTGCTTCCGAGATCATGGCGATTCTCTGTCTGGCAGAAGATATACAGGATCTGAAAGAGCGTCTCGGAAGGATCATTGTGGCGTATAATTTTAACGGCGACCCGGTAACGGCAGAGGAATTAAAGGCTACAGGAGCCATGACTGCTCTTCTGAAAGATGCTATTAAGCCTAATCTGATTCAGACGCTGGAGCATACGCCTGCGCTGGTGCACGGGGGGCCGTTTGCGAATATTGCCCATGGCTGCAACAGTGTAAGGGCTACCAGGATGGCGCTTAAATTAAGCGATATCACGGTGACGGAGGCAGGATTCGGCGCAGACTTAGGCGCAGAGAAGTTCCTGGATATCAAGTGCCGCAAGGCCGGTTTCCGTCCGGATGCAGTAGTTCTGGTTGCAACTGTGCGCGCTTTGAAGTATAATGGTGGAGTTGCGAAGGAGGATCTTGGGAAGGAAGATCTTCAGGCGCTGGAAAGGGGAATCGTGAATCTTGAGAAACATATCGAGAATATCAAGAAATACGATGTCCCGGTGGTAGTGACGCTGAATTCATTTGTGACAGATACCAGGGCAGAGAATGAATACATCCGAAAGTTCTGTGAGGAGAAAGGCTGTGAGTTTGCGCTTTCTGAAGTATGGGAGAAGGGCGGCGAGGGAGGAATCGCTCTGGCTCATAAGGTTCTTCATACTTTAGAGCACAAGGAGAGCGGTTTCCATACCCTGTATCCAGACGAGATGTCTCTGGAAGAGAAGATTGAGACGATTGCAAAGGAAATCTATGGAGCCGGCGGGGTTGTCTATGAGCCGGCGGCGAAGAAGCAGCTTGCCAAGATTACCTCTATGGGATTTGGCTCTCTTCCGGTCTGCATGGCCAAGAATCAGTATTCGTTGTCTGACGATGCGAAGAAGCTGGGACGGCCCACGGATTTTGACATTCATATCAGAGAAGTCTATGTCAGCGCGGGAGCGGGATTTGTTGTTGCGCTCACAGGAGCGATTATGACGATGCCTGGTCTGCCGAAAGTTCCGGCGGCGAACGGGATTGACGTATCGGACGATGGGAAGATCACCGGATTGTTTTAGAAAAACCTGCCGGAATCTGTATGCGGTAACGGCGGGAAGTAGGGGGGTCTCTTAAGATGAAATGTGAGTATTGCGGATATGAGATACCGGAAGGGATGTTATACTGTGAATCCTGCGGCAGGGAAGTACGCATTGTTCCAGATTACAATCCTTTAGAAGATATGCTTACTGAGCAGATAAGGGGTGCCATTAATGGCGAAGAAAGCTTTGATGACTATATTGACTATGATTCCATAAGGAACACAAGGCCGGGCAGAGGAGGAACGGGCCGAAGTACAAGCCGCGACATGAGAGGAGCAGGCCGAAGTACCGTCCGTGACATGGGGCAGGGAACCGTCCGTGGTACAAGCCGCGACATGGGAGGCGCAAGCCGGAGTACGAGCCGCGATATGGGTGGAGTAAGCCGGAGTACAAGCCGCGACATGAGAGGAGCAGGCCGGAGTACAAGTCGTGATATGAGAGGCGGGGTCAGCCGGAATACAGGTAACCGCCGGGGGACCGGGACTGAGAACATGGCGGAGCGTGACCGGAAACGCAGACAGGCAGAGCGTAAAAAGGCAAAACGGCGCAAAAGAACGGGATGTCTGTTCATCCTGCTTCTGATCATAGCGGCTTTTGCCGGCGGCGGAGTGTTTTTATACAGGAATACCTATGTGGGGATTGTCAGCAGAGGAAACCAGGCGTTAAAGGCAGGGGAACTGAACCGGGCAATCGACTGTTTCGAGAGCGCTATCCGTAAAGACGAGTCAAAGAAGGAGGCTTACGCAGGGCTTGCCAAGGTCTATATTGCAAAAAATGATCTGGACTGGGCGGAATCTATCTTTCAGGAGGCAGTAAAAAAACAGCCGAAAAATGCGGATATTTATCAGGTATATGTGGAATTCTATATGGATACGGATCAGAAGGAGAAGATACCTCTTCTTCTTGAGGACGTGGATGCAGCCGTGTCAGAACGTCTGGCGGGTTATATTGTTGCCGGGCCGCAGTTCAGTCTGGACGACAATGAGACTTACGAGGATGTTCAGGAATTGTCCTTGAAAACAGAGGATGGATATACCATTTTTTATACGGATGACGGGACGGATGCAACAATTCACAGTAAAGAGTATACAGAGCCAATTCAGCTTGGGGAAGGCACAAATGAGATCTCTGCGCTTTCCGTTGATCAGAAAGGGGTTCCTGGTCTGCCGGTAAAGAAGTCTTATACGGTGGAACTTCCGATTGTGGATCCTCCGGCCGTCGCACCGTCTACGGGACAGTACAGTCAGGCGGTACAGATTGAGATTAAGGTGCCGGAGGGATATACAGCATATTATACGATGAACGGGGAGGAGCCGACGACAGCTTCTGCGAAATATACCGGCCCTATTGATATGCCAGAAGGAGAGACACTGTTCAAGGCTGTCCTTGTGAACGGGAAAGGTCGTACCAGCGGAGTTACGACCAGGAATTATGTGCTGGAGGCAGAGTAGACCATGGATGTACAGATCATAAACGCTCATAAGAGCTGTTTATAGATTATGAAAGAAGGAGAGATTGATTATGAAGTATGTATGTGACGTTTGTGGATGGGAGTATGATGAGGAAGCCGGTTATCCAGAAGGAGATATTGCGCCGGGAACAAAGTGGGAGGACGTGCCAGAAGATTTCGCGTGTCCCCTCTGTATGGTAGGGAAAGATCAGTTCTCTGAGGTATAGGGTGTAAAGAGGAGTCTGATAAAGAGAAGAAAAGGTATGGGAGGTTCTATTGCCTTCTGTACCTTTTTTTTAATCATTTACAGCACATTTCATATATACGTCATATTTCCTGCATGTGCATATTACAATGATAGTAATAGAGGAATTTATGAGGAGTCAGTGTATGAAATCTATTGTGGCAATACTGCTTGGCGCTTTGCTGTGTGTACAGCCTGTATATACGGCGCAGGCGAAGGAGACGGTCCTGTATACGGACGTCAGGGAGCAGGAGAACCAGGAGAGCGAAGATACGGATAAGGATAAAGAGGCGGAAACTGACGCACAGGAGAAAGAAGAGATTCAGGAGGAGGAAACACAGGGTGAGGCAGATGGGGAAAAGGATTTGGGGATACCGGGACAGGTGGAAGTCAGCGCTCCGTCAGCGGTTCTGATGGAATCCTCTACGGGACAGGTGATTTTTGAGAAAGATGCGGATACACAGCGCCCTCCGGCAAGCGTGACCAAGGTAATGACCCTTCTGCTGATCTTCGATGCACTTGACGACGGGAAGATCAGTCTTGAGGATCAGGTGACGACTTCCGAGTATGCGGCGTCTATGGGAGGGTCGCAGGTATTCTTAGAGCCGGGAGAAGTGCAGACGGTGGATACGCTGATTAAGTGCATCTCCGTGGCAAGCGCAAACGACGCATGTGTGGCAATGGCAGAGCACATCTGCGGCAGTGAAGAGGAATTCGTGGCACAGATGAACAAGCGGGCAGAAGGACTTGGAATGACCAATACGCATTTTATTAACTGTAACGGCCTGGATGCGGACGGACATCTGACAACGGCGAAGGATATTGCGCTGATGTCGAGGGAGCTGATTACATCATACCCCCAGATTCATGATTACTGCACCATCTGGATGGAGAACATTACGCATACAACAAAGAAAGGAACGTCGGAATTTGGTCTGACGAATACGAACAAATTAATCCGTCAGTATGAATATGCCACTGGTCTGAAAACCGGTTCTACCAGCAAGGCAAAGTTCTGTGTGTCGGCTACCGCAAAAAAAGATGATACGGAACTGATTGCAGTCATTATGGCGGCAGAGGACAGCAAGGCGCGGGTAAAAGATGCGATTGCGCTGTGCAACTATGGATTTGGGAAATGTAATATGTACCGGGAGGAAAAGATGGAGCCGGTTAAGCCCGTGAAGGTTGCAAGAGGCGTCAAGGGAACCGTCGCGGCGGTTCAGGAAGAGCCTTTTACATATATCGACACCACAGGCGCAGATCTGAAAGCAATGGAGCGGAAAGTGGCGGTTGACAAAAAAATAACGGCGCCGGTCAGAAAAGGTGATAAAGTAGGGGAAGCGAGATATTATCTGAACGGTACAGAAGTAGGAAGCCGGGATATCGTTGCGTCCGAAGAGGTGGATCAGATCAGTTATCAGAGCGCGCTGCTGGATACGTTTGAAGACTGGCTGCTGTGAGAGATACTTACAGAAATCAGCATTTTTCTGCAATATACGGTTTTCCTGTAGAAAAATGCTGATTTTTCATTATACATTAGTTTTTCCGAGGGTCTTTCGGATTTATATAGACTGGTTCCCCGTTTTCAATATTAATCATTCTTACGCTTTTTGCAGATTCGGTCAAGGCTGTCGCGGATGTGGAGGCGATAAACTGTACGTTTGGAAAGACTGCCTTGAGTGCGTCAATCACTTTTCCCTGCCAGATAGGATCTAAATGCATATCCAGTTCATCAATCAGTACAATTCCTTTTGACAACGCAATATTTTCTTTCTTATGGGGATTCAGCATAGCCATCCGGCAGGCAATGTCAAGAACCATAAAGAACAGAGACTTAAAACCTGCGCTTCTGTGTCCCACCGGAAGGATGCCCTGGTTGTCCTGGCACATGAATTCCTCTGCTTTCTTATCCAGAAAGAATCTATGGGGCATGCCTTCGTTCATATGTGCTGCAAAATCAGCGGCCGTATTCATGACTGCTTTGTATTCCTGGGTCTTTTCCATCTTCGAACACCAGTGATAAAGGAACTTCAGGTTCGTAGAATCTGATAACGTATCCAGATAACCGACCGTTCTTGCATATTTTTTCCGAAATATGTTTTCTGTCTTCTCGTATACCGGCCTGCAGGCCCGTCCCACTCCCTGGAAACTTAATACAGGCAGGTCTGACTCGGTTTTTTTGGCAAGACGCCGAAGGATGGCGGCCGTTTCTTTCGGCTGGATTGAACTTTTTGAGGCATGGATGCTGGAGCGGTTCATGATCCAGCGGACGGGGAGCTGTATGCCTTCAATCTCCGCCACCAGAATGACCTCAACCGGAACAGAATAATCGCATGTAAGGGAGCCGTCGTCAGACATGGCATATACTTTGCGGATCTCGTCTCTGGTAAAATGATCCGTTGAAAAGCCTTCGATTCCAGACAGAAGACCGGAAAGGCCGGCGGTCAGGGCGCCAAGGATTGAGGTCTTTCCTGTTCCGTCCGTTCCTGTTATCAGATGGAAGCCTGGTTCAAATTCCAGACGCAACTGTTCGATTCCTCTAAAATTCGTTATCTGTGCATTGATGAAATGCATGGTACACCTCCTGGATTTTTATCGGTAGAAGATCTGTTCTACAATTATTCATAAAATCAGTATAATGGTTTCCTGGGGTTTTATCAACGAATAAATGGGGAATTTTCTCTGGAATATTGTTTTCAGACAGAGGATATGGTAAAATGAACCGAAATACAGGGCGAAAAATGAGGTAGCGTAAAGTAGTATGAAAACAGTAATTATGGCGGGCGGAAAAGGAACGCGGATCACATCTGTAGCGCAGGATATTCCGAAACCGATGATAAAAATAGAAGGTAAGCCGGTTCTTGAGCATGAAATCGAATGCCTGCGCAATCAGGGATTTACAGATATTATGATTACAGTCAGTCATCTTGGCCAGGTGATTATGGATTATTTTAAGGATGGTTCCGGTACTTCGCCGGTTACAGGAGAACCCTTCGGCGTACGGATCGAGTATTATTTTGAAGAGGAGCCTTTAGGCAATGCAGGCGCCTTGTTCAGAATTAAGAACAGACTGACGGAAGATTTTCTGTTATTGAATGGAGACGTGATGTTTGATGTGGATTTTAACAGATTTGTTGAATTCCACAAGTCCCATGGGGGAATTGCGACACTGTTTACACACCCGAACAGCCATCCTTATGACAGTGGACTGATTATTGCCGACGAACAGGGCAGAGTTTTACAGTGGCTGTCAAAAGAAGAGGAACGTCCGGAATTTTACCATAATTGTGTGAATTCCGGTCTCCATGTCATTAGTCCGGCTTTACTGAATATGGAGACAGATCGGCAGAAGACAGATCTTGACCGGCAATTGCTTAAGCCTCTGGCCGGAAGCGGAAAAATGTTCTGTTATGACAGTTCTGAATATGTCAAGGATATGGGAACGCCTGAACGCTATGATTCTGTGTGTCAGGATTTCAGGTCGGGAAGGATGAAAGAAAAGAATCTGAGAAACTGGCAGAAAGCAATTTTTCTGGACCGCGACGGAACGATCAATAAGCTTGTCGGTTTCCTGCGTGAAACGGAAGAGTTTGAACTGTTAGAAGGGGTCTCTGAAGCAGTGAAAAAAATTAACGCTTCGGGTTTTCTTGCTATTGTGGTTACGAACCAGCCCGTAATCGCCCGGGGCGAAGTCAGTTATGAAAAACTGAAGGAGATCCATAACAAGATGGAAACAATGCTTGGTTATGACGGCGCATATCTGGATGGAATTTATTTTTGTCCCCATCATCCGCACAAAGGTTATGAGGGAGAAGTTCCCGAACTGAAGATCGAATGCGAATGCCGTAAGCCGAAGCCGGGGATGCTGTTAAAAGCAGCCGTGGATTTTCATATTGATTTGTCCCGATCCTGGGTAATCGGTGACAGTGAGAATGATATTCTTGCCGGGAAGGCGGCAGGGTGCAGGACAGTGTTAATCGGAGAGGGGACGGCAGGGCAGGATCTGTCTGCGATGAATCTTCTGGAGAGTGTTGATAAGATTTTCAATCTTACTGAATAGAGATAAGGGAACGGAGTGCCGTACTCCGCTCCCTTTTTCACTTATCAGATTAGCATCCGCAGTCAAAGCCGCCGCAACCGCAGCCATTACCACCCATACCGCCGCAGCAGAAGAGCAGAAGGATGATCCACAGGCAGCTGTCGTTGCCGCATCCGCCGCCGAAGTTATTGCCGCATCCGCCGCAGCAGAAGAGCAGAAGGATGATCCACAGGCAGCTATTGTTGCCAAAGCCACAGCCGCATTCTCCGCCTCTTCCTCCGCCAGACTCACAACCACATCCACAGTTTGTAGCACTTAAATCGCTCATATTGAAATCCTCCATTTATGATGTTTACAGTAACATAATATGTGCGGAGGCAGGATGTGTGAAAAAGAAAATTAAAATTTTACCAGACGTTTTATGGAATGCTGGTAACGGTGGGTATTCTTCTGGAGTTTCAGTTTATCCAGCGCCGAGATATTCTCTTTCGCATACTCGTCGTAAAGGGTCAGCAGGTAAGAAATCGTGTAGTTTCTGTGCTGGAACCAGGTGAAGAGCAGCCAGTTCATGATATCGGGATACCAGTAGCGTTCCGGGATAGAAGAATTCCGAAGGAGAATGACGTGTGAAAGCGCTTCCGTAGATAACCGGGTCAGTTCATCGGAATAATTCTTGTCCTTGAAAAAGGGATCGCTTTTCTGTACAATGTCAAAGAGCGCATTGGCGGCTTTCCAGTAACTAACAAAGTCCGGAAGCGATGAATCATCCTCCTTGTCCATATTATGAAGGTCAAACGTCTGCATGACAGGCCGTTTGCGGGAAACAGACCAGTCGTATTCGGAACGTCTGTCTGGGTCAGACAAAATATGGTACGCTTCCAGGATTTCCTGCATCTTCTCGGTGGTGTCGATACCGTTCTTAATATTGGCGTCCGGGTGATACCGCTTGGCCATCTCGTTTTTGGCGGCGGTGATCTCTTCCTGAGAAGCTTTTTCAGAAACACCCAGTATATCGTAATAATTCTTATTTTCCATTATATCCTCCTGTTACTAATATATGGAGATAAACATTATTATCTTACGACAATTTTACAAAGAAATCAATTGTAATTTTGGTTTTACTATTGGGCCTTTACGAATCTTCCGGCGGATGGTAAGATGTACATATTATATTTACCAAAAAGGAGGAACTGCGATGAACATGATTCAAGACGTAATGGACTATGTCAGAAGCTGTGATAAGGAGATCGGGGCCGCCCTTGATCTGGAACTGAGCCGCCAGAGGAGGAATCTGGAACTGATCGCTTCTGAGAATGTTGTAAGCCCTGCGGTTATGCTGGCCATGGGAACGGTGCCGACGAACAAGTATGCAGAAGGATATCCGGGAAGGCGTTACTACGGCGGCTGTGAACATGTGGACATCCTGGAGGATCTGGCGATCGAGCGTGTGAAGAAGCTGTTTGGATGTGACCATGCGTGCGTGCAGCCTCATTCCGGAGCCAATGCCAACAATGCCGTCTATCAGGCTCTTCTGAAACCGGGAGATACGGTGATGGGACTGAATCTGGCCCATGGCGGCCATCTGACCCACGGCTCACCGGTAAATATGTCCGGGCTTCTGTATCATTTTATTCCATACAATGTAAATGACGAGGGATTTCTGGATTATGACGAGATCAGAAAGCAGGCGCAGGAATGTAAGCCGAAGATGATCGTTGCCGGGGCGTCCGCATACCCTAGGGAGATTCGGTTTGATATTTTTGCCGAGATAGCGAAAGAAGTGGGAGCATATCTGTTCGTGGATATGGCGCATATCGCTGGACTGGTTGCCGCCGGACTGCACCAGAGTCCCGTTCCTTATGCAGACGTAGTGTCCAGTACCACCCACAAGACGCTGAGAGGGCCAAGGGGCGGTATTATCCTGTGCAGGGAAGAGCATGCGAAGGCCATTGACAAGGCTATCTTTCCGGGAACCCAGGGCGGGCCGCTTATGCATATCATCGCCGCAAAGGCAGTGTGTTTCGGCGAGGCGCTGAAGCCGGAATTTAAGTCTTATCAGCAGCAGGTGGTGAAGAATGCGAAAGCCCTTGCAGAAGCTATGCTTGCAGAAGGGTTCGACCTGGTCAGCGGCGGTACGGACAACCATCTGATGTTAGTGGATCTGCAGAATATGGGAATCACCGGTAAGGAGATGCAGAACCGTCTGGACGAAGTGTATATTACGGTTAATAAGAATGCAGTCCCCAATGATCCGGCAAGCCCCTTTGTGACCAGCGGCATCCGTATCGGTACACCGGCCGTCACAACAAGAGGTCTGAAGGAAGAAGATATGAAGACGATTGCAAGACTGATTAAGATGACGGCGGCGGATTTCGATACGAAAGGGGATGAGATCCGCAGTGAGGTAAACCGGATTTGTGAGAAATATCCTCTGTATGCATAGTGACTTCTGAGAAAGGGATGATACTATGATGTTAGAAAAGAAGACAACGGATTTTATAGAGGATCTGTCCTCGGCAGAACCAGTCCCGGGCGGAGGAGGAGCATGCGCCGCAGTGGGGGCGTTTGCCGCCGCCCTTGGTATGATGGTTGCGAATCTGACTGTGGGGAAGAAACGCTATGCAGATGTAGAAGAGGAGATGAAAGAGATTTTATTTCGTCTCAAGGGGCTTCAGACAGAACTGATTGCCCTGACGGATAAGGATGCACAATGTTTTGAACCCCTGTCCCGTGCCTACGGACTTCCAAGGGAGACAAAGGAAGAGAAAGATCGAAAGGAGCGGGTGCTTGAGAAAGCGTTGTTTGAGGCCAGCGTTGTCCCGATTGAATTGATGGAAACCATCTTAAAGGCTATGGAATGCCTGGAGATTCTGGGGGAAAAGGGCAGCAGGATTGCAATCAGCGACGCGGGAGTCGGTATCCTGTTCGCACAGGCGGCATTAGAGGGCGCATCTCTGAATGTATATATTAATACGAAGCTTATGAAGAACCGGGAGAGGGCGCAGGAACTGAACAGGAAGGCGGATGCTCTGATACAGGAAGGGAGTGCGTTTCGAGACAGAACATACGCAGAGGTGCTTAAGAATATCCGTTCATAAACCGGATATGATAAATGTGTCATCACACTAGACGTGGTTGCCAGGAGATGAGAATTTCAGAAGAGGGAGAGTACGAAATGAGCGTGATTATGAAAGGAACTGACGTAGCAAAATCCATGAAGGAAGAACTGGCCAGACAGGCAAAGAGCCTGAAGGAAAGAGGAATCATCCCCTGCCTTTCTGTCATCCGGGTAGGTGCGCGTCCCGACGACCTGGCCTATGAACGGGGAGCCAGAAAGCGAATGGAGACGACGGGAATTGAGTGCAGGGTGACAGAACTTCCAGAGGATGTAAGCCAGGAGGCGTTTGAGCAGACTTTTTCAAGAATCAATGAAGATATGAGCGTTCATGGAATCCTGCTTTTGCGTCCGCTGCCAAAGACGCTGGACGAGGAACCTGTAAGAGCCATGATTGATCCGCTAAAAGACGTAGACGGGATGAGTCCGGTTAATATTGCGAAGGTGTTTTCCGGAGACGACACGGGATTTGCCCCCTGTACCGCAGAGGCCGTCATGGAAATGCTCCGGTATTACGGGATTGATCCGCAGGGCAGGAAGGCGACGGTCCTGGGAAGAAGTATGGTAGTAGGACGTCCTCTGTCAATGCTTTTGATGAAAAAGAATGCAACGGTTACGGTATGCCATACCCGCACGGACAACCTGGCTTTGGAATGCCGGAATGGACAGATTCTGGCAGCGGCTGCAGGAAAAGCAGGGCTGGTCACCGGGGATCTGGTCTGTGAGGGAGCCGTGGTGGTTGACGTGGGGATTAACGTGGATTCTGAGGGAAACCTGTGCGGAGACGTGGATTTTGAGAGTGTAAAACGGAAAGCCTCTTATATCAGCCCCGTACCAGGAGGAGTCGGAAGCGTGACATCGTCTGTGCTGGCGAAACACGTATTGATAAGCGCCGGGCTCAGGTAGCGAATGTAACAGCGTTCGTCAGTCCCCTCCATGAATATTTCTGCAAAATGCTTGCGCTAAGAACGGGTATATGGTAGTATATTATCCATATTATTGAATAATAATATAGAAACCGTATATGAAAAACTCCAAGGATGGAAAAGCTTTGGAGTTTTTGTGTTTATTTGTATGGATGATGAAAAAGGGGGATTTGTATGTATGATATGATTAATTCTTTGGTGCAGGCGGTCAATGACGTGGTGTGGGGGTGGGGCATGATTTTTCTGCTTCTGGGAACCCATGTGTTTCTGACCATCCGTACGGGATTCATCCAGCGGTATACCGTCACCAGAGGAATCAGACTTTCTATTGCCAGGGATCCGGATGCAGAAGGCGAGGTATCACAGTTCGGGGCGCTGACAACGGCTCTGGCGGCAACGATCGGTACGGGAAATATTGTCGGCGTCGGCACGGCTATTGCAATCGGAGGTCCCGGGGCGGTTCTGTGGTGCTGGCTTACAGGCGTGTTCGGCATTGCAACGAAATATGCGGAGTCCTACATTGCCGTCAAATACCGGGTTAAGACGGAAGACGGGCGTATGCAGGGGGGAGCCATGTATGCGCTGGAGAGGGGCCTTCATATGAAATGGCTTGGCATTCTGTTTGCATTTTTTGCGGCGTTTGCTTCCTTTGGAATCGGATGTGCAACACAGGTGAATGCCATTGCACAGATCTGTGAGACGAATTTCCATATTCCAAAGCCTGCGGTAGGCGTTGTCATCGGTATCTTGACGGCTATCGTGATCTTTGGAGGAATCCGGTCCATTGCAAAAGTCTGTGAGAAGCTGGTTCCTTTTATGGCAATCTTTTATGTGCTTGGCTGTATCATTATTTTATGTATGAATTCTGATTATATTATTCCGGCTGTCAGTGTAATCTGCCGTCTTGCATTTACGCCCGGCGCTGCGGCGGGCGGTCTTGTGGGAAATGGCATTCGCATGGCGATCCGGTACGGCGTGGCCAGAGGACTGTTTTCCAATGAGTCCGGCCTTGGCTCGGCGCCTATTGCGGCAGCGGCGGCACAGACAAGGAATCCGGTGCGCCAGGCCCTTGTATCGTCTACGGGTACATTCTGGGATACGGTTGTGGTATGTCTGATGACGGGGCTTGTACTGGTGACAACGATTATGAAGAATCCAGGCGTTAATGCGGATACCATCGACAACGGCGGGAAGCTTACCACACTGGCATTTGGACAGATTCCTTATCTTGGGCCTATCATACTGACCCTTGGCATCATTTCATTCGCCTATTCTACGATTCTTGGATGGGCTTATTATGGAGAACGATGCGTGGAATATTTTTCAGGCAAGGCCGGTCTGATTCCTTATCGGATTCTTTACGTTGCGGTGGCTGTGATTGCGCCGGTGATCACGCTTGATCTGGTGTGGCTGATCGCAGATACATTGAACGCGCTGATGGCGATTCCGAATCTGGTTGCCGTTCTGCTGTTGTCGAACGTTATGGTCAGGGATACGAAAATATTTATACATAATCTGGATGCAAAGGATCATACGCCGATTCCGGTGGTGAAAGATTAAAGGAGGATGGATATGGCAAGAAGGATTGCAAAATTTCACAAAGTAAGTTATGAACAGTTCAAAGAAGGATATGAGGATTCATTTGGAAGGAAGGAGGATTCAGAGATTCAGAGAATCTACGATGAGATCAGGCTGCCAGAACGGGCCACCGCCGGTTCGGCGGGATATGATTTCTTTGCTCCTGCAGAACTTACATTGAACCCGGGAGATACTGTAAAGGTGCCCACCGGAATCCGAGTGGAGATGGAACCGGACTGGGTATTAAAGTGTTATCCGAGAAGCGGGCTGGGCTTCAAATACCGGCTTCAGTTAAATAATACGGTAGGGATCATAGACAGCGACTACTTCTATTCGGATAACGAGGGACACATCTTTGCCAAGATCACGAACGACAGCAAAGAGAAGAAAACCCTCAGAGTGGAAGCAGGCAGCGGTTTTATGCAGGGAATTTTTGTTGAATATGGTATTACGGTTGACGACTGTGTGACAACGGCCCGTAACGGCGGGTTTGGAAGTACATCGAAAAACTGAGATTTAATGTGCAGAAATCTGCTTTGATAGCGGCGGTTTTCTGCATATTTTCTGGCGTTTGGGGAATGATAAGTCTGTATATAGTGTGCCCTTGGGGATACTTTTAAAGATTCAGTAAACAAGCGGAGGAATTGCTATGTCAGACGTAAAAAAGATCACTTCTTCAAGAGAAGAAAATGCTGCCTGGCTCAACCATGTGCTGCCGGTGAAAGAGAGTTTCGACATTATTCAGCGGGATATTATGATTGGCGGGCGGTGCGCCTCTCTTTATTTTATAAATGGATTTACAAGCGATGAATCAATGCTGAAGATCTTAGATTCATTTTTTGGCGTTACAGAGGAAGATATGCCAAAGGATGTCGTCAGCTTTTCAAGAGAATGTGTCCCCTTTGTGGAGGTGGAAGTTCTGGTGGATTTCGACCAGGTCTTAAAGAATCTGTTGTCCGGGGTCACCTGTCTGTTTGTTGACGGATATGAGTCCTGTATTGCGATTGACTGCAGGACGTACCCGGCCAGAAGTGTGGAAGAGCCGGATAAGGACAAATCTCTGCGTGGTTCCCGGGATGGATTTGTGGAAACCATCGTATTTAATACAGCGCTTATGAGGCGGCGGATCCGGGATCCGCATCTGGTCATGAAGATGGTGGAAATCGGCGACAGTTCAAGGACGGACGTGGCAATCTGCTATATGAGCGACCGGGTGGATCCGGAACTGCTGAAAAATGTGTCAGACCGTATCAATAGTATTCAGACGGATGCACTGCGTATGAACCAGCAGAGTCTTGCGGAGGAATTATATAAGCGGAAATGGTTCAATCCGTTTCCGAAATTCAAATTTACCGAGAGGCCGGACACGGCGACTGCCTGTCTCTTAGAGGGGAAGATTGTGCTTCTGGTGGACAACTCCCCGTCTGCAATGATACTTCCGACTTCTATATTTGACATGATTGAGGAAGCTAACGATTATTATTTCCCGACGCTGACCAATATCTACCTAAAGGTTGCGCGGGCGTTGATTACTCTGATGACGGTATTTCTGACTCCGGTGTTTCTGCTGTTTATGCAGAACTTAAACTGGCTTCCAGAGGTGTTTTCCTTTGTGGCGGTGAAGGATACGGTGAATATTCCTTTAATCTTTCAGCTTCTGCTTCTGGAGATTGCCATTGACGGCCTGCGGCTTGCGGCGCTCAATACGCCGAGCATGCTCAGTACGCCCTTAAGTGTCATTGCCGGTCTGGTCATGGGAGAATTCTCGGTACAGTCCGGGTGGTTTAACTCGGAAGTCATGCTGTATATGGCTTTTGTATCTGTGGCGAATTATACGCAGCCCAATTTTGAACTGGGCTATGCTCTGAAATTCATGCGTCTGGAACTGCTGATCCTGACGGCTCTGTTCAACTGGTGGGGATTCGTAATCGGAACGCTGATTATCGTACTGAGTATCTGTTTCAATAAGACTTTATCGGGAAGAAATTATCTGAATGTAAAGTTAAACTGATTCTGTCCCTTAACCGTGTAAAACAAAAGGCAGGAATATCGTTGAAATGAGATTCTTGCCTTTTAAATATGGAAATGTTAGAATAGGGGACGTGATGATGAATTCACTTAAAGAAGGGATACATATGAAGAAAGAAATGGACAGTCAGAGGCTTGGTACTGCGCCCCTGGGAAAACTGATGGTTTCGCTGGCAGTACCGGCAGTGGCGGCGCAGCTGATCAATGTGCTGTATAATATTGTAGACAGAATCTATATCGGGCATATTTCTGGATATGGGGACGTTGCCCTTACAGGCGTGGGGGTTACATTTCCTATTATTATGCTTATTTCCGCATTCAGCGCCTTTGCGGGGATGGGGGGCGCGCCCCTTGCCTCTATTGAACTTGGCAGGCAGGATTACCGGAAAGCAGAACTGATTCTGGGGAATTCTGCGGGCATGATTGCGTTGTTTTCCGTAGCACTTACAATTGGGTTTACCATATTCAAAAGACCGGTACTGTATGCCTTTGGCGCCAGTGATGTGACGATCGCTTATGCTGAAAGCTATATCGGAATTTATCTTGTGGGAACCATCTTTGTACAGATTGCCATAGGGCTGAATACATTTATCAGCGGGCAGGGAGAGTCTCAGACTGCCATGTTGTCGGTTGTGATCGGAGCTGTGCTCAATATTATCCTGGATCCGGTTCTGATCTTCCTTCTGGGGCTGGGGGTGAGAGGAGCCGCCATTGCGACAGTGATCTCACAGGCGGTCAGCGCGGCCTGGGTCATCCACTTTCTGACCAGGGGCCGGAGCGTTATAAAATTAAAGCTGCAGAATATGAGACTGAAGTCTGAGATTGTGAAGCGCATTGCCGGGCTTGGCATCTCACCGTTTATTATGCAGAGTACGGAAAGCATGGTGAGCATTACTCTGAACTCTGGCCTGCAGGTTTACGGCGGTGATCTGTATGTGGGAACCATGTCGATCATGACCAGTATCATGCAGTTGATTCTGATTCCGGTGCAGGGGATCGCACAAGGGGTTCAGCCGGTGATCAGCTACAGTTACGGAGCGGGAAACAGGGAACGGGTGAAAGGCGCATTCATGAGGCTTGTGGTATCCGGTCTTCTGGGAACGCTGATTCTCGGCGGCATTGCAGTACTCGCGCCGGAAGTCTATGCCGGAATATTTACGAACAATGAGAAACTGATTGAACTGACCTGCCAGGTGATGCCGGTGTATTTTCTGGGAATTACCATCTTCGGGCTGCAGTCTGCGTGCCAGTCCACTTTTCTTGCACTGGGGCAGGCGAAGGTTTCTCTCTTTATTGCCCTTCTAAGAAAAGTATTCCTGCTGATTCCGCTGGCAGTCATTTTCCCAAGGTTCATGGGAGTCATGGGAGTGTACCGGGCAGAACCAGTGGCGGATATCATCTCAGTGGTTACCACAGGGATCGTATTTACATTTACGATGAAAAAAGTTTTGCGCAGTATGGATGAAAATAAGACGTCAAAGGAGGCATAAAATATTGAGGGATTATATTATAACAGTGAACAGTACGGTGGATCTGCCAAAAGAATGGCTGACAAAGCGAAATGTGCCGGTGGTTCCGCTTAAGTATACCATCGACGGGGAGACCTACGAGGATATGAGCGGCCTGTCTTCCAAGGAGTTTTTTCAAAAACTGAGAGAGGGGAAGATGGCGGTGACTTCTCAAGTGAATCCGGGCGAGGCGAAGGAAGCGCTCAGACCTTTTCTGAAGGAGGGAAAGGATATTCTGCATCTTGCGTTTTCCTCTGCTTTGAGCGGTACGTGCAACAGTATGCGGCTTGCGGCAAAGGAACTGGCAGAGGAGTTTCCGGATCAGAAGATCATGGTGATTGACTCTTTGTGCGCCTGTCTTGGGGAAGGGCTGCTTCTGTATTATGCGTTAAAGCGTAAAAGTGAAGGCTGTTCCATAGAAGAGACGGCGAAGTGGGTGGAGGATAACAAGCTTCATATCTGCCATAATGTGACCATTGACGATCTGGAGCATCTCTACCGGGGAGGGCGTATTTCCAGGACTGTGGCGGTGCTTGGGGGTATGGTGAAGATCAAGCCCATGCTTCATATGGACGACCAGGGGGCCTTGCAGGTTATCGGGAAAGAGCGGGGACGTAAGAAATCTCTGAATAAGATCGTAGATACGGCAAAAGCGCAGTCCCAAGGCTTTCAGAATGATATCGTCATGATCACTCATGGAGACTGCGAAGAGGATGCAAGGTATGTGGCTCAACTGGTAAGAGAAAAGATGAAGGTAGATAATATTCTGATCAATCAGATCGGAAAAGTGATCGGAAGCCATACGGGACCTGGTACGGTGGCTGTATTCTGTATGGGCGGGAAGCGGTAGAGCTTCCCGCCCATAGCTTTTTTCAGCCCTTCAGATACCTTTTGGCATATTCAATAAAGACTTTCATAGCAGGCGACATGTCCGTGGCCGAGGCAACGGCCATACCCAGCCTGCGCACGGCGTATGGTTTCAGGGGACGGGCCTCAAAATTACCTGTCTTTCCCCGAAGGATCAGCGCCGGAAGGATGCTGATTCCCAGATTGTGCTCCACCATGGACAGAATCGAGAAGTCGTTGTGGGACGTGTACTTAATATCCGGCGTTACGCCTGCTGTCTTGAGGATCCGGTGGACATCGTTCAGATAGGTATAATCAGATACGACGAAGGCGGAACTTTCGAATAATTCAATAGGTATCTCGTCATAGAACGCAAGAGGATGCCCTTTTGGCATTACTGCAAGCATGGGGTCGTCATACAGATGAATAAAATGATAGGAAGAACTGTTCTGGTAGCTGGTAAATGCAATGTCAACCTTGTGGTCGCGGATCCAGCAGGAAAGTTCATATTCATTACCTTCTGAGATGTCAAAATGGATGCCCGGATATTCCTGCCGGAATGCCTGAATAATGCCGGGGATCCAGTGGATGGAGCAACTGGTGTAGGTTCCGATCTTCAGCGTTCCTTTCCGCGTGCCGGTAAGGAAAGAAATCTCCTGGTTGAGAGACTCGCTGGCGGAAAGGAGATACCGGATGGCTGGAAGGAGCGCCATTCCCTCCCTGGTGAGGGATACCCCCTGGTGTCCTTTGTGGAACAGGGGGAACCCGACCTCTTTTTCGAGGGATTTCATCATCTGTGTGATTCCTGCCTGTGTATATCCCAGTTCTTCACCTGCTTTGGTATAACTTCCGGAATCAACGACTGCAAGGAATACATTCCATTTTCTAAGTCCCATGGCTTTTTCTTCCCTTCTGAATAAATATTCTGCACTACAGTTTAAACAGCCCAAGCCCGCTTGCAACGGAACTGATCAGGATGATGATTAAGAAAAGCGGAGCTACCCATTTGATCATAATGTTGAACATACCTTCTGCCTTAAAGGACCCGTCGCTTTCTTTCACTTCTTCGGCAATGGCCTTTGGCTTGATAATGAAACCTACGAAGATACAGGTAAAGAGTGCGACAATCGGCATCAGTACACTATTACTTGTAAAGTCCATGATATCCAGGATAGACATGCCGTTCCAGCTAATGAATCCCAGAGGGCCGAATCCCAGCGAGGACGGAATTCCCATGATCAGTGCAAGTATAGCTACAAATATACCGGTAAACCGACGTTTCCATCCAAACCTGTCCATAAATACAGACACGATCGTCTCCATCAGGGAGATTGCGGACGTAAGGGCGGCAAAGAACACCAGCATGAAGAAAATGGTTCCGATGACTCCGCCGAATTTCATACTTGCGAATACTTTCGGAAGGGTCATGAACATTAGCCCTGGACCTGCGTTCAGAGCAGAGCGGTCGCCGCCGGAGAATGCAAACACTGCCGGAATAATCATCAGGCCGGCCAGAAATGCGATGCCTGTATCAAACAGTTCGATCTGGCGGACAGAACTTTCCAGGTTGTCAGTTTTTTTCATATAAGAGCCATAAGTAATCATGATACCCATTGCCAGGGACATAGAGTAGAAAAGCTGTCCCATAGCCGCCAGGATCGTCTTTACTGAGACGTCTGCCATATGGGGTTTGATGTAGTAGATAAGCCCTTCTTTCGCTCCGTCCAGAGTAAGGCCATAAACCGAGATAACGAGCGTAAGTAAAACGAGGATCGGCATCATGATCTTACTGACCTTCTCGATTCCTTTTTCCACGCCGCACAGAACAACGATGGCCGTAAATGCCAGGAATACCAGAAACCATCCGATCGGCTGGAACGTGCCGCCGATAAAGTCTGTGAAATAAGTATCTCCCGCCGCTTTCTGTGCGCCGCCGCTGATAAATACGGTAAAATACTTCACGACCCATCCTCCGATGACGGAATAGTATGGGAAGATGATGACCGGAACGATGACGGCCAGGATTCCCAGAAAGTTAAAACGTTTATCCAGCGACTGAAATGCGCCGATGGCGCTCAGACCGGTTTTGCGGCCAAGCGCAATCTCTGCAGTCATCAGAGTGAAACCAAAGGTGACGGCAAGGATCAGATAGATCAGAAGGAACGTACCGCCGCCGTACTGAGCGGCAAGATAAGGAAACCTCCAGATATTCCCGAGTCCGACTGCCGAGCCTGCAGCTGCGAGAACGAACCCGAGTTTGTTAGAAAAATTACTTCTGTCTTTCATATAAAACCTCCTCAAATCATTATTCATTCCAAAAACAGATTATGCTCTATTATTACATGAACGAACAAGATTTTCAAGAATATTTTTCTGACTTCTCTTTAAACAGGGAAAATAGCTTTTCATACAGAAAAAATCACATTTAAAACAGGAACTATTGATTCTTTTAACAAATTAAGTAAAATAAATTCATCAAAGAGATGGCCATCCTGGGAAATGAGCGAGAAAAAGAGAATAGCGAGGGATGATTAATGGAAGAAAAGAAAAAGGGATTTTCGATATCTCTTACGACACAGATTCTGATTGCCACGGTGGGCGGTATTCTGTTCGGTTCGATCATCGGGCCGTGGGCGGCGAATCTGAAATTTATCGGTGACATTTTTATCCGGCTGATCCAGATGTCGGTGGTACTTCTGGTTATGTCTGCGGTAGCCGCAGCGGTAGGAAGCGGCGATGGACAGGATGTAGGAAAGATGGGGTTCCATACTTTTAAATGGATCATCGGATTTACGGTAATCTCCGCAGGATTCGGCGTGGTATTGTCGATGCTGTTTAAACCGGGCGTGGGAATCAAGATTGCCAGTGCAGAGGATGTGGCGAATGCAGCGGTGGAATCTGCTTCTCTGCAGGAGACGCTGTTAGGCTTCGTGCCGACCAATATCATCGGTTCTATGGCAGAGAGCGCAATGGTTCCGTGTATCGTATTCTCACTGTTTTTCGGCGTGGCTATGGGCGCGTACACGAAACAGAGCGGAAACCGCAATATGGTAGAGTGGGTGACCGGACTTAATACAATCATTACAAATATTATTAAGACTGTTATGCACATTGCGCCCATCGGTATTTTCTGCCTCCTGGCAAATGTAGCCGGTTCTACGGGGCTTAAGGTAATCATCCCCATGATGAAGTTCTTAGGCGTGCTTCTGATTGGCGATGCAATCCAGTTTTTATTATACGGGCCGTTTACGGCAGCGCTTTGTAAGGTGAATCCAGCCAGGATGCCGAAGAAATTTGCCAAGATGTCCATTATGGCGGTAACAACGACTTCGGGAGCGATCTGCCTTCCTACGAAGATGGAAGATTCGGTGACGAAATTCGGTATCAGCCGTAAGGTTGCCGACTTTACCGGGCCGATTACCATGTCTATGAATAGCTGCGGCGCCGCGCAGTGCTACGTTGCGGCGATCTTCTTTATGGCGCAGTCCACTGGAATTCAGATGACGGTCTACCAGATGGGTATGGCAATCCTGCTGTCCTGTCTGATGTGTATGGGAACGATCTCCGTACCAGGCGGTTCTGTGATCGTATATACGTTCCTTGCGTCTTCGCTGGGACTGCCGTTGGAGAGTATTGCGGTATTGATCGGTATTGACTGGTTTGCGGGAATGTTCCGTACACTGATGAACGTGGATGTGGACGTTATGGTCGGAATGCTGGTTGCAAGCAGACTGGGCGAACTGGACCGCGACGTTTATAATGAAAAGAAGGTCGTTACATATAATTAAGGTTTCAGATCATTATTTGAACATACATAACTCTCTCAAGGAGCCGTATGGTTCCGAAGGGCCTCCGGGGATTGTAATATACCGCCGGAGGTTCTTTTTTGTGGGACAGGCTTTGACCTTTTGATCCTGGTATCATATAATAGGTGAAAGAAGGATATGAGGAGGAAGAATATGCAGGAAAACAGACTGGTATTTGAATTAATTTTAAATATTGCGCTGCTGGTACTGATTGCCAATCTGATTTCCAAATTCCGGCTGATCCAGAATCTGATCCTGCAGGAGCGGCGAACCTTCACAAGCCAGGCATTCCTGGCGGTGGTCTTTGGCGGGATGGTGGTTCTGTCAACGTATACAGGGATTGATATCGGTTCTTACAGTCTGAATACCCGGGTGATCGGAGCCATGGCGGCGGGACTTCTCGGAGGCCCTGTCGTTGGCCTGTATGCCTCTCTGATCGGCGCTGTCTATGTATATCTTTTTTCCTCTCCTCGGGCCTTTGCCATGGCCTCGGCTTTTTCTACTATGTTGTTCGGGCTTCTTGGAGGCGGTTTTTATCCATATTTTCAGCGGGGAAAATGGAAATACCAGGATCTGTTTCTTCTTGCCTGTTTTGCAGAGGTGTGCGACATGGTGTGCCTGCTTCGGTTTACGGTGCCGGTTGAGATGGCGTTGAATACGATTCTTGAAATTTCGCTTCCTATGATTCTGCTTAATGCCAGCGGGATATTAATCTTTATATCCAGTTTCAACCACGTGTTTATTCAGCAGGACATTGAACGGAGCCGGCAGTTGCATCAGGTATCGGGACTTGCGAAGAAATGTCTGCCACTTCTTCTGAATGGAATCGGCGATCAGGACAATATGGAGAAATTTGCCGAAATCATATTGGAAGAGACGGACTGGGCGGGAGTCGTCATCGCAGACAGGAACATGATTATTGCCTGCGGCCAGAAGGAAGCGGAGAAGAATTTTCATGCCGGGGACAAGGTGCCGGACATCGGTATAAAAGTGATGGAATCCGGGAAGCTTGCCACCATGTCCCAGGTTCCGGTGACCAGTCCCTGGTATGAGTGGATGAAAGAATATTCTCTGGTTGCGGCGCCGTTCATGATACGGGACCAGGCTGCCGGGTGTCTGATCGTGTGGGTGAAGAAGCAGTGGGTTTTCCGGCAGAGTGAACTGGAACTTCATCAGCATCTGGTAGACTTAAGTTCCTATCAGCTTGCGCTCTCGGAACTGGAACGGCAGAAGGACATGCGGCAGAAGGCGGAGTTCAAGGCTCTGCAGTTTCAGGTGAATCCTCACTTTCTGTTCAATGCGCTGAATACGGTTTCCTGTGTCTGTCGGGAGAACCCGGGCCGGGCAAGAGAACTTCTGATCATTCTTGCCAGTTATTTCCGCTATAATCTGAACAGCGAGGTGTATATGGTTCCTTTTGAGGAGGAGATGGAGCATGTGCGGGATTACCTGGAACTTGAGAAGGCGAGATTTGAAGAGAATCTGATTGTTACTTATGACGTTCCTAAGGAGACCGGGCTTGAGATTCCGACTCTGATTCTTCAGCCCATTGTGGAAAATGCAGTGCGATATGGGATAAATCGGGAAGGGAAGCGGATTGTTGCGATCCGGGCTGAAGAAGAGACAGAAGGGTACAGGGTATGTATTCAGGATCAGGGGAGAGGAATGCCTGACGATGTTCTTAAGAAATTAAAGAGCGGACAGGCCATGGGAAACAGCGTGGGTCTTAGCAATGTACATAAGAGGATGAAGAGTATCTATGGAGAGGAAAACGGGCTTAAGATCACCAGTTCTGAGGAAGGAACCTGTGTAGAACTGCGTTTTATGGAAAATTCACTTTGAGAAACGTAAGGTATGCGGACGGAAGCAAGGGCGTGGGACAGGAGGAAGGGAAGATGAGGATTGCGGTTATTGATGACGAAAGGCCGGCAAGAAGCGAGTTAAAACATCAGTTGTCAGAGCTTCTTCCGGATGCTCTGATTGATGAGGGGGACAGCGGGGCTAAGGCTCTTGAGATGGCGGGTGAGGCGGATTACGACCTGTTCTTTCTTGATATTGACCTGGGAGACATCAACGGGACTGTTCTTGTGAACGCTCTTAAAAATATGTGCCCGGATATGAAGATTGTGTTTGTAACGGCTTATTCGGAGTATGCGGTAAAGGCGTTTGAACTGGAGGTAGAGGATTATATTCTAAAGCCTTTTGATAAAAAGAGGATGGAAAAGATGTTGAAAAAGTGCGGGCATAAGAAGGCGGGGAAAACACAGGAAGCCGTGAGGAGAATTGCCATCAGCACGGAAGGAAAGACGATTTTTGAAGAGATAGGAAATATTGTCTATATTGAGACATATAACCGGGGCTGTATGATCCATACTGTAAAGAACGACTATTTTGAAGGGAAGACCATAGGGGAATTCGAAAAGAAGCTTGGGGAGATGGGCTTCTATAGAAGTCAGAAGAGTTATCTGGTGAATATTAATAAGGTAAAAGAGTTGTTCCTGTGGAAGAATAACAGCTTTGCTATTAAGATGGAGGGGTATGAGAACGATATTCTTCCTGTAGGGCGGGAGAAGATCAAGGTTCTGCGGCAACTTCTGGGAGGATGAGAATATTTTTTGAAAATTGAAAGTCAGGTATTGACATAAAATAACAGATGTGTTAGATTAATATACATGTGAAGCAAAAAGAAAGTAGAGTATCCACTCTCACCGTAGCACAATCGGGTGACTACTGGTTTGATATTGAGTATTAAGAGGCTTATTTCTGATATTTTGTTGTAATATCATGAATATAGGTTTGTTGTGCGGATATGAAGTGGATAGTCTGAACGCTATTCACTTATTTTATTTACATTTTTATGATGGGGGTGCAAGACAATTAGTGATTTAATGATTAACGGGCAGATCAGAGACAAGGAAGTAAGATTAATTGGAGAAGATGGAGAGCAGAAGGGAATCATGCCGATCAAGGAGGCAATGAGACTGGCTCAGGAAGCAGAATTAGATCTTGTGAAGATCGCTCCAAAGGCTCAACCGCCGGTATGCAAGATTATTGACTATGGAAAGTACAGATATGAACTTGCAAGGAAAGAAAAAGAGGCGAAGAAGAAGCAGAAGACCGTTGAAGTGAAGGAAGTGCGTCTTTCACCCAATATTGACACCAATGACCTGAATACCAAGGTTAACAATGCGAAGAAGTTTATCACCAAAGGTAATAAAGTAAAGATTACCCTGCGCTTCAGAGGCCGCGAGATGGCGCATGTACAGCAGAGCAGACATATCCTGGATGATTTTGCGGAACTTCTTAAGGATATTGCCGTTGTAGAGAAGCAGCCGAAGCTGGAAGGCCGAAGTATGAGTATGGTTTTAACTGAAAAACGTTAAAAATATATTTACAAATCAAGGAGGAATTAAATCATGCCAAAGATCAAGACAAATAGAGCAGCTGCAAAGCGCTTCAAAAAGACAGGTACAGGAAAGTTAAAAAGAAATAAAGCGTATAAGAGCCATATCTTAACTAAGAAGTCTGCAAAGAGAAAGAGAAATCTTAGAAAATCAATCATTACTGATGAAACGAATGTAAAGAACATGAAGAAGGTATTACCGTATCTGTAAAGAGCGGATCAAAGTATTGAAGGAGGAAACAAGACATGGCAAGAATTAAAGGCGGAATGAACGCTAGAAAGAAGCATAACAGAGTTTTAAAATTAGCAAAAGGATACAGGGGAGCACGTTCTAAGCAGTACAGGGTTGCAAAGCAGTCTGTCATGAGAGCTCTTACATCTTCCTATGCAGGAAGAAAGCAGCGCAAGCGTCAGATGCGTCAGTTATGGATCGCACGTATTAATGCGGCGGCAAGGCTGAATGGATTATCCTACAGCAGATTCATGCATGGGCTGAAGCTTGCGAACGTGGATATAAACAGGAAGATGCTGGCAGAGCTGGCAGTGAATGATGCAGCCGGATTTACAGCTCTTGCAGATACAGCGAAAGCAAAGCTGGCTTAATAGTCAAAAAGTTCTTGACATCGGCAGGCTGCCGTGGTAAAGTTTCATTAAACCGATGAGGAAGAGTGAGTACTGTTAGAAATCTGCTTAACAGAGAGCTGCGGATGGTGGAATGCAGTAGGTAAGAACTGACGGGAATGGACTTCCGAGGGCGAACTGAAGCGTTCCTTTGGGATGACAGTAAGTAAGCCGGAGAGGGTACTCCGTTATCAAAGTACGCATATGATGGTATGCATGAGAGGGTATACAACGTATACCAAGCCGGGTGGCACCGCAGGAGTTTATGATAATATTACTCTTGTCCCAGCAGTTATTTATTGTGTGGGATGAGGGTATTTTTTTGATATAGGAAACTTAGTTCTACCCTGTCCCGCCGCACTTCAGGAAAGGAGAATATGATAATGAGTGAACAGAAAATCCCTTACAAAATCTATCTGGAAGAGAGCGAGATGCCGAAACAGTGGTATAATGTACGCGCAGACATGAAGAATAAGCCGGCTCCCCTTCTGAATCCAGGAACCTTGAAGCCCATGACGGCAGAAGAACTTTCCGGCGTGTTCTGTGAAGAACTGGTTCGGCAGGAGCTGGACAATGACAGCCGCTATATTGATATCCCTCGGGAGATTACAGACTTCTACAGAATGTATCGTCCGGCGCCCCTTGTGCGGGCATACTGCCTGGAAGAGAAGCTTAAGACGCCGGCGAAGATTTATTATAAGTTTGAAGGAAATAATACCAGCGGAAGCCATAAGCTGAATTCTGCGATTGCACAGGCTTATTATGCCAGGAAGCAGGGGCTTAAGGGAGTGACTACCGAGACGGGGGCAGGACAGTGGGGGACGGCGCTTTCCATGGCGTGTTCTTATCTGGGACTGGACTGTAAGGTGTTCATGGTAAAATGTTCTTATGAGCAGAAACCGTTCCGCCGTGAGGTTATGCGTACCTATGGGGCAGGCGTTACGCCGTCGCCGTCAATGGAGACGGAAGTCGGCAGGAAGATCCTGGCAGAACATCCGGGTACATCGGGAAGTCTGGGATGCGCCATCTCAGAGGCGGTAGAGGTAGCAGTTGGAAGTGAAGGTTACCGGTATGTGCTTGGCAGTGTTCTGAATCAGGTAATGCTGCATCAGTCAATTATCGGTATGGAGACCAAGAGCGCACTGGATAAGTACGGAATTACGCCGGATATCATCATCGGCTGCGCAGGAGGCGGCTCAAACCTTGGCGGGCTGATCGCCCCGTTTATGGGCGAGAAACTAAGGGGAGAGAAGGATTATCATTTCATCGCAGTAGAACCGGCTTCTTGTCCGAGTCTGACCAGAGGCGTGTATGCCTATGACTACTGTGATACGGGTATGGTGTGTCCGCTGGCGAAGATGTATACCCTGGGAAGCGGGTTTATTCCTTCAGCAAACCATGCGGGCGGACTTCGCTATCACGGTATGAGTTCCGTTCTTTCACAGCTTTATGCGGACGGTTATATGGAGGCAAGATCTGTGGAGCAGACGGCTGTGTTTGAGGCGGCTGAGAAGTTTGCAAGGGTAGAAGGGATTCTTCCGGCGCCGGAGAGTAGTCATGCGATCAAGGTTGCGATTGACGAGGCAATGAAGTGTAAGGAGAGCGGAGAAGAAAAGACGATTGTATTCGGACTTACCGGTACGGGGTATTTTGACATGATGGCTTATGAGAAGTTCCATAATGGCGAGATGAGAGATTACATCCCTACGGATGAGGAACTTAAGGCAGGATTCGATGGAATTCCGAGATTTCCGGGGAATATGGAATAATTCTTAAGGAGTATGAGTTTAAGAGGAGAATGAGAAGATGAAAGTTTTGGTCGTAGTAGATATGCAGAACGATTTCATTGACGGAGCATTAGGAACAAAAGAGGCAGCGGCAATTGTGCCGAAGGTGGCAGAGAAAATCCGCGGCTTTGACGGAGAGGTACTGTATACCAGAGACACTCATGAGGAAAATTATCTGGATACACAGGAGGGAAAGAACCTTCCGGTTGTCCACTGTGTCAAAGGAACCCGAGGATGGGAACTGCATCCGGAGATTGAGGCTCTTCGGAAAGAAGAGCCGATTGATAAGCCTACATTTGGGAGTACGAAGCTGGGAACGATGTTGAGGGGGATGTTTGAAGAAGGCAGATTGCGAGCCATGGACGGCAAAATGGAGTCTGTTACATTTGTAGGGCTCTGTACGGACATCTGTGTGATTTCAAACGCTATGATCGCAAAAGCTTTCGTTCCGGAAATACCTGTTATTGTCGATGCTTCCTGCTGCGCCGGAGTAACGCCGGAAAGTCACAGGAAGGCCCTGGAAGCTATGAGAATGTGTCAGATTATATGTGAGGAATGATAGAAACCGGCTGTTTTTATACAGGGAAAATCTGTTCCAGGTATAAAAACAGCCGTACGAATGATACCTATGCAGGATACATTAACTGTGTGTCGGTGATGTCTGTAAGAACTTCTTTCAGATATTTGCGTGCGAGATATCTTGCCATGGGAAGATTCATATCCAGATAATTTCCACAGTCTTTCGCACAGGCGCCTGGAACATCGCCTTCGAAACCGGCGATGAAGGTGAACATCTCGGTCATCAGCGGCAGGATATCTTTAGAAGTATATTCCCCAGAGAGCAGCAGATAGAAGCCTGTCCTGCAGCCCATTGGCCCGAAGTAAATGATTCTGTCACCAAAGTCGTCATGGTTGCGAAGAAACGTAGCTGCCAGATGTTCAATGGTATGCATCTCGGCGGTATTCATGACCGGCTCATCGTTGGGGCTTGTCATACGGATATCGAAGGTAGTAATGGGATGACCCCCTGCCTGGTCGATGCGGGAAACATAGAGTCCCGGAACCAGCCGCAGATGGTCTATGGTAAAACTTGTAATCTTTTCCATGATCGTTATGGCTCCTTTATTATTTTTTAATAATTTTATGCCAGGCTATTATAGCACTTTTCCCAGAAATTTGCCATGAAAATATGAATAATAGGGTCCAAAAATTTTTATGAAAAAATTGTAAAAATGTGTTGACAAAATGTGATATATAATAGTATAATAACGAAGCAGGTTCGAGATAGGGACTTGCAGAGAAAAGGGATCTTAGCTCAGCTGGGAGAGCATCTGCCTTACAAGCAGAGGGTCATAGG